>NZ_CP138988.1:2127500-2727500 GCF_044594215.1 Olleya sp. R77988 | reverse complement strand
CTTAAAGTAAAAGAATCTAGAAAAGAATATGATTGGTCAGCAAATACTCCAGTAGAATTTAGACCATACATAAAAAACATAGCAGGACGTAAGCGTATGTTCTTTTTAGGTACAGTATCGTCTATTAGCGATTCTGACGCTAAACAGTTTGATGGATCATCAACACCAGATTTAGTTTTAATTGATAGCGAATATAAAGATGTGATTTGGATTGATGCTAAACACCCAAGTACTTGGGAAAAATCTATTTACGATCAATTAAATGAGGCTTGGAGAGCTAGTGAAGGTATTGGAGAGTATTTTGTAACAGATGACAAAGCGGTTGAAGCAATTATGAAGGATCTAAACGATCAATATATAGAAATAGATAGCACAAGTGCTGCTAATAATACAGACAATAGTAAAACTTTACAAGAACTTCAACGTCAATATGACTCAATTGTAAAGAAAACTGAAGCAGATAAAATAGAACGTTTGCAACGTAAAATAGATTCGTTAAATGGAGAATAACTTTATTAAAGTGTAACAAATTCTGGAAAAGCATAACTTATAAATAAAGATAAGTTATGGGTTACATGGGTTTAGGTATGCAAAGTTGGGTGTATAAAATGCGTCCACGCAAACCTTACTCTAAAGAAAGAAAACCCTCTTTTACAGCAGTACCAAATTATCATAGAACATTTAAATTACAACCTTCTAAAAAAATCAAGTAATTTTTACATTTATATCTCTTTAGGTTTTATAGTATTTATCGTTACTCTTTTTATATTAAAAAAGGACGACTTTACCAATTATTCAAAAAACCTTAATGACCAAGTAGCAGCTGTCCATAATAAAAGAGATAAGGAGATTTTTGACTTTTTATTGTATTGTGGTACAAACCGCTTAAAATCTGGCAACTATAAAGAAGCTTATAAAGAGTTTAATTTTGCTTATAAAATAAAGCCTAAGAATAAGCAGCTTAATTCATTAATCATTGAGATTTTAGTAGTGCTTTGTCAAAAAGATAACGAATATTGCAATAAATTAGATTGTTTTTTGATGATAAACAGATGTGATTCATCTATCATTAACTAAAAGTATTCATAAATTTCAACACAAAACAGATTAAAAGCAAAAAAATAAGACAAAAAGCATTGTCATGTCAATTTTTAATTTATTTTTGCCATGTAAATAAAGTATTTCCTACAAATAATGATTATTTAGGATGTACTGTAAATGTTAAACCCCAATTCTAACTTAGTTATGAACTGCATAAAAAGGTAACTTTTTATGACTTTAAAATTTTCTTATGAAACAAATTTATATTTTAATCTCAATGATTGCTTTGAGTGTTTTTAGTTTAAATGCTCAAACAACAGATGTAGCAACTGGAACTAACAATCCTTACAGATTAGCGCTTTCTGGAAATGATTTATATATTTCAGAATTTAATACAGGAGTTATTTCTAAATTAGATATTACTGCACCTTTGCCAACAACAAAAAGTAATGTAGTGACTGGATTAGATAGACCAATGGGATTAGTGGTTGCTGGAGACTTTCTTTATGTAACTGAGTATTATGGTAATAAAATCACTAAAATAGACATCTCTACTGCAACTCCAGTTGTTACTACTTTGGTATCTGGATTAAATAATCCAAGTGGAATTGCAATAAAAGGTAATGATTTATATTTTGCAGAAGTTGCAAGTAACACTATTTCAAAAATTGATTTAACTGCTGCTACACCAACTATTCAATCTGTTGCTACTGGACTTAACAGCCCATATGGTATTACTTTTAAAAATGACGATTTATATATTGCAGAGCTTGGTGCAAACAAAGTGTCTAAGATAGATGTTACTTCTGGAGCAACGACTGCAACAGATTTTGTTACAGGATTTAGTACACCTATAGATGTAACAACAAATGGTAACGATCTTTATGTTGCAGAGTATAGTGGTAATAAAGTGTCTAAAGTAGATTTGATGTCTGCAATTCCTGCTAAAGAAGATTTAGTAACTGGAGTTAGCTCTCCAACTGGTTTAGCAGTAAATGGTAGTGATGTTTATATTGCTGAGTTTGATGCAAATAAAATATCTAAATTTACATTACCAACTTTATCTGCTAATACATTTTCTTTAACAGATAATATAACATTATATCCAAATCCATCTAGCGATTTCATTAAGGTTTCTAACCTTAAAGGATCATTAGCTTATACGGTTTTTAACAGCTTAGGTCAACAAGTTTTAAGCGGAACTGTTGATGCTAATCAAAGTATTGATATTCAGAACCTATCTAGTGATTTATATTTATTTAAATTAGAAGACGGAAATACGTTAAAGTTTATTAAAAAATAATTAACGATACTTATAATTAAAAAGCACCAAACAAAAGTTTGGTGCTTTTTTTTATTTAAAAAAAACTAATTAAACTGTTTAAACAGGTCTTTAACAACTTGTTCAATTTGATTGTTCTTTTTCTGTTTTTCTAAAATAACAGGAGGTTTCTTACGGTCTAAGCAATCTTCAATAGGACAACGCTCGCAAGTTACACCTACATTATATTCTTTAATTTTTGGGTCATTTAAAAAAGCGATTTTTCGTTTTAATTGTTGGTTTATTAATAATCCAACACTTACACTTCTATATTGATTTGTTTTAAAAGGATCTTTAGTTGCAGAAGAAAACACTAAATATTTTTGGTTGCTTTCTGGATAGTTTGAAATTTGAATATCAAAAACATGCTCTTTTTTAGATTTTACAATGTCCTGTAATACTTTTAAAGACACCCAACGTCTACAATAATGTTCATTTGTTTCGTTGGAATGAGGCGAGTGCTGATGTGTTAAATGAAGCTCTTTTGTTAAATAAAAATTCTCGCTATTAGTTTTATGAATAAAACGTAAAAAAAATAAATTTTGAAGATTAAAGGCTTTAGGTAATATGTTTGTTAATCGTTGATAAAAAGACTCTGGAGAGGCATTAAAAGATTCAGCAATAGCTATAAACTGTTGCTTATCAAAAGTTACATTTTTAAATAATTTGGTAAGTTGTTTTGCTATAATTTTTTGTGGTAATATAAGTGATCCTGCAAAGTAAGAAGCATAAAAATTATTTAAAACTTGATCAAAATTTTCAATTTTAATCCAGGAAAAGGTGTACAATCGTTCTTGATAATTTAAATAATTAAATGCAATTTCTTTTGCATAAATAAAGCTTCTTTGCGCATCATCAATATGTGTTGCTAGTAATAAAGTTTTTGTTTTTGGAATAAAAATAGAACGCAGCTCATCTAATTCTTTATGTTTTTCTAGGTCTTTATTATTAATTGTGTAGCCAAACTCTTCAACTAAAATCTCTTCTAAATCTTTAGAGGTTATCTTTTTTGTTAAATCTATTTGGTAGGCTTTAGAAAAATTTAAAACTTCTTGTTCTAATAATTCAAAATAATTATTATTTGCCTCTTGAAAGGAACGAAGAGAAGCTAAGTAAAAACTTTCTTTACTAAAACTGTAATGCTGTGCAATTTCTATAATAGTACTTATAAATGCATTGACTTTTGCTGGTGCATTGGCAACAATATCTATTAATGTACTTTCTTTAATTCCAAAAAGCTCTAATGGTATTTCCTTTAGTATTTTAGATTTTAAAATATCTCCAATAGGAGCTAAGTTTTTATCTAGCTTCAAAGACACAAATTGGTCATAGGGTACATCTAATTTTTCAGAAAGTGTAGCAATTTTATCTGGTTTAGGATATTTTTTTCCTTTTTCTATTTCATTTAAATATGACTTAGATAAGCCAGTTAGTTTGGACAATCCAAATAATGATAAATCTCTGTCAGTCCTTATCTGTTTTAGCTTTAATCCAAAAATTAATTTTATATATTCTTCTTCCATAAAACAAATATAATAATTTTTGCGAACTAATATTTTTTTGCGAATTTAAATATTTAGCGAACGTTCGCTTGTTTTTTAGAAAACTTTGTTCTAATATTGTAGTGTAAAATCGTAACACTATGGAAAACACACTTTTAAAACAAACGAAGATTGATTTCGTAAAAGAGGTAAAAAACTATTATCCAGAAATTTTAACAGATGATGCATTGTTGTTTTTAACAGCTTTGCATGAAAAATTTAACTCTAAAAGATTAGAGTTAATCAATAGGCGAGAACAAGAACAAGTCTATTTTGATTCTGGAAAATTTCCAGAGTTTCCAAGAGAGACTAAAAATATTAGGGAAGGCAATTGGACAGCTGGAAGAATTCCATTAGACCTTAAAGACAGACGTGTAGAAATTACAGGTCCTGTGGACAGAAAAATGATTATTAATGCTTTAAATTCTGGTGCCAAAACATTTATGGCAGATTTAGAAGATAGCAATTCACCTAGTTGGAAAAACTCTATAGAAGGTCAACAAAACCTTAAGGACGCAATAAATAGAAGGATAGACTTTGTTGATGCTAAGCGTAATAAAACTTACGCATTGAATGATAAAACTGCGGTATTGTTAGTTAGACCAAGAGGTTTGCATCTATCAGAACGTCATTTAATTATTGACAACAAAGTGGCTTCTGGAAGTTTAGTAGATTTTGGTTTGTATGTGTTTCATAATACAAAAGCATTGATAGAAAACGGTACAGCTCCTTATTTTTATTTGCCAAAGTTGGAGCATTATTTAGAAGCTAGATTATGGAATGAGATTTTTGAATTTGCAGAAAACTACTTAAAAGTCCCAGTTGGTACTTTTAAAGCAACGGTTTTAATAGAAACTATTACTGCAAGTTTTCAATTAGACGAAATTATTTATGAACTAAAAGATCATATTGTTGGATTAAACTGTGGACGATGGGACTATGTTTTCTCATACATTAAAAAATTTAGAAACCATCCAAATTTTGTGGTTCCAAACAGAGATCAAGTAACGATGACGACACCTTTTATGGATGTATATTCAAAATTGGTAATACAACGCTGTCACAAAAGAGGGATTCTTGCAATAGGCGGAATGGCTGCTCAAATACCTATTAAAAATGATGAATATGCAAATTTAGCAGCATTAGAAAAAGTACGAATTGATAAAGAAAGAGAGGTAACCAATGGTCATGATGGTACTTGGGTAGCGCATCCTGCATTAGTAAAAGTTGCTTTAAATGAATTTGATAAACACATGAAAACACCTAACCAATTGCATGTGTTAAGAGACGATGTTAAAGTTACAGAAAAAGATTTAGTAGAGTTGCCTCAAGGAACTGTAACAGAAGCAGGAATAAGAAAAAATATTAATGTTGGTATACTTTATATCGAAGCTTGGTTACGTGGTCATGGAGCAGTCGCGCTTTATAATTTAATGGAAGATGCAGCAACAGCTGAAATCTCTAGAACACAAGTATGGCAATGGTTAAAAAACGAAGTCAAATTAGAAGATGGAAGAGTGTTTAATATCACTTTGTTTCAAGATATTTTTGATGACGAAATCGAAAAAATAATTACTCAAATAGGAGAAGGTAACTTGCCAAAAACAAAATTTAAGTTAGCTATTTCACTTTTCAAAACACTAGCAACACAAAAAGAATTTGAAGAGTTTTTAACCCTTCCTGCTTACCAATATATTTAAAAAAAAATGTCTCGCAACTACTGGAATAGTTAACGAGACTTAATTATCAAAATTCAGTAAAAAAAATCAATAATCAAACACAAAATTATGAAAAATTTAGCACAAAACAGTTATGGTTCAGCTTTAGAAGCAGTAAAAAACCTAAAAGCAAAGTATGGAAATGCTTGGAATGCTATTAACCCAGAAAGTGCAGCTAGAATGGTTACTCAAAATCGTTTTAATACAGGATTAGACATTGCTAAATATACAGCTGCTATTATGAGAAAAGATATGGCAGACTATGATGCAGATGCTTCAAATTACACACAATCATTAGGTTGCTGGCATGGTTTTGTTGCCCAACAAAAAATGATTGCAGTAAAAAAACATCATAAGACAACTAGTAAAAGTTATTTATACCTTTCTGGTTGGATGGTTGCAGCATTACGTTCGGAATTTGGACCATTACCAGATCAATCCATGCACGAAAAAACAGCTGTACCAAGTTTAATAGAAGAGATTTATGACTTTTTGCGTCAAGCTGATGCAATTGAGCTAAACGATTTATTTAGAAGACTAGAGTTAGGCGAAGATGTGCAAGACCAAATAGATAATTTTGAAACGCATGTGGTGCCAATTATTGCTGATATTGATGCTGGTTTTGGTAATGAAGAAGCAACGTATTTATTATCAAAAAAAATGATTCAAGCTGGAGCTTGTGCTATACAGATAGAAAATCAAGTATCAGATGCTAAACAATGTGGACATCAAGATGGAAAGGTTACTGTGCCACACGAAGATTTTATTGCAAAAATAAATGCAGTACGTTATGCTTTTTTAGAATTAGGTGTTGAAGACGGAATTATTGTAGCAAGAACAGACTCTGAAGGTGCAGGTTTAACCCAAAAGCTTCCTGTAAGTCAAGAACCAGGAGATTTAGCATCTCAATATTTAGCTTTTGTAGAAGCAGAAGACATTGCAATTAATGATGCCAGAGAAGACGATGTATTGCTTAAAAGAGATGGCAAATTAGTACGTCCTGTAAGATTGCCAAATGGTTTATATAAGTTTAAAGATGGAACAAATATAGATCGTGTTGTTTTAGACTGTATTACAAGCTTACAGAGTGGAGCAGATTTATTATGGATAGAAACGCCAACCCCAAATGTTAAGCAAATTGCGCATATGGTAAACAGGATTAAAACGGTTGTGCCTAACGCTAAATTAGTTTACAATAATTCGCCATCTTTTAATTGGACATTAAACTTCCGTAATCAAGCATATGATGAAATGTTGGAAGAAGGAAATGATATGACAGCTTATGATAGAAGTAATTTAATGGATGTAGCTTACGATGGTTCAAAACTATGTCTTCGTGCAGATCAAAAAATTAAAACGTTTCAAATGGATGGAGCAAGAGAAGCTGGTATTTTTCATCACTTAATCACTTTACCAACGTATCATACTACAGCATTACATATGAATGATTTAACTAAAGATTACTTTGGTGAAGAAGGTATGCTTGCTTATGTAAAAGGTGTACAACGTCAAGAAATTAGAAAAGAAGTATCTTGTGTAAAGCATCAAAGAATGGCTGGATCTGATCTTGGAGATGACCACAAAACATTTTTTGCAGGTGAAAAAGCTTTAAAAGCAGGAGGAGAAAATAACACCTCTAATCAATTTGAAGTTAAAAATAAAGAATCTATGCAAGCAATTGCTTAGACAAATAAAGTTTATGAAAGGCAACACAAATCGTGTTGCCTTTCTATTTAATAATAGGATAATTTTTAAACAATGAAAGGTAGAAAGTTACTAATGATTCCAGGTCCAATTGAGTTTGAACCTGAAGTATTACAAGCAATGGGAATAGCTACTAATAGCCACGTAGCACCAGATTTTATTAATGTATTTGGAAATTGTTTAGAACTAATGCGAAAGGTCTGGAAGTCACCAAAAGGACAACCCTTTATTGTTGCAGGAACAGGTACACTTGCTATGGATATGGCAATTTCTAATCTTATTGAAAAAGAAGATGATGTGCTTGTTGTTTCATCTGGTTATTTTGGCGAAAGATTTAAAGATATTTTGAATTGTTATGGAGCAAATACAACCCTTTTAGAAGCTCCAATTGGTGAAGCAGTTTCAGTTGAAGCTATAGAAAAAGAGTTGAAAAACAAATCATATAAAGCAATAACTATAACTCATGTAGATACGTCTACAGGAGTGTTAATAGACCCAAAACCTATTGCTAAATTAGCCGCAAAGTATAATGTATTAAGCATTTTAGATGGTGTTTGCTCTGTTGCTGGAGAAGAAATAAATCAAGACGAATGGGAACTTGATATTGTACTAACAGCCTCTCAAAAAGCAATTGGTGTTCCTCCAGGACTTGCGCTTTTAATGGCTTCTGAAAAAGCAATGAAAGTATGGAAAAACAGAAAAACTGTAGTGTCTAATTATTACGCAGATTGGAAAAATTGGTTACCTATAATGCAAGCTTATGAAGCTAGAAAACCCTCTTATTTTGGGACTCCTGCAGTTAATTTAATAGTCGCTTTAGAGGCTAGTTTAAAAATTATTAATAAAGAAGGAATTGATAATAGAATAAAAAGACATCAACTTTTAGCAAACGCTTTTAGAAAAGCAATAAACGCTTTAGATCTTAAAATACTACCAAACTCAAATGATATAGCAGCAAATACTTTATCAGCTGTGTATTATCCAGAATCTATAGATGGTGTTGCATTACGTACTAAAATAGCAAGTAGTGATGTAATTGTAGCTGGTGGATTACTCTCTGAAATTAAGAATAACTATTTTAGAGTTGGACATATGGGATCTGTCTCTGCAAACGATTTGGTTTCTGTATTAAGTGCATTAGAGCGTGCTTTAATTGCATTAAATTATCCAATTGCTTCTGGAAGAAGCATACAAGTTTTTCAAAATGAAATATTGAAAAATTAGATTTTTTGATGCTCTTTTATAAAGGATACTCCATTTTAATATCACAACGTTTGTAAGGACAATTAGGTTCTACTTCAACTTCAATAAACCCATATTTTCTATAAATATATATGGCGTTTTCAAGTTTTCGGCTAGAATAGAGTAGTAGTCTATTAAAACTTTGTTTTTTAGCAAAACCTAAGCAATGTTGCATTAGTTTTTGTCCTATTTTAAATCCTCTAAACTCTGGTAAAACAGCCATTTTTGTTAATTCAAAAGTGCCTTTTTCTTGTATAGGCATTAGTGCAACTGTGCCTACAATTTGATTGTTTAGTTTAGCAAAAAAAATAAAGCCACCTTTGTTTATTATATAATCAGATGGTTTACTTAGTACTTCTTCGTCATAAGGTTCTACAACAAAAAAAGTGTATAACCATTCTATATTAAGTAGATAGAAGTCTTTAGAATATTGCTGTTCAAAAGGAATTATTTCAATATTATTTTTCATTATTAATTTAAAAAACGGATAGCAAATAGTAATAGTAAAATTGAAATAACACAAACAAAAAATGTGAGATTAAAGATAGGTTTGTCAGCAATATTTTTTTTAACCAAATCGATAACCATCCATAATGGTATAGCAATGCTAAGTAATAATGCTGGTATTGTAAAAACCTCTGATAGTGTATTAAACCATTGTATTTGTACTTGGTTTATATGTAAAAACAGAAGGCTTATTATAAATATAAATACAATAAAAGCAATTCCTAAGCGTATAAACTCTACATGTAATTTAGTCATTGATTTTAGAATTAGAACGTATAAAATCTGTTATAAGGTAACTTACAAGTTTTCCAACTTGTGAAGCATTTTTGTTTTTAGCAGCAGCTTCGCATACATGTAAATATCTAGCGTTTTTTAGGCTTGCAAAGTAGTGTAAAAATTGTCTTGTTTTCTCTGCAGAAAAACCACTTGGTGTTTTTGCGCTACTTGGTACATTTATTATAGCGTCGCAATCTATTTCTATTCCAAAACTAGACTTGTTAATATGTGTTTTGGCACGTTTTAATTCATTCTTAAATTTAGTCTCTTGTCGTATTGCTATTGCTTCGTATGTATTATAATCTAAATATTTATTGTCTTTAAATTGCTTAAAAATTGCAGAAGAGGTATAGTTTTCATGTAATCCAAAAGCAAAGTATCGTTTTAAAAAACCTTCTGCGTAAGCGTAACTAAAACCATTACCACTATGTCTACCTTCCAAAGCTCTAAAATCTGTATGTGCATCAAAATTAATGCTATTTATAGGTTGTTTTAAGGCTAAACTTGTTCCTTTTATCATTCCATAAGCATTGTTATGTCCACCACCAATTGCAATAGGGATTTTTCCAGCACTTACAATTGTTGTTACTAAATCTACTACATGTTTATCTATTTCGGCAACTAATTTTCTAGCTTTGGTAATATGTTTTGGGTTGTCTTGTTTTAATTTTGATAATAATTGTTGCTCTTCAGTAAAGTCTAAATAACCAAGAATTAGTACGTTTTTAGCTAAGTTGTAATCATTACTTTGTGTATTTAACAAAATTTTAATTGTAGTATCCCAAGTGGTTGAAGCACCTGATTTACCGTAGTTTGCAAAAACACCAACGTCTTCTGGAAGACCAAAAACGACATGCTTAACGTCTAAATTTTTAAGTGTGTCGTATATATTTGAAACACTGGTTAAGATCTGAACATGTTCGCCAAATTTAGTTTCGCCAGAACGCGTATTAAGTAGATTATTTATAATTGAGTTATTAAATAAAACTAATTTATCCATTTACTTTTTTATGTAGTTTTGAAAAAATAAAATTACGTTTTTATTATTACAATTTTTAGCTAGAAAAAAGAATTAACGTTTCACAATTAAAAAATAAAATATTATGGCAAATAACACAGCAAATACAGGATTAAAAGTAGCGCTAGGAATAGCCTTAGCACTTTTTATTGGAACAGCAATATATACGTCTACTTTATATAAGGGTAAACAACAGTCAGATCAATCTAAACTGGAATTAACCCAGGAAAAGAAAGATATTTTAAGCGATTTAAATGCTTTGACTGCAAAATATGATGTTGCATTAAGCGAAAGCACTGTAACCAACCAAAACTTAATAGAAGCTAGAGAACGTATTCAAGGTTTAATAGACTCGTTAAAAGTATCAGACACAAACGTAAAAAGTTTATGGAAATATAAAAAGAAATATTTAGCACTTCAAAATGAAATGGATGTGTTGTTATCTGAAAATGATAGATTAAAAGTTGAAAACATGCAATTGGCAACAACTTTAGATAGTACTAATGTTAGATATGAAGAAAGTAAACTATTTAACGACTCTTTATTAGTACAGAACACTGCTTTAGCAGAAGTTGTTGAAAGCGCAGCAATTTTATCTACAGCTGGTTTAAAAGGGTTTGGTGTAATAGAACGTAATAACGGAAAATTAATACCAACTGAACGCGCAAGACGAAGCGATAAAATTAGAGTATGTTTTACAGTTGCTAAAAATAGATTAGTTCAACCTGGAAATAAAGAATTTTTTGTACAAGTTATAGATCCAAAAAATAATATTTTAGGTGCTAATGAGCAGGTTGTGTTTGGAGAGCAAACACTTAATTACAGTACCATTAGCAAGTTTAATTACGAAAACGGAAATTTAGATATCTGCGAGTTTGTTGAAAACACATCAGATGATAAATTTGAAAAAGGACGTTACCAAGTTAATGTCTTTAATGCAAACGAATTGGTTTCAAGTTCTGAATTTACCCTTAAATAAGAGCTTGGACTGATATTAATTATTTATTCCACTAGAAAAACCTGAAAGTTATGCTTTCAGGTTTTTTTTATTGATTTAAGGCTTTAATACAAGCTTCTCTAATTGCCCAAAGGTCTTCAAATGTATATTTTGTTTTTTCTGAAACAATCCAGTTTTTAATAAATGTTTGATGTATTTTAACTTTATAATCTCCAATCTGGAATGGTAAAATAGTTTCTTCGGTTAATATGGAGTTTTCAAAGGAATGCTCTGATGTAATAGATCTAGTAATATCTATAATTTTATTATCAATTTTAAGATAACAATGTGCTTCTGGAATATAATCTAAATTATAGTGTTTTAAAACCGAAGCAATTCCTTTTGTGTTTAAGCCATTCATTTTATAAATCCCTAAACAAAGTGTAATGTTTCCCTGTAAGTTTTCAATAGCTAATTGCTTTAAAAAGGCGTGTTTTGTGGAGCAAGTTCCTTTTTGTTCTTTTAAAACTAATGTATAATCGCAACGGTCTGTATTTCTACCGTAAGGTAATTGATTAACATAGTTTAGTACTGACTGAAAGTCCAATAATCCTAAATCTAAAGCAGATTTAGATAGAGGAGAAGAGGTGTTTAGTTTAAAATTAAATGATTTCTCCATTTATAATAACTTGATCAATATGGTTATCTCCAAAAGCATAAGGTAAATAATTATAGCTAGACAGTGGTTTTGTAATTATTAGATTTGCTTTTTTTCCTTTGGTAATACTGCCATATTGATTAGAAATACCCATTGCATATGCACCATTTATTGTTGCTGCGTTAATGGCTTCTTCTGGAGTTAATTTCATTTTAATACAAGCTGTACTAACCACAAAATTCATGTTTCCTGATGGTGTGGATCCAGGATTATAATCTGTTGCTAATGCTAATGGTAATCCAGCATCAATCAACTGTCTTCCTGGAGTATAAGGAATGCTTAAAAAATAAGAGCAGGAGGGAAGTGCAACAGGCATTGTATTACTACCCTTTAAAGCTTCAATGTCCTCAGGATTAAGCTCTTCTAAATGGTCAACACTTAATGCTTTATGTTTTACAGCTAAAGCAACACCTCCAAACGCGTTAAACTGGTTAACATGTATTTTTGGTATTAAATTATAATGTTTTCCTGCAGAAAGTATTTGCTCGACATCCTCTAAATCAAAATACCCTTTTTCGCAAAAAATATCAATATAATGCGCTAATCCTTCTTTAGCAATTTGAGGAAGCATGGTATTAATTATCTGATCTAGATACCCTTGTTTATTGTCTTTAAATTGAAGTGGTAGTGCGTGAGCACCTAAAAAAGTAGCTTTTACTTTTAAAGGAAACTCTTTTTTAATGCGTTTTGTAACACGAAGCATTTTTAATTCTGCTTCTGGAGTTAAACCATATCCAGATTTAATTTCTATTGCTCCAGTACCAAGCTTCATTACTGCTTTAACACGCTTAATTGATTGACTATATAAGTCGTCCTCAGTTGTGTTTTGTAATGTTTTGGCGCTATTTAAAATTCCACCACCACGATTTGCAATATCTTCATAACTTAACCCATTAATCCTGTCTACAAACTCTTGAGAACGGTCTCCAGCATAAACAATATGTGTGTGAGAGTCACACCATGTTGGTAAAACAATTTTACCAGTAGCATCTATGGTTTGGTCTGCTTCTAAACCAGAAGCATCATCCATAGATCCAAAATCTACTATAGTATCGTTATTTATTAATATGTAAGCATTTTTTATTGATGGTAAAGTATTCATTTGGTTACCAGTAACTTTTAAAACGTTTTCTGCTCTAACCTGTAGTAATTCCTTGATGTTTGTTATAAGTATTGACATATAATTAAGGTCTAATTTATATTCAAATATAGATAAAATGCATAGTATTGAATAATCCTTCTTGTTTTACTTATTATAACTTTTTTATTGCACTATGTCGAAAAATTGTAAACCCAACCAATTAAAACGATACATTTAGCCTGTGTGTAAATAAAAATTATGGTAGCTGAAAAGCCAAAATATTATAGTGAGATATATTCTTATATGTCATCATTTTATCCTATTAGTGCGCTTTCGTTTGAATTATTGTTTGAAACAGCAACTTTAAAACAAGTAAAAGCTGGTACTATTTTGGATAATCTAGGAGATATTCCAAGTAAGATTTATTTGATAAACAAGGGTGTAATGCGCTCTTACGTTAGGCTAGAAAGCGGAAAAGAGGTTACAAAAAGTATATTTGTACCAATTGTGCTTTTAGCATCTTTTGATGCTTTACTAAACCAATCTCCTTCAGGAAGTATTTATGAAACGTTAACGGATTGCGAAATCTATGAAGTAGATTATTTTAAATATAAAGCGCTTTGTAGTACTAATGAAGATATCTTAGCATTTCATATAAAATTTTTAGAATATTTGCTATGTAAAAACGATCAAAAACATATTGAGTTATTGACAATGGATGCTAGAGAGCGTTATCTTAAGTTAAGACAAATGATACCAAATATAGATAATTTGATTCCTCAGTTTCAAATTGCTTCTTATTTAAGTATTACTCCAGTTCAATTAAGTAGAATTAGATCTAAGCTTTAAGATTTATTAACATATGTTAATGTGTATTATATATATAAGTTATAATCTTGTAATGGTTAAATAAGCCATCCCTATTATTATAATTAATAACTAACTGACAAAAAAAACCGATAAGATTTCTTATCGGTTTTTTTTAATGTATTAAGTCATACTAGTTTAATTATTGTAAACTACCAACCATATTTTCTGGTTTTACCCATTCATCATATTCCTCAGCAGTAACATAGCCTAAATTAACAGCTTCAACTTTTAAAGTTGTTCCGTTTTTATGAGCAGTATTAGCAATTTCTGCAGCTTTATAATATCCAATTTTTGTATTTAAAGCAGTAACAAGCATTAAAGAGTTATTTAATAATTCTTTAATTACTTCATGATTTGGCTCTATTCCAGCTGCACAATTAACATCAAAACTAGCACAAGCATCACCAATTAATTGGGCAGACTGTAAAATGTTTGCAGCCATCATTGGTTTAAATACATTAAGCTCGTAATGTCCTTGTGTACCACCAACTGTAATAGCAACATCGTTACCCATAACTTGTGCACAAACCATAGTTAAGGCTTCACATTGTGTTGGATTTACTTTTCCTGGCATTATAGAGCTTCCTGGTTCATTTGCAGGAATAATAATCTCTCCGATTCCAGAACGTGGTCCAGAAGCCATCATACGTATATCGTTTGCTATTTTGTTTAAAGACACAGCAATTTGTTTTAAAGCACCATGACTCTCTACAATTGCATCATGTGCTGCTAATGCTTCAAACTTGTTTGGAGCAGTTATAAAGGGTTGTCCAGTAAATTCTGCTATATATTCTGCAACACGTTTAGAATAGCCTTTTGGCGTGTTTAAACCAGTTCCTACAGCTGTACCACCTAAAGCAATCTCGCTTAAATGTGCTAATGTGTTTTCTAAAGCTTTTAATCCATGGTCTAATTGAGACACATAACCAGAAAACTCTTGTCCTAAAGTTAAGGGTGTAGCATCCATTAAATGTGTACGACCAATTTTTACAACATTTTTAAAAGTTTCAGATTTCTTTTTTAAAGTATCACGTAATTGTTTTACACCAGGAATTGTGTTTTTAACAATCATAGTATAAGCAGCAATATGCATTCCAGTTGGAAAAGTATCGTTTGAAGATTGCGATTTGTTGACATCATCATTAGGTTGTATGGTTTTTTCGCCTTCTCCAATAGTTTTACCTGCAATTTGATGTGCTCTGTTTGCAATAACCTCGTTAACATTCATGTTAGATTGCGTACCAGAACCTGTTTGCCAAATCACTAATGGAAATTGGTTGTCGTGTTTACCGTCTAAAATCTCGTCGCAAACCTGAGCAATTAAATCACGCTTTTCAATAGCTAAAACACCAAGCTCACAATTTGTATAAGCAGCAGCTTTTTTAAGATATGCAAATCCGTAAACCACTTCAAGAGGCATTGATGCAGAAGGTCCGATTTTAAAATTGTTTCTAGAACGTTCTGTTTGTGCTCCCCAAAGCTTATCTGCAGGCACATTAACGTTACCCATTGTGTCTTTTTCTATTCTGTATTCCATTGTAAAGATTGATTAATTTTAAGACTGCAAAATTACAAAAAATGAGATTATTTTATGAGTAATTGTTAATAAGAAATTTTTAAGTGCTATAAAAAAAGCGTTGACTTTTTAAATTTAAAAAACTAACGCATCTTATTTATACGTTATGCATCATGCAAAAACCGATAATCTAGCGAAGTCAACCGATTATCAATTGTCTGTTTTATAAAATTATAACAATTAATATTTTAGAGCTAAATAAGGATTGAAACATCATATTTAAAAGGGGTTTCATATCATTATTAGAATATTAAAAGAAACTAATTTTGACTAAAATTTAAAATCATGGCTACACTTTACAAACAGCAAATCGTTAGAACATCAGGATATTTATCTGAAGAAGAAATAAAAAACAATAGTTTTTTATCACACAATGAAAACAGTTTATCAAATCATGCTAAAAAGTGGTGTAAACTGGCATTGACAGATTACAGTAAGATGATTGCTTCAATGGAGGATTACTTAAAAAGCGATGAGTCTATTAAATCAATAGAACAGTTTTCAAAAGACTATCTTGATTGCTTGAATTATGGTTTAAATAATCAAGATAATTTTTCTACAAAAGATTTTCTTAAGCTCACAAATTTTAGAAATTTAAAAAATGAAATTAAAATCCTAAAAGACGGATGTGTTGATAGTAAATCATCAATATCTCAATTAATAAACAGGTGTTCTGATACAACTTTAGCAATTGTAAAAACGGGAATGTATATTAATAAAAGGTTTGATGAAAAAAGAGTGTTTAAATTATTAACACTTTTACAAGACAGCTTTATTCATGGAAAAGAAAATTTTAATGTAAATGGAATTAAATATTTAGAACGTCCACTTATATTAAATATCTCTTGTATAATGGATGCTAAACATTGTTTAGAAAAAGATATAGCTAATATTGATGAAATTAAGATAAAATCAAATGGAGAAAAAACAAATTGTCCTTGTGATGATTTTATAGAAAAAAATCAAAATTGTAATTGTGAAGATAACACTAATCCTTGCCAATGTAATTGTGATGAAGTATGTGTAGAACAAAATCCTTGTTGTGTAGAGATTAAGCCATATATAGCAGAACTTTTTATAGTTAAAGATGAAGTTGCTTGTTATAAACCAGGAGAAATGTCTTATATAGAAAATGTCATTAAGGATGAAATCCGTACACGAAAACACCGTCATTTACAAAGAGAAGAATCATATAATGAACAAGAAGAAGATAATAATACATTTGAAGAAAGGGACACGCAAGTTGATGAAAGGTTTTCACTTCATAAAGAAGTAGAAAAAGTTGTTGAAACCGATTTAAGTATTGATGCTGGCGCAACTTATTCTTATGGCAATGAAAAAACACCAACAACTTTTACAGCTTCATTAGATGTAAGTTATAACCAATCTAAAAAAGATGCAAGAAAAATTGTTCAAGATGAATCTAAAAATGTAATCACTAAAGCTATTAAACGTGTTGAAAATAAAGTAAGAACTCTTACATCAAGACGTATGATTAATGAGATTGAAGAAAAAAACAAGCATGTATTTGGTGGTAATACTGGTGCAACAGAAGATATGTCAAGGCAATTTTATTTTGTAAATCAAGAAAGAAAAGGTCAAGTATATAGTCATGGAATGAGAGAGATTTTAGACTTTTATATTCCTGATCCATCATTAAGACTTAAAAGTATTTTAGAAAAAGAATTTGAATTAAAAAAACCAATTAAACCTTGTATTGAAATTGAAAAAATTAATCCAAGAGACTACCTTAAATATGTGCAATGTTACGGTTTTAATGATTTAGAGATACTAAATGCAGAACCAAAAATTTTAAAACTATTTGTAAAAGGAGATAATCCTGTAGTTGGTAAAAATAAAGAACAATTTACAATTAATGAAACTCAAACTTTTGTTGTTCCAGATGGATATATTGCTACTGAGATTAAAATAGACGGTTACAATTCTACACATAGAGATCAAGAGTTTTGGTCAAAAGTTTTTATGGCTGTAGGTTCTGGTAATGTATATTTAGAGCATAATGATGGACACAGTTGGAGTACTGCTAATAACACAAAACTAGTAAGTCCGTTAAATAATTTAGAAGGAACCAACACTCTATCAATAACAAATTGGAATGTTACCACTTACAATATTACATTAAATATTAAATGCGTTCCTCATCCAAGTAAATTATTAAAATGGCAGCTAGACGTATTTAACAAAATAATGGATAAGTACAATAAAGATTTAGAGGCGTATAACCAAGCGTTTGAAAAGTTTCAGCAGAACAAACAGGATAAATTTAATAAAAACCCGTTTATGCTTTCAATAACTATTCAAGAGCAATTAAAACATTCTGCTTTAGAATATATTACATGTCAATTTTTTGATGACAAGAATGGTATGAGAAATAAGGTAAAACCTTGTGGATTACCTCAAATGGTTATACCAGAGACTGCAGAGTTTGCAAAAAAAGTAAGGTTTTTTGAACAAGCATTTGAGTGGAAATTCATGAGTTATATGCTTTACCCATATTTTTGGGCAAGTAAATGCTCATGGGAAGATAAATTAAATGAAGAAACTCCTAATGGCTTATTTCAAAAATTTCTTCAATCTGGTTATGCAAGAGTTTCAATTTCTGTTCGTCCAGGATATGAAGCATTGGTAAATCACTTTTTGGAAACAAAACAAATTTGGGGAGGAAGTGGAGTTCCGCCTTTATCTGGAGCAACTTATCTGCCAATTTATCAGGAAATAAAAGAGAGTAAAGATAATTTTAATAGTGATAGAAATGGTTTTTTAACTTGGGATAACTCAATTGTTACTAGCTTATTAAAAGATGAAATCATACTAAAAAATAATTCTGATTATTATGATGTAATCTCTCCTTTTTCATTTAACCAAACAAAAGCAGATGTAGATAAAGACAGAGAAATATTTATTGACTGTATAAGATATAGAATTGTTTCTATACAAGAAGTAAATGGAGAAGTTGTAATTAAACTTGATAAAGAATTAGAACATAAAGATCAGGCAGATTTTGATAACCTTTATTTAAATAAAAACATCCTTTGGTCAACTGGTGCTTTATTTGTAGGTGCATCTTGGAAATTTATTGTGCCTACTTCATTAACTTGGTTAAGACAAGAAAGTGGTTGTTTGCCATGTTATCCTATTAATTGTGAAAAATAGATATTATGAGTTATAACAATTATCCAAAAACAGAGTGGAATAATTCAAATGAATTATTAAAAACTTCTAAATCAACAAACAATGAAACTTTAATAAATGAAATTTTGAAGTTTTCAAAAAATACAGAAATCTGGAACAATATTGGAGCATCATTTGAATATTGGGAAACTAAAGGATTTAATGATATTACTATTCCTTCTATAAATTTTAAAAAAATGGAATTTAAAGGAGAACTTTTATTGAATCTTAAAGGAAAAGTAATCGGTATTAATCTAAATAAAAACTTAATTAAATCATTTGAAGTTCCTTATTTTTCACAAATATTAATTATGGAGTTAGGTAATTTAAAAACTAAAAGTTCTTATAATCAATTATTTGCTAATGCAAAAGACTATACAAAAGAAGATTTTGTTAAAAAAGTTGAAAAATTTGAATACAACATTAGAAACGAAATTATTAATGCTTTTTTGCAAGGCGAATTTAATTCCGAAAAATATAAAAACCAACCTTGTATTTTTGAAGCGAAGAAAATTACTTTTGAGGAATATTATAACGATGAAAGACTAAAAAATCATAAAAAAGGATATGAAGATTTATGGGAAGAATTGACAACAGACTAAGGATAATGTCAGATTGTATAAAATAATAGTTGTAAATTTAATGCAAGTGCTTTTAATTATTTGTGTTATAAAATCTGACATTACTCTTATAAAAAGCAGTTAAGCTAACCTGAAAAATCTACTTTATTAACAACCTTTGTTAATAAATTTAAACTTTGTATTGTATACAAAATATGTTTGCTTTATCTTTGCTGTATTAATAAATAAGAAATTAAACGCATTATGTTCGAATTTGACCAATATTTAGGCTTTTTAGCATTTTTAACAATCTTAACCATAGGATTTTGGTTAATGATTTTTCTGATAACTTTTGTAGTTCCTTATTGGATAGGAGGAAGTTTGTTAGAGCGTTTAAACGAGATTAAAGAAGAGAAAAAAGAAAAGCGTAACGCTTAATATTTTTTTAAACAATATAAAAAAAAGGGAAACTCATTGAGTTTCCCTTTTTTATTTTATGATTTTTTGAGCGAGACTAATTACTAGCTACTTTTTAGTTTACACTACTAATATTTATCCTTCAAAATCGTCACCACCACCATTGTTACCACGTTGTGGACGTTTCTTTTTCTGATTAAATCTGTAAGTAAATGATAGGTTAAAACTACGTTCTCTCCACTGGAACTCGCTATCGCTAACAAAGGTTTCTGTAGTTGTAGTCTGCTCACGTTTACGAGTATTAAATAAATCACTAACATTAAAAGCTAAAGAGGCTTTGTCTTTAAATAGATCTTTACTAAAGGCTAGGTTAGCCATAAATAGCCCTTTACGACTACTTTGTCCATTTTCGTCTCTTGGTTCACGAAACATTAATCGTGTTTGCCAATCTATTCCTGCTGGAAGCGTGTATTTGTTATTTAACCTAACAAACCAACTTGAGTTTTCGTTACCTAAATCGTCTCCATTTAATGCAGTTCCGACTGTTTTAGAATTAAAAAAGTTAAAGTTGGTATTTATATTCCATTTTTTAGATGCTCTGTACGATAAAGTAAATTCAAAACCTGTACGATCTTGTGTTGCAAGATTTATAGGTGTACGTTGTAAAACAGCAACATCTTCACCATCTACTTCAACAGTTTGTCCAGTGTCAAAGATGGTAAAATTAAAAACATCTGTTGCATGAGAATAATATAAAGACGTATCAAAAGTAAACTTACCAAATCGTTTTAAATAGCCTAAGTCAAATGTACCAGAATAACTAGGTGCTAATGCTGGATTACCTAGAAAAATACTTGTAACACTAGTACGAGAAGGAAAAGGGTTAATAAAAAACGATCGTGGACGACGTAAACGTCTGTTGTAAGCTAAGGTTAGGTTTTCGCTTTCACTTAACTCGTAATTTAAATTTACTGTTGGAAATAATCCTGTATATTGGTTTTTGTCATAATCTCCACTTGTAGGTTGGTCTAAGGTAATTCTGGTATCTTCTAATCGTAAACCTAATAGGTAAGAAAATTTACCAATTTTACTTCCATACTGTGTGTAAACTGCTGTTAAATATTCTTTGTAATTAAATAGGTTAGATAAATCTGTTTGGTTTTCAAATACATTTGTATCAGTATTTAAAAACTCAACATTGTAGTCAGTACTTGTAGTATTGAAATTTCCACGATATCCAAATTCAAATTGGCTTTTTTCTCCTATTGGTAATACATAATCTGATTGTAGCAAAATACGTTGTTGATCTTCTAAAGTTGCTACTTGTTCTAGATTTTCTCCATCAACATTAACTATAGAGTTTTCGTCTTCACTAGAATCTTCATATTGAAAATCGAAAGTTAGTTTATGACCACTTGTATTAAATTGTTTGTCAAAATTTACAGCATATTGTATGGTTTTATCGTCTTCAGTTTCTGGATCAAATCTAACTGTTGATGATGTTAATACTCTGTTTACATCAAAACGATTTAAAGTGTTAGTCGCATTGTTTTCGTTATCACTATTTCTATATACAACAGATGTTGTTAATGATGCTGTTGGATTAACGTACCATTCGACACCAAAATTAGTAGTAATCCCTTTTCTTATACGATCATAAATATTGCTTTCGTCTAAATAGGTGTCGTCATTATCAATAATTAAGTTTCCATCATCATCAAAATCACGATTAAAGTATTGTGTAGTTGCAAAGTCGTTTCCTGGTACTTCTCTGTAATTATATCCTGTAGTATTAAAAATGTTAATATCTCCTGTACGATAATTGATGTTTCCAGAAATACCAGCAGCTGGATTATAACCAACGTTTGTAGTTATGGCTCCATTTAAACCTTGTAATTTACTGCGACGTAATATAATATTTAAAATTCCACCTGTACCTTCAGCATCATACCTTGCAGATGGAGAGGTGATAACTTCTACCTTTTCAATAGATTCTGCTGGAAGTTGACGTAAAGCGTCAGTAGAATTTAATCCAACTAAGCCAGAGGGTTTTCCGTTAATTAAAATCCTGACATTATCATTTCCACGTAAAGCAACGTTACCTTCAACATCTACAGAAACGGAAGGTACATTGTCTAAAACATCACTTACTGTTCCACCACGTACAGTTAAGTCTTTACCTACATTATATATTTTTTTATCAAGCCTAATTTCTACAGTTGTTTTTTCGGCAATAATTTCTACTTCATCTAATGCTTCAGCATCAATAGATAGGTAAGTAGTGTTTAATGTTTGATTTTTAGAAATCGTTTGGTTTTGGATAACTTCAGTTTTAAAACCTATATATTCAAAACTTATAGAATATGTTCCTGTTTTAATATCTATAGAGTAATTACCTTTTGCATCTGTAATTCCTCCATTAATTTCTGAACTATTTTTGGTGTTTTTAAACACAATAGTTGCATACTCTAAAGGTGTGTTTGAGTCTTTTTCTAATACCTGACCTTTAACAGTTATTGTTTTTTCATCTGCTTTTTGTGCAATTGAAAAATTAAATAAAAAGGCAAATAAGCAAAAGGTAAATAGATTTTTGGTCATTAGTTTAGGTTTCTAAATAAGACAGCAAAAATACCTATAGGTTTAAGCGAGTTTGGTTAAAGCTTTGTTAAAAAAGGATTATTAAATCAACTCTTTTGTTGTGGAATAATATCAAAAATACGTTTGGCAGGTTTACCTATTACTGCTTTTTCTCCGTTTATAACTATTGGACGTTCAATTAAATCTTGATATTCTATCATAATATCTATAAGATTGTCATCTTTAAATTTGTGACCATCATCTTCTAGATGTTTAAAATTGTCTTTCCAAATTTTGCTTTCTTTTCTAATAAGCTCTTCTGGTTTTACATTAAGAATATTGATGATTTTTATCAGTTTTTCTTTGTCTAGAAGTTTGTCTTGATACTTAATGACTTCATGGTCATGCTTATAGGTTTCTAGGATTTCTAGGCATGCGTTGGACTCTGAAGATTCAGGGTTGTGATATATTACTATCATTTAGTTTAAGGGATAATTAAGGGTTGCTATTAATCAGTTTTTTGTAATTTACAATATATTTTTTATTAATTCTGGAGGTCTTCCAATTATTGCTTTATTGTTATTAACAACAATTGGTCTTTCAATTAATTTAGGGTAGGTAATTAAAGCATCAACTATTTGATTGTCAGTTAGTGTTTTGTTTTTGTAGTTTTCTTTCCAGATAGTTTCGTTTTTTCTAACTAAATCTATTGGACTTATTTTTAATAGTATAATTAATGCTTCTAAATCTTTTTTTATTATTGGTGTTTCTAAATATTTAACTACCTCAAACTTTTGATTGGATTGGATTAGTATTTCCAAACCTTGTCTAGATTTACTACATCTTGGATTATGATAAATTTTAATCATTATTAAAGGTTTTGATTATTTATTTCTTTTTGTCCCATCATCATTAAATAGGCTTTTAAAAAGGGTTCTATATCTCCATCTAACACTGCGTCTACATTACCAGTCTCGTGTCCACTTCTAACGTCTTTTATGAGCTTGTAAGGATGTAAGACATAGTTTTTAATTTGACTTCCCCATTCAATTTTCATTTTCCCTGCTTCAATATCATCGCGTTGTGCTAATTGTTTTTGTAGTTCAATTTCATATAACTGAGATTTTAGCATTTGCATTGCTCTGGATCTATTGTCATGTTGCGATCTGGTTTCAGAACAAGATATCTGTATTCCAGTAGGTTTATGTGTTAGTTGTACTTTGGTTTCCACTTTATTAACATTTTGTCCACCTGCACCACTAGAGCGTGCAGTAACAATATCTATATCTGCTGGATTAATTTCAATCTCAATTGTATCGTCTACTAAAGGGTATACATAGACAGAAGCAAAGCTAGTATGTCGTTTTGCATTACTATCAAAAGGAGAAATACGGACTAATCTATGTACACCGTTTTCGCCTTTAAGCCAACCAAAAGCATAGTCTCCTTCAATTTCTAGAGTCACTGTTTTTATACCTGCAACATCACCTTCCTGAAAATTTAGTTCTTTTACTTTAAAGTTGTTTTTTTCTGCATACATAAGGTACATACGCATTAACATATTTGCCCAATCGCAACTTTCTGTTCCACCAGCTCCAGCTGTAATCTGTAACACAGCACTTAAGCTGTCACCTTCTTCAGATAACATGTTTCTAAATTCTAAATCTTCAATTAGTGTAGAGGCTTTTTTAAAGCGGTTTTCAACATCAGCTAAGGTCGCTTCATCTTCTTTAAAAAACTCATAAATAACTTCTAAATCCTCAATTAAGGTTTTGGAGGTATTATAATCTGTAATCCATTTTTTCTTTTCTCTAATGGATTTCATTACTAATTCTGCTTTCTTTGAGTCATTCCAAAAGTTTGGGTCAAAGGTTTGTTCTTCTTCATTTTGAAGAGCAATTAACTTAGCATCAATGTCAAAGATATTGCCTTAACGTGTTAAGGCGTGTATTAAGATTTTTAATGTTTTCTGAAGTAATCATACTTAGTTTGGGTTTATAACAAAAATAGAATTATTACTAAGATTTAAAAATATTTACCAAGTATTTTTAATAGTTTTATGCTAAAAAAATTACAAGTATGTTTATAGATTTAAGAAGCGATACAGTAACAAAGCCTGATTCAGGTATGTTAGATGCAATGATGCAAGCTAAAGTTGGTGATGATGTATATAAAGAAGACGAAACTATTAATGCTTTAGAAGATAAAATAGCAAAACTATTTGGTAAATCTCATGCTTTATTTTTTCCTAGCGGAACTATGGCTAATCAAACTGCAATTAAGCTACATACAAATCCAGGAGATCAAGTTATTTGCGATAAATATGCACATATTTATAATTATGAAGGAGGAGGAGCTTCATTTAATAGTGGTGTGTCGTGTAAATTAATTGATGGAAGTAGAGGGATGTTTACTGCGCAGCAAGTTATAGAAGCTATAAACCCTCCAGATTTTTATCATAGTCCATTAACAACATTGGTTGAAATTGAAAACACAACTAATAAAGGAGGAGGAGCATGCTGGGATTTTGATGAAATTTTAAAAATCAAGCAAGTTTGTAAGGATAATGATTTAGGATACCATTTAGATGGAGCGCGTTTATGGAATGCATTAGTAGAAAAAAAAGAAACACCCAAACAGTATGGTGATGCATTTGATACTATTTCTGTGTGTTTAAGCAAAGGATTAGGTTGCCCAGTAGGTTCTGTTTTATTAGGAGATGAGCATTTGATGAAGAATGCTATAAGAATTAGAAAAATTTTAGGAGGAGGAATGCGGCAAGCAGGTTTTTTTGCTGCTGCAGGATTATACGCTTTAGATAATAATTTAAATAGATTAACACAGGATCATAAAAAAGCTAAAGAGTTAGGTGACGTATTATTACAATCAGATTATGTTAAAAAAGTAGAAGAAGTAGAAACCAATATTGTAATATTTGAGCTTAATAAAAAATATTCAGAAAACACTTTTTTAAAACTACTTTTTGATAAAAAAATTAAAATAATAGGAATGGGGAATAGTAAATTAAGACTAGTAACTCATTTGGACTATAATGAAAATCAGCACGATAAAGTTATAAATGCTTTAAAAAACCTGTAACAATTTTAAGAAATAGTTAAATAGAGTTTGACGAATGTTTTACAGTAAAGTTTCTTAATCGGAAATATACTACACTTCATCGAATTGTTAACTCAATTTTAAGAATTAGTGCACGTAATTGTTTGATATGTTTTTTTTTTGCATGAAATTAGTGAACAGTCGTTATTAGTTCGGCTACATATGTTTAATAAATAACCATTTAAATTAACAAAAATGAAAAAAGTATTACTAACAATCTTATCTTTTGTTGTCTGTTCGGCAGTATTCGCACAAGATTTACCAACAAATCCTGAACCTGGGAAATGTTATGTTCGTTGTGTAACTCCTGATGTATGGGTTAACCAAGACATTACAGTACAAGTTGCACCAGCTTACAAGAAATTAAAAGTTGTTCCTGCACAGTACAGAACAGAAAACGAAGAGGTTGTAATTCAATCTGGAGGACAAGAGTTATCTGTTGTTCCTGCACAGTATGAAAACCAAACGTTTGAAGTTGTAACACAAGCTGCATCTCAACGTTTAGAAAAAGTAGCTGGATCTACGGATACAACTACAGAAGAAATTGTAACTCAAGCTGGTTACCAAGAATTAACTGTTGTTCCTGCTCAATACTCTAACGAGACTTTTGAAGTAGTATCTGCAGAAGCTGGACAAACTTTATCAGTTGTTCCTGCTAAATTAGGTACAGAAAGTTTTGAGGTTGTAGTACAAGAAGCTAGTCAACGTTTAGAAGTTGTACCAGCACAATACGAAAACAGAACAGAAACAGTAGTAGTTCAAGCTGCTTACACAAAGTTACAAACTGTTCCTGCACAATACGAAACTAGAACAGAAACTGTAGTAGTACAGTCTGGAGGACAACGTTTAGAAGTTGTTCCTGCAAAATGGGCTACAGAAAGCGTACAAGTTGTTTCTCAACCTGCATCTTCAAGAGTAGAAATAGTTCCTGCACAATACAGTACAGAATCTGTAGAAGTTGTTGTACAAGAAGCATCTCAACGTTTAGAAGTTATTCCTGCAACATGGGGAACTGAAACGTTATCTTATAAGAAACAAGATTTTGGATCTACATTAACAGTTGTTCCAGCTAAATTTACTTCAGGTTACCAAACTATCGAAGTTAAGCCAGCAACAGCTAAATGGGGAATGAGTGATACACCAGCTGCAGATTGTCAGTCTAGTGATCCTAACGATTGTAGATACTGGTGTTACAAAAACGTACCAGCTCAAAACATTACAATTAATACTACAGAATTAGCTACAGACGCACAGGTTATTACTAAGCCAGGATGTGATCAAGGTGGTAACAATTCTTCAGATTGTGGAATGGGAACATACACAAGAAGAGTAGTACAAACTCCAGCTACAACTAGAGTAATTGATATTCCAGCTGTAACTAAAACAATTAAGACTACAGTAATGTCTGCACCTCCAACAACTAGAGTAGTAGAGATTCCAGCTGTAACTAAAACAATCAAGAAAACAGTATTAGTATCTCCTGCTACAACTAGAGTAATTGATATTCCTTCTGTAACTAAAGATGTAACAAGAAAAGTTATGGTAACACCTCCTACAACAAGAGTAGTAGATGTGCCAGCTGTAACTAAGACTATCGATAGAACTGTAATGGTAACGCCTCCAACAACAAGAGTTATTGAAATTCCTGCTGTAACAAAAACAATGAAGCGTACTGTTGTATTAGAACCAGCAACTACAAGAGTTTCTGAAATTCCTGCAGTAACTAGAACAATGAAGCGTACAGTAATGACTGCACCTCCAACAACTAGAGCTATTGATATTCCTGCAAAAACTACTACAGTAAGAAGAACAATCATTTCTCCAGAAACAACTAGAGTAGTAGATATTCCAGCTGTTACAAAAACAATGAAGCGTACAGTAATGACTGCACCTCCAACAACAAGAGTAATTGATGTTCCACAAAAGACAACTACATTAAAGCGTACAGTTTTAGCTAGTGATGCTAGAGTAGAAGAAGTAACTGTTCCTGCTGTAAATAAAACAGTAACTAAGGAAGTATTACAAACTAAAGGTGGATTAACAACATGGAAGCCAGTAGACTGTAAAATCGTTGAGTATAACGATCTTAACATAAACTGGAACTTAGGTTCTGCAACTTTAACTTCTGCTGCTAAAGCTGAGATTGATGCAAAATTATTACCAGTATTAGCTGATGGTGTATCTGTAGAGATTGCTTCTCATACTGATTCTAGAGGTTCTGCTTCATCTAACAGATCTTTATCTGAAAGAAGAGCTCAAGCTGTAACTAACTACCTTATCTCAAAAGGAATCAATTCTTCAAGAATTGTATCTAATGGATATGGTGAGTCAAGATTAACTAACAGATGTTCTGATGGTGTTTCTTGTACAGAAAGAGAGCACTTAGCAAACAGACGTACTCAATTTAGAGTAATCAACGCTAACTAAGCTTAGTAAATACTTTTCATATATAAAAAAAGGAAGCCATTTGGCTTCCTTTTTTGTTTTTAATACACTTGCTTATTTAAACATATCCATTCCTGGTATGTTAGGCATACCATTTTTAGCGACAGCAGCAACTTCAGTTTCATGTATATTAGTCGCTTTTTCAATAGCTTTATTTAATGTCAGAATTAAATAATCTTCTAATTGTTCCTTGTCTTCTAATAAAGCATCATTAATAGTAATTGATTTAATAACTCTGTTAGCAGTTAAAGTCACTTTTAATAAATCATCACTACTTTTTTGATCTATTAAAACTGTGTCCATACGTATTTTTGTGTCTTCTACTTTTTGTTGGGTTTCTTTTAATTTACCCATCATTCCCTTAAGGTCTCCAAACATTTTAAATAATTTTAAAGTTATATCTGCAAATTTATTAAAAACAATAGTTAATATTTTGTTTAAATATTTAAAAACAGATATAGCTAATCGTTTTAAATTCTACCTTTGTGTAATCTACAGTAAACAAGAATTTAAATATGGCTAAACCTAACGTTAGTATACCAATCGCTAAAAAAGTAAGAAAAGAATTAACAATACATGATGATACCAGAATTGATAATTATTATTGGTTAAACCAACGTGAAGACAAAGAGGTTTTAGACTATTTAAAAGCAGAGAATACATATACAGATTCTATTTTAAAACATACAGAAGATTTTCAGAAGTCTCTTTTTAATGAAATGAAATCTCGTATTAAAGAGGATGATCAAAGTGTACCTTATAAACAAAATGGATATTGGTACATCACTAAATATGAAGAAGGTAAAGATTATCCAATCTACACAAGGAAAAAAGATAGCTTAGAAGCTGACGAAGAGATTATGTTTGACTGCAATGTAATGGCAGAAGGACATAGTTATTTTAAATTAGGAGGAATTTCAATAAGTTTAGATAATACATTAGCTGCTTTTTCAATTGATACAGTTAGTAGAAGACAATATACATTGTTTATCAAAAACCTGGTTACAGGAGAAGTTTATAAGGATAAAGTTGAGAACACAACAGGTCATGCTACTTGGGCAAATGACAATAAAACGTTGTTTTACAGTAAGAAAGACGAGTTAACGTTACGTTCTGACAAAATTTATAAGCATAAGTTAGGAAATGAATCTAATCAAGATGATTTAGTGTTTCATGAGGAAGATGAAACGTTTAATACTTACGTATACAAAACTAAATCAAAAAAATATTTGATTATAGGAAGCTCAAGCACTTTAACTTCAGAATACAGAATTTTAGAAGCAGATCAACCAGACAGTGACTTTAGAGTGTTTAATAAGCGTACACGCGACTTAGAGTACTCTATTGCACATTTTAACGACAGCTTTTATATTATTACTAATAAAGATAACGCAACAAATTTTAAGCTTCAAAAAACAAGCGAATTAGAAACAAATGCAAAGCATTGGAAAGATGTAATACCACATAGATCTGATGTTTTAATTGAGGATATTGAAATATTTAAGGAGTATCTTGTTGTAAACGAAAGAGAAAATGGACTTAACCAATTACGTATCATACGTTGGGATGGAACAGAAGATTATTATTTAGACTTTGAAAGTGAAACTTATACAGCACGTCTAGGAAACAATCCAGATTTTGATAGTAGCACCTTACGTTATGGGTTTAACTCTTTAACAACACCAAGTTCGGTTATTGACTATGACTTAAAATCAAAACAAAAAGAAGTTAAAAAAGAACAAGAAGTTTTAGATAAAAAATTTGATAAAGATAATTATACGTCTAAACGTATTTGGGCAACAGCTAGAGATGGTGTCAAGGTGCCAATGTCAATTGTTTACAGAAAAGATACTAAATTAGATGGTACAAGCCCTTTGTTACAATATTCTTATGGGTCATATGGTTCTACAATAGACCCATATTTTTCCACAATAAGATTAAGTCTTTTGAATAGAGGCTTTATTTATGTTATTTCTCATATTAGAGGAAGTGAATATTTAGGAAGACCATGGTATGAAGACGGAAAATTGCTTAAAAAGAAAAACACATTTACAGATTTTATAGATTGTTCAAAACATTTAATAGAAAATAATTACACTTCAGCAAATCATCTTTATGCAATGGGTGGAAGTGCAGGAGGTTTATTAATGGGAGCAATAATTAATATGAATCCAGAATTATATAATGGTATTATCGCAGCAGTTCCATTTGTGGATGTGGTAACTACAATGTTAGACGATTCTATACCATTAACTACTGGAGAATACGATGAATGGGGAAATCCAAATAATAAAGATTATTATTCTTATATGAAATCCTATTCACCATATGATAATGTAGAAGCTAAATCATACTCTAACTTATTAGTAACAACAGGTTTACATGATTCTCAAGTACAATATTGGGAACCAGCAAAATGGGTTGCTAAGCTTAGAGAATTAAAAACTGACAGTAATTTATTATTGTTAAAAACAGATATGGAAGCTGGTCATGGTGGTGCTTCCGGACGATTTGAAGCTTTAAAAGAAGTAGCATTAGAATATGCTTTTCTATTTGATTTAGAAGGAATAAATAAATAATCAAAAAAAATGCTTATTTTTGCAAGGTTTGATTTTTAAATCAAAAAATAAATAAGTAGCTTTTAAATAGCATTTATGGAACAAAACAAACAAGTTTTTGACAATGTATTAGACTTAATAGGTCATACACCAATGATAAAACTAAATAAAATGACTTCAGAATTAAAAGGAAATTACCTAGCTAAGGTAGAAGCTTTTAACCCTGGACACTCCTCTAAAGACAGAATAGCACTTTATATTATTGAACAAGCTGAAAAGCAAGGTATCATTAAACCTGGTGACACTATTATTGAAACAACTTCTGGTAACACAGGATTTAGTATTGCAATGGTAAGTGTAATTAAAGGTTATGATTGTATTTTAGCTGTAAGTTCAAAATCTTCAGGAGACAAAATTGACATGTTAAAAAACATGGGAGCAAAAGTATATGTTTGCCCAGCAAATGTAAGTGCAGATGACCCTAGAAGTTATTACCAAGTAGCAAAAAGATTACATGAAGAAATTAAAGGATCGGTTTATATTAACCAATACTTTAATCAGTTAAATATAGATGCACATTACCATTCAACTGGTCCAGAAATATGGAATCAAACAGAAGGTAAAATCACTCATCTAGTTGCATGTAGTGGTACAGGAGGAACAATTTCTGGTACTGCAAAGTATTTAAAAGAACAAAATCCAGATATTAAAGTTATTGGAGTTGATGCTTTTGGATTTGTTTTAAAAAAATATCACGAAACTAGAGAGTTTGATGATAAAGAAATTTATCCATATAGAATAGAAGGTTTAGGTAAAAACTTAATACCAACAGCTACAGATTTTGATAGTATAGATAAATTTGTAAAAGTTACAGATGAAGAAAGTGCACATACAGCAAGAGAGATAGCTCAAACCGAAGGATTGTTTGTTGGGTACACATCTGGTGCAGCAATGCAAGCTATTAAACAGTTGAATGATAGTAACGAGTTTAAAGAAACAGACAATATAGTTGTTATATTTCCGGATCATGGATCAAGATACATGAGCAAAATTTATAGCGATAAATGGATGAATGAGCAAGGATTTTTTGATAGTAAAAATTCTGAAGCAGCACAAAGCATTCAATATATAAAGTAACAAACACATATTTTAAAGATAAAAGTTAACCTTGATGTTTATTAAGGTTAACTTTTTTGTTAATAATAGATGACGGTATTATTATGCATGTATAATTAAATTCCCTAATTTTGTTATCTAACTAAATTTTAATCGTATAAGCCAATTATAATTTTATAATGGCAGAATAATCGTTTTATAATGAAAGATTTATTTGAAAAAATATATAAAGACAAAGGACCATTAGGTAAATGGGCTGCCCAAGCTGAAGGTTATTTTGTATTCCCTAAATTAGAAGGAGAGATTTCTAATCGTATGAAATTTCAAGGAAAAGAAGTTATTACTTGGAGTATTAATGATTATTTAGGCTTAGCAAATCACCCAGAAGTACGTAAAATAGATGCTGAAGCTGCTGCAAAATATGGATCTGCTTATCCAATGGGAGCGCGTATGATGTCTGGTCACACAGAGTTACACGAACAATTGCAAAATGAATTAGCAGAATTTGTAGATAAAGAGGCTGCTTATTTATTAAACTTTGGTTACCAAGGTATGGTATCAACAGTAGATGCTTTAGTTAGTAAAGATGACATTATTGTTTATGATGTAGATGCACACGCTTGTATTATTGATGGTGTAAGATTACACCATGGAAAACGTTTTACTTACAAACATAATGATATTGAAAGTTTAGAAAAAAACTTAGAACGTGCTACAAAAATGGCAGAAACAACTGGAGGAGGAATATTAGTAATCTCTGAAGGAGTTTTTGGAATGCGTGGTGAACAAGGTCGTTTAAAAGAGATTGTTGCTTTAAAACAAAAATTTAATTTTAGATTATTTGTTGATGATGCACATGGTTTTGGAACACTTGGTAAAACAGGTGCTGGAGCAGGAGAAGAGCAAGGAGTACAAGATGATATAGACGTCTATTTTGCAACATTTGCTAAGTCTTTAGCAAGTACAGGAGCTTTTATAGCTGCAGATCAAGAAATTATTGATTACTTAAAATATAATTTACGTTCTCAAATGTTTGCAAAATCATTGCAAATGCAATTGGTTGTTGGAGCATTAAAACGTTTAGATATGTTACGTACAATGCCTGAGTTAAAACAAAACTTATGGAAAATTGTAGATGCATTACAATCTGGACTTAAAGAACGTGGTTTTGATATTGGTACTACACAAAGTTGTGTAACACCAGTATATTTAAACGGAAGTATTCCTGAAGCTATGGCTTTAGTAAGAGATTTAAGAGAAAATTATGGTATTTTCTGTTCAATAGTTGTATATCCAGTAATACCTAAAGGACTTATTTTATTAAGAATGATTCCTACTGCAACACATACTCTACAAGACGTTGTAGAAACTTTAGATGCATTTGATGCTATTAGAGAACGTCTTGAAAACGGAACTTATAAGCGTATGTCTGCTGCTTTAATGAAAGCAATGGGAGAATAATTTTTACGCATAATACAATATAAAAAATCCGATTCTGAAAAGAATCGGATTTTTTATTATAATACTTTTTTATAAGTACAACGTCTAACATAAACTTCTGGATCAAAATGCTTCCATATTTTATGGATTGCTTCATTATCTTCTAATTCTGGAGTTCTGTAACAAGTTTGTATTCCTTTTTCAGTAAATGTATTGTAGTACTCGTTAAAAATAACAGCATGTACACCTTTGTTTTGATAATCCGGATGAACACCTATTAAGTAAAACATTACATCTTTACTTTCTTTTTTAGCTTTTAATAACTTTAAAAAACCAACTGGTAATAATTTACCATTCATTTTTTGAAGTGCAGCAGCAAACCTAGGCATTACAATAGCAAATGCAACTAAGTTGTCATCTTTATCAACTACAAATTTTATGTATTCTGGATTTATAAAGCTGATAAACTTCTTTTTAAAATACGCTTTTTGAATATCTGTTATAGCAACAAAAGACGATAATGACGCGTAACTTTCGTTAAACAAATCAAACATCCTATCTACGTAAGGCATCACTTGAGAAGTCTTAGTAAATTTAAGAGGTGTTAATTTGTATCTTCTTTTAATTAATTCTTGGGCTTTAAAAAAGAATTCTGGTTTTACGTTTTTAAAAGGGAATCTACTTTCAGAATATTTTTTTTCAACTTTAAAACCTAAAGCTTCATAATGCTTAATATAATATTCGTGATTATACCAAGCAATCATATTGCTTACTTGATCAAAACCTTGTGTCATTACGCCAACTTTATCTAGATTAGAAAACCCAACAGGACCTTCAGTATAGTCTAGGCTATTTTCCATTCCAATCTTAACGACTTCATCTATAAGTGCTTTGCTTACTTCTAAATCGTCAATAAAATCAAACCAACCAAAACGCATTTTTTGGATGTTTTGATCTTTAACTTCTAACCAATTAATAATTCCTGCAACTCTACCAACAACAGTACTATCTTTATAAGCTAAAAATAATGTGGCTTCCGCATCATTAAAAATAGGGTTTTTTTTGGCATCAAAAGTTGCTAACTCTTGACTAATAATAGGAGGTACCCAATATTTAGAGTCTTTGTATATTTTAAAAGGAAATTTAACAAAAGCTTTGTAATCTGCTTTTGTTGTTACTTTTTTGATTGTAATCATATAAAAAAGAAAGGGTTAATCTTCATCTTCAAAATCTATTTCTTGAGTTTCTTTTTTTCGTTTTCCAGAGTCATCTGGATTGTCAGAATCTCCATCTTTTTTCTTCTTTTTCTTCTTTTTCTTGTTAGCTTTTCTTTCGTATTCTTCTAAAACATCTGTTCCATTATCTTTATCTGCTTCAGGGTCTTTATGGAAATCTAAACGATATGAAGCTCCAAAATTAACACCAAAAACTGATGGTGTGTCTTTTGTATTAAAAGTTAAGGCAGTGTCTAGTTGGAAATTTCTTCCCCATAAATATGCACCACCAAATCTAAATAAGTTGTCAGCATAATAATCACTTTTAATCCCTTGTGTTTCTCCAAATAAAACCCATTGTTCATTTATAGCTTTAGTTAACGTTACTATATATTGAAAATCTGAAAAATCAGAACCAATTCTATCTTTAGAAAAATTCATAACCATAACCCAACCACTGCTAAAGTTGTTTTGAGTAGCAATCATTACTTTTGGCTTAAAGCCACCTTCATAATTTGGGCTTGTAAATGGGTTGCTATAAGGAACATAGGTGTTGTTTTTTTGATCATAATTTACACCAACATAAACTGCAACTGCAGGAATTAAATTACTCCATTTAAATTTTTTATTGGCATGGTAACTATAAAGATTAGGTTTTTCTTCACCTCTTTTTTTGTAAGGATCATAAACTAAATATTTAGCACCAATAGTTAACTCTCTAAAGTTTGCACGATCAGTTTCAACAGGAAAAGAAGACGATCTGTTGTCTGTAAACGTATCGTTTTGATAAGTTCCTTCAATGTTTAATTCTAATTGTTCCCAAAGTAAACCGTATCTAACAGCAAAATCAACACCAAAACCTGAAGCTTCATTTTTTAAAGGTGTATGTTCTTCTTTAACTATATAAGGTCCAACTTCAAATTGCGCTACATTTTTACCTACAGAAAAAGCACTTCTGGATACTCCAGGTCTATTAGAGTTTATAACATCTGTATATTGTGCAGTAGCAGTAACGGTTGCTAAAAGCAGAACGTACTTTAATATTATTTTTGGGTTAGGCATATTTTTATGTTTAAAGTCAAATATAAGATTTTATATTTTTTTTAAGTATTTAAAACTTAATTTAAAACCGAAGAATTGTATTTTTGTTAAAGTGTTAAATATTTAATAAAGTTAAAACATGGGTTTATTAAGAACCATCCTTATAATTGCATTAATATATTACGGATTAAAAATATTATCTCGTCTATTTGCTCCAATGCTGTTTAAATATGCAGCTAAAAAAGCATCAGAACGTTTTGGAGGTGGATTTAATCAGCAAAAAAAGGAACCTATCCAAAAAGAAGGAGAAATATCTATAGACAAAATGCCAAAAAATAAATCTTCAAATAAAAATGTTGGCGAGTATGTAGATTACGAAGAAATTGAGTAATTTTCAACCTCACAGTTTTTAATTTCATTTATGCAATTTTCGTTTAAAAAAATCTTACCTCATGTATTAATTTTGGTAGGATTTATTATCTGCTCTTTAGCTTATTTTAGTCCTGTTTTAAAAGGAAAAGTTATTTACCAAAGTGATATTGTTCACTATACAGGAATGGCTAAACAGCAAAAGGATTTTAAAGCCAATACAAAACAAGAAACCTATTGGACTAATAGTGCATTTGGAGGTATGCCAACCTACCAGTTAGGCGCAAAATATCCACATAATTATATTAAAAAATTAGATTTAGCACTTAGATTTTTACCAAGACCAGCAGACTATTTGTTTCTTTATTTTTTAGGGTTTTACATTCTTTTATTAGTACTTAAAGTGGATTGGAAGCTGGCAGGACTTGGTGCATTGGCATTTGGTTTTTCTACTTACCTCATAATTATTCTAGGTGTTGGTCATAATAGTAAGGCACATGCAATTGCCTATATGCCTTTAGTGTTAAGTGGAGTTTTACTGACCTTTAGAGGTAAATACGTCTATGGTTTTATATTGACTGCAGTAGCAATGGGATTAGAGTTGGTTGCTAATCACTTCCAGATGACTTATTATTTAATGTTATTGGTGTTGGTTTTAGGAATTGCTTATTTGGTAGATGCTTACAGAAAAAAACTACTACCACACTTTTTTAAAGCAGTAGGGGTTTTGTTAGTAGCTGTTGTTTTAGCTATTGGTTTAAATGCTACTAATATTTTAGCAACGCAAGATTATGTTAAAGAAAGTACACGTGGCAAAAGCGAGTTAACAATTAATGCAAATGGAAGCCCAAGAGAAAATACTAATGGTTTAAGTAAAGAATATATTACAGAATACAGCTATGGTAAATTGGAATCTTTTAATTTGTTTATACCTAGATTTTTAGGAGGTGGAAGTGGAGAAGATGTTGGAGAAAACTCTGCACTTTATGATTTAGCTATTAATCAAGGTGCTTCATCTGTTGACGCTAGACAATTTATAAAAGGATCTCCAACATATTGGGGAAATCAAACTATTGTGGAAGCTCCAGCGTATATTGGAGCAGTTATTATTTTCTTATTTGTCTTAGGATTGTTTTTGGTAAAAGGACGATTAAAATGGTGGTTAGTTGGCGGAACATTACTATCCTTATTGCTTTCTTATGGGAAAAATTTTGAGTTTTTAACTGATTTTTTTATTAATTATGTACCACTTTATAATAAATTTAGAGCAGTAAGCTCGATACAAGTAATATTAGAATTATGTATACCTATTTTAGCAATTTTTGCTTTGGTTAGGTTATTTAATGAAGTTGTAAAAACAGAAGAAAAGCTTAAAGCATTAAAATATACAGTAGCTCTTACTGGTGGTTTAGCTGTTCTGTTTTTATTAGGAAAACTAACTGGAATAATTGATTTTGTTGGAGCTAGTGATGGTCAAATCAGAGAAGCTTATAAAAATGGTAATAGTTATGAGTTTGCGGATGCTTTTATTAGAGCTTTAAGAGAAGATAGAGCTAGTTTTTTTACAACAGACACTCTAAGATCATTACTTTTTGTTTTACTTTCAGCTGGTGTTATTTACTTATTTTTAAAGAAAAAATTAAACGAAACTAAAGTTATTATAGCATTAGGATTACTTATTGTTATTGATTTAGTTGGTGTAGATAGACGTTATGTAAATAACGACGACTTTGTGTCTAAATTAACGATGGAACGTCCTTATCAACCAAATAAAGCCGATTTAGAAATCCTTAAAGATAAATCTAATTTTAGAGTTTATGATATGACTTCTGGTGGTGCAAAAGCAAGTTATTTTCATAACGCGCTAGGTGGTTATCATGCTGCAAAACCTAAGCGTTATCAAGACTTATTTGAGTTTTATTTGTCTAGAAACAATATTAATGTATTAAATATGCTTAACGCAAAATACATTATTGGTCCAGGTAAAAATAAAAAGCCATTTCCGTTTGTAAATAATGATGCTAATGGTAATGCTTGGTTTGTTAACTCTCTTAAATACGTTGAATCTGCTAATGAAGAAATATTAGCTTTAGATAGTCTTGACAATAAAAGTATAGCAGTATATACTAAACCAGAAAAACTTATTATCAAGTTTAGAGCTTCTGACTATAAGTATAATGTAGATTCTTTAGCTTCGATTAACGTAACAGAATACAAACCAAATTATATTAAATACCAATCAGAAAATAGTAATGATGGTTTTGCTGTATTTTCTGAAATGTATTATAACAAAGGTTGGAATGCTTATGTAGATGGAATACAAAAACCACATCAGAAAGTTAATTATGCTTTGCGTGGAATGAATTTGCCAAAAGGAAAACATACTATCGAGTTTAAATTTGAACCATCTGTTGTAAAATCAGGTAGTACAATTGCTTTAATAAGTTCTGTGTTGCTTGGATTGCTAATATTAGGAAGTTTGTTTTTTGGTTTTAAAAGTTTAAAGCAAAACAATCAGGATTAATTTATTTGGCATAAATTCCGCGAAAGCGTTATATAATGGATAAAAAAAAAGTACTCATTATTACTTATTATTGGCCACCAGCAGGAGGTCCAGGAGTACAACGTTGGTTAAAATTTGTAAAGTATTTACCAGATTTTAATATAGAACCTATTGTTTATTGTCCTTCCAATGCTAATTATCCAATTACAGATAAATCATTAATAAGTGAGGTTGATCCAAGTATAACAATACTTAAACAGCACATTAAAGAGCCTTATAAATTGGCACAATTGTTTTCTAAAAAAAGCAAAACTATTAGTAAAGGTATAATTGCAGAAAAAAGTAAACAAAGCTTGATGGAGCGTTTAATGTTGTATGTTAGAGGTAATTTTTTTATTCCTGATGCACGTAAAAATTGGGTAAAACCTTCTGTAAAATATTTATCAACTTTTATTAAGGATTATAATATAGATACTATAATTACTAGTGGTTCACCACATAGCTTGCATTTAATTGGTATGAAATTGCAAGAAAAATTAAATGTAAAATGGATTGCAGATTTTAGAGAATCCTTGGACAAGTATTGGGTATCATAAACAATTAAAATTAATAAAAGCGTCCAAGAATAAGCACAAAACTTTAGAGAAAGAAGTGTTAAATAAAGCCAATCAAATTATTGTGACTAGTCCAAGCACTAAATTAGAATTTGAAGGTATAACCAGTCAACCTATTAAAGTTATAACAAACGGTTACGACACAGAAAATGTGACAGTAAAAGGGTTAGATAAAAAGTTTACACTCTCTCATATTGGTTCATTATTATCAAAGCGAAACCCAGAAATACTTTGGAAAGTATTAAGCGATTTAGTTGAAAATGATGATGATTTTGCAGCTCATTTTCAGCTTAATTTAGTTGGAGCAGTTGGAGAAGAAGTCATACATTCTATTAAAAAACACAATTTAACTAATAGTTTAAATAATATAGGTTATGTTTCACACAATGAAGCAATTAAATTTCAAAAAAAATCTCAATTACTATTGTTAATAGAAATTAATTCTGAAGATACTAAAGCCATTATTCCTGGAAAATTATTTGAATATATGGCTGCTAATAGACCAATAATTGCTATAGGTCCAGATGGTGCAGATGTTGCTTCAATTATAAAAAAGACAAACACTGGTCAATTTTTTAATTATGACGATTACCAAGGTTTGAAAAGCACAATCCAACTTCATTTTAAATCTTATAAAGCTGGTGTTTTAAAAACAAATCCAATAGGTTTACAACACTATTCTAGAAAGCAATTAACCAAATCTTTAGCAGAATTAATAAATCCTTCCTAAATTAGATTTTTAAAACAATTTTAAAATATGGGAATAGTCATTAATCAATCCATTAAAAACACTGTAATTACTTACATTGGTTTTATTATTGGAGCTATTAATGTCATTTTTTTATATACCAAATTTTTAAGTGAAGCGTATTTTGGTTTAATCACTTTTATTTTATCTACAGCTAATATTTTAATGCCATTAATGGCATTTGGGACACATAATACTATTGTTAAGTTTTATTCGTCTTTTAAAACTAGGCAATCTCAAAACAGTTTTTTAACGTTAATGTTAATTGTGCCTTTATTAATTATTATTCCTGCTGGATTAATTACACATTTTGGATATGATATAATTTCCAATTGGTTGGCTAAAGAAAATATAATAATCAAGGACTATACTTGGTTAATCTATATTTGTGCTATTATGTTTGCTTATTTTGAAGTGTTTTATGCATGGAGTAGAGTGCAACTTCAAAGTGTCTTTGGAAACTTTATGAAAGAAGTATTCCATCGTGTTTGTATTACTATCTTATTATTATTACTTCATTTTAATTACTTAACTGTAGAGCAATTAATTTATGGAATTGTAATAGTTTATATGGTAAGGACTTTTATTATGAAACTATATGCATTTAGCTTAAGATTGCCAGTAATAAAACTGACTAAAATCCCTAATTTAAGTGCTGTTTTAAAATACTCTGCTTTAATAATTATTGCTGGATCAATTGCTAATGTAATTTTAGAGATTGATAAGTTTATGTTAGGACAATTTGAAGCTTTAAATAATGTTGCTTATTATGGTGTTGCAATATATATAGCTACAGTTATTGGTGTGCCAGCTAGATCTATGCATTTAATTACTCATCCTTTAACTGCTAAATTACTTAATGATAATGATCAAATTGGGTTAAAATCTTTATATCAAAAAAGCTCGCTTAATTTATTTATAATTAGTGGCTTTATTTTTTTATGTATTATTATTAATATCAATCAGTTGTACTTATTGATTCCGGAAAATTATAGCGAAGGTTTTGTTGTAGTTTTAGTAATTGGTTTGGCCAAACTAACTGATAACTTAATAGGAAATAATAACGCTATTTTATTTAATAGTGATTACTATAGAATGGTTCTTGTTTTTGGGGTTTTGTTAGCAGTTTTAACAATAGTGTTAAACCTTGTTTTTATACCAATATATGGTATAAAAGGAGCTGCATACGCAAGTTGTATAACCATACTTACTTATAATGTAACAAAATTACTTTTTGTGTACTCTAAATTTAAAATTCAACCATTTACAAATTCAACTTTAAAAACAGCTATACTTATAGTTTTGTCTGGTTTAGCATTGTTTTTCTGGGAGTTTTCTTTTTATCCAATAGTTAATATTATTCTTAAAGCCTTGATTTTAGTTATTGTTTATGGATTGTCTGTTTATAAATTTAATTTATCAGAAGATATTACTAAAATCTTACAGCGTTTTATTCCATAAAAAAACCTACATCAAATTGTTTTGGGGCAAACAACTTTCAGTAGGATTTTTAACTAATCAACTAATAAAAAGTTTTTTATTGTCTTCTAGATCTTGTGCTTCTTGAATTTGAAGAAGAAGATTTTCTTGTAGTAGACGTTTTAGTTCTTGACGTTTTAGCTCTATTAGCTTGAGGTCTGCTAGTTGTTCTAGGTCTAGACGTAGATTGATTACTTCTACTTATTCTAGGTTTAGAAGCGGTATTACCTCTAGTAGTTCTAGGCTTACTAGTTACAGTTCTAGGTTTAGAAGCAGTATTACCTCTAGTTGTTCTAGGTTTACTAGTTACAGTTCTAGGTTTAGAAGTAGTATTACCTCTAGTTGTTCTAGGCTTACTAGTTACAGTTCTAGGTTTAGAAGCAGTGTTACCTCTTGTAGTTCTAGGCTTAGAGCTTGTTGCTGTACCTTTTGTGCGTGGTGTGCTATTAACTCTAGGTGTTCTACCTTTAGTTTTAGATGCTAAAGCTCTATTTCTTGTTATAGTATTACCTCTTCTGCTAGCAACTGCAGTTCTACGTCTACTATTATTTCTGTAAGGTCTATCATATCTATATCTGATAGGAGTATAATATTGTCTGTAAGGAGTTGTATATAATACACAGTAGTTTACTGGAGGAAATCCATAATATGCATGCCAAGATCTGTAAACATAAGCTCTGTTATAGATGTTTATAAACCCAGTACAGTGAGAGTAACGGTTGTAACGGTTGTAGTGTACAAATAATCCTCCAACGCTTCTTACGTAACCTCTATTGTTATAATTGATATAAACATTTCCTATTTGATTTACACGACCATAATAATCATAATATATTGGTGTGTTTTCTAATTGGATAACAGCTCCAAATTCGTCATACTGTACATAAGCACCATAATCATAACCAGTATTAAAGCTTATGCTTGTATTAGTGTTTCTGTTTCTATTGTTAACAGATACGCTAACTTTAGGACCATAATTTGGCATATAAAAATCGAACTGACCATCTGCGAATACAGAAAACTCAATTCCATCTTCTACAAATATAAATGAGTTACCATAACCTCTAACATAAGAGTTATTGATAATACCATCATCTAGTATATTGTTTGTGTCTGCATTAACAGAAAATCCACTTAGGAGTATCGCTGATAATAAAAGGAATAAATGTTTCATAATTAATTGTTTTAAGATTGAACAATTAACTAATTACAAGCATCGTGCCAAACTACGAAAACGTTGTAGTTATAGTGTTTTTGAAGCTATTAGTTTTATTTTTAAATAAAAAAAGCCTCATAAACAATTTGTTTATGAGGCTTTAATTTAGGGCAAAAAGTACTTAGCTTTGACTTCTTTTTAATTTAGGTTTAGCGGTTTTAACACCTTTCTTGTAATAGTAGTAATCATCATTATTGTTATAATCATAATCTACATTATTATCTTGATTGTGCTGAGATCCAGAGTTTCCATAAAAACCTTGATTAATATTATGTCTATTAACTTGACCAATAGTTTTAATTAAACGACCACGTCTATTATACTTTAATCTCATACCTCCAATTTGAGAAACTAGACCTTGACGGTTGTATCTTAAATATACAGAACCAATACGTTTTATTTGACCAATTCTATTGTAGTTTAAAAATATATGACCAATGCGTCTAACTTTTCCGTCTCTATCGTGTGTAATTATTATACCTCTATCTCTAGGGTTAGAATACGTTACATATGTACCAGGTGCACCATAAGTTGTATTTACAGATTTACGTTTTGTAGTCGTTTTACGTCTGTAGTAATTGTCACCTTGAGTGTAATCTAGTTGTGTATTAAAATCAAAACTTCCGTCAGGAAAGATTAAAAATTCTACACCACGTTCTACAAACAAGATTGGTTGCACATAATGATTTCTGTTTGATACTAAATCTTCACCTTGCGATGCAGATTTAGTTTCTGCTGTTACAGTTGTTAATCCCATTAACAAACCTGTAAATAATAGTACTAATTTTTTCATAGTATTAAGGATTTAGATTTTGCCTACTCTTTAGCTTTTCGGCGTTCGCTATTTTGATTAAGTAGTTTCAATAGCTGTGCCAAACTCGGGAAGTGTTGATTTTGTTGATGTTATGCTAGATGTTAGTTAAAGTGAAATTTAAGATTTAACTTTAAAAATGATGGTTACAATTTTTCCTTCAAATACTTCCCTGTAATACTAGTTTTAATTTTTACAATGTCTTCAGGAGTACCAAAAGCCACCAATTGACCACCAGTTTCTCCACCTTCTGGACCTAAGTCTATGATATGATCTGCACATTTAATAAGTTCTAAATTATGCTCCACAACAATAATAGAATGTCCTTTGTCTATTAATGCGTAAATTGATTTTAGCAATTTTTGAATGTCATGAAAATGCAATCCAGTTGTAGGCTCATCAAAAATAAATAAGGTTTTGTCTTTTGTATTTCCTTTACCTAAAAAAGTCGCTAGCTTTATACGTTGCGCTTCACCACCAGAAAGGGTAGAAGAGCTTTGTCCTAAAGTGACATAACCTAAACCAACATCTTGTAGTGGTTGTAATTTATTTTTAATCTTGACAGCTCCATTATCATCAAAAAAAGCAATTGCATCGTCAATTGTTAAGTTTAAAATATCGTCGATATTTTTGTCTGCAAAAGTCACCTCTAAAACTTCCTTTTTAAAACGCTTGCCTTTACAAGTTTCACATTCTAAGTGGACATCTGCCATAAACTGCATTTCGATAGTAACTTGTCCTTCACCTTTACAAGTCTCGCAACGTCCACCATCTACATTAAAGCTAAAATGCTTTGCTGCATAATTACGTATTGTACTTAATTTTTGTTTAGAATATAACGCTCTAATATCATCATACGCTTTAACATAAGTTACAGGATTGGAACGAGAGGAACGACCAATTGGATTCTGGTCGATAAACTCGATGTTTTTTATATTAACATAATTACCTTTTAACTCTGTAAATTGACCAGCTTTATCACTAAAACCTGTTAAATGTTTTTGTATTGCTGGATATAATATTTTTTTTACTAAAGTACTTTTTCCGCTACCAGAAACACCAGTAATAACGGTTAACATTTCTAAAGGAAATGTAACGTCTATATTTTTTAAATTATTTTCTCTTGCTCCAACAACTTCTATACTATACTTACTAGTACGACGTGTTTTTGGTACTTCAATTTTAAGTGTTTCATTTAAATATTGAGCGGTTAACGAGTTTGATTTTAAGAGGTCTTTATAGGTTCCTGTTGCAACAACTTCTCCACCAAATGTACCAGCTTCTGGACCAATATCAATAATCTGATCTGCTTCTTTCATGATATCCTCATCATGCTCTACAACAATAACTGTATTACCTAAATCTCGAAGTGCTTTTAGCACTTCAATTAATCGTTCTGTATCTTTTGGATGTAATCCAATACTTGGTTCGTCCAATATATACATTGACCCAACTAGACTACTTCCTAAAGAGGTTGCTAAATTGATACGCTGACTTTCTCCACCAGATAATGTATTAGATTTTCGGTTTAGGGTTAAATAATCTAAACCTACGTTATGTAAAAAACTTAATCGGTTTTTAATTTCTACAATCAATCGTTCTGCAATAGTAGTATCGTAATCGTTTAATTCTAATTGATTAAAGAAATTGGCTAATTTATTTAATGGTAATTCTACCAAATCTGTTAACGTTGCATTAGCAATCTTAATATAATTGGTTTCTGGTCTTAAACGTTTACCGTTACAGTTTTTACAAAGCGTTTTTCCTCTGTAGCGCGATAACATTACACGATTCTGAATTTTATAAGCTTTACTTTCAAGCTCTGCAAAAAAACTGTTTAAACCTTCAAAATACTGATTACCTTCCCAAATTAATTTTTTATGCGCATCGCTTAATTCAAAATAAGGTTTATGAATAGGGAAATCAAACTTATGCGAGTTATTAACCAATTGGTCTCTGTACCAACCCATACTATCTCCTCTCCAAGGAAAAATAGCATTTTCGTAAACCGAAAGTGCTGTGTTTGGTATAACTAAGTCATCATCAATACCAATAACATCTCCATAACCTTCACACTTTGGACAAGCTCCATAAGGGTTGTTAAAGCTAAATAAATGGACGTTAGGTTCTAAAAACACAATATTATCTAGCTCAAATTTATTACTAAAATGACGTGTTGTTTTATCTGCTAAAGTTTCGATATAACAATTTCCTTTTCCTTCAAAAAAAGCAGTTTGGATAGCGTCTGCTAATCTGTTATAAAAATCTTCATCGTCTTTGGTTACAATTCTGTCTACTACTAAAAACAAGTCTTTAGTAGAGGTTAAATCCTTTGCATCATCAATTCTTAATACTTTATGATCTACTTTAATTCTAGAATATCCTTGAGCGTTTAATGCTTTTAACTTGTCTTGCAAGTCACGACCCTCTTCTAAGATAAATGGAGCTAGTAATAATAGTTTTTTGTTTTGGTCTAAACCTTTTATATAATTTAAAACATCTGTAACAGTGTCTTTTTTTACTTCTTGTCCAGAAATAGGAGAGTAGGTACGTCCAATTCTAGCAAATAATAGTTTTAAATAATCGTAAATTTCTGTAGTAGTACCAACGGTTGATCTTGGATTTGTAGAGTTTACTTTCTGTTCTATTGCTATTGCTGGAGCAATCCCTTTTATATAATCTACTTTAGGTTTATTAAGTCTGCCTAAAAACTGTCTAGCATAACTACTTAAACTTTCTACATAACGTCTTTGTCCTTCTGCATACAAAGTATCAAACGCTAAACTTGACTTTCCAGAACCTGATAAACCTGTAATAACCACAAGTTTACGACGTGGTATTACAACATCAATATTTTTAAGATTGTGCAATTTTGCACCTTTTATAATAATATTTTCTTTTGGATTTACTTCAGAAAGTATAGTGCTCATATATCGTTTTAGCGTGTAAAAACGCAAAGATAACATAACTTAAGCACCTATTAAAAAAGATTATTGTGTAATAAAATGTTAAAACTTTCACTTTTTTTTGTTTATTCGGAATGATTGTTGTTATATTTGAAACAGATCAATAACCCAATAAATCTTATTTGCGTATAGTAAAACATTACTTTTTAATTTTATAACCCCAAGCCAAAACCTTTTTTTGGCACTCTAAAAGTAATGATTATGCAAAAAGTAAAAATCACAGACGCTGTACTTGTTAGTAAATACATTAAAGGAGATGAATCTGCTTTAGAAGTTTTAATTAAAAGACATAAGCAACGTATTTATAGTTTTATTTATTCAAAAGTATATGATAGAGATGTTGCTGAAGATGTTTTTCAGGACACCTTTATTAAGGTCATTCGTACTTTAAAAAGAGGAAAATATAATGAAGAAGGTAAGTTTTTACCTTGGGTTATGCGTATTTCTCATAATTTAGTGATTGATTATTTTAGAAAGAATAAAAGAATGCCAAAATTTGATAATTCTGGTGAGTTCAATATATTTTCTGTAATTAGCGATAATGCTTTAAATGCAGAAAAAGTAATGGTAAAAGAGCAGGTAGAAGCAGATGTACGTCGATTAATTGAAGAATTACCAGAAGATCAAAAAGAAGTTTTAATGATGCGTATGTATAATGATATGAGTTTTAAAGAAATCTCAGAACGTACAGGAGTAAGTATTAATACAGCTTTAGGACGTATGCGTTATGCATTAATCAACATGAGAAAGGTTATTGAAAAACATAATATTGTACTGACAAATTAATGATACAATAAAGTAAAAGTTTGTTCGTTATCTGTGTATACCTTAAACAAATATACATGGCAAAAATTTACTCTGAACATTCGAAAACCCCAAAACAACAGGATTTTAAGTTAAATCCTAAAGATGAAACTGTAAGTTTTATTCTTAATTACTCTAAGGCTTTAAGTGTTATAAATTATAAAAATTTGAAGTTTGAAGCACTTCAAAACTAAATTTTGAAAACGTCCTGATATTATCCCTTCAGGACGTTTTTATTTTTTATATTCTTTTAAAACTGTAGCACGACCAATAGTTTTAGTAATAATATCTTTTTCTAAATCCCAACCTCTTGCAGGAGAATATTCTCTACCATACCAAATAATTTGAAGGTGTAAATCATTCCATAATTCTCTTGGAAATAAGCGTTTAGCATCTTTTTCTGTTTGTTGTACATTTTTACCGTTAGTCAAATTCCAACGATACATTAACCTGTGTATATGCGTGTCTACAGGAAAAGCTGGCACACCAAAAGCTTGAGACATAACAACACTTGCTGTTTTATGTCCTACAGCTGGAAAACTCTCTAAAGCTTCAAAAGATTGTGGTACAATACCATTGTAATCTTCAACCAACATTTTTGACAAACCATAAATACCTTTACTTTTCATAGGAGACAAACCACAAGGTCTAATTATGGCTTTTATTTCTTCAACACTTAGTTTAATCATATCATATGGATTATCTGCTTTCGCGAATAATAAAGGCGTAATTTGATTAACACGTACATCTGTACATTGTGCAGATAATAATACAGCAACAAGTAAAGTATATGGATCTTTATGATCTAACGGAATTGGGATTTCTGGATACAGTTTGTTTAATGTATTTATTACAAAATCTACCTTTTCTTGTTTAGTCATTTAATTGTACTTTTGAGTCATATCAAAATTACAACTATGAACACATTAAAACAAGGCGATAAAGTACCAAATTTTACAGTAAATGATCAAGACGGAAATCCAGTGTCATTATCTGACTATAAAGGAAAAAAACTAGTGGTTTTCTTTTACCCAAAAGCTAGTACACCAGGTTGTACTGCAGAAGCTTGTAACTTAACAGATAATTATAAAGCGTTGCAAGATAAAGGGTATGAGATTTTAGGTGTAAGCGCAGATTCTGAAAAAAGACAAACCAACTTTAGGAATAAATACAGTTTTCCGTTTCCGTTGTTGGCAGATGAAGATAAAGAAGTGATAAATGCTTTTGGTGTTTGGGGAAATAAAAAATTTATGGGACGCGAATATGATGGTATCCACAGAAAAACCTTTTTAGTAGATGAAAACGGAGTAGTAGCACATGTTATTGATAAAGTGAAGACTAAGGATCATGCAGTACAGATATTGGAGTTGTAAACTATTAAGCTTTTAAAATAATTGAAGAATAAGCATTATATATTATTAATAATTCTAACTTTTTTTGCAACAATCAGTTGTAATAAAAAAGTAGATTCTTCTATTTATGACAAAGAATTATATGTTTTTTGGAGTGATTCTTTAATGAATAAACAGATATATCGACAGACGGTTAAAAAAACGGATTCGTTAATTAAGCATTATTTTAATAACCTTGAAAAATCCGAAAAAGATATGGAGTTTAATTATTATCCAAAACTTAACAAGTTAATAAGTTTTCTTGATGATGAGTTTAAAGAAAAAGGAACAGTTGATATAAAGTTTAATCAGGAAAAAGTAACTTTTAAAAAGTTTAGATTATTATATCCTGAAGTTGACGGAACCGAATTAATATTGTTTAATAAAGAATATGGAGTTTTAGCTGTTTTAAATAGTTATGCGCCAGATTTATTTTACTTACCAATAAATAAAAATGAATTTGTATTTGATTCTATTGTTAAGGATGTTAGATCATTGAGATATGAATAAAAATAGTTTAAAAGTACACAATAAAAAAAGCGACTAATTTGGTCGCTTTTTTTTATAAATTAAGTGTAATTATATAACTATTCACCACTTTCTTCCATAGTATGATATACGTTTTGTACGTCATCATTATCATCTAATTTTTCCAGTAGTTTTTCTACATCTGCTTCTTGTTCTGGAGTTAGTTTTTTTAATACTTGTGGTATGCGTTCAAATCCAGAGGATAATATTTCTATTTCACGTGTTTCTAATTCTGCTTGGATAGCTCCAAAACTTTCAAAAGGTGCGTAAATTAAAATTCCATCATCATCTGCAAAGACTTCTTCTGCACCAAAATCTATAAACTCTAATTCTAGTTCTTCAGGATCTAAACCTTCTGCATTAATTCTAAAATTACAAGTATGATCAAACATAAATACTACAGAACCTGAGGTTCCCATACTACCATCACACTTACTAAAGCAAGCTCTAACATCTGCAACTGTACGTGTATTATTATCTGTTGCAGTTTCTACTAATACTGCTATACCATGTGGAGCGTAACCTTCAAAAACCACTTCTTTATAATCTCCTTGTCCTTTTTCGCTTGCTTTTTTAATTGCACGTTGCACATTGTCCTTAGGCATGTTTACAGACTTGGCGTTTTGGATAACTGCACGTAAACGTGAGTTACTATCTGGATCTGGTTCACCTTCTTTAACTGCCATTACAATATCTTTTCCAATACGTGTAAAAGCCTTGCTCATTGCAGACCAACGTTTCATTTTACGTGCTTTTCTAAATTCAAAAGCTCTTCCCATTCTATTTTATTTTTATTATTTCCGCTACAGCGAAAATCTAGATTATTATTGTTACTATTTCACAAATTTAAAAAAATATAAATACGTTGTACTTAATCTTTAGGAATGTGTCTGCTTAAAAAGTTTGCATTAGTATTGTTTAAGCGGTTTAATACTTTTTGACGTGCTAGATTTAAAGCATTATTAGTCTTATTGTAAGCATCTAGTTTTTTATTAACTGCTTTTACTTTTTTATTAAAACCATCTATTTGCGCTTTAGTGCGTTTTTTTTCTGGTGTTTTATCTAATGTTGCTTTTATAGATTTTAGGTCTTCATTTAAGATTAAAAAGTCTGTTAACTGTGGTATTTTATTAGTCGCTTCATCAATAAAAAAGTCAAAAGTTGCTTTTGTTGCAACTACAATTGCTTTGTCGTTTTTATATAATTTTTGCTCTTTTAAAATTTCTAATCCTTCTGTAGCAGTTTGTTTTAAAGCGTTTGAATTTTGTTGGATGGCATTAATATCTCCAGTTTCAATAGCTTCCCAAAGATAAACTTCATTAATATATACTTTAAAGAATACTAAGTATAAGTCATTTTTATGGTCAAACACTTGATTAGAAATCTTCATTTTTTTTCCTAAATCACTTTCGCTTTCTATAATATTAATATTGTGTTTAGCTGCAAAAGCATAAAAGTCTTTTTCATATTGCTCTTGTGCTTCAGCCATTTTTTTATCTGCTAATTCTTGAGCTAAAATATAGGCTTCCATAAAATCATAGGATTGCTCTGCAACTTCTTTTAAATCTATTATTTTGGCATAATCTTGCTTTAATAAGTTTTCATTTAAACGCATATGCGTCAATACTTTATTTTTGTAGTCATCACCTTCAAAACCTTGCGCTTTTTCAATTTTTGTAATTCCTCTTTGCATGGATTTTAATAATGTATTTCGTTTACCAGAAATGGATCGAGGACTTTTGCTATGGGCAACTGCTTTAGTGTATTTCCACATGTTTTTGGTTACTAATTCTTGTTGGTCTGATATAAACGTTAAATAGTCATTAGCAGTTTTAAACGTTTGAGCATTGGCTTGAAAAGCAATGATAATGGTAATTAATGCAATGTAATGTTTAAAGTTTTTCATTATTAATTGTTAAGTTTAATTAGGTCTTGTAAAATATTAAAAGTTTCAGAAATATATAAATCTTCAGAAATATTTTTAAGTATGGCATCGTTTAATACTTTTTCATCATCATTATAGGTTAGTAATTCTTGTGTAGAATTTGTATTAGTTACTTTTAATAACGAGTCAGTATTACTAGAAAAAATACTATTATAAAGCACTTCTTTTTCTTGTCTTCTGTTTATTACATTATCTAACGTTAATGTGTATTTTTCTCCTTTTGTAAAAATTGTATTTTTAAGTTTTTTGTTATTTTCTTTTATAGCATTAAACTTAATATTGGCATCTAAACGTTTTTTTGTATTAGCCTTAATTTGCTCTAAATTATTTATAGTTAATGGTCTATGTGCTAGTTTTACTTCTACATTTGTTGGTTGTAATGCATAGTTGTAAAAGGCTTCTCCACTTTCTAAATCATCATAAATTGAAGGTAAAATAACGTCTGGGATGACACCTTGTGCTTGATGTGTTTGACCAGTAACACGATAAAATTTTTCTACAGTAATTTTGCAAAACCCAATACTATTGTTTGGATCTAAAGGAAGTATGGTTTGTGCACTAGATTTACCATGTGTTTTAGCTCCTACAATTATTGCTCTGTTGTAATCTTGCATTGCAGATGCAAATAACTCTGATGCAGATGCACTAAAATTATTGACTAAAACAATTATTGGTTTGTCAAAAAAAGTACCGCGTTTATAATCCTTTATAGTAACGGTTTCGTTGGTATTATACTCTACAATTATTACTGGTTCACGATCTATAAACATTCCTGTAAGCTCAATAGCTTCTTGCATAGATCCACCACCATTAAAGCGTAAATCAATAACTAAACCTTGAATGTTTTGTTTTTGAAGTTTGTACAATTCTTTAGCAAAATCTGCGGTTAAACCTCTACCATTTAAAGTCTCATCATTGGTGTAAAAACTAGGGATTTTTATATATCCTAAATTGGATTCTTCTCCAATTAAATAACCTCTAATAGCATTATCTTCTACTTTAATTTTAGATTTAGAAATCGTGATGTTTTGAACCGTTCCATTTTTTTTCTTTAAAGAAAATAAAATAGTTGTGTTGTCTTCTTTATTTAAAAACTCCTGAATTTCTTCATTAGACACACAAGTAACTTCTAAAGTGTTTTGATTTGCTGTTAATGATAATATGGTGTCACCATCTTCAAAATTACCATTGTTAAAAGCAGAACTTCCAGGAACAACATGGTCAATAACAATTTTGCCTTCATTGTTTTTATCTGTAACTATACCAAACGACAATTGGTTGCTGGATAATCCATCTTCATAAATTAGTTTTTCTGTTGGATTAAAAAAAACAGAATGTGGATCGTGATAATGTAAAAAAGCATTTAAAAAAGCCTCTTCCACAAAACGTTGTATTCCACCTGTTGTATTACTTAATTCTGATAATAAACACAACTCATTTTTAATAATGTCTTGCTTTGTAGTGTCCTCTAAAGCCAAAAAATTGGCTTTTAAATCTGTAATGTCAGGATATTGATCTGCTAGTTTTGCAATAACCTTATAAGCAACACGCTTTGTTAAGCCAATTTTTAATCTTTCATTATTTTTAAAATAGGTTTGGTATTTATCAGGAGTGTATTGTAAGGTTAGGCTTCCAGAATAATCTATTTTAGTTGTTTTTAAATCTTCAAGTATTGTTTTTGTATCCAAAATGCGTTGCTCTAACAACGTTTTATATTTTAAAACAAAATTGCAATTTTCTGAATTTAAATAGTCATCAAACAGTAATACATCACTTTTAAGTGCAGTAATATCTGTTGCTAGCAAAAAGTCTTTATCAGGATCTATTGCTTTTAAAAACAGGTTAAAAACACCTTTGGATAAACTATCATTAATAGTTTTTGGTTGGTAGTGTTGTTGTTTTACAATACCAGTTATAGCCTTTATTTGCTGACAAAACAACGAATCTGTTTGAGAGAAACTACTTTGAATAACAAGAAAGAGTAGGCTAAAAATTATAGATTTGAGCATTAATAGTAAATTAAATTAATTGTCGTCTTCTTCAACAATATGTTCTATTGCTAAAGCCAATTTAAAATCTTTATCTGTTACTCCACCAGCATCATGAGTTGTAATTATTATTTTAAGCACATTATACTCGTTAGTCCATTCTGGATGATGGTTTAATGCTTCGCACTCAAAAGCTATTCTGCTCATTGCACTAAAGCAGTCTTTAAAGTTTTCAAATTCAAATTCTGCTTGAATGGCATTATCATAATATTCCCAATCAGGAAGTCTTAATAAACGCTGTTCTATTTCGGTTTCTGTAAGTAAAGTCATAAATTTTATTTAAAAATAAGAAATTTATACTTCTAATTCGGATAAAATATCTTGACTTAGTAATTGTAAGTGTTTTGGTAGCTTATTTGTTTTTGCTAAAACAGCCAAATAACGATCATCATTGGTTGTAAAGACTTGTTTAAATAGTGGTTTTGAGATGCCAAGAGACATGGTAATTTCTTTTATAAAATCATCATGATGCACTAAATCCAAACTTCCTAAATGAAATATTCCAGATTTATTTTGGTTAATCATATAATGAATTTGTTGTGTAACTTTAGTGTCTGTTGTGACATTCATTATTAAATTTGGGAAAACTTCAATAGGTTCTTTCGCTTTCGCGAATACCTTAATTTCTTGTATTCTTGGTGATTGTGCTCCAAAAACCATTGGTAATCTTAGTATTGCTACTTGACGTTTTGGTAAACGCAATAGCATGTTTTCTATCTTAATTTTAAAATGACCATACATGCTATGACTTAGCGTCTTATCATTTTCATAACTAGGAAACTTACTATAGGCATCAAATACATTTGCAGAAGATAAGAAAAACAACTTACTGTTATTTGCAACTAAGTATTCTGCAATATGAAAATGTGTAATAACTTGTGCAGAGAAATTTCCGCGAAGCGCAGAAATAATTATTGTTGGTTTTACGATCTCTAATATTTCAAAAATATCATCCTCTTCAATGTCATACTGAAAATAATGCTGATTTTTACTAAACGCTAAATTGTCTGTACGATAAGTACCAAACGTATTAAAATAACCACATAACTCTGTATAAATGGCTTTACCTAAAAAACCACTTGCACCAATAATTAGGATACGATGTTTGTTATTTTTTGTTTGTGTCATTATAGGTTATAACGTCTATATTATAAATAAAATGTCAGGATGTGCTTATCGAAGTCTTTTAAAAATATTAAAAGATTAGTTTTCGACAGGCTCAAGCTGACATCGTATTTTATTTTTGTTTTTTATCCTTTATAAAACGGAAGTTTTACAACAGTAGCTGGAACTGCATTTTTACGTATCTGGATGTTTAATTTACTGTTAACATCAGCAAATATGGTTGGTACATAGCCTAATCCAATACCTTTGCCTAACATTGGACTCATGGTTCCAGAAGTAACTTCTCCAATTTTTTTACCTTGTCCATCTACAATGTCATAACCTTGTCTTGGGATACCTCTTTCATCTAGCTCAAAAGCAACTAGTTTGCGATCTACACCACGACGTTTTTGGTCTGCTAAAGCTTCATGATTAGTAAACGCTTTAGTAAACTTTGTTACCCAACCTAAACCAGCTTCTAAAGGAGACGTAGTATCATCAATATCATTTCCGTAAAGACAATAACCCATTTCTAAACGTAGTGTATCACGTGCAGCTAAACCTATTGGTTTTGCACCAGCTTCTGTTACTTTATCCCAAATTTGCTTAACCTGATCGTTTTTGCAATAGATTTCAAAACCACCACTTCCAGTATATCCTGTTGCAGATATTATAACATGATCTATTCCTGCAAAATCACCAACTTCAAAATTGTAAAATTTAATTGCAGATAAATCAAGACTAGATAACCCTTGCATTTTCTCAACAGCATTTGGACCTTGAATTGCTAATAACGAGTAGTCTTCAGACAAATCGCGCATCTCTGCACCAACAGTGTTTTTAGCACTAATCCAATTCCAATCTTTTTCAATATTACTTGCGTTAACAACCATTAAATATTGGTCATCTTTAATTTTATAGATAATTAAGTCGTCCACAATTCCTCCATCATCGTTTGGTAAACAAGAGTATTGCGCTTTTCCAACTGTTAATTTTGAAGCATCGTTACTAGACACACTTTGTATAAGATCTAAAGCATTTGGTCCAGAGATTAAAAATTCTCCCATATGTGACACGTCAAATACACCACAATCTGTTCTAACTGCTTCGTGTTCTATATTTACACCATCATATTGTACTGGCATATTGTATCCTGCAAATGGTACCATTTTAGCATTAAGTGCTTCGTGAGTAGCTGTAAGTGCTGTGTTTTTCATAAGAAACTATATTTTTTACTCCCATAAAAGAAGGGAATCTTTTTATTTATATTATAATCACTATTAATTAGTCAAACAAAAGTATTGAAAATTATTGAGTTGATTTTAAGAATGGAATTAATATGAAGTTAAAGTTTTTATGTACTGAAAAAGAGGAGTGAAGATGATTTTTTATGTAAACTGAGGCACGAAGAGAAATCTAATCATATTAAGATTCCTCTTTGTAACTTATTCAGAATGACAAGCATATTTAAATACCCTCAACAAATTCTAAAAATACTTTTTTATGTAAATCTAGATCCATGTTAGCAGATAATGCAACACGTGCTATATAATCTTTATCACCTTCTTTAGTAGTTCCTTGTGTAGATGTTGCAGGAATCGTCCAATAACAACCTTTTAGTTGTCCATAACTAACACAGTACTTGCTTTCAGAAGGAATTTTGGTAATCATTAAATTGATTAGCTTTAAGTTTAAAGCTCTTTTGTAGGTTTCACGCTCAGCATCAGTATTACCTTTTGTTGGTAAATCTAACGAGAATACAGATGGTGTAAACCCTTGTTGTGCTAAAGCTTCTGACACAAAATTAATTTTTGCTTCTGGCAAATGTGTTTGTATAAAGTTTACAAACGCTCTGGTGTTTTTATAAGCATCTGCAATACGTTGATTCATGGATGGTAATTGCTTTGCCAATATTTGATATTGAAGATTGGTAGCTTCATTATCACAAAGTTGTAAATGTTGTTCAATTTTTTCGATTAATGCTTCAGACTTTTTATTCCCTACACAATAACCTGCTGTACATTGTCCACCACTCGGGAATTTTGATCCACTTGCAAATGATATGGTTCTTACGCTAGCCAATAAATTGTCTTCGCCTAAAAAGCGCACATTTGGACAAAACGTTTGATCTAAAATAAATACTGGATCTATAGCAATGCTACCAGTTGCAGTTTTGCGTTGTTGACTTAATACTGCTTTTAATTGGTTAAGGTCTGGTACTTCAACTCTTGGATTTGTAGGGATTTCTGCAATAATATAAGGTATAGCATCTTGTTTAGCAATACTTGCTAAAACCGTATCTATACTTTGTACCATGTCATTATCTCCATCGACTAATAAATCCACAACGTCCACATTATCAAGGCATGCAGCAACGCGTCTTGCTTGATCATTTGTACCACCATAACAATTTGGTGGTACCACTATTTTGATGGCTTTACCTTTATGGTTATCTACTGCATCATGGATTAAACCCATTAAAATAGCATATTGGATAGATAATCCACTAGAAGCTACTAATGCTTTTGTGCTTGTAGCTGTTATGTTTTTAATAGTACCAAAAACAACCGTTTTATTGTGGTCAGAACCTGAACCTGAAAGTGTACTCGTACCTGTTAAAATAGTTAAAGCAGTTAAACAATCTGCAGGTGTCATTGCAATGGTTTCTCTGCGTCGTACATGTTGTATGTCTGCAATATAGTTTTGGTTTTCTGCTCCATTAACTAATAAAACACTACCAATATTTTCATTAATATTAATACAAAAGTCAACGTTTGTTGTACAATTAAAATGGCAAATATTATCTTGTTGCGATACATAAATAGTGCTACCATCAAATTTAGTAATAGCTTCAACACTATCTACTTGGTTTAACTGAAACGTGTAACCATAAATATTTTTCAATACATCAGCATCAAAAGATTCTGGTAACTGACCAGAATAATTAATTTGAGTCTTTTTATTGTCTAATAAATTTTTTCTTAAAATAGATAGGATAGGAGTAGTCCTTGACGAAAAACTAATAATGTTGTCTGCTTTTTGATTGTGTAATTTTGCAATTGCCCATTCCAAAACACATGATAATGGATGACCTAACCTAATATAATCGTAAGCAGTTGGTAATTGGTCTAATGCTTTAGTGTCAGTTGTATTGTTATTAAACAACTCCTCAAACTGATTTAAAAACTGAACTTTAGCCAATTTTTCGTCATAAATATCTAGTCTGTGTGTTGTTAAATCTAGCCAACTTGTTGGCATATTTTGTATAACGTCTTTTATATAATTTAGCATTCTGTATCTTTTATAATGTTCAATTTTAAAAAAAAATAAGCATGTTTAGATGCTTTTTTCCGTCAAGCGGAATTTTTAAAATTTTGTCAAACAAAAGTATTGAAAATTATTGAGTCAGTTTTAGTGATTGACTTAATAAGACGTTAAAATTTTAGACTATTAAAATGAAGATTAAAAGGATGTTTTTTTGAGGTGAATTTTTTGAGTTTCGAATTTAAACTAACGTTTTGTGTATGGTTAGTGGCGGATTTAAAAGTACTTAACTTTCGGTTTAGTTCTTCGTTTATTAAATGCCAAGAACTTGATATTCAGCAGTAAGCCGCCATTAACTATACACGTTGTTGCCATTAGTTATTTTTTCGTTAGTTCTTTTTCCGTAATTTCTATTTCCTGAATTGTCCCTGACTTACTTGCTGTGAGATTATTTGCAGAATTTATAACTATGAAGTAAAAAATCTTATTGTTGAATTGAATGGATGGCGGAAAAACATTGCTGTTATCAGCTAAATTGAAATTCAATTCAGCTTTGTCCATATTAAATATCACTAAATAACCAACGTCTTTATTGTAGTCGTTTGCATACTTTACGATTTGGTTAAATCCATCTTTTATTCTTTCTTTTCCATACCCTTTTTCTCTGTCGAAAATTTTTATCTCAACTACCAAAGGGTCATCCGTTTCAATTTCTCCTATTATATCAGCTCTTCCAGAGGCAGAAGTTGGTGTAGAAAATGGATAGTCGATTCCTTGGTCAAAAAGGAATAATCTTAAATCATCTTCTAATATTTGTTCATAGCTTTTGTCTGCTGTCTGGTACTTGTCGAAAAGTTCCTTTTTTGTAAACCATTCTGTTCGCCTTTTATACTTTTCTAATAGGTAAATTGTTGAGTTTGATTTATCAAGCTTATCGTGTAAATAATAGATTATTGGTGAAATATAATCCTCAACAATTTTGGTTTTGGTTTCGTTGAAATCTCTACGAGAAAATATAATTAGATTATGTAGGTTATAATTTCCAGCTTCTTTAATTATATATTTCAGAAATTGATAGCAATAAGCTGTTTGGTGTATTTCGGATTCAAATTCCATATCGACACCTCTTCTTTCGCGTTCAGTCTGTTTGTCAAACTCTTCTTTAGTATAAGTGTGTTTAATTATCGTCTCTTGAATAAGTCCCTTTATTTGTGAGTTCGAATCAAGATTGTTGAGTAAATATTTTAATTGATTACCAAATTGAGCGTATGGTGCTCGATATAATCTGTTTTTCCATTCTTGTAAATCAGTTCTTAAATTATGGTTTGAGTAGCTCATTTTCCGAAATTCTTTAATGTGTTTTCAAGTTCTTTCAATGCGTCCGTCATACTGTCAATTCCTGTGTGGACAGAAGCTTCACTATCGGAAAGTCTTATTTGAATTTTACAATTATGGCAGTAAATAGTTTTCTCAGTTTTAGCATCAATCAACTGTATTTCATCTTGATATCCACATTTTGGACATTCCATATCTACCCATAAGTTGTCGAAGTCTATCATTTTCTAATTAATGGCAACGGTTTAACTGATATGACATCGTTTTAATGATTTATATCAGTAGTTAGTTTAAATTCGAAGTTAGTTGATTTTTTTGACAAAGTCAAGTCTATTTAATAAGCGTGTTTTAAAATTAGAGCAAAAAAAAACACAATCCAAAGGATTGTGCTTTTTTAATAATCTTAGATTAAACAATTACTGAATAGTTAGACTAAAAGTAGCTTCAATATCTGTTTCTCCTCCAGCATCACTAAGACCAGTATTTGGTTTTGTAGGCTCATGACGTAAAGTAAACGTTAAGTTTCCAGTACCAGCTGCACCAGTAATTAGTGTAAATTCTGTACCTAATTCATTTCCGTTAGCATCAAAATTAGTATATGTTATCGATGCGTTTAAACCTGTACCAATTGTATAGAAAAATTGGTGGTTTACATCTTCTTCTTCAACTTCTACAGTGATATCTTCTGCAGGACTTTCAGTTTCATTTAAAAGCACTATTGCTCCACTGTAAGACGTACCAGCAACTAAATCGCCAGATACAGTAACAACTGGTGCATCAGGACCATTTCCATCTAAATCTTGTGTTTGTAAAACAATGTCAGTTCCACCTGCATTAGGTGTTAAAGTTACAGTCATTGTTGTAATTACTTCTTCTTCGTTTACTGGTTCTGGAGCATCATCGTCGTTTGAACATGCTGTAAATACTATTGAAGTTAAAAGTATAAGTGATAATTGTTTTAAAGTTTTCATTGTTAATGTTTTTGTGTTAATAATTTAATTTTAATTGTAACATAATATTTCTTCCTAGATCATCAGCAAAATATCGTAATCTATTAAGGTTTTCTCTGTAATTAGTATTTAAAATATTTGTAATATTTAGACCAATATTTAAATCTGTTTTTTTAGACAAGTCTAGTGTAATATTACTTTGTAAATGAAATAAATGGTAGGTTGGAGGTGTAGTGCTTAAATCCACCAATACCATTTGTTCTGTTGTTGGAATATAGACTTCAAAATTATTATTTGGATAATCATTTTGACGTAAAACTAATTCGCTTTGTAATTCTGTATTAAAGTCAAGCCATTTTTTATTAGAATAACCAATACTATTTACTGTTTTTATTGAAGGTATATCTATTAAAGCTTGATTTTGACTTAAGTCTTTACCTTTTATAAAAGACGATTTATTTTTTACAAACCATTGGTCATTAATAGTATAGTTTGCAGTTAGATCCAATCCATATAAAGCTGCATTAGTTTGATTATAGCTCCAAACTGGAAAAGCACCACGAATGGTTTGTTCTGTTCCTGTAGGCTCTATAAATATATAATCGCTTATATGATTATAAAAAGCTTCAACATTTAATAAAAGACCTTTGTTATTATAATTATACGTTCCAGAAACACGATTGGATGTTTCTTGTTTTAAACGCAAGTCACCTAATTCAATCCTTGCTGCAGAGTGGTGTAAACCATCACTAAATAACTCGGATGGGTTAGGAGCTCTGTTTGATAAGCCATAATTAAAAATAAAGTTGCTTTTATCATTTAATTGATACGACATACCTGCAGATGCAGATACATTATGATAATTAAAAACAGGATTAGTCAATAATTGTGTGCCTAAATCTTCTATAAAAAGGTCAGAAAAATCGGTATCATAACCACGTTCTTCCCAACGACTTGTTATATAGAATTTTTTAGCATCAATTTGATTAAAATCATAGCGCACACCAAAATCTAAGTTGATGTCATTATTTATTCTTAAATCGGTAATAGCAAATACACCAAAGTCATATTTATCATAATCTGGTATTAAACGTCTGACACCTGTATTTGGGTTAGCAAAATTGTTTTGATAACCAGCATTAACACCAAATCTATAGGTAATATTATTTTTAGCGTCTAACTTTAAACTAGTTTTTAAAGTGTGTGTTTTTAATGTTAGGTCTATAGCAGGTGTGTCTTTATCATCACCAACACGTATATCATACTCAAAACGTTGATTATTTTGATAATCATATTGTACATCTAGACGTCCAAAGCTTTTAAAACGTTTATAAAACTCTGTTTTAAAAACATGATGTGTCACTTCTTGTTTTGGTGCATTAATATCATAGCTAAAATCTTCAATTACTGATGGTTGCTGATTATTAATGGCATTAACAAGATCTTCAATGTTTCCTATGTGTGATGCTCTTAAAATAGCAATTTCATTATCTAAATAACTATAATAGACATTAAACCCTTTTTCAAAAGTTTTAAATCCACCATTAATTGAAAATCCTTTAGAATTTAATCCTGAATTGGTTAAATTATAATCTGGAGTTTTAAAATTGCCAAAACGTTTTGTAGACGCTTGTGCACCTATATACCATCCTTTTTTGTACGTTTTAGTTAACGATGTGTTTAGATTATAGCCTTTACCATTGGTATGACCACTTACTATAGTTTTTCCGTAAAGCGAATCTTTTAAACTAATTTTTGATGGTTTCAATACAATAACTCCACCTATAGCATCTCCACCATAAGCTAAAGCATTTGCACCTTTTATTACGTTTATGCTTCCTGCGGTATTTAAATCGATGTTTGGTGCATGTTCAATTCCCCATTCTTGATCTTGAAGCCTAACACCATTTGTCATAACAATAATCCTACTGCTGTGTAATCCATTAATAACAGGTTTTACTATAGTACTTCCTGTATTAATAGACGACACACCACTAATCTGTTTTAAAGCATCACCTAAATTAAGTGAGCTAAAACGATCAATAGCATCGGTTTTTAAAAGAGTTTCTTGAGATGTTTTAGTTATTTTATTAGTAGTGCCTTTAACTTTAACTTCATTTAACTCTTCAATATGATGTTCTAGGTTAATTTCTAAAAATGTATCTCCTTTAATTGTGACGTTTAATCTTTTAGTTTCGCATCCAAGATGAGAAACTTCAATAACGACTTGATCATTACAAAGGTTATTTAAAGAAAACTGACCATTAGCATCAGTAATAGTATGTTTGTTAAGACTTTCGATAAAAATGGTAGCATTTATAATAGGTGTACCATCATGAAAATCATGCACTTCTCCTGTTAAGGTAGAATTACAATTTTGACTTTGTGATATGCTAAAAACACAGCAACACAAAACCATTATATAGTATTTCATTGTAAAAAATATTAGTTTAAATAATGACTTATTTTAAACTAAAAAAGGAGGTCCGTCGAAGAGAAAAAGATAATTGCTGATGATTATACTGAAAGTTATAAAATGTATTGTTTGTTTTAGAGTAGTTGTCTTCAATAATTATTGAGTAGCTATCTAAAAATGTATAAAAGTGAGAGTTAAGTTTAAATTTATAGAATTCGCATTCTAAATCTATTTCATGAACATGAGTTGTTGAATGGTCATCTGTACAAACCTCGTGTTTGTGATCCTCAAAAACATGATCAAACTTTACAGCAGAAGGTAATAATACAGCTAGTAATAATACTATTGCAGCTATCTTAAAGACTATATGTTGCTGTTTTTTCAATTAATTTAAAAATTTACCTAACCCAAATCTACGAAGCATCTTTTTTTCAAATTCCCAAAAGAATCTATGCTGTCCAAATAGCCAACCTAAAAACACTAAAAGTATTTGGTAGAAAATAATACCAATAATAATATATAATATCCAATAGATAAAGATATTTAAGTTTTCTTTAGTAATTCCAAGCCATTTAATAATAGGTTTACCTATAATTACAGAAGAGCTACCTGTAATAGCAAACACTATAAAAATACGAATCAATTCCCATTTATATTTTACTTTCCATTTTGATTCTAATTTTTTAAATAGAAATAAAACAAATTGCAATAAAATAAAAGTAATAATTAGGGTTAAAGCAACAACAAAAAACAAGTTACTGACACCAAATAGGTTTGCAAGCCTATAACTTGAATATATTAATCCAAAAAGTCCTAGGATAGGGAATAGGAGTTGCCAGTTTTGTTGTATCTGCCAGCTATTTTTAAATTTTTCCATTACAATTATTTGTCATTGCAAAGGTATGCAAACTCTTTAATTTGGAGGTACACGTCCACCTAAAAGATTTTGTCTATATCTGTTTTGAAAATACACAAAGTAATTATAAAGCTGATAATTAACATCATAGCCATAATCTATACCTTGTCTATAATCTATTTGCATTTCATAGAGATTGCTATTATAACGTTGTGGTTGTAACACGCGATTATTCCATGCGGTTACATAAAACGTATTTTTGTTCTCTAAATATTGTTGAGAATAGAACCCTTTTGGTTTAGCAGTAGTGCTTAACCAATTGCTAAAACCAGGTTCAATAATAATGATGTCGTACTCCGTTTCATCATTACTAATTGTAATAGTATCTCCAACTTGGGCTGAAGATTGGTCTGCTTTAGTAGTTTTTTTATTAGTACCACAGCTAAATGCTATTAATACTATAGCTACAATTAAAATTAAGTTTTTCATAACGGTCTCTTTTTACTAAAATACAAAATATAATATTGTGATTATATCAAAAAAAAAGCCAAACATAATGCTTGGCTTTTTAATATTATATAAAGAAATTATTATTTTCCAAATAATCCACCAAGAAGACCTCCTAAGCCTCCTGATTTTCCTGAAGAACCTCCAAGAACCATTCCTGCTACATCATCTATGATGCTACCATCACCATCGCTATCTAGCATTTTTTCTAGAAAACTTTGCTCTTTTGTTACTGCTCCTTGAGAACTAGCTCCACCAAGTAAACCACCTAATAAATCACCAATTCCACTTGAAGTTGTTACGTTATTTTGAGTAGCTGATTTACCTAAAACACCCATTAAAATTGGTGCTGCAACTTTAAGAATGTTACCTACAGATCCAATATCTAAACCAGATTTTTCACCAAGTACTTTTTCTACATTTTGTTGGTTACTTCCTAAGACGTGACCTAGTATTTTACCACCATCGTTTGTTACTTCCTCGTTAACTCCACCTCCAAAAAGGTCTCCTAAGTTATCTAAAATACTTCCGTTATGTTTACCTTTTATAGCACCTAGAAGTCCTTCTGCACCTTCTGGTGTAGACGCATTACGTTCCATTGCTTTCATTAAAACTGGTAAAGCCATGTTTAAAAGACTACCTGTTTTACCTTGGTCTGTTCCTGTTGATCCAGAAACACCGCTAATTATTGTTTTACCTAAATCTGAGTTTAGTAGGTCAAAAATTCCTGCCATTTTTTTAAAAAAATTAATAGTTAATAAATTATTAGTTGTAATGTACAAAAAAAAGCCACATAGTTATTATGTAGCTTTTTATTATTTTTTTAAATTAAATAAATCCGTTTAACGGTATCTTTTATCCGTTTAACAGAATACTCTTGATTTGCGTTGCTAATTCTGTTCCAATTCTATCTTGTGCTTCATTTGTAGCAGCACCAATGTGTGGAGTTAATGATAATGCATTATTCATTAGTAATTGTAATTCTGGTTTAGGTTCTTTTTCAAAAACATCTAAAGCAGCTCCAGCAACTTTTCCTTTTTCTATTGCTTGCACAAGAGCAACTTCATTTAGTACTCCACCACGAGCAGCATTAGCAAGAATTACACCATCCTTCATCATGTTAAATTCGGCTTCGTCTATAACGTATTCTTTTTGAGCTGGTACATGAAGTGTTAAAAAATCTGATTGTTTTAAAACTTCTTCTTTAGAGATGGTTTTAATGTTAAAGTTTACACTTTGTCCATCAAAAAAGTCTAATTTTAAATCTGCTGTTTCTAAAAACGGATCGAATGCAATAACTTTCATTCCGGCACCTAACGCAACTTTTGCTGTTGCTTGACCAATACGACCAAATCCTAAAACACCTAAAGTTTTACCTTTAAGTTCTGTTCCTTTTGCATAAGCTTTTTTAAGACCTTTAAAATTAGTATCTCCTTCTAAAGGCATATCTCTGTTTGAGTTATGAAGGAAACGTGCAATACTATATAAGTGACCAAATACTAATTCTGCAACAGAGTGAGAAGAAGCTGCTGGTGTATTAATAACTTTTAATCCTTTATCTCTAGCATATTGAACATCTATGTTGTCCATACCTACACCACCACGACCTATTATTTTTAGGCTTGAACACGCATCTATTAAATCTTTACGAACTATAGTTGCGCTTCTTACTAAAAGAACTATAATGTTATTTTCGTTGATATAATTTATTAATTGCTCTTGTGCAACTGTTGTTGTATTGACGTCAAATCCTGCAGCTTCTAAAGCGTCAATTCCGCTTTGTGAGATTCCGTCGTTTGCTAATACTTTCATTTTTGTTTTTATTTTAGGTTTAGAATAAATAAATGCAGATTGCAGATATATACTTTAAACTATTTTATGCTTTACTTTCTAATTCGCTCATTATTTCGACAAGTTCTTTAACACTGTCTAAAGACAAAGCGTTGTACATGCTTGCTCTGTAACCTCCAACACTTCTGTGTCCATTAAGACCTCTAATACCAGCTTCTTTCCACATAGTATCAAAGGTTTCTTTTAAATCTTCATTTTCTAAAGTAAAAGTTGCATTCATAATAGAACGATCTTCTTTTGCAGCAAACCCTTTAAATAATGGGTTTAAATCTATTTCAGAATATATTAAGCGTGCTTTCTTTTCGTTTTCTTCCTCAATTGCTTTAATTCCTCCTAAATCCTTTAACCATTGTAATGTTAACATAGAAGTGTAAACCGCAAAAACAGGAGGCGTATTAAACATACTGCTTTTGTCTATGTGTACTTTATAATCTAACATTGATGGGATTTTTCTTGATACTTTTCCTAAAACATCTTCTTTAACAACAACTAAAGTTGTTCCAGCTGGACCCATATTTTTTTGAGCTCCTGCATAAATTAAATCAAATTTAGAGAAATCTAAAGTACGAGAAAAAATATCGCTACTCATATCACAAACCATAGGGATAGGAGAGTTTGGAAATTGTTTCATTTGTGTTCCAAAAATGGTGTTATTTGAAGTACAGTGAAAATAGTCATGGTCACTAGGTATTTCGTATCCTTTTGGAATATAATTGTAATTGGCGTCTTTAGAAGAGGCAACTTCTAAAATATCGTCAAAAATTTTAGCTTCTTTTATAGATTTATCTGCCCAAGTCCCTGAATTTAGGTAAGCAGCTTTTTTTTCTAAAAGATTTTGAGCCACCATTAAAAATTGTGTGCTTGCTCCACCTTGTAAAAACAAAGCTTTATAACCTTTACCTTCTAAGCCTAAAAGCTCTAAAGCTAAAGATCTAGCTTGATCCATAATGTCAACAAATGCTTTGCTTCTATGGGAGATTTCGATTAAGGATAAACCGTTATCATAATCTAAAACAGCTTGTGATGCTTTTTGTAATACTTCTTTAGGTAACACGCAAGGTCCTGCGCTAAAATTATGTTTATACATGGTAAAAACTATTATTTTCTGTTTATACAGAAATTATCTATTTTTTGATTTACAAAGGTGCTAATTATTGTATTAAAAAAAGTTAAGAATTTAATAATTTATCAACTAAATCTTTAACAAAAATGCAATTGTGTCTATGTCATCAGCAAAATCTTGAAGATCTGGTTTTTGAGTGTTTCCAAACTGAATCTCAGATGCGTTAAAATTGTGTGCAACAACACATTGTATTAAATCCTTATCAGTTTCAATTTTTTGTTTTAAACTTTCAGAAGAATCATAATACTCATAAAACATTGTGGCAATAGGAGATGAGTAGCTTTTATCTTCTTTAATCATTAAAAAGCCATTTTCAAGCATATCAAATTCACTCATTAAATATACAGCCTTATTATAGTCGTAATTATTTGCGTATTTATTTTCATGAATAATCGGGTTCCATTTATACATGGCTTCAAAAAAAGCATCAAATTTATAATCTATAGGAACAAATAATTTGGAGACATTTCTACAACCTAATCCATAATATCTAAATATATCTTCTGATAATGCATCTAATTGGTCTTTGGTTTCGTTACCAGTTAATATTGCAACAGAGTTTCTGTTTTTTCTAATTATAGAAGGTTTGTTTTTAAAGTAATATTCAAAATATCTAGCAGTATTATTACTTCCTGTAGCAATAACTGCGTCAAAATCTTTTAGCTTATCTTCTGTAAAATTAATTTTACCTTTTAATTTAGGTTCTACATATTCTAAATATTTAGCCAAATATGGTAATAATTGTTTGTCGTTAGAAGACTGTTTAACTAAAACTTCATGCCCAGAAATTAAAACAGATAAAAAGTCATGAAAACCTACTAAAGGTATATTTCCAGCCATTATTATTGCAACTTTTTTTGCAGAAACAGCATCAAAATTATAATCTTTAAGCCAAGCTTCTAGATTATCTTTAGTTAAAGATTCTGACCATCCTTTAATAGCAAATGCTATATTGTTTGGTGTAAACCATCCATTATGTTCTTTGGCTAGTTTAATTTGATGTTTAAAACCATCAAAAAACAAATCGTTATGAAGGATGTTTTCTTGTTTTTCTATACTTGTTGATGAAAATTGACCTAAAAAACGACCTAATTGTATAAAAGCTTCTGTTATGTAATATTTGTTACTCATTATTATTTGTATAACACCTTTTTTGGCTTTATTTTTGCAATGCAAAGTTAAGTAAACAAAAAGATTTAAAATACGCTATGGCAATTATTATAACAGACGAATGTATTAACTGTGGAGCTTGTGAACCAGAATGCCCAAACACTGCTATTTACGAAGGAGCAGACGATTGGAGATACAAAGATGGAACAAGTCTAGAAGGAAATTTAGTTTTAACTAATGGAAAGGAAGTTGATGCAGAAGAAGCACAAGAGCCTATAAGTGATGAAATCTATTACATTGTACCTGATAAATGTACAGAATGTGTAGGTTTTCATGAAGAGCCACAATGTGCAGCTGTATGTCCTGTAGATTGTTGTGTACCTGATGATGATAATGTAGAGACTGAAGATGTCCTTTTAGGAAAGCAAAAATTTATGCATCCAGATGGTTAATTTTTAACTATTAAACATAATTTTAATCTCAAGTTTTTACTTGAGATTTTTTTATTAATAAAAAGACTAGAATTAACTACATTTGCAATCTCAATAAAAGAAGTTTAATTAAATAGATTTCCGCTTTTGCGGAAAATAAATATGAAAGCAGGAATTGTAGGACTACCTAATGTTGGTAAATCAACATTATTTAATTGTTTGTCTAATGCTAAAGCGCAAAGTGCAAACTTTCCGTTTTGTACTATAGAGCCAAACATAGGTGTGGTTAATGTACCAGATCCAAGATTAGAAAAACTAGAAAGTTTAGTAAATCCAGAACGTGTAATGCCAGCAACTGTAGAGATTGTTGATATTGCAGGTTTAGTAAAAGGAGCTAGTAAAGGAGAAGGTTTAGGAAATCAATTTTTAGCTAATATTAGAGAGACAGATGCTATTTTGCACGTACTACGTTGTTTTGACAACGATAATATAGTGCATGTTGATGGTAATGTAAATCCAATAAGAGATAAAGAAACTATTGATATAGAACTACAATTAAAAGACCTTGATACTGTTGAAAAAAAGCTAGATAAAGTTAAGCGTGCTGCAAAAACAGGAAATAAAGAAGCGCAAGCAGAAGAAGCTGTTTTATTAAAGCTAAAAGAAGCTTTAGAAGCAGGAAAATCTGTAAGAGCTTTAGAGTTTTCTGATGAAGATTATAAAGACTATGTAAAGCCATCACAACTAATTACAGACAAACCTGTAATGTATGTTTGTAATGTAGACGAAAGTAGTGCTGTAAATGGTAATGCTTATGTAGAGTTGGTAAAAGAAGCTGTAAAAGATGAAAACGCAGAAGTTTTAGTATTAGCAGTAGGTACAGAAGCAGATATTAATGAGTTGGACGACTACGAAGAGCGTCAAATGTTTTTAGCAGATATTGGTTTGGAAGAACCAGGAGCTGCTAAATTAATAAGATCAGCTTATAAATTATTAAATCAACAAACTTATTTTACAGCTGGAGTAAAAGAAGTAAGAGCTTGGACAATAAATGTTGGTGCAACTGGACCACAAGCAGCAGGAGTTATTCATACAGATTTTGAAAAAGGCTTTATTCGTGCAGAGGTTATTGGTTATGATGATTATATAGAATATGGAAGTGAAGCCAAAGTAAAAGAAGCAGGAAAAATGAGGGTAGAAGGTAAGGCTTACGTTGTTAAAGATGGAGATGTTATGCATTTCTTATTTAATGTGTAAGTAGTACTTTTAATATATAATAAAGCGCCATAATGAAGTATTTCATTATGGCGTTTTGTATTTTTATAATAAAGTTATTTATATGCCAATAATAGAACTTAAAACAATAATTAAAGCAGATACTAAAACATGTTTTGATTTGTCAAGAAATATAGATTTTCATAAAAAATCTATGAAGCATTCTAACGAAAAAGCTATTGCTGGAAAAACTTCTGGTTTGATTGGACTTGGAGAGTCTGTAACTTGGGAAGCTGTACATTTTGGTGTAAAACAACAATTGTCTTCAAAAATAACTCAATTTGATTCGCCTAATTATTTTGTAGACGAAATGGTTTTTGGAGCTTTTAAAAGTTTTAAGCACGAACATATATTTAAGTCAGAAGGAAGTAATACAATTATGATTGATAAATTTGAGTTTAAATCACCTTTTGGTGTTTTAGGACAATTGGCAAACACCTTATTTTTAACAAAGTACATGGCAAATTTACTTAAGACTCGTAATCAATTTTTAAAAGCCGAAGCAGAAAAATAATATAACTGAACATCGTATTTTAATAATTTTCTAAAATTTGGTTAAAAAAACACTCTTTAATTTCATTTAATGAAATCAAAAAAAACGTTTGCTCAAGGTGTTTTAATAGGTGTTTTAGGTATTGTATTGTTTTCTTCAAAAGCAGTAATGGTCAAGCTTGCATATAATTATAAAATAGATGCAATTAGCATGTTGCTTTTAAGGATGTTATTTTCATTTCCGTTTTATATTGTAATTGCTTATTTGTATAGAAATGATAAAAATAAGTATTCAGATATTAGCATTAAAGATTACTATTGGCTTATCTTTTTTGGAGCAATTGGCTATTATTTGGCAAGTTTTTTTGACTTTGTAGGTTTGACATATATTAAAGCAAGTTTAGAACGTATTATTCTATTTGTATATCCAACTATTGTATTGTTGTTTAATAAATTATTTCTTAAAAAGGCAATTAATACCAACCAAAAATTAGCAATTTTAATAACCTATTTAGGAATAATAATTACGTTTGGTACAGAAGTTAGTATTACTGGAAGTAATGTATATTTGGGTGGTTTTTTTGTCTTATTAAGCGCAATAACTTATGCTTCATATTTAGTAGATAGTGGTTGGTTAATTCCAAAATTTGGAGTGGTTAGATTTACAGCATATGCTATGTTGGTTTCTTGTGTTTGTGTATTTATACATTATGGAATAGTATCAGATTTTAATATCTTTAATTTTCCTTGGCAAGTGTATTTTTTAGGGCTTTTAATTGCAATTTTTGCAACAGTAATACCTTCATTTCTGGTGTCAAAATCTATAAAATTGATTAGTTCTTCTAACTTTGCAGTAGTAGCAGCTATTGGACCAATTTCTACAATAATTTTAGCAGTTGTTTTTTTAAATGAAAAATTAACTTTACTGCAAGTTTTTGGGACTTTAATAGTAATTACTGGAATCTTACTAGTGTCAAAAAACAAAAAGTAAGTTGTTTTTACAAAATTTACTTTAAGAATGACGTTCTCAACAAGATTAATGATTTATTGTTAATTACTTTATTGATGCAGTGTTTCATTTTTTAAAACGTTATATTATATTGCATCTTATCACAAAATTTAATAAATTCTATGTCTGAACAAACCAAATATACCGAAGACAATATACGATCACTAGACTGGAAAGAGCATATCAGAATGCGTCCAGGTATGTATATTGGTAAGCTTGGTGATGGATCGTCTCCAGATGATGGAATATACATTTTACTAAAAGAAGTTTTAGATAATTCTATTGACGAATTTGTCATGGGAGCTGGTAAAACTATCGAGATTTCTATACAAGGCACTAAGGTTATTGTGCGTGATTATGGACGTGGTATTCCGTTAGGAAAAGTCGTAGATGTTGTATCTAAGATGAATACAGGAGGAAAGTATGACTCCAAAGCCTTTAAAAAATCTGTAGGATTAAATGGTGTAGGTACAAAAGCAGTAAATGCTTTATCATCTTATTTTAGAGTAGAATCGTCTAGAGATGGTAAAAGTGCATCAGCAGATTTTGAACAAGGAAACCTTATAGATCAAGAGCTTCTGGAGGAAACTTCTAGAAGAAAAGGAACAAAAGTCTCTTTCATTCCTGACGAGATTATATTTAAAAATTACAAATACAGACCAGAATATGTAGTTAAAATGCTAAAAAACTATGTGTACCTAAATCCAGGTTTGACCATAGTTTTTAATGGAGAAAAGTATTATAGCGAAAACGGTCTAAAAGATTTATTATCTGAAAAAATAGCCGAAACAGATTTATTATACCCAATCATTCATCTTCGTGGAGATGATATAGAAGTAGCATTAACACATAGTAAAACACAGTATAGCGAGGAATATAACAGTTTTGTAAACGGACAAAACACAACACAAGGAGGTACGCATTTAAATGCCTTTAGAGAAGCTGTTGTAAAAACAATACGCGATTTTTACGGAAAGCAATATGATGCATCAGATATCAGAAAATCAATTGTATCTGCAATTGCTATAAAAGTAATGGAACCTGTATTTGAAAGTCAGACCAAGACAAAATTAGGGTCTACAGATATGGGAGGAGACCTACCAACTGTAAGAACTTATATTAACGACTTTTTAAAAACGTATCTAGATAATTATTTGCATAAAAATCCAGATACTGCAGAGAAAATCCAACGTAAAATATTACAAGCAGAACGTGAGCGTAAAGAGTTATCTGGAATTAGAAAACTAGCAAAAGATAGAGCTAAAAAAGCTAGTCTGCATAATAAAAAATTACGCGATTGTCGTGTGCATTTTGGAGATGCTAAAAACCCCAGAAATTTAGAGTCCACTTTGTTTATAACGGAAGGAGACTCTGCATCTGGTAGTATTACAAAATCTAGAGATGTTAATACACAAGCAGTTTTTAGTTTAAAAGGAAAACCGCTTAACTGTTATGGGTTATCTAAAAAAATAGTTTACGAAAACGAAGAATTTAATCTGCTTCAAGCAGCATTAAACATAGAAGAATCTCTGGAAGATTTAAGATATAATAATGTAGTTATTGCAACAGATGCAGATGTAGATGGTATGCACATTAGGTTATTATTGATTACATTTTTTCTTCAGTTTTTTCCAGAAGTTATAAAAGAAGGTCATTTATATATCTTACAAACACCATTGTTTAGAGTACGTAATAAAAAGGAAACAATTTATTGCTATAGTGATGAAGAGCGACGTGATGCAATTGAAAAACTAAAACCAAAACCAGAGATTACTAGATTTAAAGGTTTAGGTGAAATTTCTCCAGACGAATTTGTACATTTTATAGGAGAAGATATACGTTTAGATCCTGTAATGTTAGATGATAATATGTCTATTGAAGAATTGTTATCCTTTTACATGGGAAAAAACACACCAACCAGACAAGAGTTTATTATTGACAATTTGAAAGTGGAGTTGGATTTAATTGAGGACTAAATTCCTGAGAAATCAGGAATCTATTAGTAAAGAATAGATAAATTTAAAAATAACAAAAAGATTAAATAGAATTAAAAATTAATGAAGACGTCTAAATTATTCGATAAAATAATGATTGTTATTTCTTCAGGACTTTTGCTAGCTGGTTTTTTTCAGCTGGATTATAATGAGCTATTTAATAGAAAAAATGGTACTGCTTTTTTAGTAATTATGGCTATGATATTTGTTATAATTTCTTGTGTAATAAGGATTAAAAATTCATATAATAATATAAAACAATAAGATTTCTGCCTACGCAGGAATAATGAATATGATAGAAGAAAACGACGACCTAACTAACGACAACCTAGACAACCAAGAACCAAAAGAAACCATTACCAGAATTACTGGAATGTACAAAGAGTGGTTTTTGGATTATGCGTCATACGTAATTTTAGAACGTGCTGTTCCAGCAATAGAGGATGGGTTAAAACCTGTACAACGTCGTATCATGCATTCTATGAAAGATTTGGACGATGGACGTTACAATAAAGTAGCAAATATTGTTGGTCATACGATGCAGTATCATCCACATGGAGATGCAAGTATTGCAGATGCAATGGTACAAATTGGGCAAAAAGATTTATTAATAGATACCCAAGGAAACTGGGGAAATATATTAACAGGAGATCGTGCAGCAGCTGCACGTTATATAGAAGCGCGTATTTCTAAATTTGGTTTAGACGTTGTCTATAACCCAAAAATTACAGAATGGCAACAAAGTTATGATGGTCGTCGTAAAGAGCCAGTAAACTTACCAGTCATGTTTCCGCTATTGTTAGCTCAAGGTGGAGAAGGTATTGCTGTAGGATTGTCCACTAAAATATTACCACATAATTTTATCGAGCTGATTGATGCTTCAGTTAAGCATTTGCAAGGTAAGCGTTTTACTATTTTACCAGATTTTCCAACAGCTGGAGTCGCAGATTTTTCTAATTATAATGATGGTTTACGTGGCGGAAAAGTGCGTGTTCGAGCAAAAATATCTCAAGTAGATAAAAACACGTTGGCTATTACAGAGATTCCTTTTGCAACAACAACATCATCACTAATTGACTCTATATTAAAAGCGAACGATAAAGGAAAAATAAAGATTAAAAAAATCGAAGATAATACAGCAGCAAATGTTGAAATATTAATTCATTTACCTTCAGGATTATCGCCAGATAAAACCATTGATGCATTATTCGCTTTTACAAGTTGCGAAACCTCAATTTCGCCTTTAGGTTGTGTTATTGAAGATAATAAACCTTTGTTTGTTGGTGTAACAGAAATGTTGCGTCGTAGCACAGATAATACAGTTCAGTTATTAAAACAAGAGCTACAAATTAAGCTTGGCGAATTAGAAGAGCAATGGCACTTTGCAAGTTTAGAACGTATTTTTATTGAAAACAGAATCTATCGTGATATTGAAGAAGAAGAAACTTGGGATGGTGTAATAAATGCTATAGATAAAGGACTTCAACCACATATAAAACATTTAAAACGTGCTATTACTGTTGAAGATATTACGCGTTTGACAGAAATCAGAATTAAACGTATCTCTAAATTTGATATCGATAAAGCACAGCAAAAAATTGATGCTTTAGAAGAATCTATTGCAGAGGTTAAGCATCATCTTGCAAATCTTGTAGATTATGCAATTGCTTACTTTACAAGATTAAAAAAGGAATATGGAGAAGGTAGAGAGCGTAAAACTGAAATTAGAACTTTTGGAGATGTAGATGCAACAAAAGTTATTATACGTAACACAAAACTATATGTTAATAGAGAAGAAGGTTTTGTTGGTACATCGCTAAAACGTGACGAGTATATTGGAGATTGTAGTGATATTGACGATATTATTGCATTTACTGCTGACGGAAAAATGATGGTTACAAAAGTGGACTCTAAAACCTTTATTGGTAAAAACATTATACATGTTGCTGTCTTTAAAAAGAAAGATAAGCGTACTACTTATAACTTAATTTATAGAGATGGATCAAAAGGAGCATCCTATGTTAAGCGTTTTAATGTAACCTCAATCACAAGAGATAAAGATTACGATTTAACTAATGGAAACAAAAGCTCTAAAGTGTGGTATTTTTCAGCAAATCCAAATGGAGAAGCAGAAGTTGTATCCATTAGCTTACGTCAAGTAGGTAGTGTAAAAAAACTAAAGTGGGATTTAGATTTTGCAGATATTTTAATAAAAGGACGTAGCTCTAAAGGTAATGTGGTTACAAAATATCCAATTAAATCTGTCGAGCTTAAAGAAAAAGGAATTTCTACTTTAAAACCACGTAAAATATGGTTTGATGATACAGTACAACGCTTAAATGTTGACGGAAGAGGAGAGTTAATAGGCGAGTTTAGAGGAGAGGATAAGTTGTTAATCATCAACCAAAAAGGAATTGTAAAAACTGTAACACCAGAAGTTACGCTACATTTTGATGATGACATGATTGTGCTAGAAAAATGGATACCTAAAAAACCAATTTCGGCTATTTATTTTGATGGCGAAAAAGAAAAGTATTTTGTTAAGCGTTTTCTTATTGAAAACGAAAACAAAGAAGAATCCTTTATTACAGATCATCCAAAATCTCAATTAGAAATTGTTTCTACAGATTGGAAACCTATTGCAGAAGTTGTTTTTGCTAAAGAAAGAGGTAAAGATCGTAAAGATAATTTGGAAGTTAATTTAGAAGAGTTTATTGCTATAAAAGGAATAACAGCTTTAGGTAATCAATTAACTAAAGAAAAAATAAATGCAATAGATTTGTTAGACCCTTTACCTTTTGAAGCTCCAGAAGATACTCCTGCAGAAGCTTTGGAAGTTGTAGATGAAGTTGAGCTGGACGGAAAATCTAACAATGATGCAAGCTCAGTTAATGATAAAGACGATTCTGGACAACCAACTTTGTTTTAATTTTAGAATTATTCTATAAAGGAAAAGTAATTAAATTTAGTAGAGTAAGACTGAGTTGGTATTTGATCTCCAATAAAATTTAAAGTTTCTAAACTACAGTGGGCTGCAAATAAAACATCGCTTCCATAATCTAAAATTTGGGTTTGTAACAATGTATTGTCAACATACCATTTAACTTGGTAATTTTGGTTTGAAGCATAGCTAATCTCTATTTTAAGAGTATACCAACTATTGTGTTTTATTAAATATGGATTTGAAACATATGGATTGTCCTGAGAAGTACAATATAATAATAGGTCATCATCTTGTGCGTTAAGTTGGTTTCTAACATCAACTTTACCAGAGCCAATCTCAAAATCTATTTCATGTTGGTCATCAGAGTATAAAAAAGCACCAATGCTATTTTTGTCTCCAATTGTACGTTCTGCTGCGTAAACTCGCCATTTATATGTACCTACACCAAAATCGTTTCTTAAAGTTTTTACTTTAACACGATCTGTATTATTAGCACTTGTTGTAAAATTTAGGTTTCCTTCACCAATATAATAAGTATCAGTTGTGCTATATGGATCGTGCTCCCAAAAAGTATCAAATGTAGACTGACTTTCAAAAACATCTATAAAATTAGAATTAATTAATCCTGAATAATCATCAGTAGTAGTTGATGAGCAAGAAGCTATCAATAAAAATAAAAGTGATACAAAACTATTATCCATAATTTTATTGTTTTCTTTTATAAGCTACACCTCTTTGCTTGGTGTTTTCTCCAACATAAGAATATTCAAACGTATAACTAGAATCTGTAGTTGTTAATATTTTAAGGTGTACATCTTTGCGTTCTGCAATATTCTTTGGGTTGATGGTGTTATAAATCATTTCGCAATCATTTATCCAACGCACATTAGAACTGTCTATTTTACCTTTATATATTTCAACTTGTAAAGTGTCTGTTCTTGTAAAAGTAGATTTATAAATAGTATCTGCTGTTTTGACTTCACTATAAAACAATCCTGTTTTATAATCTTTACAATTTCGTTCTATATTATAACAGCTTGAAAAAGAAATAAGAATTAATAAAAGTAAAAGCGTCTGTTTCATCAAAAAAAGTATTTCTACAAAATTAATGAAATGTTTGGTCAAAAGGTTAAAAAAACAACCTTTCTATAAATCGCGTATTTGAAAATTTTATGGACTTAGTTACGAATTCTCGAAATTTGAAAAACTGCCATCTGTATAAAAAATAATGATACGATCAATTTGTTTTCCTTTTGAAGTCGAATTAGAAATATTTTTAATGACTTCAGAATTTTTAGAATTTGGAGTTGTTGCTTTTTCAGAATTTGAAAATAAATTTTGATTGTCATTTTTTGAAGAAGAATCTTCATTTGTAATTTTAGCTTCAGAATTTGGAAAATTACCTTTTCCATTCATCAGCCAATATAATTCTACTTCAGGAAAAGAGGAGAGTACTTTAAGGACAAATTCTAAACTTGGTTTATTTCTACCAGAAAGAATATGAGAAATACTTGAGCGTTGCACACCAATTTTTTCGGCAAATGAAGAAGCGCTTTCACCATAATAATCGATGACTTTTTGAAGTCTTTTAGAAAAATCTGCGTTGTTTATCATAACGATACAAATGTAAACAAACAGAAGTGATTAACAATGTTACATTTGTAAATTTAACTATTAAACATATAAATAATTAGCCTAAACACTTATAAAAATTATAAACTAACACTTTAGATTAATTGATGTAAATATCTGAAATAGTGATATTTGAATTATTTATATAATAATCAATACTTTTTATAACAATAAACTTGTACTAATTATGTTAATTTGTATCTAATTGTTTACAGAAGTAAATTACAAATGTAAATTAACATGTTTACAAATGTAAATAATCATTTAGTTACATTTGTAAACACATTTAAATAGTAATATATCATAATGGATAACACCTTGTATAATAGTTTGTATAAAACGCATAAAGAAACATCGCTTTCTGGACGCTATATTAGATTGGTTGATATACAACCTTTAATAAATAAATTGCCTTCTTTTTTTAAAGTTGATGTTATTGGTCAATCTGTTTTAGGTAAAAACATACACTCTATTACATTTGGATCTGGATCTAAAAAAGTATTAATGTGGTCTCAAATGCATGGAAATGAATCTACAACCACAAAAGCTATATTTGATATGTTAAATGTAATTGCAGATGGTGGTTTAGTTTCAATTTTAGAAGCTTGTACTATAAAAATAATCCCAATGCTTAATCCAGATGGATCTGAAGCCTATACTAGATTAAATGCAAACCAAGTAGATTTAAATAGAGATGCACAACAATTATCGCAACCAGAAAGCAATGTGTTAAAGCATTGTTTTGAAGCTTTTAAGCCGGATTTTTGTTTTAATCTTCATGGTCAACGTACCATGTATAGCGTCTCAAACACTAATAATACAGCAACCTTATCATTTTTATCTCCTTCAGAAGATAAAGAAAGAAGTATCACTACAACCAGAAAAAAGGCAATGGAAATAATTGCTAGCATTAATAATGTATTACAGTTGGATTTGCCAAATCAAATAGGACGTTATGATGATGGTTTTAATATAAACTGTGTTGGAGATACTTTTCAAAGCTTAAAATCTCCTACTGTACTTTTTGAAGCAGGACATTATAAAGACGATTATCAAAGGGAAGAGGTTAGAGGTTTTGTTTTTAAATCATTATTAGTGGCTTTAAATTGTATTTCAAGCACTACTGTTTCAGGAAGTTACTATAAAGATTATCTTAAAATACCAGAAAATGGTAAGCAGTTTTATGACATTATTATAAGAAAAGCACAGTTTAATGATCAAATTTTAGATATTGGTATTAATTATGAAGAGAAATTGATAGATAATACAATCAAATTTATCCCAAAAGTGATGATAATTGATAATTTATCTCAATTTTTTGGTCATAAAGAGCTGAATGCTAATAACCGTAAGGTTTACGCTTCAAATGGTAAGGTAATTTCCCAAGGAACCGAAAACGATTTCGTGACTATTAATAATGAAGAATTATCATTAAATCTTTCAGATTCTTGATTTTTAATGCACAATTTTCAAGAAAAATGTTTTATTTTCGTATTATATTTAACAAAAACGCAAAATGGCTAAGTTTAAACTAGACGAAATTGATCACCAAATTCTTGATATGTTAATCGAGAATACAAGAGTACCTTTTACAGATATTGCAAAAAAATTATTGATATCTGCTGGAACAGTACATGTTAGAGTAAAAAAAATGGAAGATGCTGGAATTATCAAAGGATCTTCATTAACTTTAGATTATAAAAAATTAGGCTATTCATTTATAGCATATGTAGGTGTTTTTCTTCAAAATACATCTAAAACATCTTTTGTTTTAGAGCGTATTAACGAAATACCTTATGTTACTGTAGCACATGTTACTACTGGAAAATTTAATATTTTCTGTAAGATTAGAGCACGTAATACAGAGCATGCAAAAGATGTGATTTTTATGCTAGATGATATTGAAGGTGTTTACAGAACAGAAACAATGATATCTCTAGAAGAAAGTATAAACGATAAAAAACGTTTAATGCATACTATTTTTAATAACTTATAGAGAGTTAAAAAACAGAATATTATAAAACGCTTCAATTTTTGAAGCGTTTTTTTGTTACATTTATTTAAAAAGAATATGTTATGACTATTTTAGATTTAAACGATAACGAGTTTTTGCCATATTTTAAAGGTTATATAGATCTAGCTGAAGGATTGGAGTTACTTCCAGGTTTAAAATCTGGATTGGATAACACATTGGGGTTTTATTGTTCAATTCCGTTAGAAAAATTAGACTTTAGATATGCAGAAGGTAAGTGGAGTATAAAAGAGATTATAAGTCATATAATAGATACAGAGCGTATATTTTGTTATAGAGCTTTACGTTTTGCAAGAGAGGATGTATCTGCTTTATCTGGTTTTGATGAAAATAATTTTGTTGATACTAGTAATGCAAAAAATAGAACAATTGGCGATTTATTGGAAGAATATAAATTGGTAAGATTATCTACTTTGGCATTATTTAAAAGTTTTACTGGTAAAAGTTTATTATGTAAAGGAGTTGCTGGTTCTGGAGAAGTTTCTGTAAGAGCATTAGGTTTTTTGATAATAGGTCATGAGAAGCATCATCAAAATGTAATAGTAGAGCGCTACCTATAGTTATTCCTCTTCGTTAGATAATATGATATGACCATCATTATTAGTTTCTAAATCTTTAATGGTTTCAAAATTAATCATAGTATAATGCAACTTACTGCTTACTTTTACAAGGTAAATAGTATCTTCTGTTCTAACTTCAACAGCTTCAATAGTTTGATTGTTACGGTTGTCAAAAACAATAATATCTTTGTCTCCATAACCGTCAGGAAACTTTTGGGTGAGTAAATTTAACACCTTTGGTGTTAATTTTTTGTAATCTACAATAACTCTCCGCATACCAATATAGTTTTAAATTAAACTGGATAGAATAGTTCTGCAACAAAGCAATTATTTAAAATTACAAATTTTTTTAATGCGAAGGTATTATTCGTTATAAAATTTAAACGAGTTGATTATTAACTCATTAGAAGCAACACAATTTATTTTAGGTTCACCAATCGATTTAAGAAGCACAAAGTTTATTGTTCCTTTTTCGTTTTTTTTATCAAATTTCATTAATTCAATAATAGGTGCAATATCATTTTCTGGGATGTCAATTTTTCCAAAGACATTAATGGTGTTCTTTTTAATGTCTTCAGCTTCTTTCATAGGAAACTCAAGTAGTTGAGATGATAAATAAGCTTCTAAAATCATTCCAATAGCAATAGCTTCTCCATGCAACAAAGCTTTGGTTTTATGATTTAAATAGTATGACTCTATAGCGTGTCCTAATGTATGACCAAAATTAAGAGACTTTCTTAAATTTTGCTCTGTTGGATCAATCTCTACAATTTCTTTTTTTATTATAACAGAGTCGTAAATTAGTCTATCTAAGTCTTCAAGTGTAAGGTTAGATAGTTTTGATAGCTCATTATAATACTGAAGATTACGTATTAGTCCATGTTTTAGCATTTCAGCTAAACCAGAACGCATTTCTCTGCTTGATAAAGTAGATAAATAATTGGTGTCAATTAAAACCATATTAGGTGTTTTAATAATACCAATTTGGTTTTTTATAGCACCTAAATCTACTCCGTTTTTACCTCCAATAGAAGCGTCTACCATAGATAAAAGCGTGGTTGGAATATTAATAAACTGTATTCCTCTTTGGTAAGTGCAAGCTATAAAACCTCCTAAATCTGTGACAACTCCACCACCAAGGTTAATCATTAAGGTTTTACGATCAGCTCTTAATTCTGATAATGTTTGCCATACTTGTAAGCAAGTTTCAATGGTTTTATGTTTCTCTCCAGCTTCAATTTCAATGATTTCAATAGTTAAATCAGTTTCAATTTTTCCTAATAATTGTGGCAAACAATGTGTAGATGTGTTACTATCTACCAATATAAAAATATTAGAAAAATTGTTTTGTTTCAGGTAACTATTCAACTCTAAATAGCTTTGCTTGTTAAAGTGTATGTTGTAGTCCTGGGTTTGTATAGAGTCCATAAATAATCGTCTTCTTAAAAACGTAAAATTAAGGGTTTTTTTGTAAAAATAATGTCATAGCATTGTATATTTGTAAGTAATAAATTTATAATTAATGTCACACAATTCTTTATTTGAAAATACTCAAACGGCTTTTAAATTAAAAAGCGATTCTGAGCTTGAACGTGCTTATTTTTTATTTAAAATGATTTCTAATCAACCATTGGTACGTATTGGTACAGCTGCAACAAACTTTGCTTTAAAAGCTAACTTACCTGTCGAAGGTTTGATACGTGCAACTGTTTTTGACCACTTTTGTGGTGGTGTAAATGAGGATGATTGTTTGTCAGTAATTGATAAGATGTTTACAGCAGGAGTATGTTCTGTCTTAGATTATTCAGTAGAAGGGAAGGCATTGGAGGATCAATTTGATTCTGCAGAAAAAAAGATTATAAAACTGGTTAATTTTTGTGATGAGAAAGATGCTATGCCAATTGTAGTTTTTAAACCTTCAGGCTTAGGACGTTTCTTTTTGTTTCAGAAAAAAACAGAGGGAAAGATTTTTACTTATGATGAACAGAAGGAATGGGATAGAGTAGTGTTACGTTATCATTCTATATGTAAACTAGCAAAAGAAAAAGATGTAGAGGTTTTAATTGATGGAGAAGAAAGTTGGATGCAAGACGCAGCAGATGAGTTAGCTGAAGACATGATGGCAATTTATAACACTACTAAACCTATTGTTTATAATACATTACAAACGTATAGACATGATAGACTAGATTTTTTAAAAGCGTCGCATAAGCGTGCTAAAAAAGGAGGCTTTACACTTGGTTATAAGATTGTTAGAGGTGCATATATGGAAAAAGAGCGTGAACGCGCAAAAGAAAAAGGTTATGCGTCTCCTATTTGTAAAGATAAAGAAGCAACAGATCAATGTTTTGATGATTCTTTAAAATACATACTAAATAATTTAGATGATATTTCCATTTTTATTGGAACGCATAACGAGGAAAGTTCTTATTTAGCAATGGAGTTAATGGAACAATTAAGTGTTGTTAAAAACGATAATCGTGTTTGGTTTGGTCAATTATATGGAATGAGTGATCATATAAGTTTTAATCTTGCAGAACAAGGTTACAATGTTGCAAAATATTTGCCTTTTGGACCTGTAAAAGACGTGATGCCTTATTTAATAAGACGTGCAGAAGAAAACACATCTGTAGCAGGACAAACTGGTCGTGAGTTAACTTTACTTAAAAAAGAAAGAAAAAGAAGGAAAGGTAAATAACTTGTTCTAAATTTTATTTAATTTAAAAACTTTATAGTTTGAAGCGTTGCAATACTGTCGCAATTTTCAATATAAAAAACTACGTTTTTATTGTTTGCTTCACCTTCAATATGATATATACCACAAGGTTCTTTACGTGGTTCGCTTTTAGAAAAATCTATATCACCTTTTTTTAAGATATTACTTATAGAAGCTGTGTCTATAGCTTTGGATGCTATTAAAGCTTCACTATCTGAAGAAAAATGAAGTGTTTTGGTTCTTATATTTTTAAGGACTCTTGCTTCTGGACCATAGTTGTATTCGCACGACACACCTCTTCCGTTTAAGAAAAATGCTAGGATTACTAATCCAATAGCAAATCCGCCTAAATAATAACCAATTCTTTGTAGTATTTTCATTCTAAATTATTGAATTGCAAATTTAGAATATTAAAAGATTAATATCACTATGTTTTAGGTCAAACCATTCTCCAACTGCTCGATTTGTTAAAATCCCATGGTAAAAGTATAACCCGTTTTTAAGTCCTCTGTCAAATCTAATAGCATGTTCTAATCCACCATTATCAGCAATTTCTAATAAATAAGGTGTAAAAATATTACTAATAGATGCAGAAGCAGTTCTGGAATATCTTGCAGGAATATTAGGTACACAGTAGTGGATAACACCATGTTTTTTAAATGTAGGTTTGTTGTGTGTTGTTACATCGCTAGTTTCAAAACATCCACCCATATCTATACTTACATCAATAATAACAGCTCCTTTTTTCATGTTTTCAACCATAGTTTCTGATACTACAATTGGAGATCTGTCTTTTCCTCTAATTGCACCAATAACTACATCGCAACGTTTTAGAGCTTTGCTTAAATATTTAGGTTGTATAGTAGAGGTGTAAATAGTACGACCTAAATTAGTTTGTAGGCATCTTAATTTTGTTATCGAGTTATCAAACACTTTTATGTTTGCACCTAGTCCAAGTGCGCTTCTTGCAGCAAACTCACCAACAGTTCCAGCACCTAAAATAACAACTTCTATTGGTGGAACACCACTAATATTACCAAACATCAATCCATTACCATTGCTAGAATTACTTAGTAATTCTGAAGCAATTAACACAGAAGCAGTTCCAGCTATTTCGCTTAATGCACGTACAGCAGGATAAGCTCCATCTTCATCACGTATAAACTCAAAAGCAAGAGCAGTAATGCGTTTTGCTGCTAGTTTTTCAAAATACTTTTTGGTTTGTGTTTTTATTTGAAGTGCAGATATTAAAGTTGCCTGCGGATTTATTAGTTCTAATTCGTCTAGAGTTGGAGGTTCCACTTTTAAAATCATTGGACAAGAGTACACTTTAGCTGTGTCTTTTGTTACTTCTGCTCCAGCTTCGCTATAATCTCTGTCACTAAAGTTGGCACCTTTACCAGCGTCAGATTCTATTAAAACCTTATGTCCATTATTAACTATTGCAGATACTGCGTCTGGAGTTAAGCAAACACGCTTTTCTTGAAAAGCGGTTTCCTTTGGTATACCTATAAAAAGCTCGCTTTTATGCTTGAAAATTTCTAAAGTTTCTTCTTGAGGTAATAGTTGCGCTTTAGAAAAAGGGGTAAGGGATTTGGACATAATTAAATTAGGTTTTTAAAACAGAAACAAATTACAAAATTAAATGCAAATGCATGCTATTAAAAAAACTGTTTAATTTTTCCCCAAATGGTTTTTGGTCTAAAGGTTAACTCGTCTTCTAAATCTTGAATGGTTTGATTTACAGAATTTAATTTATTGAAAATTCGAGCCCTAACTAAATATATTGAAGGGATTATGATTGCCATAAATGGAACCATATGATATAGTTGAAACTTGTCAAACAATGCAGTTTCAGTTAAGGCAAAACTTAATATTTGGTAAGTATACATTAAAATAGGTATTAAAATAGCATGGTGCCACCAATGTCTACATGTAAAAAACCAGATTATTAGTAGCATTAAGGGTATAAGTTTTCCGGATAATGTCCAAACTACGACCTGTACACTTTCTATTTGCTTACTTTCAAATGTATAAAAAAAAGTGTTCCAAATTCGTTGATCTGGAACACTTTCATAAATGTAGAATAAGTAAGGTGTTAAAGCAATTATTGTTGCTAAAACCGAACCTGTAATTATTACTTTTTTACTACCCGTTTGCTGGGATTTTAATTTTTCTTCCGTCAATTTCGGTTGTTTGTTGTCCATTTAAATCAATCAGATTTGTTGCTTGTGCAGTGAATAGTACACCACCAAAAATTGCTAATGCAATTACATACTTCTTAGTTTTCATAATGTTAGGGATTTAATTAATTAATACTTCTAATTTATAGAAAATCCCTATTGTATTGCAAACCAAATGTTAAAATTATGTTAAAAAACGTGTTTTTTTAAATTTTGGCTGTGGTAAAAACCTCATTTTACCAAAAACACACTTTTTATTGTAAGCAAAAATATAACTTTTATTCGATATTTTGTAAAATTAATGTTCTTGATGTATTTTCTGACAGTGTTATGTTAACGATAGAATAGTCATTTTGTAGTAAAGGTTTTAAAATATTCGGCCATTCTACTAGCACATAATTATTGCTATAAATATAAGTATCTATACCAAAATCGTAAAGTTCTTCTTCAGTGTTTATTCTATATAAATCAAAGTGGAATATAGTGTTGTCTTTTCCAGAATATTCATTTACTAATGAAAACGTAGGACTACTAACCACATCATTACTACCTAAATGTTTTACGATAGATTTTATTAGTGTAGTTTTTCCTGTACCTAAGTTACCTTCAAAAAGGATTGTTTTAGCTTTTGAGGCTTCTAAAATCTTTTTCGCAACGTCATCTACTTCATTTAAATTGTACTGTATAGTCAAGTTGATATATTTTTTTACAAAAATATAAAACTCTTCAAGTATATTGTTTCTTTTATTTTAAAAAAGAAATTCCTTCTACATATTGTAGAAGAAATTTTATGTTTTGACTATTGTTTTGGACTTAAAACAACAAACGGAATTATCATTTCTTCTAAAGATATTCCTCCATGTTGGTATGTGTTTCTAAAATAACTAACGTAGTGGTTATAGTTGTTTGGGTAAGCAAAAAACAAATCGTTTTTAGCAAAAATAAAAGAACTATTCATGTTAATAGATGGTAAAAGTATTGTTTTTGGGTTTTTGGCTACTAATACATCTTTATCTTGATAGCTTAAGCTACGTCCTGTTTTGTAACGTAGGTTTAAACTTGTGTCTCTGTCTCCTATGACTTTTGAAGGATTTTTTACATTAATAGTGCCATGATCTGTAGTAATAATTAATTTAAAGCCCATTTGTTGTGCTTGTTGAATCATGTCTAATAAAGGAGAGTTTTTAAACCAACTTTGAGTTAAAGAACGATATGCTTTGTCTGTAGATGCTAATTCCTTTACTACATCCATTTCTGTTTTAGAGTGTGATAACATGTCAACAAAATTATAAACTACAACAGTTAGATCGTTGTCTTTTAATCCTTTAAAGTTGTCTGCTAACTTTTTTCCTTGATTAAGGTTTGTAATCTTATAATATTCATGTTTTAGGCTTGTTAAGCCTAAACGCTTCATTTGTGCATTTAAAAAATCGGCTTCATGCATGTTTTTACCACCTTCATCTGTGTCGTTTTTCCAATATTCTGGATGTAATTTTTCCATGTCACTAGGCATTAAGCCAGAGAAAATGGCATTTCTAGCATACTGAGTTGCAGTTGGTAAAATACTAAAAAAAGCTTCTTCTTTTTGTTTTTTGTAATGATTATTTACAAAAGGCTCAAAACTTTTCCATTGGTCGTAGCGTAAATTGTCAACAACTAATAATAATGTTGGTTGTTCTTTTCCTAATTCTGGAGCAATTTTGTCTTTAAACAAGTTATAAGATAGGGTTGGAGCATCAGTATTTGGCTCAAACCAAGATGGATAATTTTTGTCAATAAACTTTCCAAACTGTGTATTTGCTTCGTTTTTTTGTGATTCTAAAATTTCAAACATACTTGGGTCTTCAATGTCTTCCAATTGCATTTCCCAATAGACTAATTTTTTATAAAGATCAACCCATTCATCATAACTATTAACCATAGATAGGTCCATTGCTATTTTTCTGAATTCTTGTTGGTAGTTAGAGGTTGTTTTTTCAGACACTAATCTAGAGTGGTCTAAATTCTTTTTTAAACTTAGTAATATTTGATTTGGGTTAACTGGCTTTATAAGGTAGTCGGCAATTTTATTTCCAATTGCTTCTTCCATAATATATTCCTCCTCACTTTTAGTAATCATAACTACTGGAAGTGTATCTTGTTTTTCTTTAATTTCATTTAAAGTTTCAAGACCTGTTAATCCTGGCATGTTTTCGTCTAAAAAAACAATATCAAATTTCTTTTCGTCTAAAATTTCTAAAGCTTCTGTTCCGCTATTACAAGTGGTAACCACATAGTTTTTTTTCTCTAAAAACAGGATATGAGGCTTTAGTAAATCTATTTCGTCATCAACCCAAAGAATATTTATATTGTTCATATATTTGTTATGTATTAATTTATAAAGGCTATAGCTTGAAACCAAGTAACAAACTTAAAATATTAAACGATCCAATTTACGGATTTATTACAATACCCAATTCAACTATTTTTGATTTAATAGAACACAAATACTTCCAAAGGTTAAGACGGATTTCGCAAATGGGTTTGTCTTATTTAGTATATCCTGGAGCACACCACACACGTTTCCATCATGCTATAGGTTGTATGCATTTAATGCAGAAAGCAGTACAAGTACTTCGTTTTAAAGGAGTTGAAATTTCTGATGATGAAGAAAAAGCATTGTGTATAGCTATTTTATTGCATGATATTGGTCATGGCCCTTTTAGTCATGCTATGGAACATAGTATTGTAAATGGTGTGTCACATGAAGAGATTTCGTTGTTATTTATGCAACAATTAAATGTGGAATTTAACGACGATTTAACACTTGCTATTCAGATTTTTAAAGGAGACTACCACAGAAAATTCATGTTGCAGCTAATTTCTAGTCAAATAGATATGGATCGTGCAGATTATTTAAAACGTGATAGTTTTTATACAGGAGTGGCAGAAGGTAATATAAATAGCGAGCGTTTAATAACGATGCTTAATGTAAAAAACGACCAATTAGTGGTTGAAGATAAGGGTATTTATAGTGTTGAAAAGTTTTTAGTAGCTAGACGTTTAATGTATTGGCAAGTGTATTTGCACAAAACTAGTTTGGTTGCAGAACAACTATTAATTAGAGTTTTAAAAAGAGCTAAAGAGTTAGTTAAAAAAGGAGTGGTATTAGAAGCTAGTCAACCATTATTATTCTTTTTAAATAACGAAATTACTTTAAACGAATTTAATACCAATTGCTTGGAAACGTTTGCCAAACTAGATGATTACGATATTGTTATGGCAATGAAAAATTGGCAATATCACGATGATTTTGTATTGAAAAACCTTTGCGAGATGATTATTAATAGGGACTTATTGAAAATTAAAATTAAAAAGAAACCTATTAAAAAAGAACAATTAGTAGAGCATCAAACAGCATTACAGAATAAATATAATTTAACTATTGAAGAAGCTAGTTATTTTGTGTTTACAGGACAGATAAGTAATCAAGCATATACACACAAAAAACAAAGTATAAGCATTTTGCATAAAAATGGAAAAGTAGAAGATATTGTTAAAGCATCAGACCAACTTAATTTAAAAGCCCTCTCAAAACCAGTAACTAAATATTATATATGTTATCCAAAAGCACAACTTTAATTCATTTTTTCTATTTTTGCTAATAATGAAATTTACAGCCGAACAAATAGCTGGTATTTTAGAAGGTACCATTGAAGGAAACCCTCAAGCAGAGGTTTCTAAACTATCCAAAATAGAAGAAGGTATTGAAGGAGCTTTAACATTTTTAGCTAATCCCAAATACACACCTTATATATATACAACAAAAGCAACCATTGCTATTGTAAATAACGATTTTGTTCCAGAACAAGATGTTAGTTGTACACTAATAAAGGTGGAAGACGCTTATAAGTCTTTTTCAAAGCTATTAGAATATTACAATCAAGTAAAGCTTAATAAATTTGGAATAGAACAACCTACGTCAATATCAGAATCTGTTACAAAAGGTAAAGATATATATGTTGGTGCTTTTTCTGTCATTGGTGATAATGTAAAAATTGGAGATAATGTTAAGATTTTTCCAAATTGTTACATTGGTGATAATGTAACTATTGATGATAATACTGTTTTGTTTTCTGGAGCAAAAATATATTCAGATTGTATTATTGGTAAAAACTGTGTTATTAACTCTGGAGCAATAATAGGAGCAGATGGATTTGGATTTGCGCCAAATGAGAATGGAGAGTATTCTAAAGTACCACAAATAGGTAATGTTATATTAGAAGATTTTGTTGATGTTGGAGCTGCTACTACAATAGATAGAGCAACATTAGGATCAACAATTATAAGAAGAGGAGTAAAGTTGGATAATCAAATCCAAATAGCACATAATGTAGAAATTGGAAAAAACACTGTAATTGCTGCTCAAACTGGAATTGCAGGATCCACAAAAATTGGCGAGAATTGTCAAATTGGAGGACAAGTTGGTTTTGCAGGGCATTTAACCATTGGAAACAATGTTAAAATACAAGCACAATCAGGTATTGGAAGAAATATAAAAGACAACGAAGTCTTACAAGGTTCTCCTGCATTTAGTTATGGAGATTGGAATAAGTCTTATGTATACTTTAAAAATCTTCCAAAATTAGCAAAAACAATAAACGAATTAGAAAAAAAAGGAAATGGGAATAGTTAGTACTGACATAAAGCAAAAAACCATTAAAAATGAAATATCGCTTAAAGGTGTAGGCTTACATACAGGAAAAGATGTTACATTAACCTTTAAATCAGCTCCAGAAAATTCTGGTTTTTCGTTTAAAAGAGTAGATTTAGAAGGCTGTCCAAGTATAAAAGCAGATGCAAATTTTGTAACAAATACCCAACGTGGTACTTGTATGGAAAAAAATGGTGTAACCATTCAAACTTGCGAGCATGTTTTAGCAGCATTAGTAGGACTTGATATCGATAATGCAATTATAGAATTAGATGGCTCTGAACCACCAATTATGGATGGCTCATCAAAGTTTTTTGTTGAAGCAATAGAAAAAGCAGGAATAGAAGAGCAAGAAGCGTTTAGAGAAGTATATGAGGTAAATAGTATAATTTCTTATACAGACGAAGAAACAGGTAGCGAAATTTTAATTATGCCATCAAAAGAGTATCAAATCACTACAATGGTAGATTTTGGAACTAAGGTTTTAGGTACTCAAAACGCAACATTAAATCATATTTTGGATTTTAAAGAACATATTTCAGACTCCAGAACCTTTAGTTTTTTGCATGAGCTTGAATCACTGTTAGAACATGGACTAATAAAAGGAGGAGATTTAAATAATGCTATTGTTTATGTAGATAAAGAATTATCACCATCTACAATGGAAAAATTAAAAAAAGCATTTAATAAAGACTCAATAGCAGTAAAATCTAATGGGATTTTAGATAATCTAACATTGCATCATCCTAATGAAGCAGCAAGACATAAACTGTTAGATGTTATAGGAGACTTAGCATTAATAGGAACAAGAATAAGAGGTAAAGTCATTGCAAATAAACCAGGACACTTTGTAAATACCCAATTTGCAAAAAAAATGTCTAAACTTATTAAAAACGATAGACGTAATAATGTACCAAATATAGATTTGAACCAAACACCAGTTATGGATGTTAATCAAATTATGGATATGTTACCACATAGACAGCCATTTTTATTGTTAGACAAGGTCTTTGAGTTATCAGACAAACATGTTGTTGGTTTGAAAAACGTAACAATGAACGAAGAGTTTTTTAAAGGTCATTTTCCAGGAGCTCCAGTAATGCCAGGAGTTTTAATTGTAGAAGCTATGGCTCAAACAGGTGGAATATTAGTTTTAAGTACAGTGCCTGATCCAGAAAATTATTTAACTTTTTTCATGAAAATGGACAATGTAAAGTTTAAACAAAAAGTTGTTCCTGGAGACACATTAATATTTAAATGCTCTCTAATAACACCTATAAGACGTGGTATTTGTCATATGCAAGGTTATGCTTATGCTAACGGAAAGTTATGTGCAGAAGCAGAACTAATGGCGCAAATCACTAAAGTAAAATAATAGTAAAAGCAATGCTTAATTTTATAAGTTTAAATTGCAAAGATATATATCAAATTAGATTTAAAAAATGAACCAACCACTAGCATACGTACATCCTGGAGCAAAAATAGCCAAGAATGTTGTTATCGAACCATTTACAACAATTTATAACAATGTTACTATAGGTGAAGGTACTTGGATAGGTAGTAATGTTACTATAATGGAAGGAGCACGAATTGGTAAAAATTGTAATATTTTTCCAGGTTCTGTAATTTCAGCAGTACCACAGGATTTAAAATATAACGATGAAGACACGCTAACAGTTATTGGAGACAATGTAACTATTAGAGAATGTGTAACTATTAATAGAGGTACAACAGATAGAATGAAAACCGTTATTGGAGACAATTGTTTAATAATGGCTTATTGCCATATTGCACACGATTGTATTGTAGGTAACAACTGTATTTTCTCAAATAATAGCACGTTAGCTGGACATATTACAATAGGAGACTATGTTGTACTTGCAGGTATGACAGCAGTTCATCAGTTTTGTTCAGTAGGTAATCATGCTTTTGTAACAGGTGGATCATTAGTACGTAAAGATGTACCTCCTTTTGTAAAAGCAGGACGAGAGCCTTTATCTTATGTAGGTATAAACTCGGTTGGATTAAGACGTAGAGGTTTTACAACAGAAAAAATTAGAGAGATTCAAGACATTTTTAGATTCTTGTATCAAAAAAATTATAATAATTCTCAAGCTGCTGCAATTATTGAAGCAGAAATGGAAGCAACCCCAGAACGAGACGAAATTCTTCAATTTATTAAGAATTCTCATCGTGGAATTATGAAAGGTTACTTCAAATCAAATTAAAAATTAAAAAAATAACAATTTATGGCAACGACAAGTGATATTAGAAACGGTTTATGTATAAAATACAATAATGATATTTATAAAATCATTGAGTTTTTACATGTAAAACCAGGAAAAGGACCAGCTTTTGTTAGAACAAAAATGAAAAGTGTAACAAGCGGAAAAGTATTAGATAACACCTTTTCTGCTGGACATAAATTAGATGATGTTAGGGTAGAAACACATAAATTTCAATTTTTATATAATGATGGAGAGTTTTTTCATTTTATGAATCAAGAAGACTATTCTCAAATTAGATTGCTTGAAGCTGCTTTAGATAGACATGATTTAATGAAAGAAGGTGAAATAGTTACAGTTTTAATTAATTCTGAAGACGAAATGCCACTTTCTGTAGATATGCCAGCAAGTGTTGTTTTAGAAGTAACTGCAACAGAACCTGGAGTAAAAGGAAACACAGCAACCAATGCCACAAAGCCTGCAACTGTAGAAACTGGAGCAACAGTAAACGTACCTTTATTCATTAACGAAGGTGATAAAATTAAAGTAGAAACAGAAAAAGGAACTTACAAAGAACGTGTAAAAGAGTAATTATTTGAAATTTCCTAAACCACATACTTTAGAAGCAATTGCTAAACTTATAAACTGTCAGTTTGTAGGAGATAAAAACTTTCCGGTTTTGGGTATGAATGAAATCCATGTCGTAGAAACTGGAGATATAGTTTTTGTAGATCATCCTAAATACTATGACAAAGCATTAAATAGTGCAGCTACCATTGTGTTAATTAATAAAGAAGTAGCATGTCCAGAAGGAAAAGCGTTGTTGATTAGCGAAGATCCATTTACAGATTTTAATAAATTAACTAATTATTTTAAGCCTTTTCAGGCTTCAAATACAGCAATAGCTTCTTCTGCTAAAATAGGAATTAACACCATAATACAGCCCAATTGTTTTATAGGTAATAATGTAACTATTGGAGATAACTGTATAATACATTCTAATGTAAGTATTTATGATGATGCAGTTATAGGTAATAATGTAACGATACATGCAGGAACGATTTTAGGAGCAAGTGCATTTTATTATAAAAATAGACCAGAAGGATTTGATCAATTAAAATCTGGAGGACGTGTAGTTATAAAAGATAATGTAGATATCGGAGCACTTTGTACAATAGATAAAGGTGTAACAGGAGATACTATTATTGGAGAAGGCTCTAAATTAGATAATCAAATCCAAGTTGGACACGATACAGTAATTGGTAAAAAGTGTTTGATAGCTTCTCAAACTGGTATAGCAGGTTGTTGTATTATTGAAGATGAAGTCACACTTTGGGGACAAGTAGGTACAACTAGCGGAATTACTATTGGAAGTAAAGCCAATGTACTTGGGCAAACAGGTGTTACAAAATCTATTGAAGGAGGTAAATCTTATTTTGGAACTCCAATTGAAGAATCTAGAGTAAAACTTAAAGAACTTGCATATATCAAGAAAATTCCTGAGATTATAAAGCAATTAAAAAAGAAATAGATGTCTTCAAAAAAAATAGTTAAAGCATTTTATGAGTCCGATTTAGCAAATGATGCGTCAGTTGTTTCTCGATTTTTTCATCAAGATTGTCAGTTACATTGGAATAGTAGTCATGGATTTATGAAACTTGATTATAAAGGTCTTGAAGATTTTTTTGAAGGAACACGTAAATCTTACGACGCATTACGTTTTCAGTTTAGCCACATTTTAGAGGATAATCAATATGTAACAACAAGGCATACTTTATATGGAAATACAATTGAAGATCCAGAAAACGAAATTGCGTTAGCACATTTTATTGCAATTTGGGAAGTAAAAGACGATAAATTGTATAAATGTTATGAGGTAAGTCAGCTTGCAGATGCAGAAACAATAGAATCAAATTCATTTTCTGAAATAAAAATATAAATAGATTAAAAAAATAGCTATCAAAAACTTACTTTTGCATAGCAATAAATAATTCAATATAAAATTTCTTAATCAATACAAAACATGAGCGTTTTAGTAAACAAAGATTCAAAAATTATAGTTCAAGGATTTACAGGTAGTGAAGGTACTTTTCATGCAGGTCAAATGATTGAATATGGAACAAATGTAGTAGGAGGTGTTACACCAGGAAAAGGAGGACAAACTCATTTAGATAGACCAGTTTTTAATACAGTTGCTGAAGCTGTAGAAAAAGTAGGAGCTGATACAACAATTATTTTTGTACCACCAGCTTTTGCAGCAGATGCTATTATGGAAGCAGCAAACGCAGGAATTAAAGTTATTATAACAATTACAGAAGGTATTCCTGTAGCAGATATGATTAAAGCTTCAGATTATATCAAATCTAAAGACTGTCGTTTAATAGGACCTAACTGTCCAGGAGTTATTACTCCAGGAGAAGCTAAAGTTGGTATTATGCCAGGTTTTGTTTTCAAAAAAGGAAAAGTAGGTATCGTATCTAAATCTGGTACTTTAACTTATGAAGCAGCAGACCAAGTTGTAAAACAAGGCTTAGGAATTACTACAGCTATTGGTATTGGAGGAGATCCAATTATTGGAACAACTACAAAAGAAGCTGTTGAACTTTTAATAAATGATCCAGAAACAGAATGTGTTGTTATGATTGGAGAAATAGGTGGTCAATTAGAAGCAGATGCTGCTAATTGGTACAAAGCTTCAGGTAGTAAAAAACCAATTATTGGCTTTATTGCAGGTGAGACTGCACCAGCAGGACGTACAATGGGTCACGCAGGAGCAATTGTTGGAGGATCTGATGATACTGCACAAGCTAAAAAAGCTATTATGAGAGAATGTGGAATCCACGTAGTAGATTCTCCAGCTGAAATAGGTAAAAAAGTAGCAGAAGTATTAGGTTAATATATTTAACACTAATGTGTTAAAATAAACTAAATATAATACCGTTTAAAGTTCGTTAGCTTATTTTAGCTAACGGACTTTTATTTTATAAGAGTTTTATCAATTAAAACATAACCTTTTAACCAATCAAAAAATGAGACATTTAAAATTAGTCTTAGCTATTGCTATTATTTCTTTTGTTACAAGTTGTAAAAAAAGTAGTTCTAATGATTTAGCGGTAAAGACAGAAACCCAAAAAGATGCTGATGGATTTAGTTATCAGAGCGTAGCAAATGACCCAACAGGATTACGTTTATATACTTTAGATAATGGACTTAAAGTGTATCTAAGTAAAAACACAGACGAACCAAAAATCCAAACCTATATTGCTGTTAGAGCAGGTTCTAATTACGACCCAAAAGAATCTACAGGATTAGCACATTATTTAGAGCATATGGTTTTTAAAGGGACTGACGAAGTTGGTACTGTAGATTGGGAAACAGAAAAAGTATATTTAGATTCAATATCTCAGTTATATGAAAAACATAGAGCAGCAAAAGATTTTGATACAAAAACTGCAATCTATAAAGAAATCGACAGGATATCTTTAGCAGCTTCAAATTTTTCTGTAGCTAATGAGTATGATAAAATGTCAAGCTCTTTAGGAGCTACAGGTACAAACGCACATACGTGGTTTGAAGAAACTGTTTATAAAAACAAAATCCCAGCAAACGAATTAGATAAATTTTTAACACTGGAAAGCGAACGTTTTAGCCAAGTCGTTTTACGTTTATTCCATACAGAACTAGAAGCAGTTTTTGAAGAATTTAATAGAGGACAAGATAGTGATGGACGTAAGCGTTATGCTGCAATGTTAGAAGGTTTATTCCCTAATCATCCATATGGTCAACAAACGACTATCGGTACAGCAGAGCATTTAAAAAACCCTTCAATGGTAGATATTCACAACTATTTTGATAAATATTACGTACCAAATAACATGGCAGTTGTTTTAGTTGGAGATTTAGATTTTAATGAAACAATTAAAAAAGTTAATAACACCTTCGGTAAATTTGAAAGAAAAGAAGTTAAACACCCAGAATTACCAAAAGAAACTCCTTTAAATACTATAGTTAAAAAAGAAGTATTTGGTCCAACAGCAGAAAGCGTATCTATTGCTTTTCGTTCTGGAGGAGTTAACACTAAAGAAGAAAAGTTAGTAACTCTTGCAGATATGATTTTGGCTAATGGTAATGCAGGATTAATAGATTTAAATTTAAATCAAAAACAAGTTGTACAATATGCAGGTTGTTCTCCTACATTTTTAAATGATTATGGATACCATTCATTTTCAGGTTCTCCTAAAGAAGGTCAAACGTTAGACCAAGTAAAAGCATTGCTTTTAGAACAAATTGAAAAGTTAAAGAAAGGAGAGTTTGATGACTGGATGTTAGATGCTGTAATTAATGACTTAAAAAAATCTCAATTAAAAGAATATGAAAATAGTACTGCAGTAGCAAGTGCTTATTATAATGCTTTTATTCATAATGAAAAATGGGAAGATAAAGTTAAGTTTTTAGATGATTTAAAAACAATTACTAAACAAGAATTGGTAGATTTTGCTAATACATTTTATAAAGATAATTACGTTGTAACATACAAACGTAAAGGTGTTGACGATAACATTGTAAAAGTACAAAACCCTGGAATTACACCTGTAAACTTAAATAGAGGTGCAAATTCTAAATTTATTGAAGATTTTAATAAAATAGAATCTGCTCCATTAAAACCAGTTTATGTAGATTATGCTTCTGCAATAAAAGAAACTAAAACAGATAGTGGAATTAAAGTATCTTACATAAATAATGAAATTAATGATCTGTTTGACATGAATATCATTTTTGATATGGGAAGCGATAATGACAAAAAACTAGATTTAGCTGTTGGGTATTTAGAGTATTTAGGAACAGATAAATACACCAATGAAGAACTTAAAAAGGAGTTTTACAAATTAGGTGTAGATTATTATGTAAATACTGGTAGCGAGAAAACATATATTGGTTTAAATGGATTAAAAGAAAACATGCCAAAAGGATTAGAACTTTTAGAGCATTTAATTGATAATGCAGTACCAAACCAAGAAGCTTATGTCAAATATGTACAATCAATAGCTAAAGGAAGACAGAATAATAAAACTAATAAAGGAAGTATATTAAGACGTGGTTTAATGAATTATGCTAAATATGGAGAAAATTCTAGTTTAAGAAACATTATACCAGTTAGCGAGTTAAATAAAATAGATCCTAAAGAGTTGGTAGATTTAGCTAAAGACTTAAAAAACTATAAGCAACGTGTGTTTTATTACGGAAAAGACATTGATAATGCTGTAAGTGCTTTAAACACCTCTCATAAGGTAAATGACCAATTAAAAGACTATCCAAAAGCTTTAGCTTTTAACGAACAAGAAACAGGTGGTAACGTTTATTTTGTAGATTTTGACATGGTACAGTCAGAAATGATGTTTTTAGCAAAAGGAGAGCCTTTTAAAGCAGAAAACATGGCAGCTTCAACATTGTTTAATACTTATTTTGGAGGAGGATTATCTTCAATAGTTTTTCAAGAAATCAGAGAATCTAAATCTTTAGCATATTCTGCTTGGTCAAATTATAGTACAGCAAGAGATAAAGACGATTCTAATTACGTTATGGCTTATATTGGTACACAAGCCAATAAAATGCCTCAAGCAATTGATGCAATGATGGATTTAATGAATGATATGCCAGAATCTGAAGCACAATTTAATGCAGCAAAAGAGTCTACTCTTAAGAAAATAGCAGCTCAACGTATTAATAAATCTAACATTTTTTGGAGTTATGAAAGACTTCAAAAAAGAGGAATGACAAAAGATAACAGAGAAGCTATGTATAATGCTATAAAGGATATGACTTTAGCGGATTTAAGAGGGTTTTTTAATAAAAATATAAAAGGCGAAGATTATAATGTTATGGTCATTGGAAATAAAAAAGATGTCGATTTAAAAGCATTAAGTAAACTTGGAAAGGTTCAAGAAATGGATATAGATCATTTATTTAATTATGAAAAATCTGAAAACGTAAAAATGTAATTACAATATATTCAGTTTTTAAACTGAATATAGAACATAGTAAAACCTCATAATTTAGTATAAATTATGAGGTTTTTTTATACATAACAATTTCTAATTACTATATTTGAATTAGTAAACTAACAACAAATTTTCGTTGTCACGAAAATGAAATAAATTAATTTTTAATGAGACTTTTAGAAGGAAAAACAGCAATAATTACAGGTGCTTCAAGAGGTATTGGTAAAGGTATTGCACAAGTATTTGCTCAACAAGGTGCAAATGTAGCTTTCACTTACAGTTCTTCTGTAGATGCAGCAAATGCTTTAGAAAAAGAATTAAATACTTTTGGTGTTAAAGCAAAAGGATATAAAAGTAATGCAGCAAGTTTTGACGAAGCTCAAAAATTGGCAGAAGATGTACTAGAAGAGTTTGGTAGTATTGATGTGTTAATTAATAATGCAGGAATCACAAAAGATAATTTGTTAATGAGAATGGGAGAAGACGATTTTGATAAAGTTATTGAAGTCAATTTAAAATCTGTCTTTAATATGACTAAAGCAGTACAACGTACAATGCTAAAACAACGTAAAGGGTCTATAATTAACATGAGTTCTGTTGTTGGTGTTAAAGGTAACGCAGGACAAACCAATTATGCAGCTTCTAAAGCTGGTATTATTGGTTTTTCTAAATCAGTAGCTTTAGAGTTAGGGTCGCGTAATATTAGAAGTAACGTGATTGCTCCAGGTTTTATCGAAACAGAAATGACAGCAAAATTAGACGAAGACACTGTTAAAAGTTGGAGGAGTGCAATCCCTTTAAAACGTGGTGGTACACCAGAAGATATTGCAAATGTTTGTGTGTTTCTAGCATCAGACATGTCTGCATACGTAACTGGTCAAACTTTAAATGTTGATGGTGGAATGTTAACTTAATTAGCCTTATTTATTAATAATCACATATTTATTTTATGAAAAAAACAATCTTTCTATTAGCATTTTTAATAACAACATCAACTGTTGTTCAAGCACAAGATTGGGTGAATTTTAAATCTGAAAAGCTAGAGTTTATTGCAGATTATCCAGCAGAACCAACAGAAACTATTCAAGAAGTAGATACAGCTGTTGGAAAAATAGACATGTACATGATAATGTATTCGCCAACAGAAGGAGATGATAATGCTGTATACTCTGTAATACGATCAGATTACCCTAAAGATCAGTTTGTAGATGTTGATGAGGATTATAATGATTCTATTTTAGATGGAGCTGTAAATGGTGCAACAACTAATGTGCAAGGAACATTAATATTTGATAACAAAGTCACTTTTAATGGTTATCCAGGAAGAAGTATAAAAATTGAAACCCAAGGAATTTACATTTATATAAACGCTTATCTAGTAGAAAACACAATGTTTATTACTCAAGTCTTATGCACCATCGAAAACGATAATAATAAGAGTATTAAACGTTTTATGGATTCATTTAATATAATTAAAGTTAAACAAGACTAGTGTCAACACAAACACTTCTATATATTATTTTAGCAGCAATAGTAGCCTTATTACTAGCGTTGTTTCAATATAAATACAAGTCTAAAAGCGCATCACAATCGGTTGCGCTTTTTACTTTTTTACGTTTTCTAACATTGTTTTCTTTATTTTTATTATTAATAAACCCAAAGTTTGAGCAAGTAAAATATTATACAGAAAAACCAAATTTGGTGATAGCTGTAGATAATTCAGCTTCTTTGCAACATTTAAAACAAGATAAAAATGCTAAAAATGCATTAGAGGTTTTAAAAAGTAATTCTGCACTAAATAATAAGTTTAATATTGAAGTGTTTTCCTTCGGAAAGTCCATAAACACAGAGGATAGCCTTAGTTTTAAAGAGCAGCAAACCAATTTAGATAAAACATTTAAAGAACTTACTCAAGTTTATAAAAACACGGTTTCTCCGACAATTATCATTACAGATGGTAACCAAACTATTGGTAATGATTTTCAGTTTTCTGCAAAAAAATATAAACAATCTATATACCCTATAATATTAGGTGATACTATAACGCATTCAGATTTAAAAATTAGCAGGTTAAATGTCAATAAATACGCCTATTTAAAAAACAAATTCCCTGTAGAAGCAATAGTAGTCTATAATGGAAGTAAAACAATTACAAGTAAATTTATTGTTACTAAAGGTAACGCAACTGTATATTCAAAGACAATACAATTTACTAATACAAAAAACTCTGAAGTTTTAAACTTTACATTGCCAGCAAGTGGAGTTGGAGTACAAGATTATAAAGCACAAATAGTGCCTATTAATACAGAAAAGAATAAAACAAATAATTATAAAAACTTTGCTGTAGAAGTTATTGATCAAAAAACAAAAATAGCAATTGTTAGTACTATTTTGCATCCAGATTTGGGTGCGTTAAAAAAGAGTATTGAAAGTAATGAACAACGTGAGGTTGTTTTTTTAAAACCAAACACTTTAATAAATCAATTAAATGATTTTCAATTAGTTATATTGTATCAGCCAAACAATTCATTTAATCCTTTGTTTGAGGAAATACAAAAACAAAATAAAAATAAATGGGTTATAATTGGTACTAAATCTGATTGGCGATTTTTAAATAATGTTACCAGTAATTACAGTTTAGATTTTACGTCTCAAACCGAAGATTACCAGCCATTATTAAATACCAATTACACGTCTTTTATAATAGATGATATAGCTTTTGAAAGCTTTCCACCATTAAAATCAACATTTGGAGATGCGGAATTTAACATACCTTTTCAGACTATTTTATACAAAACAGTATCAGGCATTAAAACAGAACAACCATTACTAGCAACTTTAGAAGCTAATGGTAAACGAGAAGCTGTGTTATTTGGAGAAAACCTTTGGAGATGGCGTGCGCAAAGCTATTTAAACAATGATAGTTTTTTAGAGTTTGATAATTTTATAGGTAAGTTGGTACAGTATTTAGCATCAAATAAGCGTAAAAACAGATTAGATGTCGATTATAATTCTTTTTATAGCGGAACCGAGAGCATTATAATTAGTGCTCAATTCTTCAATAAAAATTACGAGTTTGATAATAGCGAGTCGTTGTCTATTTCATTAAAAAATAAAGACAATGGAAATAAAACCACACGACCATTAATCTTAAAAAACAATAGTTACCAAGCGGATTTAAGTAGTTTACCTGCTGGTAACTATAGCTTTACAGTTAGTGCAACTTCAGAAAATATAACATCTTCAGGTAGCTTTAAAATTATAGAATATAATATTGAGCAACAATTTTTAAATGCTGATGTAACAAAGTTGCAACAGTTAGCTACTAATAGTCAAGGTGATGCTTATTTTATTAATGATTATAGCGCTTTGACAGATAATTTAATTAAAGACAATCGTTATCAAGCAATACAAAAAAGTAATAAAAGTGTCGTACCTTTGATTGATTGGTATTATTTACTGTTTTTAATCGCTTTATGCTTAGCATTAGAATGGTTTATAAGAAAATATAAAGGACTAATTTAAAACTAAAAACATATTATGGAAAAATTACCAAAAATTGCATTCCCAATTTTAATAGCAGTAATTATAGGAATTATTTTAATAGCAAAATCCGCTGTAACAATAGACTCTGGAGAAGCAGGTGTACTATTTAAAACGTTTGGAGAAGGAGTTGTAACAGATGAGCCACCAATGGGAGAAGGATTTCATATTGTAGCACCTTGGAATAAAGTATATGTTTATGAAGTACGTCAGCAAGAACTTTTTGAAAAAATGAAGGTATTATCTTCAAACGGTCTAGAAATTCAAATTGATGCTTCTGCTTGGTATGAGCCAGTTTATGATCAATTAGGAAACTTACACCAATCTTTAGGTCAAGATTATTTACAACGTGTAATACAACCTGCTATTCGTAGTGCTGCACGTAGTGTCATTGGACGTTACACACCAGATGATTTATATTCTACTAAAAGAGATGCAATACAAGTTGAAATTTTTCAAGAAACTAAAAAAATATTGGATAAGCAACATGTTCAATTAAATGAAGTGTTAGTTAGAGATGTAACTTTACCACCAACAATTAAAGAAGCAATTGAGCGTAAATTAAAGCAAGAGCAAGCATCTTTAGAATATGAGTTTAGACTTGAAAGTGCAAGAAAAGAAGCCGAGAAAGTAATTATTGACGCAAAAGGTAAAGCAGAATCAAATAGAATTTTAAGTGCTTCATTAACGGATAAGATTTTACAGGATAAAGGGATTGAAGCTACAGTAAAACTATCAGAATCTGAGAACAGTAAGATTATTGTTATAGGCTCTGGAGATAGCGGAATGCCTATTATTTTAGGAAATCAATAATTTAAAAGTAAAATATTAAGATTTTAATAATAATTAAAAGCTAATTTTAATTTGTTTGGTTTTTAAATATTTTATTCACAATATTTGTAAAGAACAAAAAACAAAAATGACATTTATTCAATTACATCGCCATCATTTTCATACTTGCCATCAAGCGAGCTGAAGATGTATTGAATAAAATCAACATATTTTTAAACCCGTTTGAGCTAATCAAATGGGTTTTTTAATTCTACCCATTTTAGATTTTGCTCAAACAAACAAAAAACTAAAATGAGTAAATTAAAAATTGCAGTTCAGAAATCTGGACGTTTAAATGAGGATTCAATGAGACTCCTTAAAAACATTGGTATTTCTATTGACAATGGAAAAGATCAATTAAAAGCATCTGCTAAAAATTTTCCGTTAGAAATTTTTTATTTACGTAATGGAGACATTCCGCAATATCTTAAAGATGGAGTAGTTGACATTGCCATTATTGGCGAAAATGTTTTAATAGAAAAAGGGAATGATATTAAAATAGCCGAAAAACTAGGCTTCTCAACCTGTAAAGTTTCTGTAGCTGTGCCAAAAGGTGCAAACTATAATTCTGTAAAGGATTTAGACGGAAAACGTATTGCAACATCGTATCCAAACACTGTAAACTCTTTTTTAAAGCAAAATAGTATTGATGCTCAACTACATATCATAAATGGATCTGTAGAAATTGCACCAAATATCGGACTTGCAGATGCAATTGTAGACATTGTTTCAAGTGGAAGCACCTTATTTAAAAACGGGTTAAAAGAAGTTGAAGTTATTTTAAAGTCTGAAGCTGTTTTAGCAGTATCTCCTAAAATATCTTCTGAAAATCAGACCTTGTTAGAGAAAATTCAGTTTAGAATTCAATCTGTTTTAAAAGGTCAAAATTCAAAGTATGTATTATTAAATGCACCTAACGATAGACTAGAAGATATTATTTCGGTTTTACCAGGAATGAAAAGTCCAACCGTTTTACCATTAGCAGAAAACGGTTGGAGTAGTGTACACTCTGTAATCGATAAAAATAAATTTTGGGATGTAATAGACGAGCTAAAAGCAAAAGGAGCTCAAGGAATTTTGGTATGTCCAATTGAAAAAATGGTACTGTAAATATAAGTATGTCATTAAGAAGGAAGGAAGGATGACTGATGAATCTCTAAATTATTAGTAAGTTTCTTCGCTGCGCTCTGAATGACAAAAAAATAAAAAGACTATGAAAACAATAATAAATCCAAACCAGTCTACTTGGTCAGACCTTTTAAAACGTCCAACACAAACCGTTGATGATATTGAGATTACTGTAACTCAAATTTTTGAAGATGTACAGCGTAATGGAGATCAAGCTATAGCAAAATACACGCAACTATTTGATGGAGCAGCACTAAAGTCTAACGTTATAACTGCTATTGAGACTAATAAGGCGACTAATGCTGTTCCAGAACGTTTAAAACAAGCTATAAAACAAGCAAAAAGTAATATTGAAGCGTTCCATAAAGCTCAAAAAACAGATAAAGTTGAAGTAGAAACCATTACAGGAGTTACTTGTTGGCAAGAAAAAAGAGCCATTCAAAAAGTAGGAATTTATATTCCTGCTGGTACAGCTCCTTTGTTTTCAACTGTTTTAATGTTAGCTGTTCCTGCCCAAATTGCAGGATGTAAAGAGATTGTTTTATGTTCTCCTCCTAATAAAGAAGGTGAAATTGCTAACGAAATTTTATATGCAGCACAACTTTGTGGTGTCACAAAAATTATTAAAGTTGGAGGTATACAAGCTATAGCTGGTTTAACATTTGGAACAGAAAGTATTCCAAAAGTTTATAAAGTTTTTGGACCAGGTAACCAATTTGTAACCGTTGCTAAGCAATTAGCTACAAAATATGGTGTAGCTATAGATATGCCAGCAGGACCAAGCGAATTGTTAGTTATGGCAGATGATTCTGCAAATCCAGCTTTTGTGGCTTCAGATTTGTTAAGTCAGGCAGAGCATGGTATAGATAGTCAAGTAATATTAGTTTCAGATTCTCAAAACTTAGTAGAAGCTGTTCAAGTTGAAATAAAAAAACAACTTAAAAAGTTGCCAAGAAAACAAATTGCTGAAAAGGCTCTAAAATATTCTAAAGCCTTAATTATGGAAGAGGCACAATTGGCTATAGAGTTAGTTAATGATTATGCTCCAGAACACTTAATTATTGCAACAAAAGACAATGATTTTTTTGTAAATAATATCGAAAATGCTGGATCAGTATTTATTGGTAATTACACACCAGAAAGTGCAGGAGATTATGCTTCAGGAACCAATCACACCTTACCAACAAACGGATTTAGTAAAGCGTATTCTGGAGTAAATTTAGACAGTTTTACAAAAGCTATTACGTTTCAAAAAATCACTAAAGAAGGTATTCAAAATATTGGTAAAACAATAGAGTTAATGGCTGAAGCCGAAGGTTTACAAGCACACAAAAATGCAGTTACTATAAGGCTAAAAGACTTATAGTAACTGTACTGAACTTGTTTCAGTACCTTTAAAAAGGAACTAAGTTCGAACTGACAAATAATAAAAGATGAACACAACATTCAATATAAACAACCTAGTTAGAGCTAACATAAAAGCTTTAAAACCTTATTCATCTGCAAGAGATGAGTTTAAAGGTACAGCAGATGTTTTTTTAGATGCTAATGAAAATCCTTTTGGAACATTAAACCGTTATCCAGATCCACAACAATCAAAAATCAAGCAAAAGTTGTCTGCAATTAAAAGTGTAAAAACTAACCAGATTTTTGTTGGTAATGGTAGTGACGAAGTTATTGATTTAGCCTTTCGTATTTTTTGTGAACCAGGAAAAGACAAGGTGTTAACCTTTACACCAACTTACGGAATGTACGATGTGTCTGCAAACATCAATAATATCGAAGTAATAAAACAACCGTTAATAAACGATTTTCAAATTAGCCTTAATCAATTACAACCGTATTTGGATTTTGAAGACATAAAAATCATTTTTATTTGTTCGCCTAATAATCCAACTGGAAACAGTATTAATCCTGAAGATATTGAATATATTTCAGAGAATTTTAATGGTATTGTTATAGTGGATGAAGCTTATATCGATTTTAGTGCGCAAGCATCATTCATTAAAAACATAAATGATTACAATAATCTAATTGTAAGCCAAACCTTTAGTAAAGCTTGGGGATTAGCAGGAGTTAGAGTAGGAGTTGCTTATGCAAGTGAAGCAATTATTGAACTTTATAATCGCGTAAAACCACCTTATAACGTAAGTACATTAAATCAAGAAGCAGTTTTAAATAGCTTAAATAATCAAATTGAAGTTGCTAAAAATATTGACACAATTCTTTCAGAAAGAAAGAAGTTAAAAGACGCTTTAAGTCAATTAGCTATCGTAAAAAAAATATACCCAACAGATGCTAACTTTTTACTAGTTGAAATCGATAATGCTGATGAAACGTATCAATATTTAATCAATAAAAAAGTAATTATTAGAAATAGAAATACTCAAGTTGAGAATTGTATACGTATTACTGTTGGAACTGCTGTTGAAAACCAAAAACTAATTGAAGCTTTAAAAAATATAAAATGAAAAAAGTACTATTCATAGACAGAGACGGAACCTTAGTTTTAGAGCCACCTGTAGATTATCAACTAGATAGTTTAGAGAAATTAGAGTTCTACCCAAAAGTGTTTCAATACATGGCTAAAATAGCTTCAGAGTTAGATTTTGAGCTAGTTATGGTAACCAATCAAGATGGTTTAGGAACCGATTCTTTTCCAGAAGATACCTTTTGGCCAGCGCAAAACAAAGTAATTTCAGCATTCGAAAAAGAAGGTGTTGTGTTTTCTGAAGTTTGTATAGACAAAACCTTTCCGCATGAAAATGCTGAAACTAGAAAACCAAGAACAGGTTTACTAACAAAGTATTTTGATAAAGCTGAATACGATTTAGAAAACAGTTTTGTTTTAGGTGACCGAATTACAGACATGGAATTAGCTAAAAACCTAGGTGCAAAAGGTATCTTTTTATCTGAAGATCCAGAATTAGGTGCAGATGAAATTGAAAGTTCAAAACAAGAAATTTTAAATTCTATTGCATTAACAAGCACAGATTGGAAAACTATTTACGAGTTTCTAAAATTAAATGATCGTGTCGCTGAAATTACTCGTAATACTAACGAAACCAAGATATATATTAAATTAAACCTTGATGGTTCTGGTAAAAATGATATTGATACAGGTTTGTCATTTTTCGACCACATGTTAGACCAAATTGGTCGTCATGGCGCAATGGATTTAACCATAAAAGTTGATGGCGATTTAGAAGTAGATGAACACCATACTATTGAAGATACTATGATTGCTTTAGGCGAATTGTTTAATAAAGCCTTGGGTAATAAATTAGGGATTGAGCGTTACGGATTTTGTTTACCAATGGACGATTGTTTAGCGCAAGTAGCAGTAGACTTTGGAGGTAGAAACTGGTTAGAATGGGAAGCCGATTTTAAACGCGAAAAAATAGGAGATATGCCAACCGAAATGTTTTTCCACTTGTTTAAATCCTTTACAGATGGTGCAAAATGTAATTTAAATATTAAAGCAGAAGGCACAAACGAACACCACAAAATTGAAGGTATTTTTAAAGCCTTTGCAAAAGCTATGAAAATGGCTGTAAAACGTGATGCAAATAAAATGTTTTTGCCATCAACTAAAGGTATGTTGTAATGGAATTAGTAATAATAGATTATGGAGCAGGTAATATAAAAAGCATTCAATTTGCCTTTAAACGTTTAGGTTACGATGCAATTTTATCTAATAATCCAGATGAGATTAAAGAAGCAGATAAAGTGATTTTTCCAGGTGTTGGTGAAGCTAATTCTGCAATGAAAATGCTTAAAGCTTCAGGATTAGATGCATTAATTCCAACTTTAAAACAGCCTGTTTTGGGCATTTGTTTGGGTATGCAATTGATGTGCAACACCTCTGAAGAAGGTAACACCAAAGGTTTGGGTATTTTTAATGTAGACGTTAAGCGTTTTTCAAATGCTGTAAAAGTGCCACAAATGGGATGGAATACTATTTCAGATTTAAAATCGCCTTTATTTAAGGATGTTAATGAAAAGGCTTTTATGTATTTAGTACATAGTTTTTACGTGGAAGCATGTAACGAGCAAATAGCAACAACTAATTATGAGTTTAATTATGCTTCTGCTTTGCAGAAAGATAATTTTTATGGTGTGCAATTTCACCCAGAGAAAAGTAGTATAGAAGGAGAGCAAATTTTGAAAAATTTTTTAGCACTTTAGTGCGTTATTCTGAACTTGTTTCAGAATCTAATAATAATAAAAGATCCTGAAATAAATTCAGGATTGATTAACAAGTTAATCATGAGAATAATACCAGCAATAGATATTATAGACGGAAAATGTGTTCGTTTAAGTAAAGGCGATTATAATACCAAGAAGATATATAACGAAAGTCCCTTAGAAGTCGCAAAAGAATTTGAAGATGCTGGAATTAAGTATTTGCATGTAGTCGACTTAGATGGAGCAAAAGCAAAACACATAGTAAATCATAAAGTTTTAGAGCAAATAGCTAGTAAAACAAATTTAAGTATCGATTTTGGAGGTGGACTAAAAACTAACGAAGATTTAAAGATTGCTTTTAATTCTGGAGCTTCACAAGTAACAGGAGGAAGTATTGCTGTTAAAAGTCCAGCAGTTTTTCAAGAATGGTTAACTAAGTATGGAAGTGATAAAATTATACTTGGTGCAGATTGTAATAACGAAAACATTGCCATTAGTGGTTGGTTAGAAGAAAGCGATTTAAAAGTCATTCCTTTTATTCAAGACTATCAAAAAAAAGGAGCAAGCTATGTTATTTGTACAGATATTTCTAAAGATGGAATGCTTCAAGGTCCTAGTTTTGAACTGTATAAACGTATTTTAAAAGAAACTAGTAATGTTAAATTAATAGCTTCAGGAGGAATTTCAACGTTTGATGAAATACCAAAATTAGCAGAATTAGGTTGTGAAGGTGTTATTATTGGAAAAGCGATTTATGAAAATAGAATAAGCTTAAAACAATTAGAGAATTATATTTTAAATAAATAAGATGCTTACAAAACGAATAATACCTTGTTTAGATATTAAAAATGGACGCACTGTAAAAGGTGTAAACTTTGTCAATTTAAGAGATGCAGGAGATCCTGTAGAGCTTGCAAAACAGTATGCTATAAAAGGAGCAGATGAGCTGGTTTTTCTTGATATATCAGCTACTTTAGAAGGTAGAAAAACTATGCATGATATGGTTTTAAAGGTTGCAGAACATGTAAATATTCCATTTACAGTTGGAGGTGGAATTTCTAGTATAGAGGATGTGGACGATTTATTAAAATGTGGAGCAGATAAAGTGTCTATAAATTCATCTGCAGTAAAACGACCAGAATTGATTAATGAATTGGCTAATAAATTTGGAAGCCAATGTGTTGTAGTTGCTATAGATGCAAAGCAAATTGATGGAGAATGGATAGTGCATTTAGCAGGAGGAAGTATTCCAACCAAATTAAATTTATTCGATTGGGCAAAAGAGGTTGAAAGTAGAGGAGCAGGCGAAATATTGTTCACATCTATGAATAATGACGGAACCAAAGCAGGTTTTGCAAACGAGGCTTTAGCTAAGCTATCTGAAACATTAAATATTCCAATTATAGCTTCAGGTGGAGCTGGAACTGTTCAGCATTTTGTTGATACCTTTAAAGATGGAAAAGCAGATGCAGCATTGGCTGCAAGCGTGTTTCATTTTGGCGAAATTGCAATTAAAGATTTAAAAGAAGAATTAAAAAATAATAATATAGCAGTAAGATTATAAATATTTTGTCACTTCGAGTGATTTTGAGGTACGATAAATTGTATCGAGAAGCTTATATAAGTGGTTCTCGATACAAAATTGCTAAAAAGTAATTTCACTTGAACTGACAAAGTAAATAGAGATAGAATAATAGCTATCTAGAAATATTAAGAACAAAACTATGAACATAGATTTTAACAAAAACAACGACGGTTTAGTACCAGCAGTAATTCAAGACGCTTTCACAAAAAATGTACTGATGTTAGGTTATATGAACGAAGAAGCTTTAAAAGTGACCCAAAACACAAAAAAAGTCACGTTTTACAGCAGAACTAAAAAGCGTTTATGGACAAAAGGAGAAGAAAGCGGAAACTTTTTAAGTTTGGTAAATATTAAAAATGATTGTGATAATGATACTTTGTTAATTACGGTAAATCCAGTTGGACCAACATGTCATAAAGGAACAGATACCTGTTGGGCAGAACCTAATACAGAAAATTTTGGCTTTATTTCTAAATTAGAAAACACTATCGAATCTCGAATTAAGGCAGGAGATTCAGAAAAATCTTATGTAGCTTCGTTATTTGCTTCTGGTATTAATAAAGTGGCTCAAAAAGTAGGAGAAGAAGCTGTAGAGGTTGTTATTGAAGCTATGGATAATAAAGATGATTTGTTTTTAAGCGAAAGTGCAGATTTATTATTTCATTACTTAATGTTGTTACAAGCAAAAGGCTTTAAACTTAATGATGTTGTAGCTGTTTTAAAAAGTAGAGAAAAATAAAAAAGCTATCACAAAAATGCAATAGCTTTTTTAAAATGTGTTTTTAAACTTTACTAGTTTAACCAACCTTTTAGTTTAGAAAACCTAGCAAAAACTAGAAAAATAATAGCACCAATTATTATCATTAATGTCATTGGTAAACTAATAATATGATCTTGAATAAAATAGTAGCTCATTTGAATAGCAACTGCTAAAAGAGATACTAAAAGTAAGGTGTATCCTAGTTTTTTTCTTAATAATAAAAAAACAAAACCTAAAACTCCAGCAAAAACAGCTATAGCAAATGCTGCTTTAACATAAGATGGGCTGTTTGCTTCAAATAATAAATGTTCTGCAGTGTACATGTCTTGATAAGACTGCGTGTTATAGGCTTGTTGTAAATAAGCATTTACTCCCATTCCGTTCCAGATTAGTCCAATTATAGAGACTATCCAAAACCAAATTGGTGGTTTTTGAGTGGTTGAATTTGTCATGATTTTTAAATTTTAGTTAGTTAATTTAGTTTTCAAGTTATAAAATTTTTGTGAGACGCTTGTTAAAGCTGTATTTTCGATGTTGATTTATACATATGGATAAAAAGTATTATTACGTTATAACAATTCAATATTTAGGCTATAGGTTTCATGGTTGGCAAAAACAACCAAACTTAAAGACCTTACATTTAATGATTGATAGGACTTTAAATTTTATTTTAGAAAAAAAATATTTTAAATCTTTAGCTTCTGGTCGTACAGATGCAATGGTAAGTGCAGAAAATGCTGCTTTCGAGCTGTTTTTAAAAGACCCTATTGAAGACTTAGATGCTTTTTTAGACCTATTCAATACTAATTTACCACAAGATATAAGAGCCTTATCTATTAGAGAAGTTGATGCAAAATTTAATATTATACAGCATTCTAAAATTAAAGAATACTTGTATTTATTTGCTTTTGGAGATAAATTTCATCCGTTTTGTGCACCAATATTAACAACTATTTTGGACGATTTAGATATTGATTTGATGACACAAGGTGCAAAATTATTTGAAGGCGAACATTATTTAAGAGCCTATTGCTATAAACCTACAGACAATGGTGTTTATAATCGAACTATTTTAACTTGCGAATTGGTAGAAAACACTATTTATACAGCTAACTTTTTTCCAAAAAAAAGTTATATACTTCGGGTAAGAGGAAAAGGGTTTATGCGAAATCAAATACGTATAATGATGGGAACGCTAATTGAATTAGGTCAAGGCAAACGTACATTAAAAGATATTGAGGATAGTCTTAAGGAAGGTTATAAATACAACATGCAATATATTGCTCCAGCTTCTGGTCTAATATTAAAGAATATCCAGTTTGAATAGCAATTAAATAATTTGTAATTTTAAAACAAAGACAAAACCATGAACGAAACTATACCAAGAGAAACCTTCACTTTTTTAAAAGACTTAGAAAAAAACAATAATCGTGATTGGTTTAATGATAATAAAGGCTTTTTTAAAGAGATAGAGAAGGAGGTTAAACAAGTGTATAATCAGTTATTTGAAATGATTAATACTCATGACGAAGTCGATAAAGTTAAATTGTTTAGAATTTATAGAGACGTTCGTTTTTCTAAAAACAAACTACCATATAAAACGCATTTTGGAGGTTCTTTTCATCGTACAAAACCAAGATTGAGAGGTGGTTATTATTTACATATTCAGCCTAATAATGAAAGCTTTATTGCAACTGGTTTTTGGGAACCTAACAAAGAAGATTTAATGCGTATTAGAAAAGAGTTTGAACAAGACGATGATGAGATTAGAGAAATAATAAACAATAAACAATTTAAATCAGTTTGGGGTGAATTGATAGGAGATGAAGTAAAAACAGCACCTAGAGGATTTGATAAAACACATAAAGCGATAGATTTAATAAAGAAAAAGCAATTCATTTTCACCAAAAAATTTACAGATAAAGAAGTGTTATTACCAAATTTTTTAAATGATGTAGATAAAGCATTTAAAAGTATAAAACCATATTTTAACTATATGAGTGATGTGTTAACTACAGACTTAAATGGAGTCTCATTGATTTAAACAGCTTCTAAAACAGGTTTTTCTTCAAATAACTGAATGTTACTTTGTAAACGTTGGATAACAATATTCATCATGCGTTTATTTAATGATGAAGAGTTTTGTATATAAAGTTCATATTCTTCAGTAGTAAATTGTCCTATTATCATTCCCTTTAGGCTATTTCTAAACTTAATGTCTTTGTGGACTGCATTATCTATATAATTCAAACGTTTATCAATTGTTAATTGATAAAACACGTTTTTATGCTTAGTGATATAATTTTTAAAGACACTAATTAATAAATCATTTTGTAATTTAATAATAGGTCTAAGCGTAATGTTTTGAAAACGCTCGTCTTTACTCATGTTTTCAGAAATTATAATAGTTGAAATAGTTGGTCTAATTGCTAACAATTGTAAGTCTCTTGTAGTCATGATTTTTATGTTTTATTAAAAATAAAGATAAAATCAGACCACAAGAGACCATTTAAAATTACTTTTTAACCGCTTTGTTAACAATCTATTAGTATTGTCAATCTAAACAAAACAATTAAAATTATCTATTAATGTAGACCCAACCAACAATAGGTTTTCCTTCTGGGACTTCTATACTATAAAAATAGGTACCTGTAGGTAAAGGATCATTGTTGTTAGAAATTCCATTCCATTCATTTCTATAATTAGGTTTAGTGTATACTTCTCTACCATATCTATTGTAAATAGTAATGTGTGTTGCTTTAAGCCAAGAGACTTCAAAATACTCATTGTATTCATCTCCATTTGGAGAAATACCTTGAGGAATTATACAGTTTTCTGGAGTTAAATACATAACACTTTCTGTATTGCTGCAAATCTCATTTGTAGTATATTCTACAGTATAATAAGTGTCTGGTTGCGTATTGTTTACATCACCAGTTATTGGATCTATTGTTGCTCCATCAGTAGGAATTGGGTTGAAAGAAAACGTTCCAACTGTACTACCTGTAACAATCATTTTTGCAGAAAAGCAAAATAAATTTTCTGTGTCAACATAAAAACCAGCATCATCTAAAGGAAGTAATGTAACAGTTTCTATAGATGATTCTTGACAAGGTTCAGTTGGAGTAGTATAATTTATACTATAAGTTTCTCCAGGTGTTCCGTTTGTTATTTCACCAGTATTTGAATCTACTATAGCAGAATCACTTGGTAATACTTCAAAATCAAAAGTACCATTTAAAGTTCCTGTAATTGTTGCAGTAGCACCTTCACAAGCGACTTCGTATTCAAAAGTTGGGATAGTAATAATATTTAAAACATCTACATTAAATGTACTGTCACAGGTTCCTAAACTAACAGTAACACTATAATTTCCTGTAGTATTTACGTCTGTAAGTGTATTTGATGTTTGATTAGTTATTGGATTAGAGTCTAAAAACCATTGGTAAGTTTGTGATCCGTCAAAATCTCCTCCTGTTAAACTTAAGGTTGTTGTATCATCATTACACAAAGTGATAGTTCCATTGTCTATCATTTCTGTGGATTCTAAATTTAAATTCACAAAAGGATCTAAAACCTCTACATCAAATTGACAACTTATTGTTGTACCAACACTATTGGATGCAGTATACTCAACAGTTGTTATTCCAATAGGAAATTGTCCATCAGGAGCAAACCCTTGAACAAGTGTAACAGTAGTGTTACTTGAGTCACAAACATCTGTAATTGTTGGCATAGTATAATTTGGTACTCCAAAACAATTGTTTGTACTAGTATTAATTATAATATCAGTTGGACAAAAGTCAAAACTAATATCATCACATAATGTTGCAAGAGTCACAGGACCGACCCAACTACTTACATTTGAAGTTGAACATATTGCTCTAACATAAAAATCATAAGTTGTATTACTGTTTAGTCCAGTATATGTGTAAGGATTAGTAGTTACTACAGTTCCAGAACTTGTTGGAGTTGTTCCAGTTGGTACAGCTTCGATTTCCCATGAGGTTGCAGATCCAGCTTCTGTCCAGTTTAAATCTATTGTTGTTAAAGTTGGATTACTAGCTACAAAATTTGTTGGTTCTGGACAATTTAAAATACTTTCAATTGTAATATCATCTATTGCCATATCAGAAGTAAAATCAGTACCTCTTATTCCTCTAAATCTAACTTGAAAATTTGAAACCGTTTCATAACTACTAATATCAATAAAATGTTGAATCCAAGCATCACCATTTGATGTATGTTGTTGTCCAATTAAAACAAAAACATCATCAACCCAGTTTGTACCATCGTATAAATCGACGTGTAATTCTCCCATAGCAGCACCAAACATGTGGTAATTAAAATGTAAGAATGTATTTGTAGAAGTTGTTAAATCAAATATTGGCGAAAGTAAAATAGCAACATCTCCAGTTGTAGCAGGAGAGGAGGCTTCTGTATAAAAGTAATTTACACCATTGGCTGCTCCACTTGGACCAGTTCCTGTTGATCCAGTTCCTCCAGAATTAGCTCTCCATTCAAAATCACTTGATACAGCAGACCAACATTCTTCAATTGCAGCAGCACTTCCTGTTATTTGTGTTTCAACTGGTTCTACATAAGGTACACTAAATGTATCACAAGGTGTTTCATAGGTTATAGGTCCAACCCAAGAACTTTCATCTCCTTGACCACAAATTGCACGAACATAAAAATCATATTGTGTGTTTGCCATTAGGTTAGTTACTGTATAAGGATTAGTTGTTACTAAAGTACCTGTTCCTGTTGGAGTGTTACCTGTTGGCACAACTTCAATTTCCCATTGAGTTGCAGATCCTGCTTCTGTCCAACTTAAATCTACTGTTGTTCCTGTAGCATTAGAGATTGCAAAATTAAATGGACTTGGGCATGTTATACTTTCAATTGTAATATCATCTATTGCCATATCAGAAGTAAAATCAGTACCTCTTATTCCTCTATATCTAACTTGAAAATTTGAAACTGTTTCATAACTACTAATATCAATAAACTGTTGTATCCAAGCACTACCATTGGATGTGTGTTGTTGTCCAATTAAAACAAAAACATCATCAACCCAGTTTGTACCATCATATAAATCGACGTGTAATTCTCCCATAGCTACACCAAACATATGGTAATTAAAATGTAAAAATGTATTAGTGGATGTTGTTAAGTCAAATATTGGCGAAAGTAAAATAGCAACATCTCCAGTTGAAGCAGGAGAAGATGCTTCTGTATAAAAATAGTTTACACCATTAGCTGCTCCGTTTGGACCAGTTCCAGTAGATCCAGTTCCTCCAGAGTTAGCTCTCCATTCATAGTTGCCTGAAACTGCAGACCAACATTCGTCAATATTAGCAGCATTTCCTATTATTTGTGTTTCAACAGGTTCTACATAAGGTACACCAAATGTGTCACAAGGTGTAGAAAAATTTATAGGTCCAGCAAGCTCACTACAACCAGTAGTTGAAATAGCCTGAATGTATACTTGATAATCTGTGTTTACTAATAATCCAGTAGCAATAAAAGGGATTGTAGAGGTTGCTGTCCCAGAACCTGTTGGCGTATTACCATTTAAAACTATCTCTACCATCCAAGACGTTTCAGTACTTCCTGGTGTCCAATCTATTTGGGCAGATGTTGTTGTTATATTTGTAACTGTAATATTTTGAGGTTCTGGAAAAGAAGGTATAACTGTAACTATGGCATTACATGTAGAAGTATTTCCATAAACATCTGTAACAGTTAATATTACAGGGTTGTCTCCAACATTTGTACAGTCAAAAGTGGTTTGAGATAATGTTAGATTTTGTATCCCACAATTATCAGAACTACCATTGTCAATATCATTTGCAGTTACTGTTGCATTTCCGGTTGCATCTAAGTTTACAGTAAAATCTTGACAAATAGCAATTGGGTCAATTTCATCCATTACATCTACGGTTGCATTTGCAGAAGCATTACAGTTTGGAGAGGTTACAGTTAAAACCACAGGAAAAGTACCCTCAGCAGTATAAGAATGACATGGAGTAGCTAATGTAGATGTATTACCATCTCCAAAATCCCATAAAAAATTAGCATTTGTATTTGCAGAAACTAATACATTATCAAGTCCCCAATTATCAAATTGAGTTCCACTATTATCTTCTTGATACCATCTAAATAATGTGTTGGCAGTTTGTGCTGCAACAGGAATGTTTTCTGTGTATTGCGTCCAAAAATACAAATCATCTGTTAAGACATTTGTAGGAATCCAATAATTAATATCCACCCAATTGGCACCATTGTTTACAGAATATTGTAAACGGACACCTTCTTCAGGTAAATCTGCAGTCTCACAACCTGGATCTGGATCATCTGATCCATACCTCATATAAAACTGTACAATTCCTCCTAAAGACACATCAAGAGTATTAGTAGTCACTTGTCTGTCACCATTAGTATCTGTTTGAGTAGCCCAAAAATATGGAGAATTGTCTACCATATTTGTTATACAAGGTGTTCCTACAGCATATGGAGAAGAATTCCATCCAGCAGGTAAAACACCAGAGTTAAAGTCGAAAAACGTACCGAATTGACTACCTAAAGGGTAAAAACAATATTCTAAACAATTGTCAGAACTTGCAATTGCATCAAAGGTAAATATACAAGATATTGTAGTAAATGCAACTGGTCCAACCCAGTTACTATAACCATTAGCAGCACAGTTTGATCTAATATAAACATCATAATTTTCGCCAGAAACTAAACTACTTACTGTATACGGATTTCCGGTAATTGGAATTCCAGTTCCAGTAGGTGTAGCACCAGAAAGGACAATTTCATATTCCCAAGAGGTAGCAGTACCATTTTCTGTCCAACCAAAAGTTGCTGTTGTTTCACTAGTACCAATAACATTTAATCCTGAAGGATCTGTACATTGTGCTTGAATTGTATTAAACACATTTAATACAAATAAAAGAATTATAAATTTTTTCATAAAAAGAAGTATTAAAGTGTTTTAGTTTTTAAATTTTTAAAATTGACAGACTCTAGATGTACATCTATTTTTGATTTTAAAAACTTATTAAACACAAAAAAACTTTTTTGGTTAGAAAAGTAATAATCAGGTATAAAATTCTGGTTTGGCTCTAAAACTAAAGCCCTATATAATTCATCACTCCCAGAATTGGCTTTACTGGTATGACTATATTTAAACTCAAAATCCCAATTTATAAATAATTGCTTATCTGTTTTATTTTTGAATTTATATTGGATATACTCTTTGTAAACACCATTTACATCATCATTAAACTCTACAGTTCTCTGACTAATAATAACATGTTCTAAATTTTGAGTGATTTTCCAATTGTCTTCATTTGATAAATCTTCTTGGGAGTAGCAAAAAAAAGTACTGCAAAACAGTACAATGGTTAAAAGGGTTTTCATAAATTGATTAATAAAATTAGAATACTAAAATATGCAAATAATTTCGCACATAGAAAAATTTTAGATTAAAAGCATATTATTACTTTTACATAAAAAAAAACATGAGATTTCATACTAGAAAATGGGTCAAGCCAGAAGATTTAAACCCAAACGGAACTTTATTTGGAGGCAAGCTATTAGCTTGGATTGATGAAGAAGCAGCTTTATATACTATAGTACAATTAGAAAACAACAGAATTGTAACTAAATATATGAGCGAAATTAATTTTATGAGTAAAGCTGTAGAAGGAGATGTTATTGAAATTGGTATGGAAGTTAAAAAATTTGGACGTTCATCTATAACTTTAAACTGTGAAGTTAGAAATATGCGTAATCGCGAAACTATAATTACTGTAGACAATATTATAATGGTAAATTTAGGAGATGATGGTAAACCTAAACCACACGGAAAAACTAAAATAGAGTATGTAAAAGATAGATTAACTAACTAATTAACTATTCTGCTAGCAGCTCTTTAATACGTTGCTCTAATTTTTGTCCGTAAATTTTACCACTAGCTATACGTCCTTTTTTATCAATTAGTATTTTAAACGGAATACTTTCTACACCATATCTAAAGGCTATAGACTTATTTTTATCTAAAATATGATAATCCCAAGTTAGGTTATCTGCAATAATTGCTGACATCCATTCTGGTTGACCTTTGTCTTCGCTTACGCTCATTATTTCAAAACCAGAAGCGTTGTATTTTTTGTATAATGCAACAAGGTTTGGGTTGGTAGCACGACAAGGTTCACACCAACTTGCCCAAAAATCTAATAAAATCACTTTTCCTTTTGGAATAGAGTTTAAAGACATTGTTTCTCCATATTGGTTTTTACCACTTAAACTATAGGCTTTTGGCCTGTATTCTTCTTTTTTTACTGTTATTTTCTCAATATTATCAGCTTCAATAGGTAGCTTGGTTTCTGCAATAGCTTCTTTTGTTTTAATAGCAGAATCTAAAAGTTTTACAAAGGTTTCAGTCTTTATATTATCTGATAAACCATTATATAAAGTCCTTAATTGACTATTTGAATAATTATTAATTTGATTGTTTAATACTATTGCTGAATAATATGAATTTGGATTATTCTTAATAAAATCCAAAGTATAGTTACCTTGTTCAGTAAATAATTTAGAACGTTGTTCTTTAAGTGTTTGTATGTTTTTTGATGAAAAATCGCCTTTTAAATCATAATATAATGAGACTCCTTTTGTTCTAAAATCTCTTAGTTTTTGATTGTAAACATTATGTTCTTTTTGAATAGAAGTAGAGGAGTAGGTTGAAGAGTTTTCTATACTTTCAGCTAAAAAAACATCTATAACAGAAGGGTCAATTAAAAGATTAAATTTTTTAGTACTTAAATTACTAGACAAACAGTAAACTTCTGGTGCTTTAGTTTTACCTTTTAAACTAAAGGTTTTGTTTTTAACCTTAGCAGAATCTATGATTTTTGGAATATTGTTTTCGTATTTATGCAAATAAACTGTAGTCAAAGCATCGCTAAAACTAGTACCATTTATTAAAAACTCTGTATCAAGTAAAGTTGTTTTATTTAAAGAATTGTCAATAACTTGGTTAGTTGTTGCGTTTTCTTTATTGGTATTAAATTGATCGCAACTAAAAATTAATAGACATACTAAAAGCAGTGACAATCGAGTAAAAGTGTTCATATAGAAATAATTAATACTTCAATATTACAGTTTTTTACTATACAATTTAAGGGTTCAAATATTTTTTATCAACATAGAAAGTGCCAAAAGGTAAAATGGAAGCCAACAAAATAATTCCAAATGTTTTATTATCCCATTTTTGCTCAGGTTTTAACAGAAATGCCAAAGCAATATAAGCGACAAATAATAATCCATGTGGCATACCAAGTAGTCTAACATATTCATCAGTACCTTCAGGAAGCCTTTTATATACAGCTGCAGCCATTAATAGCAAGTATGAAATACCTTCAAGTAAAGCAACAATTTTAAAAATTTTAAGCATAATTATAATCTTTATAGCAAAGATAATTAGTTTTAAGACAATACTTGATTAATGTTTAAACTGAATATTTTAATGTATCAATTTTATTGTTGTTTATTCTGGCATTCTATTTGTAATACTATTTTTAAGTAAAGTATATGTTATTATAACAAATTAATAGCGTAAGTCATTGTAAGCTTCGTCTAACAACTTTTAAACAAAAGTATTCTCTTAAATAAAAAGTTAGTATCTTTGTCATAATTAAGTTAGTAGACCTTTCGTTTAATTACTTCAAAGCTTATCACAAATGTTTTTAGCATTTTTATAATCTTACACTACTTTACTTAAATGTATTAATTAAAACCCTATTTAAAAAGCTAATGGCTAAATCACAACAGACATTTAATAAAAGTGAAAAAGAAAAAAAACGTTTAAAGAAAAGAGAAGATAAACGTAAAAAAATGGAGGCTAGAAAAGCCGAGAAAGAAGCAAATGGAGGTTCTGCTGGAATCCAGTTTGCGTATGTAGATTTTAACGGAAACTTGGTAGATGCTCCGCCAGATCCAGAATTGAAAGAACAAATTGAAGCAGAAGAAATAGTTTTAGGTGTTCCTAAAAAAGTTGAAGGAGAAGAAGAAGATCCAGTAAGAAATGGTAAAGTATCCTTTTTTGATACTTCTAAAGGTTTTGGGTTTATTATTGATTTAGAAAACAATGAAAAATATTTCTGTCATGTAAGCGGTCTAGTAGACCAGATTGCAGAGAATGATAAAGTGTCTTTTGAGCTAGAAAGAGGTATGAAAGGTATGAACGCTGTAAAAGTTAAGAAAATTTAATTCTTTTTACTTATAAAATTTCAAACCCATCAAATATTATATTTGATGGGTTTTTTGTTTAGTTCTTTTATTTAACTTGGTTTTCTTGTATTTTGCAAGAATATAATTGCAAACCAACTTGTTTAATGAAATTACTTTATAAAACACTTTTATTCTTTTTTATTTCATCTTTATCTATTGCACAAACTACAGCAATTACAGACACAAATTTTGAGCAAGAATTAATTGCCCAAGGGATAGATACTAATGGATTAAATGGTAATATTTTAGATGCTGATGCGCAAGCTATAACAACATTAAATTTAGGAGGTACTATAATTTCTGATATTACAGGTATTGATGCATTTGTTAACCTTACAGAATTAGATCTTGGAAACAATCAAGTTATAGATGTAGATTTATCTGCATTAGTTTTACTTACAGACTTTACAACAGATGATAATGATGCTTTAAATAGTATTGATTTTAGTCAAAATATATTATTAGAAAACGTTTTTATGGAAAGTAATTTTTCTGTAGCAGGTGATCCACCAATCACAGTAATTGACTTATCTAATAATATTAATTTAATAGATTTAGAAATTGATAATCTAAGGAATGTTACAGATTTAATTTTACCTGTTACACCAACATTAACAGATATTTATGTTAGATACTTATCAGATATTTCATTAGATTTTTCGCTTTTAGATGGTTTACAAGATTTAAATGTTGGAGGATCAGCAATTAACAATGTAGTTATTACACTACCAAATGTTCATTCTGCCTTAACCGATTTAAGAATAAGTAGTATTGATATTCAAACTATAGATATTTCAGATTATTTTAATTTAGAAAGCCTTTATCTTTGGGGAACTTATGTAGAAAACCTGTTATTACCTACCTCAACAACATTAACAGATATATTTATAATTTTGCATGATATACAAGGAACGCTTGATTTTTCTGTTCTGCCTAATTTAGAAGATTTAGACATTACTTCCAATGATGTTACACCTTTAATGGTTGACTTAACCCAAAATTATCAATTAGTAGATTTAGATTTGTCGCGTAATGACATGGATACAATTGACTTAACACAAAATACATTACTTGAAACAATTAGGTTAAACTCTAATAATTTCACAACTATAGATATTACACAAAATGTTTTGGTAGATAGGTTTGAAGCTTATTCAAATCTATTGCCTAGTATGGATTTAACCCAAAATATTGTACTTAGATATTTAAATTTGAGAGATAATTTGTTACCAACAATAGATCTGACACAAAATATAATTTTACGTAGTGCAGACCTTTCAATTAACTTATTACCAAATTTAGATGTTACTCAAAATATAGAATTAAACACTTTAAATATTAGTAATAATCTGTTTACAACTACTGGATTAGATTTAACTCAAAATATAGTTTTGTATACGCTTTATGCTTCGTATAACCAGATAGAATCACTTGATATTACACAAAATGTTAGTTTAAGCACTTTGGTATTAGACCATAATTTATTTCCTGGAACTGCAATATTAGATCAGTTTTATACTATAAGGTTAAATGCTGGTGGAATAGGAGGAGGCTCTCTAATAGTAAGTTACAATCTATTAACTGGACAAATGCCAGACTTTGCTTCTTTAGTAGATTTACAAGATGGAACTCCAATTGGTTTTGATATAGCATTTGATAATAATTATTTTGAATTTGGTCATTTTGAAGATCAACATGGTGGATTAGTCATACACGATAATACTCCTGGACCAGCTCCATATTGGACATGGTTAGATAATATTGAAGATTATTTTTACGCACCTCAAGCCAAAGTAGATACCATTGATACAATAAATGCTAATGCAGGAGACACAGTAACTTTAACTACGGTTTGTGCAGGAGCACAAAACCATTATACTTGGTTTAAAGATGGAGTTGCTATACCAGGAGCTCCTGATAGTCCTAATTACACTATTCCTTCTGTAGATAGTTGTGATGACGGAATTTACTATACTGAGATTACATCCGATTTAGTACCTTTTGAAAACGCTAATGCACCAGGAACAGGAGGTAAAAATCTTTTGCTAATCAGAAATGATATTACTTTAAATATAACATCACCACCAGAAGATTGTGTAACGTTGCTAAACCCTATTAATGGTACTACAAATGTAGCTTTAAATGAAACATTAGAATGGTCTGTAAACTTAGGTGCATGTGGTTATTTTTTAAGTTTAGGAACAACTCCTGGAGGAACAGATTTATTAAATAATTTTGATGTTGGTGATGTAAACACTTATAATATTGGAAGTAATTTCCCTCCAAACACTCAAATATATGTTACAATAACACCTTATTATAATAGCGGTATAACGTTAAGTTGCCCAGAAGTTAGTTTTACAACTGGTGTTACAGAGCAGCCTACAACTTGCACAAACTTAACATTACCTTTAAATGGAGCTATAGATGTAGCTTTAGCAACTAATATTGAATGGAATGCTAGTCCTTACGCTACTGGTTATACCATTAATATGGGAACAACAGCAGGAGGAACCGATTTAGCAAACGCAATAGATGTTGGTAATATAACAACATATAATCCACCTATAAATTTACCCGAATCTACACTAGTTTACGTTACAGTTACGCCATATAATGGTTTAGGTAATGCAATTGGATGTATTGAAGAAACATTTACAACAGAAGGTTTTACACCAACTTGTACAAGTTTAACAACTCCAGTAAATGGAGCATTAGATGTTTTAGTAACAACAGATATTTCATGGAATGTAATTACTGATGCAACAGGATATAATCTAACAGTTGGTACAACTTCTGGAGGAATAGATATAATTAACAATCAAGATGTTGGAAATGTAACTACCTTTAATTTACCAACAGATTTACCTTACGGAACTCAAATATTTGTAACTGTTATACCGTATAATACTTCAGGTTTAGCTATTGGTTGTACCGAAGAGAGTTTTACTACAGAAATAATCCCACCTTTATGTACCAATTTAACATCACCATTAAATGGAGCAGTAGATATATCAATCGCGACAGATTTAACTTGGACAGCAATTGGTAATGCAACAGGATATTTTTTAACAGTTGGTACAACTTCAGGAGGAACAGATATAATAAATAACTTTGATGTTGGAAATGTAACTACGTATAATTTACCAACAAATTTACCAGACGAAACACAGATTTTTGTTTCAATAGTTCCTTACAATTCTGCTGGAAATGCAGTTGCATGTGTAGAAGAAAGTTTTACAACAGAAGTAATAATACCCATTTGTACTAACTTAGTTTCACCTTTAAATGGAGCAGTAGATGTATCAATTGCTACTGACTTAACTTGGTCTACAATTGCTAATGCAATAGGATATAACCTAACAGTTGGAACAACTTCAGGAGGAACAGATATAATAAACAATCAAGATGTCGGAAATGTTGCAACGTATGATTTACCAACAGATTTACCTGACGAAACCCAGATATTTGTATCAATTACACCATATAATTTAGCAGGAAATGCTGTAGCTTGTGCAGAAGAAAGTTTTACAACAGAAGTAATAATACCAATCTGTACTAACTTAGTTTCACCTTTAAATGGAGCAGTAGATGTGTCAATTGCTACTGACTTAACTTGGTCTACAATTGCTAATGCAACAGGATATAATTTAACAGTTGGAACAACTTCTGGAGGAACAGATATAATAAACAATCAAGATGTCGGAAATATTACAACTTACGATTTACCAACAGATTTACCTGACGAAACTCAGATATTTGTATCAATTACACCATATAACTCAGTAGGAAATGCTGTAGCTTGTGCAGAAGAAAATTTTATAACAGAAGTAATAATTCCAATCTGTACTAACTTAGTTTTACCTTTAAATGGAGCAGTAGATGTGTCAATTGCTACTGACCTAACTTGGTCTACAATTGCTAATGCAACAGGGTATAACCTAACAGTTGGAACAACTTCAGGAGGAACAGATATATTAAACAACTTAGATGTTGGAAATGTTGCAACGTATGATTTACCAACAGATTTACCAGGAATTGCACAAATATTTGTGTCGATAACACCATATAATTCTGCAGGTAGTGCTATTACTTGTACAGAAGAAAGTTTTACAACAGAATTACCTTTACCAAGCTGTAGTAACCTTATTTCTCCGTTTTTTCAAGAAACAGAGGTGCCTTTAGATGCAGATATATCATGGTCAGCAAGTAATTATGTTGATGGATATCAAATCGCAATAGGTACAGCTACTGGTTTAGATGATATTTTAGCAACTGTAGATGTTGGTAACGTTTTGAGTTATGATATCCCTTTTGATTTGCCAAATTTTACAACAGTATATGTTACTATAACATCATACAATACAACTGGAGGAACAGTATGTGGAGACGATCAATTTACTACAGAAGACTTAACACCTTTATGTGTTAATTTAATAGCTCCATTTAATGGAGAAACTAATGTAGCAATAAACACAAATATTACTTGGCAAGCAGATTCAAATGCAGAAGGATATATTATAACAATGGGAACCACTTTTGGTGGTAATGACCTTACAAATGCTGTAGATGTAGGTAATATAACTACTTATAATTATCCAAATATTTTGCCTCAAGACACAGAAATATTTGTTTCAGTGATTCCATATAACTTTTTAGGACAAGCTATAGGATGTACTGATGAGAGTTTTATAACAGAATTATTAATTCCTGATTGTACTAGTTTAGAGGCTCCTTTTAATGGAGAAAACAATGTGACCATTATATCAGATTTAAGTTGGACAACAAGTCCTTATACAGAGGGTTATATACTTTCTGTTGGGACAACTTCTGGAGGTACAGACCTTGTCAATACGGAAGATGTTGGTAATGTTACTAGTTACGCTTTCGCGGAAAACTGGCCAGACGACACAACCCTTTTTGTAACAATCATAGCATATAACAGTGTTGGAAGTGCTATAAATTGTTCTGAAGTTACCTTTACAACAGAAATTGTTATTCCAGAATGTACACAGTTAAATTCGCCTTATAACAATCAAATAGATGTTTTGGTTGATGCTAGTTTAACTTGGTACGCAATAGATAATGCAACAGGATATTTAGTGTCAATTGGTACAACACCAAACGGAAATGATATTGAAGATGCTGTAGATGTTGGTAACACAACAACATATCAACCGTTAAACCAGTTTGAAGACAATATTACAATATACGTAACAATTACGCCTTATAATAGTGTTGGTAATGCTTTAAACTGTATGTCTGACCAATTTGATATAGAAAATAGAAACATAATTACACCTAGTTATTTTACACCAAATGGAGATGCATATCATCCACTTTGGAAAGTAGAAGACCCAAAAAACGAGATAAAATCAACCCATATTTTTGATCGCTTTGGTAAGTTAATTAAAAGTTTCTCAGGATCTAATCAAGGTTGGGATGGAACTTTTAAAGGAGAAAATCTTCCTACTGATGACTATTGGTTTGTATTAGAATTATTTGATGGAACGACTAGAAAAGGTCATTTCACTTTAAAAAGATAGTTTTATATTGCAAATAATATTCATAAAACCAATTTGGATTTCCCCTTTTATAAACTAACTAAATTATAAACTCATGAGAGTAATAGATTCCCTTTTATCAGAATATGCAGAAAGTCATCAAACCAAGCTAAATATAGCTATTCATTATATCTGTGTGCCTTTAATTTTCTTTAGCCTGATTGGTTTACTTGCAAGTATACCAATGCCAGAAGTCATTACTAGTGCATTACCAAATACACTTTTACCATATGCACATTTTGGAACTGTCGTTATTATTTTAGGCCTATTTTATTATTTACGTTTGTCTTTTGTTCTTTTTATTGGGATGGTAGTATTTTCTGCTATAGTGTTGTTTTTTATAAATGCAATAGCGCAAATAGATATTGCACCACTTTGGTTGATAATGCTAATTATCTTTGTTATAGCTTGGATTGGACAATTTATAGGTCATAATCACGAAGGTAAAAAACCTTCATTTTTAAAAGACTTGCAATTTTTAATGATTGGTCCTGCTTGGACTATGAGCCATTTGTTTGAAGCATTAAAAATCAAGTTCTAAAAGCTTAATATAAATTACTGGCACGCTAATTGTAATCTTTAAAGTATTATTAAAAATTAAATATATTACAATGAGTAAAGGAACAGTAAAATTCTTCAATGACGCTAAAGGTTTTGGATTCATAACAGAAGAAGGTTCAAACACAGAACATTTTGTTCACATTTCAGGATTAATCGATGAGATTCGCGAAGGCGATGAAGTAGAGTTTGATCTTCAGGAAGGTAGAAAAGGTTTAAATGCAGTAAACGTAAAAGTTTTATAACATATACCCAATTTGTTACAAAAGCCCATCTTTAAAAGATGGGCTTTTTTTATGCAACAAAACTTCATTAAAACCAATAAAACTCTACTATCTTTGTGCAAAATTATAATTTATGTCACAACAGTTTTCTAGTTTAGGTATTAATAAAGCTTTGCAAAGTAGTTTAGCAGACTTGCAAATTACTGTGCCAACAGATATTCAAGAAAAAGCAATACCAGCAATACTTAACAAAACAGAAGATATTGTTGCAATAGCAAAAACAGGAACTGGAAAAACTGCAGCTTTTGGATTACCATTATTACAGCTTGTTGATACAGTAAACACTAATATACAAGTAGTCATATTAGCGCCAACAAGAGAGTTAGGTCAGCAGATATTTAAAAATCTACAAGATTTTAATGCGCAAAGTTTGCAAGTATCTATTGCTGGAGTATTTGGAGGTATTCCAATTAAACCACAAATAGAAAGGCTAAAAGAAACCACGCATATAGTAATAGCAACTCCAGGACGTTTAGCAGATTTGATAGAAAGAAATGCTATTAACGTAACCAAAATCATCTATTTTGTTTTGGATGAAGCAGACGAGATGGTAAGTGCACATAAAGAAGGTGTAGATGCAATTATTAAATCCTTACCAAAAGCTAGAAGAACATTGTTGTTTACTGCTACAATGCCAGGAACAATAAAGCAATTAGTGCAAAATAGTTTATCTAAAAAGGTGCTAACTATTGAAGCAGATATGACAACAGTTGGTCATCAAGGGATTGATCATCAATATGTAGTTGTGGAACCTATCGAAAAACTTAATGTTTTAATGCATTTTTTAAATGCTAACGATGGACAACGCGGAATCATATTTTGTAAAACAAAAGCAGCAGTAAATAAACTAGCTAAAAACCTAGCCAAAAATAAATTTTCGTCAGGTGCTTTACATGGTAGTTTATCTCAAGGGATTCGTGACAGAATTATGAATCAGTTTAGAGCTGGACATATTAATATTTTGGTAGCTACAGATTTAGCAGCTCGTGGTATAGATGTTAAGGATCTAGCATTTGTGGTTAATTATCATTTACCAGATACTTACGATGCTTATGTACACAGAAGTGGTCGTACAGCAAGAGCAGGAGCAAAGGGCTTGGCTTTAAGCGTAATACAACAAGAAGAAGTACAAGATATTCCAGAATTTGAAGACGAATTAGGGATTACTTTTAAAGAATATAAAAAAGCTGATGCGCAAAGTATTGAAGAAAATAATGGATTACTTTGGGCTAAACGCATTTTTAAGATGAAACCAAATCGTGAAGTTTCGGAAGAATTTAAGGGAAAAATAAAAACCATATTTCATCATTTAACAAAAGAAGAATTAGTAGATAAGATTTTAGCTAATTATATAGCAGAAACTAAAACAATTACCGAAAAGCCTGACGTTGTTAAAAAGAAAAAGAAAAAATAGATAATGGGTAATTATATAAAAGCACATCAAGATATTTTAAAAAAACTAAATATCAACACGCTTAATCCAATGCAGGAAGAAGCGTTGTTATCTATTACTAGTGCAGATAATACAGTTTTGTTGTCTCCAACAGGAACAGGAAAAACGGTTGCTTTTTTATTACCATCAATTTCTACTTTAGATAAAAGCTGCAAAAATGTACAGTTATTAATTTTGGTGCCTTCACGTGAGTTGGCTATACAAATTGAGCAAGTTATACGCACAATGGGTTCTGGTTTTAAAGCTAATGCTGTGTATGGTGGACGACATTTTTCTAAAGATAAAATAGAGTTAGCACACACACCAGCAATAGTTATTGGTACTCCAGGTCGTGTTGCAGACCATTTAAGACGTCAAACTTTTATGGTTGAAGATATTAATACTTTGGTTTTAGACGAGTTTGATAAATCTCTAGAAGTTGGTTTTGAAAAAGAAATGAGCGAGATTATTAATAGTCTTCCATTTATTAAAAAACGTATTTTAACGTCTGCTACTCAAGATATGGAAATACCACGTTTTGTTGGATTGCAAAACGAAATTGTTATAGATTATTTAGGGACTGAAACGTCTAATTTAGAGATTAAAAAAGTAACCTCTATAGATAAAAACAAGCTTCAAACATTGGTAGATTTACTACATGACATAGGTAATAAACCAGGAATAATTTTTTGTAATTATAAAGATACTATTCAGTTTGTTAGTGATTTTTTAAGTAAAAATAATATACCACATGGTTGTTTTTATGGAGGAATGGAGCAAATTGATAGAGAACGTGCTTTAATAAAATTTAGAAACGGAACACATCAAATTATTATTGCAACAGACTTAGCAGCACGTGGATTGGATATTCCAGAACTTAATTTTATTATTCATTATCAATTACCATTAAAAGCGGAAGAGTTTACACATCGTAATGGTCGTACTGCACGTATGAATGCTCAAGGAACAGCATACGTTATCCAGTGGGAAGGAGAGAATTTACCAGAATTTATCCAAACCAAGACTATAGTTAAACCTAAAGGAATGATTACTAAATTGGAAACCCAATGGACGACGTTATTTATTTCTGGAGGACGAAAAGATAAAATATCCAAAGGAGATATTGCTGGTTTGTTTTTTAAACAAGGAGATCTTGAAAAAAACGAATTAGGTATTATCGAGTTAAAACAGGATTGTGCTTTTGTAGCTGTACCAAAATCAAAATCTGGTAGTGTTATTGATAAAACAAACAATACACGTTTAAAGAAGAAAAAAGTGCGTGTTAAAGAAGTTTAAACACATTGAAATAAAAAACAGGGTTGTATTTATACAACCCTGTTTTTTATTTCATTTTTCAGTTTTTAAAAATTTTGAATGTTAAATCACCATTTTTATTTTTAATAATAAAAGGTATTTTTTCTAATGTACAACGTGGTTCAATGGTAAATTGAATGTGTCCTAAAACCTGAAAGTTCTCTTTAGTTTTTACTTGTATTTGTTGTGTGTAAGTCGTGTTTACATTTACCCAATTAACAGTACCTCTTACAAATGGATGATCATCAATTTCTTCTTTAGACAAAGGGTTTTCTTTTAAAATTCCTAGTTTGTTTATTACCTCATTATCTTCATAAAACACAGAGAATTTTCCTGAAAAATCACGCTTAGCATTTGGTGACACAAAATGTGCGCTATCATTTAACTTCATTATAATTTCTAAATCATAATTAGCGTTTTTTAATTTATTAAGATTTAGTTTTATTTGATAAGGATTGTTTGGGATTTTTACATCCTGATTTTTTTGTACTATAGTATTAATACTAGCTATACTGTTTTCTGTATTAATAGCTTTATCTGTTTTACAGCTTAGTACTAAAATGCAGCATAAGCATATTATTAGTTTTTTCATTTTATAATGTTTTGATATTAGCAGCCCATTAATCCAAAAGAAACAACCATTTCTTGATCTATTTTTTCTCCTTTATCATTTTCTGCAGGAATCCAAGCTTCTGGTAAAGTTTTAATAAGATTAATCATCTTTTTATCAACTTCAGGATATTTAGACGTTCTGTCAAGTCTTACATTTTTAATACTACCATCTTTAGTAACGACAAAGTATAATTTTGCTGCTTGCAATTTATAAGGGTCTACCGTTTTAATTAAAGTAGCACTTTTTTCTTTAAGATATTTTTTAAGAAGATCTTTTCCTAAAGGATAAGTAGCTTGTTTTTCTGATACCACAGATAAGTGAGGCGAATCAAATTTATCTTCGACCATACCTGTTTTCGGGTTTTTAGCTGTAAACTCTGATCTAATATTAAATTGGTCAGAATAACCTAAAGATTGTAATAACTTAATCTGACCAGCTGTTAAGTCTTTAGTGTAACCTAATTCTTGGATATCTGTTTGACTTTCATCTTTAATAATAATGATGCGTACAGATTTAAGATCTATTATAGAGTTAAAAGATTCTGGACTAATAAAATCACTAATAGAGGTTGCTTTATGTAAGTCATTAATTTTTATTGGTTCAAATCGTGAACCAATATCATAGATAAAATCTGTAAAGATTTCTGGTTTCTTTTTATCTGTTTTTGGAGTGTTAACTGCAAGATTTTGTTCTACTTCGTTTTCAGTTGTTTCTACTTCTGTTTTATCCCATTGCAAAACAGTATATGCAGTTACACTTAGCGTAATTAATAAGGCACAAAAAATAATAATGTTCTTTTTCATCGTGTTCGTTTTAAAGATTAATAATTGATGTTGTGTAAAACTAAAGCAAGTCTTAGTTAAAAGTGTCAAAAGAATGTAAAAGAAGTGTCAACAACTGTAAAAAGTCCTTAAATTGTATGTTATTTACAAGTAATTATGAAGAACATTTTTAGCAAAAAAATAAAAAGCATAGTCTTTATTGGACTAATCACTTGTGTTTTTTCTTGCAAAACAGACACTAATTCTAACTTTTCTGATACTGCAAAAGTGGCATTGCGTGATGTTGGTCATCATTTATTGTTAGCAAATAAAGATACAACATCATTAGTAAAACCTGTTATTGATTTAGGAAAATCAAGATTTCAATTAACGTTTGAAAACCAATTAGTTATTCATCCAGACACTTTAGTAAACTATATAAAAAACAGTTTTGCTAAAGCAGAATTACCAAAGCATTATTTAACAGAAGTATTAGCTTGTAACACTAAAGAGGTAGCTTATAGCTATCAAATGAAACAGGATGTAGAAAAAGGCATCGTGCCTTGTGGTGGACGACAATTACATCTAGGATGTTATAAGGTTATTGTAAAATTTAATAAAGCATTACAGCCAAGCACAAGTAATATTAAATATATAATACTAGCTATTATAGGTGCTTTGGGGTTATTTGGATTTTTATTGTTTAAAAGGAAACCAAAGACAGAATTAGATACAAATGAATCCAATTACCAGTCTATTGGACATTATAAATTTTTTCCAGATCAAAACAAGCTAATTAAAGAAACAACAGAAATTAGCTTATCTAAAAAGGAATGCGAGTTACTATCCATTTTTATAGAAAAGCCAAATCAAATTATAAAACGAGACGAATTAACTAAAAAAGTTTGGGAAGATAATGGTGTAATTGTAGGCAGAAGCTTGGATACGTACATTTCTAAACTTCGTAAAAAACTGCAAGAAGACCCAAGTATTAAACTTACTAATGTACATGGTGTAGGTTATAAGTTAGAAATTTAATGGTTGCTTTATTTGTAATTATATTCTAGATTTTACATTAAATAAATAAATAATTGAAAATTAATCAATTAAATAGTTGAATTGTTATTTATTGTCGTCATCTTTGCCACTTAAATTATTATTTTAAATTAAATTACCATGAGTAAAGGAACAGTAAAATTTTTCAATGATTCTAAAGGATTTGGATTCATTACAGAAGAAGGAGTTGACAAAGATCACTTTGTACACATTTCAGGATTAATCGATGAAATCCGTGAAGGTGACCAAGTTGAGTTTGATCTTCAAGAAGGAAACAAAGGATTAAACGCAGTGAACGTAAAAGTTATCTAATACATATACTTTAAAGTTTAGTAAAAGCCCATCATATGATGGGCTTTTTTTTGCTTTAAACTGAATTTTACTATATTAAAAATCAATTAGTTAAAATACATTCTTATTTACCATGTTATTTAGCCTATATTTACAGCATTAGTTGTAGATAGCTTTTCTTTTTTTAATGATTCCCTTTAATCAATTCTTTGCTCTTTTCAATTTTTAAGATTTAATAATCTAATTTAAAAATTAATAGCATCGAAAATCCAAAATTCTCCAGAGACATAACTCCAGATTTTTCTAAAACTTTAAGAAAAAGGGTAAATACCTATTTTAAAACCAATAATAAAAGTAGAAATGCTAACGCAACAATGGTCATAAAAACTGTGATTATGATAAGTTTGTTTTTAGGACCTTTAATACTATTAAGTACAGGATTAGTAACTAATGTAGGATTACTTTTTTTATTATATATAACTAGTGGTTTTGGGATGTCAGGAATAGGAATGGGAGTGATGCATGATGCCATCCACGAGTCGTATTCTAAAAATAAAACAGTAAATAAACTATTAAGCTATACGTTTAATTTAATTGGTGCAAATGCAACCGTTTGGAGAATCCAGCATAACGTGTTACATCATACCTATACTAATATAGATCATGCAGACGACGATTTAAACGCACCTTATTTTTTACGTTTTTCGCCAAATGCTAAACACTATTGGATGCACCAATACCAACATATTTATATTTGGTTTTTTTATAGCTTATCTACAATTTCATGGATTACAACAAAAGATTTTGTACGTTTAAAACGCTTTAAAGACATGGGGTTTTTAAACCAGAAAAACGAGTATAAAAAAGCTTTAGCAGCAATGACAGCTTGGAAACTATTTTACTATTCTTACGCATTAGTATTACCAATGATTATGTTGCCCTTTTCATGGTATGTTGTTTTATTAGCCTTTCTAACTATGCATTTTATTACAGGATTATTGGTAAGTATTGTGTTTCAGATTGCGCATATAATGCCAGACACGACCTTTCCGTTACCTGATGCAGAACGTAAGATGAATGCCAATTGGTATGGACACCAATTTGCTACAACCAGCAATTTTTCGCCAAAAAGCAAACTGTTATTTTGGTTAATTGGAGGTTTAAATTATCAGGTAGAACACCATGTATTACCAGATGTTTGCCATGTACATTATAAAAATCTAACTAAAATAGTATCTGAAACTGCAGAAGAGTTTGGGATGCCTTACCATGTTAAAAAGTCTATGTTTCAAGCCATTAAGGATCACACAAAGATGCTGAAACACTTAGGGCAAAAAGACATACTTGTTGCTGCTTAAATTATTAAACTCTTTTTTTATTTTGCTCCAAAAAGAGTGATTACCTTTGCGCATAGCAGTTACTATAAGTATGAGTAAAGACCAAAAGAATCTAGATATTGACCAATGTATTGACACTTTACAAAAATTAGTGGATAATACTAATCAACTTTTTGAGTTGCCAGAAGCACAACGTGTGGCACTTTTTAAAGCTGCTGGAGCATTAACTAGACCTAATCGAGATGAGTTTCAACGTAGACGTAAAGACGCTAAAAAGGCTGCTAAACGCAAAAAAATAGAAAGCGATAAACACGCCAGAAAAACCACAGGAATTAGATCTGCAAGAGAAGCTACTTTATTTGTAGCTCCAAAATTATTGGCAGCTGCTGTAATCCCTGAAGATACACCAGAATTAGAATCGCCAAGAAACTGCTACGTCTGTAAAACTATGTATACCAAACTGCATCATTTTTATGATACGATGTGTACCGATTGCGGAAATTTAAACTACGCAAAACGTTTTCAAACTACAGATTTAAAAGATCAAGTAGCTGTAATTACTGGTTCTAGATTAAAAATAGGGTATCATATTACTTTAATGTTATTACGTTCTGGAGCAACTGTTGTTGCTACCACACGTTTTCCTGCAGATTCTGCAATACGTTTTTCTAAAGAAGACGATTACAAAATGTGGAGCGACCGTTTACATATTCATGGTTTGGATTTAAGACATATCCCAAGTGTCGAGATTTTTTGTAATTATATCGAGCAGAAATACGATAGACTAGACATTTTAATAAATAATGCAGCACAAACAGTAAGGCGTCCATCAGGTTTTTATTTCCATTTAATGGAAAACGAAAAACTACCAATAGATCAACTCCCAAAACTAGCCCAACCTTTACTGCAAGACCATGTTAGTTGTTTGGAAGAGTTATCCAATTTAAGTGTTGGACCTTCAAAAACAGATAAAAATAACGTGTTACCAGTGACTTGGCATGGACCAGAACCTGGAATAGGCTTACGTAACTCAGCAGAATTATCTCAGATTCCGTATAGTTTTGATAATTCATTGCAAACCTCAGAAGTTTTTCCAGAAGGACAATTAGATGCCGATTTACAGCAAGTTGATTTACGTAAAACCAATAGTTGGCGTTTAAAATTAGGCGAAATTGAAACCACAGAAATGGTAGAAGTACAGCTGGTTAATGCAGTAGCACCTTTTGTATTGTGCAACCGCTTGTCTGTTTTAATGATGAAAGAAAACACAGGTAAAAAACACATTATTAATGTGTCTGCAATGGAAGGTAAGTTTCATAGATTTAAAAAAGAAGACAGACATCCACATACCAATATGGCAAAAGCAGCTTTAAATATGCTAACACATACTTCTGCTGCAACCTTTGCTAAATCTGGAATATATATGAATGCAGTAGATACTGGTTGGGTTACTGACGAAGATCCTGCGGAACTATCCAAACACAAAGTCGAGGTGCACGATTTTCAGCCACCTTTAGATATTGTAGATGGAGCAGCACGTGTTATGGATCCATTAATAGATGGTATTAATACAGGTAAACATTGGTGTGGTAAATTTTTAAAAGACTATTTTCCAATAGATTGGTAGTAATTGCATCCTTTATTAATTAAAATTACTGAAATAAAATACGTCTTTTTTATTATCTAAAATTTAATTTCATTTTACTGTTTATCAATTACTATTTACATTTTATGTATTGATGCTTACAATTGATAAAATGTATGTTTCTTAATAACTGACCTAATCCTAATTTTACCTCATTATTAATCATAAACATTATTATTATGGCAGAGTTTCCACCACGTTGGTTAAGAAAATTAGGAAAATGGTTCGGAAAAAACATTAGCAACGGAAAAATTCCTTTTGTTATTGGTATTGGAATAATCATTTTTATTATATTAATTTAAGTAAAAATACTTTTAACAATTATTAATTAATAAAAAGCGAACCTAAGTTCGCTTTTTATTGTATTTAATTTTCATAATGTATTCGGTGTAATGAGGCATATAATTCCGCTTTTCTTTTCTATTTTAATTAATTGCAAGTATTAGTTAGAGTATAAAATTAAAAATACACCAATTAAAATACCAGCTAAAGGTACTAGTTTTTGACGTTTATTTTTCTCTTTAAAAATCAAGCCACCAATCACTACAGCAATAATAATCTGACTACGTTTTATAGCAGACAATAACATAATTAAAGCTTCAGGATCTTGCAAAGCTTTAAAATAAAAGTAATCTGCAGCCTGTAATAAAATACCAACTGCAATTATAGACCATCTAAATTTAAATGCTTTACGTTTTTCTTTATAAGGAAACCACGTTATTGTTAAGATAACAAGTAAAATAAGTATAGTGTATAAACAAAACCAAAACTGTAAGGTTTGTGGATTTAAACTTAAATGCTGTATTAAAAATTTATCGTATAAACCGCTAGATGCGCCTAAAAAGGTAGCTCCAATAATGGCAAATATCCATTTGTTACGCGTAAAGTTAATTCCTTCCTTTTTACCAATTCTAGAATATAAAATCACAGAAAAAATAATCAAGAAAAACCCAATCCATTGGTACAGATTTGGACTTTCTTTATAGATAACAATAGCTCCTATAAACGTAAAAAACGGTCCAGCAGATCGTATTGGTGTTACAATAGTAATTGGTAAATGTTTTAAAGCTTGATAAGCTAAAACCCAAGAGGCAGCCATAATTGCAGACTTTAAAAAAACAAAACTATGGGTTTGCCAATCAAGCTTTTGGAAGTTATATCCATGTGCATGCGCATAGTCTGGATAAAAAATAGATAAACCATAAAACGTAGCTACAAACAAAAACCCACTAGAGACAGTCCCTAAAAGCACAGGAAACACTTCATTACCTTGTACAGCATGCTTTTTACACAGATTGTGTAAACCCAAAAATAGTGCAGCCAATAAGCCTAAATACATCCACATGGCGCGAATATAGTTTTTTAAGCTATTTTGAGATTAAAATTTAAGTTATTTTTAAAAAGAAACTAAAAAAATTAGCCAGTAGATTGTAGCAAAAAATATAAAATTATTAGTGGTCTGCTAATAGACTTTCTAACGCATAATACAACCTGTTTTGTGCATTATCCTGAGACCCAAATATAGAACGAAACAAGTCACCTTTTTTAGATATTAGTAACCATTGTGGTGTACCTTCTGCCTCAAACTGATCATAAACTTTGTGATGCTGATCAATATAAATAGGAAATGGTATTTTGCCACTTGTAAAAACACTTTTAATATTTGCTTTTGTACCTTCTCTGTTGACAAAATCTGCATGTATACCAACTACTTGAATTGAAGGATAGTCTTGCTTAAATTTATAAGCTAATGGAACAGCTCGTCCTATACAACCTAAACAATCATTATTATAAATAATAAGTAATAAGACTTGGTTTTTAAAAGCTGTCATTAAATCTATAGCATTACCATCTAGATCTGTAACTTTTATTGATTGTACTGGATTATTCATTTTTAAAAGTATGACGTTGTTCTAGCGTAGAAGAGGCACTTAGTAATTGATTAAATGTTTTTATAACATCAAAGTTTTGTGTGATAGCTTCTGACGCAGCAATACCAGAAACACCTGTTTTTAATATTTCAGCAACATCTTTAGTAGTTATGTTTCCAAACCCAATAATTGGGGTTTTGGTTTTTAATGCTTCAATAATTGCTGTATAACCATTTAAACCTAAAGCAGTCATTGGATTATCAGAGCTTATAATGACTTTAAAAGGACTTAAAATAATATAATCTACTTCTTTGTTAATTAGTGTTTTGCAATCCTCTAATGTATTTGCAGTACCACCAATGCTTTGCCAAGTATATAGATGTTTTCTAATATTAGTAGGACAAGCATCTGTCTTTTCTAGATGTACACCATCCGCTTTAATGTCTTTAGCAATTTTATAATACTGGTTAATAATTAATCTAGTTTGAAAATGAGATGTAATTTTTATAGCTTCTTTAGCTAGTTTCAATACTTTTTTTTCTGATGCGTCTTTTAAACACAATTGCACTAACTCAGCACCAGAAGCACAAGCTTTTTGGATATTTTCCAAAATCTCTTTTGGTGTATCTCCTTGTGTTATATAATGTAATTTAGGTATAATCATGATTATTATGTAGCTATTATCTTCTGTATTAATTAGTTTACAAAGATACTTTAGATAAATCATATTTAAACACTCTTAAGTTTTTAAAAAATGAGACTCTATATATTTAAAAGCAAAATATAAATGGGTGTGACGTATTACTAAATTAATTGTTTAATAACTGTACAGTCTTTTTTTTGTGTTGGCTACAGTTAGTAAGCTATTTTCTTATATCTTTAAAGGACTAATTCATTGATATGTCATTAACAACTTTAAAAGAGCAAAACGATAAAAGCTACAAGCACGCTATAATACTTGTACATGGTCTTAATGGAAGTAACAAAACTTGGGGACATAAACGAGACCCTCACGATCCAGAAAGGTTTATTCCAGTTATGATGAATGACCCTTTTGTTAAAGCAAATTTTAAAGTTTTTTTATTTGATTATACTACAAGAACTATAAATTTTTTGGATTTTTTAAGACAAATAAAATCAGTTATTCCTAGTGCTAAGGAACATGAAAAATTTAATGTTGGACTTAGAAAAATCTCTGAAGTTTTTGAAACTGCTGTAAGAACTATTGAGCCAGATTTTGAGACAATATCTTTTATAGGTCATAGTATGGGAGGACTTGTTATAAAAAAGGCTCTTGTTTTTTTGTCAAATATTGAAAATAAGTTACCTTTTTTTCTTTCGCTAAATGTACCTCATCAAGGGTCTTCTTTGGCAACAGCTGGACAAAAAGTGCTATTCGGTAGTAATATACAGTTAGAAAACCTAAAATTATTAGGCGAATATACAACAGCTTTAAGTAATGATTATACAAGAGCTGGAAGTCCTTCAAAAATTATTTATGTACATGGAACTCAAGATAAAGTTGTAGCTGAAGCAGCAGCAATACCACCAAGTGCAAGTGAAGAAAATTGGCTAAGAACAGATGACAATCACTATGATATTTGTAGAATACCACAAGATCAAGTGTCCTATGTGTATACTAGACTAAAAAGAGAATTGAGGCATGTTATTGATGGTCAAATCTTACTATCAATAAATATTCCAGTAAAGTCATTTTTTAATGAAGCAGCTATGATTATCGCAAAAACGGAAGGATTAGGTTTACAAATAGAAGGATTTAATCAAGAGCAACTTAATTGCACTATTACAAGTGGACTAATTCATTCTAAAACAGCGATTGAAGCTCTTGAGAAATTAAGATTCCTATCTGTACCACAACTTCCTAATTATAGTATTGAACAAACAAAAAACAATTTTATAATTAAAATTATATAATTTATGTCGTCATGTGAATGTACTGGTAATACTGGAGGAACAAAGTGTTCTGATAATAGTTATGCAATTTGTAAAAAGGTTGGAAATAAATGTATGGGTGAATGTGTTCCAAGAGATTTTGGTTTTACACCTATGGAGTTGCCAGGTAATTCGGCTATAATATTTGCTAAACTATTTTTAAATAAAATTGATCCAGAATTATATCCTGAAATCAAATCTGGGATGTTTTATTCTGAGGGTCTTGATTTTATTGAACCTAATCAACTTAGTTTATTAGAAAGCGGTAAGCATGATTATTTAGATGTAGAAGGAAGAAGAGTTGTTGTACGTTTTACCATTCCAGAAGAATTAATTATAGCGCTAAGAGGAGGAAATAATAACAGGTTAGGTAGTCAGCTATTAAGTTAAAAAGACTATAGCTTTTACTTATGTCAATCATAAATTAAGTTATTTTATGTTTATTAACCATTTTCTTATATCTTTAAAGTGCTAAACCTAACCAATGCTATATAAGTCGCTATTTATATGTTGTTTATTTTCAGTAATAGCAACAGCTCAAGTAAAAACCACAATAGAACAATCCAACTCAGATGATTTTCAGTTTGGAGGTGCTTTAAAATTAACTTTTGAGGTACAAAAATTCACTAATTTTAGATTAAGTATTGCTGCTGGAGCAGGAAAAAAAATTGAAGGGCTTAATTATATTTATCCAGCTATAAACACAGAAATACAGTTATATAATGGAGGTATTGGTAGCTCGTTATTATACAGTAAACAACGACAATTAATTTTAGACTTTATAATATCCTTTAACGTTACAGGAGGTATTAGGGAAGTTGGCACTTATGGTTATGCTACACGTTATAATCCTTTAAACTATTTTAGTGATTTGTCTGCAAAACCCTTGCAGAACCCATATTACAACTCGTTATCATTAGGATCTAATTATATAATTTCTTCGGATAAAAACAGAGAAAATCAGCTGATTGGTATATTTAATTTAAATGTAGAGCGTACGTTTCAGTTTACTTATTATAATGATGGTACACCTTTTAGAAACACTTTAGGAGATGGATATGATCGCTATTATACTGGAGGTGGAATATTTTCGTATTACGGAAATTATAATGATGCTATCAACCACATAGCTTTAAGCTACCACAAGTTTACAGGATACCAACGTAATGCTTTTGAAATGGCTAACCATTTGCAAATAGATTTTATTCCATATAAAGACGTTCAGGCTTTTTACTACAATCAAAGTCGTTGGAGATTTGCGGTTGGTAATTATGATACTGGATTTAGTGGTCATGTGTCTATTTATGATAACCCAAAATTGGATGTGCAAGATTACATCCATTTAACTATCGATAATGCCTACCATCCAAACACGTTTAACAAACCACGTTGGGCTTTTGGTTTTGATTATAACTACGTAAACTGGAATAGCAAATGAAAAAACTAATCATCATACTGTTGTTGTCTAGTTTATGGTCTTGTAAAACTTATAAAATAGTAAAGCAAGACAAATTAACTGCAACTATTACTAGGACTTTAAACTTTAAAGATTTTGATGTTTACGTGTTTAAAATGTGTGAAAAATCTAGTGCAGAAGTAAAAGGCGATTTAAGTGCAGAGAGTTTGGCGTTTCCGTTTTATACTAATTGCGACCAAACCACAACAGATAAAGTAGTTGAAGAAACCTATTTGCTATTGCCAAAACCAAATATTGCTGATAAAACAGTATTGTATATTACCACATTTTCTTATAAAAATTTAAGAAAAGGATGTGGTGTTTTTAATTGCGATTTGTTTAATAGTAAAATTTTTGTGGAAGATGTTGATATTGTTTATTTGGGAAAACTGGAAAATAACAGCATCAAATTTTATAAAAACACCACCAAAAAGAAAGAGCAACACATTAGTACCTGGAATATAATAACAGCACAAACAGATAGTGGAGTAGCGTCTATAAAAATTGTGGATGCTACAATGGTCGAGTCTGTTTTTGATACTAAACCGCAAATAACTATCAATTCAGTTTTTAGTACAGATGTTGTGTTTTTTAAAGAAGACAGAACCTTAATTTATGGTAAAAACCTCTCTGAGTTTCAGGAAGCTTGTTTTAATAATTGCGAAGAAAAAATAACAATTCCAACCATAAAAGGCGAAAACATTGGTTGTGCAGTTAATAGTTTATTATTATCTGATAAAGCATTCTATTTTGAATCTAAAAACTTAAATACTTCCGAGTATTATAAGTTTGATATCGATCGTTTGTTTTATTTGGATGCTTTTCCTGTTAAAAAATAGTTATTGTATTGTAGTCTTCAAAAGCAATACATTTAATTAAATCAAGACAATTAAATTCCTGTTTAATAAAATAGGAGTGGAGCATAACTAATATAAAACATTATAAATAGCTGATAAATATCATTTTAAGCGTTCTTTTTTAGTAGTAAATTAGTTATAAGATTATAATACTAATTAAAATTTTTTGTCATGAAAACTATCACTATTAAGAAAATTCATTGTATTGAAAATGAAGATCATACAGGAAGAGATTATATACATTTAAAAATTAAAGCAGATGGTAAACATATTAAGACCATAAAAAGACATTTTGATGATGGAGATATTAGGAATTTTAATGTTGAATTTGATTTTATTGATACAATACAACTTAAAATGATGGAAGCAGATTGGCCAGATTCTGATGACCATTTAGGTACACATAATATTAACGACAATACATCTGTAACTGATAAAACAATATCTTTTAGAAAGGATGGAGCTAATTATAGGTTAACATATGACCTTAGTGTTCCTGTTTTAACAGATGCACAAGAGTCTTATGACAATCAAAATAATAATGATTCTCATAGCAATAATAATTATCAAAATACAGCAACTACTTTGCACAAAAAAATAACAAGACATAGAGACGCTGGAACTGGTCGTTATGTCACAAAAAACTATGCAGATTCTCATAAAAAAACAACAATAAAAGAGACACGTAAAGTGTAAGATTTTATTTGATGAATACTAATTGTGTGTTTAAGTAACACATGCTATAATTAATTAAATAACAGGAAACATTATTTAATAACAAATTGACTTATCTTGCGCGCGTTTTATTTGTAGTAAATACAAGTAGTATAAAAAGTTAAAAACATGGAGAAAAGTCGTAATACAGAAGATAAAGTAACTCGAATAAATAAGGTAATAGAAAATTATTTTAATACAAACACTGGTAAAGATTGGATTGCTGTAAAAGAAATTATGCCAGATTTAGTAAAAGCAGGCGTTTTTGGAAAAGATCAAAAAAAAGGGTTGCCACTTCGTAAAGTCTTACGAGCTTTAGATAAAGAAAACCAACTTAACACAATACCTTCTGTACATGCAGAACGTACAGAAACAGCTGTCTATTGGTATCTAGTAAGAGAAGGTGCTAAGTTTACACCAAGTGAAACTATCAGTACTGTTTCTAAAAAAGATAGAGCAAAAGAAGTTAGAGAAAATAGTGATGAATTTTATATTTTAAATATTTGTGACGAGCTTCTTAAAGAAAAAGCATCACGTAAGCATACCTTTCCTTTTTTATTAGGTGATATGCACAAAAAAGGAAAAACAAGAACAAAATTACCCTTAGCTGCCTTTTATGAAGACGCTAATTTGGTGATTGAATTTATAGAAAAACCAAATAAAACAGAGCAGCACTTAGAAAAACTAGAGGTTTTAACCTCTAGTGGTATAACTAGAGGCGAACAAATAATAAGGTATAATAAAAGACGTAAAGATGTGCTACAAAAAAAGAGTATTAATTTAGTTGAAATTGATTATTCTTTATTTGAATGTGATAATAAAAATAACCTAAGCCGAATTAAGGATAAAGACGTTAGACTTGTTCAAAAAATACTGAAACGTTTTATAAAATAACTCTCAGTTGTAGAGCTGTTAATTGCTTATAAATACTATTACATTCTCTGACCAGAAAACTGCATAGCTTCTCCTTTTCCGAAGCCATAACTAATGCCAAATGTGACAAAGCGTCCACCTTGACGTGTACTATTTAAATAAAATTCTGGTTGTGATGTTGTCGTTTCATTTATACGTGAAGCAAATAGATCGCGAATACTTAAATTGAGTATTATTTTACCTTTAACTATTTTTTTTCTTAAGCCTAAATCAACAAAAGCATTATCAGAGACTTCTTGTTGCAAGGTTTCGTAATCAGACCAATAATTTCCAGTAATTTCAAAATCAAATTGTGCTGGAAGTTTAAGTTTTGAGGTCAAACTAGTAGACCAAACACGTCCTTTAAAATCAAAAGACTCTGATAGATAAGCACCTTTACGGTTATAATAATTAAGGTTAAAATCTCCATTTAAGGATAACCAATTTAAAGGATTGTATTTTCCATTTATTTCAAAACCAGTGGTATTGTCTGTTCCAATGTTTTCAGGTCTTGATATGCTTACATTGTCTTCAAAAACTGTGATACGCTCTACAGCATCTTTGGTATATCTGTTATATAAGCTAAAGTTTAAAGAGGCTTTTCCAAATTTATGAATACTTGTCAGCTCATAAGAATCTGTAAATTCTGGTTGCAAGTCTGGATTTCCTTCAGAAATACTAAAGTTGTTTCTAATATTAGAAAACGGATTTAATTGTCTTAAACGAGGTCTGTTGATACGTTTTGAATACCCAATTTGAATAGAAAAATTATCTGATACTTTATAAGATGAATGCGCACTTGGGAAGACATTGGTGTAATTTTGTTTTCCAGATTCGTTAGTGGTTTCAAGCAAAGTATTAACCTGTGTATTTTCCATACGAAGCCCTAATTTAAGACCCCATTTTTCACCTTCAAAAGCTCCTGTAGTGTAGATTGCAAATACGTTTTGATCTAAATCAAACACATTGGTTAAATCTAGATTATTAACCCAAACACCATTTTCAAGATTAGCAACAGCAAAATCATTTGACACATTATTTATGGCAAATTGTGCTCCAGTTTCTAAAGTATATTTTTCTAAAAAAGGATGAATATAATCTAGTTTAAAGGTATATTCTTCTAATTTATAATCGGTTCTGGATTCTTGTTGCGCATCTTCCAAATCTCCAACACTAGTAATGTCATCAAATACTGACGCTTGGTCTTTTCTAAAATAACGACCTAAAGCACTAAATAAAAGAGATTGATCTTCGTGTCTTTTAAAGTCGGTTTTGTATTGTAATTCGTAACGGATTTTAGGGTTTGTAGCTTCAGTAATTTCATCTCTAAGCCATCTGTCTGTTACAGTATTACTAGTATCAAATGCATCATAATTTGTTTTTGCCCATTGGTCTTCAACTTCGTAAGCATACGATCCAGAAAGGGTTATAACGTTTCTGTCGTTTAAATAATAATCTGTACCAATTAAAATATTGGTAAATTTTTCGTCAAACTCACTTTCACCATTACTAGTAATTGTAGTATTATTAATTAGGTCTTTGTTTATAGATTCTCGTTCGTCTGGATAAGTTCTAATCCCAAAACCTAATTGACTAAACAAATTAAATTTTTCGGTACGTTTATTAATACTTAAACCAAAGCTATTGCTATTTGGTATACCAACATTTAAAGTTGCAGAACCATTTAAACCTTTCTTCTCTGATTTTTTGATGATTATATTAATAATACCAGAAGTCCCTTGTGCATCATATTTAGCAGATGGATTGGTAATAACTTCAACTTTATCAATCATATCAGCAGTAATTGTACCCAAAGCATTACCATCGTCTCCAGCTAAAACTGATGGTTTACCATTAATTAGTATTTGTACACCTTGTCCACCACGTAAACTGATTTCGCCTTCAATATTTACATTTACAGAAGGCACATTGTTTAAAACCTCCAAAGCACTTGCTCCTGTAGAGCTTAAATCTTTACCAACATTAAACACACGTTTATCTAGTTTAAAGACGGTTTGTGAGGTTTCTGCACGTACAACAACTTCGTCTAAAGTTTCTTGTGTTGGTATTAAAATAATGGTCTTTAAATTTATTTTATCTTTTGCTATACTGTAATTACTAATGGTTATTGTTTTGTATCCAATATAGCTGACTTGTATGTTAAAATTGGAGGCTTGCGTTTTTAATAAAAAGGTACCATCATCTGCAGTTATGGTTCCTGAAACAGCATCATTAGTATCTTTGTCTAATAATGTGATGTTGGCAAATACTATTGGTAAATTAGTGTTTTCTTCTACAACATTACCAACAAGAGTAACTGTATTTTGCGCAAAAATAGGAGAGAGGCAAACACTAAAAAACAGAATAATAACACTATAAAACTTATTAAAAACCATAAAGTTAACTGCTAAAAAATTATAGTACAAAGATACCTTTTAGCCATTTGAAATTAAAATTTAATTGAATATAAAGTGTCTTTGTTTATAGCTGTTTTGTGTTACTGGTTTTAAGTCATTAAAGTAAAGCTGTAATTTTAATACAAGTATTGGCCTGTAATATTATTAGGAGAAACATTCATCACTTTATCAAATATTGAATTTTCAACATCGTTTTTTTCTTTTCCTTCAAAGATTAGCTCAAGATTTTTGTCAAATATTTTTAAAATAGTATTGTTTTTATCTTTAGAAAATTCAAAGTAGCTAACATTGCTATAATTATAACTGTAGACAAAATCTCTTTTTATCCAAATTTTTCCTTCTACTAAAGTTCCATTATCAAACACAGCCTTATGCATCGCCTTGTTTTTTTTGTTATATCTAATTATTTCGCCATTTAAAACATTGCTTTTTTTATCTGTATTAAAACTATACTTTCTGTTTGTAGAGTTTGGATAATAAACAATTGCTTGGACATAATTTTCAAAATAGTTGTATTCTATTTTGGAATTATCTTCTAGAATTTTATTTGAATATATTAGCTTGCCATTTTCAAATCTTTCTTCTGTTTCTCTATAATTATTCTTTATAACACCTTGGTAAGGCGCATCGTTTTTATAAATGATACTAGTTAATTTTTTACCGTTTTCAAAGGTTGCGGTTTCTCCATCTAAAAGATCGTTTTTATACTCAACTGTTTTGTATATAACTTTATCACTATCGTAATAAGAAAAAACACCTTCTTTTTTACCATTTATATATTCGCCAGTTTCTATAATGTCTTCAGGAAAGTAATATCCATTATATTTATTATAGGTACCATTTGATACGCCATTTTTGACTGTTATGGATTGGTTTCTATTATAATCATAGAATACACCATTATAAGGCAATTTATCTTTATATTCTATATTAAATATTTGCGATCCTTCTTCGTTATAAAATTTATCGCTTGTATTGATATCAAAATCTCTAAATAGTCCGTATTTTTCTTTTGAATCGCTTTTTTTGCCTCTAAGTTCAAGATATAATTTTTCGGCTATAAGTATTCCATTTTCATTTGTACTTATTTTACTGACTTCATCAGATTCAAAAAAATAGTCATACTCAGTACCAGTCTCAGTTTCATGATTATACTTTGCTATTTGCTTTCCGTTTATATCATAAAACACACTAATTTGTTTTTGGTAACCATCAACAAAAGTGGTCTCTTCCTTTATTTTATCATTACTAAAGTATTTTATTTCTTTTGATTTAGTATTGTATTGATCAGTATTATAAAACTGAACGACTTTATGATTTTTTTTGGTATCGCTATTTTGATTAAAGTCTGTTGTTTTTATTTTTTTTGAATCTTTATACTCGTTAATAGTTGATAAATGATCATAACTATAAACAAACTCTTGTCCTTTAATAGGCTTAAAGTAATAATCTGAAGTGTCTATTTCTAAATGTCCAAGTATGTCCTGTTTTTTGCTATAATAAGTAACCTTATTGGCATCTTGCTTACTGAAAACAGTGTCACTATTAGCATAGTATTTGATGTTTTTTATAAGCTTAAAATTTTTGAACCATTCTCTTTTATGATTAGATAATTTAAAACCTTCTTTAATTCTGTAATTTTCATAAATTAAATCCCCTAAATAGTTACCATTTTTGTCGTAAAATTTTTCTGATTGAATAGTGCTTTCGTCAATTATATCATAGATTTTAGCATGTTTAAGATTACCATTTGGGTAAAATTCTTCTTGTTTAGTAAGGTATCCGTCGGTATAATATCTTTTATATTCAATAATTTCTTCATTTTTATTTTCATCGATTCGATAATGAAATTCAATATCTATTCCGTTAAAAGGCTCTTTGTTTTTAAACTGTAGTTTGGCAATTTCCTTTCCGCTTTTTTGATAGGTCGTTTTAGTTCTAACGTCGTTTGTAAAGGTGTTTTTAATTTTAATATTACCATTAGTATAAAACCGATCTATATACTGTAAATTACTGTCTTTATAATAATCGATACTAGAAATTTGATCTCTATAATCTGAATAATAATAGTTGACAATAATTCCATTATCATAATCATGTTTATTAAAGGTCATTTTTCCAATGACATTACCTTTAGCATCATAGAATTTTCTTAATACTGGATTATAATTATATTCTTTACTGGAAACATCAAAATGTGTTTCAGACTTAATTTGATTTTTAGTTTTAGTAAAATAAATATATTGTTTGGTATGTAAACTGTCTTTATACACATTTATAATTGGTGATCTGTAATTAGAATTACTCACCACTTTTCCGTTAATAGGCCTATCATTATAATAGGTAGCTTTGTACTTGTTATTATTAAGATAGGAGATATAGTCTCCATTTAGCCTGTTTTTTTCATATGCACTTGTCCTAATTATTGAGCCATCTTCATTATACCAGGTTGCATTACCTTCAAAAACATCATCATCTTTAGAAGAGGAGTAGGCTTCCATTTGTAAAGTTCCATTAAGGAAATAATCTTTAAGATGATATAAGTCTTTTTTTTGTGTTTTAATCCTGTAATATTCCGCCTGTTCTTTTGTAGATTCTCTCCAAGAGTTATTATACCATATGGTATCTTGTTGTGCAAACGACGTAAAACTAAATGAGATTAGAAGTAGAAGAATGATAATAACGCGCATATTGATTTTATTTAGACCTCTAAAATCCGAATTATTTATGTATTTATTATCATTAAATTTATAATTGTAGGTCTTTAAATGATAAGCGTTTTTCAGATGAGTTTATAAGTGCTTAAATATGTGTTATTTGAAACTTTTTTTAACGAAACACAATTTGCAACTAAAATCTTAGCAAGTTTATTACTCAGCTTTTTTCCATTCTTCTTTTATAAAAAGTAAGTCTTTTTGTATTCGTGCTAAGACTTCTTTTTTATCCATTGTTATTTTGTTTTTTCCTTTTTCTGCACCACCTAAATCATACTCTACATGAAGAGAAACAGGAACATTAATTTTATACTTTTTTAGTAAAGAAAAATAACGATTAAAATCAACCATTCCTTGTCCTAGAGGTACATTAATTGGTTTCCATTTGCCATCTACAATTCCCCATTTAAAATCTTTTAATACAATAGAGTTTATATACGGTTTAATACGTTTTAGTCCAAGTTCCCAACTTTCGCCACCTTCAACTACAGCGTGTCTAATATCGTATTGACAACCCATAAATTCACCTTCTGTAGCTTCTAATATTGGTAGTAAATCCCAAACTGGTGCACCAACATGTTTACCAGCATGATTTTGATAACCACCAATAAGGTTTAATTTTTTGTTTAAAACTTCCAAATCTTTGGCTTGATTAGCATATAAAGCTTGGCTTTTTTTAATAGGAGTGTCTTCTGGATATTTTAACCAATCTGTACGGTAATTAGTAAAACCTAATTGACTAGCGGTTTCTAACACAGTTTTATTTATCAAATTATTAACGTCCCAAACATTTGTAGATAGCATTCTTGGAGCAAGACCATATTTTTTCATGGCTTCCACAGCTTTTGGTAAATCAGCAATAACATGTTTAGGTAATACATGTCCTTTTTTACGAACTGTTAAATCTAGACCATCAAAACCCATTTCTGCAGCAGCTGCAGACATATCATTATAATCTAAAAACTGTAGGTGTTTTAAAACAAATGCACATTAAGACGCTCTGGTGACGTTGTTTCCTTGGTTATCAATCCATTTTGACAAGCTAATAAAGGGATACTTGCAATACCCATTGCTGATAGTTTTGTAAATTCTCTTCTAGAATAGTTAACAGTTTGCTTAGTCATTTGGTTCTGGTTTGTATTTGATTTATTAGATATTATAAAAGTAAACATTATTTTTTGACAATATTTAATGAGTTAATTTCGTTACATAGCTATTTTACATAGCGTCTGATTATAAAATAATTTGTTTTATAATTTATATTATGTAAAATAGAACTTTAAATAACCCTTATTACTTTCAATGAGAATTAAACAGAATATATAATACTTTAAAACAATAATAATGAATTCCATTATTATATAAAAAAAAGCATAACCTAAATGATTATGCTTGTATAATAATTATATAATTAAAATATTAAATCTTATTACCATAAATATCTAATTCTACAACAGGTTTACCTAATTGTTTAACTTCATTAAACTGTGTTGCTTTATCTCCAACAACTAAATACACCATATCTTTTTCAATAATGTATTGATCTATTATTGATTTATAATCAGTTAAAGTCATATTAATTAGTTCATCTTGATTAGTATCCAAAAAGTCTTCTGTTTTGTTATACTTACTAATACGACGTAGTATACCTAATTGTGCGCCAAGACTTTCATAAGCTCTTGTGTTTCCTTTTAAAATTTTGTTTTTAGTTAATTCTACTTCTATATCTGTAAAGCTTTCTTTATAGTCGTTTACCATATCCTTAATTATCACTAACGATTTTAGTGTTGCATTTGCTCTCACACTACTTCTTATTGTAAATGGGCTTACAGTTTTACGTTCTGATATCCCTGAATATGCACCATAAGTATACCCTTTACCTATTCTAAGTGTCTGGAATAAGCGTCCACTTGATCCACCTCCTAAAATTTCGTTAGCAAAACCTAAATTATTTGCATTGTCGTCTTTTGCAGATAAAGCTAATTTACCAATATATAAAACAGATTGCTTAGCATCTGGTACATCTACAAAATATAAAGTTCCTCCTGTATTTGTGTCTTCTATAGTTTGTGCAGGAATAGTGATATGTTCTCCCTTCCACTCTTTTAAAGTACTTAAAGCATTAACCGTTTGTGTTTTATTTATTGCTCCTGCAATATGAAACGTAGCATCCTTAGGAGATAGATTATTATAATACGCTTTTAGGTCGTCTAAAGAGATGCTTTTTGTGCTTTCTAAAGTTCCAGATCCATTAATACCAAAACGATGAGTGTTACCATACATTAACTGATTAAACACATTAGAAGCAATTGCGTTTGGATTAGCTTCACTACCTTTTAATCCTGTTTCTAAAGCTTGTTTTAGTCTACTAAATTCTTTTTCGTCCCAACGTGGCTCTAATATTATTTCTCTGATTAACGATATTGTGTCGTCTAGGTTTTTAGTTAAACACGATCCTGTAATATGAAAATCTTCACTTGCACTATACATACTTATACTTGCACCTAATAACCCAATTGCTTCTTCTAAATCTGCAGCAGTTTTTGTAACTGTACCTTGCATCATTAAATCGCTAAATAAACTTGAGATTCCTTCTTTACCTTTTGGATCTAATAATTGACCACCAGGAATAGTAATATCAAACTGTACTAAAGGGACTTCATTATTTTCAATACCATATAAAGTCATTCCATTATCCAACTTACCTTTCCAAATTTCTGGCGATTTAAATACTGGTAATTCTCCAAAAGGAGGTTCGCTCCTATCATATTTACTTGGTGTTTTCTCATAAACTGCTTCTTCACCTTGACTAACCTCTTCATTAGCTACACCTTTAACAACTTCTTCAATCCATACTGTTGCTTCTTTACTGTCTGTTACTGCTAAATCTAATTTTCCTTTTGGTACAACACTAGTCATTACAAAGTTTTGACCTTTAATGTATTTGTTGTAAACACGCATTATGTCTGTAGCAGTTACTGCATTGGTTAATTTAGCACGTTCTGTAATAAAACTTGGGTCACCATTAAACTCGTTATCCTGTACTAATTGAAACGCTTTGTTTAAAACTGTACTAACACCTTTATATAAGTTAGTTTCAAGCTCAGCTTTAATACGTTTTAAATCGTCCTCATTAACACCATTAGTTTCAAATTTGTTTAAGCCTGTATCTATTGCTGCTTTAACTTGGTCTAAATCTGTTCCAGCATTTGCTCGTACTCTAAACACAAATTCTCCAGCTAACTCACTACTATTTTGATAAGTACCAACTCTAGGGGCTAATTTTTGATCTTCAACTAAAACATTATATAAAGGTGATTTTTTACTTCCACTTAATAATTCTCCTAAAATATTTAAAGCATAAGTATCTTTATGATAGTTTTTAACAGTTGGAAATACCATACGTACCTCTGGAAGTTTAGCAAAGTTGTCTTCAAAATATAATGACTTTGTATTTTCTAAAACAACAGGATCAATATTTTGTTCTTCTACGTCTGGACCACTAGGTATTTCGCCAAACCACTGCTCTACTAATTTTTTAGTTTCAGCAATGTCAATATCTCCAGCAATAACTAAAGAGGCGTTTTTGGCACCATAATATTGTTTGTAAAATTCTTTTACATCGTCTATAGTTGCTGCTTGTAAATCTGGTAAAGCACCAATAACAGTCCAATTATAAGGATGTCCTTTTGGATATAAGTTTTTTCTAATAATCTCGTCAGTATAACCATATGGCGCATTATCTACACGTTGACGTTTTTCATTTTTAACCACCTGTTTTTCACGCTCTAAAGCAGCTTCGGTTACTGTATTAATCATGTATCCAAAACGGTCTGAATCAATCCACATAATTTTTTCGAATGCATCTTTTGGTACCACTTCATAATAGACTGTATAATCGTTTGACGTTCCTCCATTACGACTTCCACCCCATTCTGGAATCATTTTTCGGTTTGCTCCAACTGGTACATTTTCTGAATCATTAAAAGACATATGTTCAAAGAAATGAGCAAACCCTGTTTTACCTGGTTTTTCTCTATTAGAACCTACGTGCATTAGTGTTGCTACTGCAACAATAGGGTCCGAATGATCTTCGTGCAAGATGACTTCTAGTCCATTATCTAAAGTAAATTTCTCATAATCGATTTTAAAATCGGTTGATTTATCTGTAAAAGAATCCCCAGAATTTTTACAAGAGATTAAAGCTAAAGTAGTTAGAATAAATAAAGATTTAATAGTACGCATTTTGTTTAGTATTTTTGATTGTGGTTTAAAGATAATCAATATTTTTTTGTCTTAAATTTTTAATAAATAGAATTGAATTTAGACCATTTTTACTTATCTTTAAGTAAATATAAATACGAAACGACTATGGATATAAATTTTGAGTACGACAAAGTAAAAGCAAGTGATGATTTAGAAGAATTCACAAAAGATAAAATACAAAAATTGTTTAATAAGTACGAGTTTATTGTGCGTGCAGATGTGTTTTTTAAGTTAGAAAACACACATAATGATAAATCTGGAAAGATTGCAGGAATTAGATTAAGTGCTCCTGGACCAAGATTATATGCTGAAGAAAGTAAAGACACATTACATAAAAGTGTTAGCGAAGTGACTCAGCAATTAGAGCGTCAACTGTCTAAACGAAAAGGTAAAATGAAAACACATTAATATTATAATGAATAAAAAAAGCGACTTGAAAGAGTCGCTTTTTTTATGTTTTATAACTTATCATTAAACCGTCAACTGTTTCATTTTAATACCTAAAGTCGTTTCAACCTTTTTAAGGTCATTAAACTCATTAGATAAAATAAGTGCTATAGATTCTCCTTTTTTACCTGCTCTTGCAGTACGTCCACTCCTATGTGTGTAATATTCTATATGTTCTGGTAATTGATGATGGATTACAAAAGCTAAATCGCTAACATCAATACCTCTTGCAGATACATCTGTAGATATTAATAATTGCAAACTTGTGTTTTTAAAGGCACGCATGACTTTATCACGTTCTCTTTGTTGCATATCACCTTCTAAAGCACCAACATTAAAACCTTCTTGTTCTAATTGGTGTTTTAAAGATTGTGCACCAGCTTTAGTACGTGTAAAAATAATACCACGTTCCTCTTCCCTGTCTTCTAATAAATGAATTAGCGTATTCACTTTATTATTTATAGTAGTCTCAACAAAAAAGTGAGTAATATTTGCATTTACAATACTATTTCGGTCAATTTCTAATCGTATAGCTTGATCAGAGATATAACGTTTTACAATACCTTTTAAATCTTCAGACATTGTAGCACTAAATAACCAAGTGTTACGCTCTCCTTTGGTATCGCTTAAAATAGTAGTTAAATCGTTTTTAAAACCCATACTTAACATCTCATCTGCTTCATCTAAAACAACAGTTTGTACTTGAGATAAATCTACAGCTTGACGATTTATTAAATCGACTAATCGTCCTGGAGTTGCAACAATGACATGTGTAGTACGTGCAAGGTTTTTAAGCTGAATATCAATTTTTTCGCCTCCATAAACACCTTCTAAAAATATTTTAGAGTTGTTGTATTTAGTAAATTTAAACAGTTGCTTTTTTATTTGTTGGACTAACTCTCTAGTTGGTGCAATAATCAACGCCTGAACTGCATCATTTTTTGGGTTTATTTTATTTAAAATTGGTAATCCAAAAGCTGCAGTTTTACCTGTTCCTGTCTGCGCTAATCCAATAAAATCTTTAGAAGATTTTAATAACATTGGTATAGCTTGTGTTTGAATCTCTGTAGGTGTTTTAATTCCTAATTCTTTAAGCGATTTTATATAGTTTTTATCTAACCCAAGATCTTTAAAAGTCATGTTTAAGTATTTAGTAATTAGTAATTAGTAGTTAGTGTAATTAACTGTCTGAGTAAATACTGCAAACTGCTACTGAACAATGAATACTAAACTTTAATCCTCAGGAGGAAAACCATTAATCTCTTCAAAAATTTCGTCAAAATTAGAGCGTAAATGTGCGTTCAGTTTTTTACGATAATCATCCTTTAACCATTGCACAAAGTTATATGTACTTTTACTAATACACTTTGTATAACGACCAATTCTGTAATCTATATCATCTCCTAATAATTTTGCCAATCCTAACGCATCCCAAAGGTCTTCGCTATTTTCTGTACATATATAAGCGTGATGTTTAATAGAACGTTCTAATACAACTTTACTACTCTCTCCTGCTCTAATACTATCTATATAACATTTTTTGATATCAAAATAGACTTGCTCAGATTTTTTAAATTGCTCGCGCAAATCGTCTGGCATTTCATATCTAAAATTGTTTTCAAGTTCTTCATCACTTAAAACTCCATCTAAATAATAGTTTGGAGAACGGAAAATTTTGTGCCAATCTAAATCACTTCCCCAAGGTCCAAATCTGTGTAAATTGTTTCCTAAATCTACAACAGTAAATGTGTTTTTATTTTTTAAAATACGCGATCCACGTCCAATCATTTGGTAATACAAAGTCAAGGATTTTGTAGCTCTGTTTAGCATGATGCAATCTACTGTAGGTTCATCAAAACCAGTGGTTAAGATACTTACAGAAGTTAAAATAGCATCTGGTGTTTCTTTAAACCATTTTAAAATGGCTTTACGTTCTTTTTTTGTATTATTATTATCTAAATGTGCAACTGGATATCCTGCACGTTTAAACGTGTCATAAACATGTAAAGACGTATTAATACCATTATTAAATATTAAGGTTTTTTTGTTTTTACAACGCTCTTCATAAGCCTGAATAAGCTTAGTAAGCATGTCTGTATTAGTATATAAATCTTCGGATGATTTTACAGTATAATCACCATTGGCTCCAACAACTAAAGAGGTTAGTCCAACATTATAACTAAATATTTCGGCACGAGCCAAAAACTCGTTTTCTATTAAAGACTGTATGGTTTCTCCAACAATAAGCTCGTTATAATTATCCTTCATCGGAAGGTTAATATTACTACTTAAAGGTGTTGCAGTTACACCAAGAACAAAAGATTTTTCAAAAAACTTAAACAGTTTTGTAAAACTATTATAATGTGCTTCATCAATAATAACTAAACCAATGTCAGAAATGTCTAGTTTATCATCATTTAAACGATTGTTAAGTGTCTCTACCATTGCAACAAAGCAATTAAAGTCTTTTTGATCACTTAAATCTGCTTTACTATCTACAATTTTGTTAGTTACACCAAACTCGGTTAACATTCTAGAAGTTTGACGACATAACTCTATCCTATGTGTCATTACCAATACTTGCTTTTTATGATGCTTTAAGTATTGTCTAACTATTTCAGAAAAAATAACCGTTTTTCCTCCACCTGTTGGTAATTGATACAATAAGTGAAAATCTTCTGGTGCTTCTTCAAAACATGTAAAAATCTTATCAATAGCTCCTTTTTGGTAACTATAAAGACTTTTTCCTTCTTTGCGCTCTTGTAATTCTAGGGTTTTTACTGACATTAATTAATAGTAGTTTTTGAAAATTTTGAGATGTGCAAAAATACAACGAATTAAAGGGTTTTGACGAATAATCAAGTACTTTTTTTTAATTGCCTACTTTTATACTCTAATATGAGTACAAAAACAGAGCATTTTCAAGCCCAATTTAGAGGTTTTTTTAACACGCCACATTTGTTTCAATCTAAAATTGAAGGCATGCAACCATTTTTAAAAACCGTTGATAAAGTATTCTCCTTTAATGCAAATATCAAACCTAATGTGCGTTTAGGTCAGCGTGTAGAACAGTTTGTTTTTGAAGAATTAAAACATATTAAATCCCTTCAGATTTTAGCAGAAAACCAACAAATACAAAAAGACAACAAGCAAACACTTGGCGAATTGGATTGTTTGTTTTTAGATAATGAGCAGCCTGTTCATTTAGAAATTCAGTTTAAATATTATTTATATGATGACACATTGGGTAATACTGAAATTGAACATTGTATTGGACCAATGCGTCGCGACTCGTTAACAGAAAAATTGAATAAGCTAAAACAAAAGCAGCTTCCACTACTCTATGCTAATGAAACTAAACCCTTATTGGATAGTTTAAATTTGAAAGCTAAAAATTGTATTCAACAACTGTATTTTAAAGCGCAAATTTTTGTGCCTTACGGAAAGCAAATAGAGCTTAAAACCCTAAATAATGCCTGTGTTTATGGGTTTTACTTTAATTATAAACAATTGCATTTGTTTGAAGATTGTAAGTTTTATATACCTAAAAAAACAGATTGGTTATTAGATTTAGACACCAATGTTAATTGGTCCACTTTTAAACAAATACAACCACAATTAGCTGTTTTTGAAACTGAAAACTATTCGCCTTTATTATGGTTAAAATTCCCAAATGGAGAATTAACTAAGTGCTTTGTGGTGGCACACTAATCAAAAAGACGACTTCCCTCAATCAAAGGTTTAGTTTACTCATTATTACTTTTTACAGCAGCTTATTATAATAGCTTCGTAAAAAAAACATCATGAACAAACTATTTAGTCTACTCCTACTGTTAACAAGTATTACTGTATTTTCTCAAACAGAAGTTGATTCAAAAATTAAAGCTGTAAAAGTCTTTAAAAGTAATGCTCAAATTACAAGAGATGCCTCATTTACAACAAAAATGGGTTCGCAAGAAATTGTATTAACAGGTATATCTACATCTATTAATCCATCTAGTTTACAAGTACAATTTAACAGCTCTAACACTGTTTTGGTGTCTGCAAAATATGAGAACAATTATCTAGTATCTAAAGTCAATAATAAAGAAATAGAAGCTTTAAAAGAGCAATTAGAAACCTTAAATGATGACTTAGTTTGGTTATCACACCAACGCAATAGTTTATTAGGTATTGAGCAAATACTAAATAAAAACCAAGATTTAGGAAGTGGTAACTCTAGTTTTACACCACAACAAGTTTTAGAGCTAAGTAATGTGTATCAAGCAAAGTATCTTGAAATTAAAAAGAAGATAACAGCTTTAGATAAAAAGGAAGAACCAATCAGAGAAAAAGCCGCAAAGCTTAATCAACAATTAAACGAGCTTAATGCTAAGTTTAATAAGCCTAGCGGAAACATTGTATTGCAAATAGACTCTAAAAAAGCAGGAAACATTGCAATTGACTGTAAATATGTGGTTGGTAATGTTGGTTGGAATCCATTATACGATCTTAGATCAAAAAGTATAACTGAAGATGTCCAGTTAACTTACAAAGCTGCAATCTATCAAAACACAGGATTAGATTGGGATAATGTAGACTTAACAATTAGTACAGGAAATCCATCACAAAATAACAATAGGCCTATTTTAAGCCCATTATATGCTAACATCTATCAGCAACAATTAAAAAAGCTTCAAGAAGCAACTCTAGATGAAGTGTCTGTAAGTAATATGGCTTATAGACAAGACGCTAGATATATTAATCCATCAAGCGTGTCAGAAAACCAATTAACAGTAGATTTTGATATTTTAACAAAACGCTCTATTGCAAGTGATGGTAAAGAAAATCTTGTAGCTTTACAAGCATTTAATTTAAAAACGGATTATATCTATCATACAGTTCCAAAATTGGATAGAGGTGCGTTTTTACTAGCTAAAATTACAGATTGGAGCCAATACAATTTAGTAGCAGGACAAGCTAATATCTTTTTTGAAGGTGCTTTTGTTGGGACGTCACATATAAATCCAGAAGTTACTGCAAAAGAATTGTTTATATCTATGGGACGCGATAACAGTATTGTGGTAGAGCGTATACCTATTAAAAAATATACATCGTCTAAGTTTATTGGTAGCAATAAAAAAGAAACCTTTGGTTATGAAATTGTTGTTAAAAACAAAAAAGCAACACCAATTAAAATTGAAATTCTGGATCAGATTCCAGTATCACAAAACAAAGACGTGTTAGTGACTTTAGATAGCAGAGGAAATGCGGTTTACACAGAAAACATTGGTAAACTACTTTGGACATTAGATTTAAAACCAAGGGAAACAGTAATTGAAAAGTTTAGATACACAGTTAAATATCCAAAAAACCAGAGTGTTTATGGGCTAAAGTAAATATATTTTGAATTAAAAAATCAGGAAAGGTAATCTGTATTTTAGGATTGCCTTTTCTACTTTTAAACTATTTGACTTTATCAGAAAAAACAACTAACTTCGTTTAACATTCGATAAAGAGAATTGAAAACTCTCCTTATCTATACGTTACCTGTAATTTGAAAAACCCTGTGAATTGGAATAAATTAGATAAGAATTGGAAAGAATTCGCAAAAAAACAAAATGTGGAATTGGTATATATTGAACAAAATATGTTTAACGCAATCAGATGTGAATATATAATTAATATGACTACTGATTTTTATAAAACTAAAATTGTTGGAACACTATGGAAATCGCAGGATGGACATAATAGAAACGATACTAGAATTTATGCAAAGTATAATAATAAAGATTCTACACAAACACTCGATATAAATAATAGCGGAATTAAAAGTTTGCTTACGAAAAAGGAATTAAAAGCAGAAGAAAATATTATTTACCAAAATTTCAAAAAATTAGACGGAAAGAAATTAAATCTCTACAAAGACCTTTTGAGATTTGAATTGAAAAAAATAATCTCAAAGGACTCTGAATTTGAACTAATATCTGAAATAATAAACGAGATAAAAAACTACAGGTAACACAGTGTATAATTCATTGCTAGTACTCGCCTACTTACGAAAATCCTCGCGGATTTTCTATTTGGTTTGTATTTGATAAATTTAGTGCTTAAACACGCAACGAAATCATACACAAACACGTTAAACGAATCCCTAAAATTCAGTAGTTAATAACTCCTAACAAAACCACTTCCAAAGCTTAACAAGTTTGATTTAAAATAATAATGACTGATTAATGAGATTTGAAGAAAAGATAATTTATATTAAAAAATACTTAAATAAAAAGTACTCAGTAATTCCTCCTGTGAAAGTTGATTTTATTGAAAAATTTGAAAAGGAAAATAGTTTAGAATTACCAAAATTTTACAGATATTTTATAACAAATATTGCTTTAGGAATTGTTATAAATGGTGAAGCATATCCTTTTGAAGAAGATATACTTACTCCATTTGATTTTGAAACTATTCTTGAAGATGATGACATGATTGAAAACCCAAAGATAGAATTCCCATTAACTAAAGCAATTTATAATCTTAGTAGTACAGAATATGATTATTTTGATTTGACTAACGGAACTATTTTTTTAAAAGGGACTGGTTGTGGTAATGGAGAAAGATTAATTATTAATGGTAAAGCACATGGACAAGTTTGGATAGATGAAGTAATGTCAAACGATGAAATATATCCAGCATATAAAAGCGATATGCCTGATGACCATTTCAAAACATGGATTAATAAATCTATTAATAGTCAATTTACTATTAGTGGGAAGAAAAAGATGAATCCTGATGCTACTAATTATGCAATTCAATATACAGTTATCATAATTTTAGTTACAGCATTTGTTCTGGCACTTGCATTTCAAATTATTAGTTAATAACTCCTAACAAAACCACTTCCAAAGCTTAACAAATTCACTTATTTTGCAAGTCTAAATTATAATAGATAAGTTGAAAGTCTGTATTGCCGAAAAACCATCTGTAGCAAGAGAAATTGCACAAGTCTTAGGAGCCAAAACAAAACGTGATGGCTACTTTGAAGGCAATGGTTATGCAGTAACTTACACTTTTGGTCACCTTTGCACACTTAAAGAGCCAAACGATTATAAACCACATTGGAAAAGTTGGGATTTAAACAACTTGCCAATGCTTCCTGAGCGTTTTGAGACTAAAGTCACCAAAGATTCTGGAATCCAAAAACAGTTTAAAATTGTAAAAAGTTTGTTTGATAAAGCAGATGTGGTTATAAACTGTGGTGATGCAGGAACAGAAGGAGAATTGATACAACGTTGGGTTTTGGATCAAGCTAATTATAAAGGCGAAGTACAACGTCTTTGGATTAGCTCTTTAACTACTGAAGCTATTAAAGAAGGTTTTCAAAAATTAGAACCAAGTAAAAAATACGACAATTTATATTACGCAGGATTTTCTAGAGCAATTGGAGATTGGTTACTTGGGATGAATGCAACACGTTTGTACACTGTAAAACATGGTGGTTATAAACAAGTATTGTCTGTTGGACGTGTACAAACACCTACTCTTGCAATGGTTGTAAACCGTTGGAAAGAGATCGAAAACTTTAAGCCTCAACCCTATTGGGAGTTACAAACCATGTATCGTGATACGTTATTTAGCTTTGAAGAGGGTCGTTTTTTAAAGATGGAAGATGGAGAAAAGTTAGCTAATATTGTAAAAGAGCACGATTTTGAAATTGTATCTATCACCAAAAAAAGCGGAAAAGAATATGCGCCAAAACTGTTTGACTTAACAGGACTACAAGTCTATTGCAATACTAAATTTGGGTTTTCTGCAGACGAGACTTTAAAAATTGTTCAGAAGTTATATGAAATGAAAGTGGTAACCTATCCAAGAGTTGACACTACCTTTTTACCTAATGATATTTACCCTAAAGTTCCAGGGATACTTAAAAACCTGACTAAATATGCAACGTTAACACAACCACTTTTAGGTAAAAAACTTAAAAAAACTAAAAAGGTCTTTGATGATGCAAAAGTTACAGACCACCATGCCATTATTCCAACAGGAGTACAAAGTAATTTACAATACAATCAACAACAGGTTTATGATATAATAACCAAACGTTTTATAGCTGTGTTTTATGATGATTGTAAAGTGTCAAATACTACAGTTATTGGTAAAGCAGAAAGTGTAAACTTTAAAACTACTGGAAAAGAAATTATTGAAAAAGGTTGGCGAGTGGTTTTTGAATCTAAAGACAAACCCACAAAAGAGTCTGGGTTTTTACCAACTTTTGAAAAAGGCGAAAAAGGACCACACACACCTAGTTTTTTAGAAAAACAAACCAAACCACCTAATCAATTTACAGAAGCCACACTCCTACGTGCTATGGAAACCGCAGGAAAACAAGTAGATGATGACGAGTTACGCGATTTAATGAAAGAAAACGGTATTGGAAGACCATCTACACGTGCCAATATTATCGAGACTTTATTTAGACGTAAATACATAAAACGTAATAAAAAACAAGTGCTACCAACCGTTACAGGTATTCAGTTAATAGATACAATAAAAAGTGATTTATTAAAATCTGCTGAGTTAACTGGTCGATGGGAAAAACAATTAAAAGATATTGAAAAAGGCGAATATTCGGCTTCAGCATTTATAAAAAACATGAAGCAAATGGTGGATCAATTGGTTTATGAAGTCCGAAGCGAAAAGGTAGAAGCAAAAATAAGTTACACCAATAATAAATCAGAAACTAAAACTAAGCGTAAACCAAAAACAACTAATAAAGGTATAATTGGAAAACCCTGTCCTAAATGTAAAAGTGGTCAGCTTTTAAAAGGAAAGAATGCTTATGGTTGTAGTTTGTACGGAAAAACTTGCGACTTTGTGTTGTCATTTAGTTTTGCTGGAAAAAACATTTCTGAAAACCAATATAAACGACTGATTGACAAAGGATCGACTGTTAATTTAAAAGGGTTTAAGGTTGAAAGTGCTTCTGTTGAAGGTTTACTTAGATTTGATGGTAATTTTAAACTAAAATTAGAACCTAAGCAATCGATTTCTGCGAAAGCAAAAACAGATAAAACACCTTGTCCTAAATGTAAAAAAGGGTCTATCATAAAAGGAAAAACCGCATATGGTTGTAGTGATTATAGGTCTGGTTGTGATTTTAGATTTGATTTTGATTTAATCTTCAAAAAAGCAAATGGACAACAATTAACCAAAGCATTAGTTTTTGAAATCTTAAATGAAGGTTAAAAGGTCATTATTAGTTCTCGATACAAATAGTTTCGTTTCTCAACTATTCACTCGAACTAACCATAATCAATCAGTTTAAAGTGAGTTTGTAAAGCTTTTCAACACGTCACTTCGAGTGATTTTGAAGCATGAAAAATTGTATCGAGAAGCACATACAGTTTATATTATTTAATTAAACTAATGTTTTGTCGTTATAGCAAAAGCAAGAATCAACGTATTTAAAAAATCATTATTTGAAACCAAAAAAACACCAACATTTCAAAATCTACAAACCTTACGGAATGTTAAGTCAGTTTTCTAGTAACGCTGTAAAAGAACAACGTAAACGCTTTTTAGGCGAATTAGGTGAGTTTACGTCAGGAACTATGCCAATTGGTCGTTTAGACGAAAAAAGTGAAGGTCTACTTCTATTAACAACTGACGGAAAGTTAAGTGACTTTGTTAACCAATCCGGAATTGAGAAAGAATACTATGCATTAGTTGATGGTGATATTTCCGCGAAAGCGATACAACAATTATGCGATGGTGTAGAAATAGGTTTTGATGGTAAAAAATACCAAACAAAACCTTGTAAAGTTTTTAAATTAAAACAAGATCCAGTACTTCCAGAGCGTTCAAAAAAAATAAGAGATGCTAGACATGGTCCAACCACTTGGATAAGTGTTACGTTAACAGAAGGTAAATTTAGACAAGTAAGAAAAATGACAAGTGCTGTTGGTTGTCCAACTTTAAGATTAGTACGTGTTAGAGTTGGAGATATTTATTTAGACACTATGCAAGTTGGAGAGGTTATTCCAGAGCATAATTTAAATGATTACTTTAATAATCTTTAAAAAATTAAAGAACAGCAAATCGTTTTAATCTCACTACTTTTGCATCATATACTAGTAATAGATATGATAAAATACGCACATTTTTTTTACAACCATTTTAGAGATTTAGGATTAACATCTGTAACTTCTAAATACTTAAACATGCTAGTATTACTGATAATAGCATCTGTTTTTATATTTTTAGTAGATTTAATTATTAGAAAAATATTACGATTACTATCTGCAAAATTAGCATTAAAAACAAAATCTAATTTTGACGATTTATTGATATCTAATCGTGTACCAAGTAATATAGCACATATTCCAGCATTATATCTTGCTTTACAAAGTATTCCAATAGTTTTTAAAGATTTTAGTAACCTACATGTATTTACTGAAAAAACAATGCAAGTATATGGTATTATTTTGGGTTTATGGATTGTAAGAAGTCTTTTAAACACCTTAAAAAACTACTTTAAAACCTTACCTAGATTAAAAGATAAACCAATAGATAGTTACATTCAAGTATTTATGATTTTTGCATGGATTGTTGGTATAGTCTTAGCATTAGCAGTAGTTGTTGGTGGTGTGTCATTATGGAAAATCATTACAGGTTTTGGTGCAGCTTCTGCTGTTATATTATTAATTTTTAAGGATACTATATTAGGTTTTGTTGCTAGTATACAAGTATCTATTAATGATATGGTACGTATTGGAGACTGGATTACTTTTGAAAAATATGGTGCAGATGGAGATGTGTCAGAAATTAATCTAGCTACAGTAAAGGTTAGAAATTTTGACAATACTATTACCACTATACCAACCTATGCTTTGATTTCTGACTCTTTTAAAAATTGGAGAGGTATGACAAACTCTGATGGACGACGTATAAAAAGACACATGCTAATTAAGCAAACCTCTATTAAATATCTAACAGATCAAGATATTGAACGTTTAAAAAACATTGATATTATTTCGTCTTATTTAACGACAATGCAAGATAAAATTGATAAGTATAACACCTCAAATGCTATAAATAAATCTATGCTAATTAATGGTCGTAATATGACTAATATTGGTGTGTTTAGAAAATTTATCCAAACTTATCTAGAACAACATTCTGCAATAAATGAGGACATGTTATTAATGGCAAGGCAATTACAGCCTACTGCACAAGGTATTCCTTTAGAAATTTATTGTTTTAGCAAAGATAAACGTTGGGAAAACTATGAGTATGTTATGAGTGATCTTTTTGATCACTTTTTAGCAGCAGTACCTTACTTTGATTTGGAGTTGTTTGAATGGCCTTCTGAGACTACGTTTAACCAATCATAAATTTATTTTAAGTATTAAAAAGTTAATAAATAGTTAATTTGATTTCATTTATAATAGTAATACTATTATATTTGCAATCAAATTAAATATTATGCATACTTTACTATCAAATTTAAAAATTAATATCAATGAAAAAATTTACATAAAAGATCCTGAATCTTCAGATTTAGGTAAGCGAATTGTAGAAAACAGCATTTTGCTTATTGATGAAATTGGTTTTGATAGCTATACTTTTAAAAAATTAGGATCAAAAATTGGGTCAAATGAAAGTAGTATTTATCGATACTTTGAAAGTAAACATAAATTATTAATCTACTTAACTTCATGGTATTGGAGCTGGTTAGAATACCAATTAGTATTTGCAACTAATAGTATTGCTGATCCAAAAGATAAAATAGAAAAGGCTATAACCATATTTTCTCAAACGGCAACTTTAGATTCTAATTTCTCACACATTGATGAAGTTGTTTTAAAACGTATTGTAATTAACGAATATTCTAAATCTTATTTAACAAAAGAAGTTGATAAAGAAAATAAAGAAGGTTATTTTTTAATTTACAAACGTTTAGTAACTCGTTTACATGACATGATTTTAAATATAGATGCTACTTACAACTATCCATTTAGTTTAGCTAGTACTGTTATTGATGGTGCATTACATCAACATTTTTTAAAGGATCATTTTACCACAATTTCTGATTTAAAAAAATTAGATACTCCAATAAATTATTTTAAAGATTTAGTTTTTAAAACCCTAAACATTTCTACTAATGAGTAAAAAAATATTAACCGCTTGGCAACGTTTTGTTGGTTTATTAAAATTGGACAGAAAAGACGTTAGACAAGTGTTTTTCTATGCTATTTTTGCAGGATTAGTCAACCTATCTTTACCTCTTGGTATTCAGGCAATTATCAATTTATTGCAAGCAGCTCAAATTAGTACATCATGGATTGTATTAGTGATTTTAGTAACCTTAGGAGTTGTATTTGTTGGAATTTTACAATTGATGCAAATCAGAATTATTGAAAATATCCAACAAAAAATATTTACCAGAGCATCTTTTGAATTTGCATATCGCTTTCCAAAAATGAAAATGGATGAATTACGTGGTTATTATCCACCAGAATTAGCCAATCGATTTTTTGATACTATAAATGTTCAAAAAGGAATAGCAAAAGTTTTAATAGATTTTCCCGCAGCCATTCTTCAAATCATATTTGGGTTAATACTATTATCTTTTTATCATCCTTTCTTTATTATTTATGGTGCTTTATTATTACTTCTTATTTACATTGTTTTTAAATTTACTGCAGAAAAAGGATTAAGCACAAGTATTGATGAGTCTAATCATAAATACAAAGTAGCACATTGGATACAGGAGATTGCACGATCTATAGTTAGTTTTAAATTATCAGGAAAAACAAGTTTGGCACTTGAAAAAAATGATAAGTTAGTTACTGACTATTTAAAAGCCAGAGAAAGTCATTTTAAAATACTAATCATTCAATTTATTCAGCTTATTGGTTTTAAAGTTTTAGTTACTGCTGGATTATTAGTTATTGGTGGTGCTTTAGTATTAAATCAACAAATGAATATTGGTCAGTTTGTTGCAGCAGAAATCATCATTCTTTTAGTTATAAATTCTGTTGAAAAACTAATACTAGGATTAGAGACTTTTTATGATGTATTAACTTCAATTGAAAAGCTAGGGAAGGTTGTTGATAAAGGCTTAGAGTCTCAAGATGGAGAATTGGTAAATGCATCCAATCCAAATTTTAATATAGAATTAGACAATATATCGCTTACAGTTATAGGTAAAGATTCTCCTATTTTAAAAAATGTTTCAATAAATATTAATACTAAAGATAGATTGTTAATTCAAGGTAGTAGTGGCTCCGGAAAATCTAGCTTATTAAAATTAATTGCTGGTGTTTTAAGCCCAACTAATGGTAGTGTTTATGTTAATGACAAATCCTTAACTAGTTTAAATATTAATAGTTACAGAGATAATATTGGTCAAACTTTAGTTGAAGAAACTCCTTTTGAAGGTACGCTTTTACAGAACTTAACCTTTGGAGATATATCAATCACAACTAAACAGATTGATTGGGCAATTAAAAATGTTGGTTTAAAAGACTTTGTAAAACAATTACCAAACGGTTTAGAAACAATGTTATATCCAGAAGGAAAAGGCACTTCTTTTACGGTTTCTAAAAAAATAATGCTAGCTAGAAGTATCATAAAACAACCAAAATTATTAATGCTAAAAGAGCCTTTAGATCAATTTGAACCTAAAGATGCACAACAAATTATAGATTTTTTAAGCCAACCAGAACATCCTTGGTCACTAATAATCGTTAGTCAAAATAATCTTTGGAAAACTAAGATTAATAGACTAATTACTTTAGATAAAGGTCAAATCATTAAAAGCAACTAATATGTTAAACATATCAACAAATAGCGTCAATAAAAACGTCGATATCAGTCACTTTAGTTCAGTTAAAAAAGCGTTTAACAAAAAGCACTACAAAAATTTTAATAGACTGTTAATTACCTTTGGTATTTTAGGGATTATCATTCTATTTTTACCTTGGACACAAAACATAACAGCAGATGGACTGGTAACCACTTTATCTCCAGATCAACGTCCACAAACCATCCAGTCTGTTATTCCGGGTCGTATTGAAAAATGGTATGTGCGTGAAGGTGATTTTGTTAAAAAAGGAGATACTATTTTATTTATTTCAGAAGTAAAAAACGAATATTTTGACCCTGATTTAGTAGAAAGAACAGGTGATCAAATAAAAGCAAAAACATCTTCTGTGGCATCTTATTCTGGAAAAGTAAATGCGCTAAACAATCAAGTTAATGCTTTAAATAAAGAAAGACAATTAAAATTACAACAAGCCCAAAACAAATTACTACAATCAAAACTTAAAGTAAAAAGCGATAGTATAGATTTTGAAGCTGCTAAAACTAATATAGGAATTGCTGAAAAACAATTTAATCGTACACAACAATTACAAACCGAAGGGTTAAAAGCAGTAACAGATGTTGAAGAAAAACGCTTAAAACTTCAAGAAACACAAGCTAAATTAATTTCTAAAGAAAATAAATACTTAGCAGCACAAAATGAAGTTATCAATGCTAAAGTAGAGCTAAATCGAATTAGTGCAACGTATTCTGATAAGATTTCAAAAGTGCAAAGCGATATGTTTACAGCTCAATCCAGTGGTTTTGACGCAAAAGCACAAGTTACTAAGCTAGAAAATGATTACACTAATTATTCTATGCGTAACGAAATGTACTACATAAAAGCACCTCAAGATGGCTTTATAAACAAGGCTATTAAAGCTGGAATTGGGGAAACCTTTAAAGAAGGTGAAAAGTTAGTAGGTATTATGCCTTCAAAATTTGATGTTGCAATCGAAACTTTTATTGATCCAATAGATTTACCATTAGTTCATTTAGATGAAGAATTTAGAGTGCAGTTTGATGGTTGGCCTGCAATAATATTTAGTGGTTGGCCAAACGTGTCTTATGGAACTTATGGTGCAAAAGTTGTAGCAATTGAGCGTTTTATAAGTCCAAACGGAAAGTTTAGAATTTTATTAGCTCCTGTAGAAAACGATCATGAATGGCCAGAAGCAGTACGCGTAGGCTCTGGAGCAAAAACAATAGGCTTATTAGAGGACGTCCCAATTTGGTTTGAATTATGGCGTCAATTAAATGGCTTCCCTCCTAACTATTATCAACCAAACGCGAAGCAAAATACTAAATCTGATAAAAAAATAAAATGAAAAATATTATAACATTTCTATTTCTTTTTTTACCCATTTTGGTATGTACTCAAACTTTAAACAGTTTAAGTTATACAGAGTATTTAGGCTATGTAAAGCAGTTTCATCCAATAGTAAAACAAGCAGACTTGCGCATAGAAAAAGGTCTAGCAAACCTAATGAAAGCACGAGGTGGTTTTGATCCTAAAGTAAAAATCGATTTTAATGAAAAAGATTTTAAAAACAAGGAATATTATGAGCGTTTAAATGCTACTTTTAAAGTACCAACCTGGTATGGTATTGAGTTAAAAGCAAATTTTGAAGAAAATAACGGATTGTATCTAAACCCTGAAAACAATGTGCCTGATGATGGATTATTCAGTGCTGGTGTTGGGTTTTCGTTAGGACAAGGTTTGTGGATTAATAAAAGAATGACTGATGTAAAAAAAGCAAAGTATTATAAAGAACAAACCAAAGCAGAACGTAATATCTTAATTAACAATGTGCTTTATAACGCTTCAATCGCTTACTTTGATTGGCTACAAGCACATGACCAAGCAAAAATTTACGAACGCTTTTTAGATAATGCTAAAACGCGATTTAATGGCGTTCGATCTAGCGTTTTAGCTGGTGACAAGGCAGGTATAGACAGTTTGGAAGCAAGTATTGTTGTAAAAACAAGAACCTTAGAGCTAGAGCAATCCAGAGTAAAGTTGTTAAAAGCAAGATTAGAAGCTTCAAATTTTGTGTGGCTAAACAATACACCTGTTGACATTAATGACACTGTAAATCCTGTATTGGTTTTAGAAGATGAAATTGATGTAGCTTTATCGTTAAATAAAGCTATAAATTTTAATGTGGATAATCATCCAAAATTATTAGCTTTAGGGAGTAAAATTGATGGATTAGATGTAGATAAACGCTTAAATACTAATAAATTATTACCTGTAATAGATGCTCAGTATAATTTTTTGACAGAAACACCAGAATTAGCAAATACCTTAAACGTCTCAGCTTATAAAGCCACTATAAATGTTGCTTTTCCTTTATTTTTAAGAAAAGAACGTGGTGATTTAAAACTATCTAAATTAAAAATTCAAGATGCCGAATTTGAGTTTTCAGACACACAACTTCAAATTAAAAATAAAATAGATGCCATAACTAAAGAATTAGAGTCTTATAAAGTTCAAAATGAATTGATACGTACTATTGTTGAAGATTACAAAACCTTATTAAAAGCAGAAGAACGCAAATTTAGTTTTGGAGAAAGCTCTGTGTTTTTAATTAATAGCAGAGAAAGTAAGTTGATTGATAATCAAGTCAAAGAAATTAAGCTAAAAAACAAGTTTTTTGTTACTAAAGCTAAGCTTTTTAATAGTTTAGGGATAGTTCCAAAATAAATATTACTCATCGTTTTTAGGGTTTGGATCCGCTTCAGACTTATCTTCTTCTTGAGATTTTAGTTTTAATACAGAACCTTTTTCTTTAATCACAACAATGGATGCTTTAACACCTGTTGCTAGATTCCATTGGTTAGCAACAATAACATTGCCTTCTTCGTCTAACACTCTAAATTCTGCTGTATTTGGACCTGAAGTCCCTTGGTTTAAAGCTTGGAAGTCTATTTTATTTATTCCTTCGTCCAAATTAATTAATAACCCATTAAAGCCTGTTGTAAGCGTAACACTAGGTACCATAATATCTTCATTTAAAAAGACACGAATAGCATCTCCATCTGGATATTGATGATCTCTGTAAATAATATTTACAGTTTTTGCACTTGTTTTATACTCTCCTAAAAACTGATTAACCAAACTACCATTGTTAGATTTTTCGTCATCTTCTTTAAACTTAAGTTGTTTTTTTAGCTGTTTATCAAATAATTCGGCTGGATTCTTAAAGTTATTATCCTCTTTAATCATAGAGAATTCCTTTTTAGGTTTAACCGTTGCTTTTATTTCTTTTGGAGCAATAACTTGATTGTCATTATCATTAGGCTTTACTTCTTCTGCTTCAATAGAAGGTTCTGTGATTAATTCTGGATCGTCTTCAGGATCATCAGATTCTATTGCAGGAATAGCAATTCCATTATTCTCGCTATCTATTTGAGCATAGCTAGCAATAGAAAAAGTAAAAAGTAGTAAAAAAGCAATATAAAACTTCATAATTAATTCTGGTATTTGCCAAAATTAAACCAAAAATCATACCTAAATGCTAAAAAAATATTAATACTCTAATAATTTTAGTAACTCGCCTTCAAATTTATCTCTAGATAAGTATTGATCTTCTAATTGATTAATAAATGGAATTGGTGTGTCCATACTAGCAACACGCTTTACAGGAGCATCTAAAGCTTCAAAACAATGTTCCATAATTAAAGCAGAAATATCACTAGCTATTCCACCAAATAAAGAGTCTTCTTGCAAAATTATTGCTTTTCCTGTTTTATTTACTGAGGCGTAAATAGTTGCTGTGTCTAATGGTTGTAGCGATCGTAAATCAATGACATCTGCACTAATATTAGGATGCTTATCCAATGTGTTTAAAGCCCAATGGACTGCAGCTCCATAGGCAATAATAGTAATATCGTTACCTGTTTTTAAAGTAGCAGCTTTACCAAACGGAATAGTAAAATAATCTGTTGGCACTTCTTGTCTTAAACTTCTATATAGTGCTTTGTGCTCGAAAAACAACACAGGGTTTGGGTCGTTAATAGCAGTTGCTAATAAACCTTTTGCATCATAAGGGAAAGCTGGATACACAACTTTTAAACCAGGAGTCTTGGTAAACCAAGCTTCGTTAGTTTGACTATGAAATGGTCCTGCTGCTACTCCTGCTCCACATGGCATTCGTAAAACGACGTCAGCATTTTGATTCCATCTATAATGCGATTTTGCTAAATAATTAACTACTGGATTAAATCCAGAGGTCACAAAATCACTAAACTGTAACTCTACAATACTTTTAATACCTGCAATACTTAATCCCATAGCAGTTTCTATAATAGCAGATTCGCAAATAGGTGTGTTACGTACTCTGTCTTTTCCAAACTGTTTTACAAAACCATCAGTAATTTTAAAAACACCACCATATTCTGCAACATCTTGACCCATTATTACTAAGTCTTCGTGTCGCTCCATAGATTGTTTTAAACCTTCAGAAATCGCATCTACCAAACGTAATTCTTTAGTGTTTGAATTTTTTCTAATATCTTTGTAATCAAAAGATTGGTATACATCATCTAACTCTTTAGTTTCATTTGAAACGATTGGGATTTCCGCGTAAGCGGTATCTAAATGTTCATTAATTTCATTAACAATAGTTGCTTTAATTTTAACTTCTTCTTCTTCTGTTAATACACCTTCATTTTTTAAAAATTCTTGATAATTTTCTATAGGATCTTTTTTAGCCCAAAAATCCATTAAGTCCTGAGGCACATATTTTGTACCACTTGCCTCTTCATGTCCACGCATTCTAAAGGTTTTAAACTCTATTAAAATTGGACGTGGATTTTGACGAACACTTTCTGTGATTTCTGAAAGCTTGTGGTACACTTCTAAAATGTTATTTCCGTCAATGATATGGCTTTCCATACCATAACCTATTGCTCTATCTGCTAAATCTTTACAATTATACTGTTCAGACGTTGGTGTAGATAATCCATAACCATTATTTTCAATACAAAATAATACTGGCAATTGCCAAACAGATGCAACATTTAATGCTTCATGTATATCACCTTCACTGGTTCCTCCATCTCCTGTAAACACTGTAGTTACTTGGTTTTTACTTTTCAATTTTGACGCTAAAGCAATACCATCTGCTACACCAAACTGTGGTCCTAAATGGCTAATCATTCCTACAATTTTATACTCTTGTGTTCCAAAATGAAAACTTCTATCTCGTCCTTTAGTAAATCCATTAGCTTTTCCTTGCCACTGTGAGAATAATCTGTGTAACGGAATCTGTCTTGTAGTAAAAACGCCTAAATTTCTGTGCATTGGTAAGATGTATTCTTCATCATGCATAGTAGACGTAACACCTACAGAAATAGCCTCTTGACCAATTCCGGAAAACCATTTACTAATCTTTCCTTGACGTAATAGAATAAGCATTTTCTCTTCTATTAACCTAGGTTTTAGCATGCGTTTATATAGATCTAAAAGTGTAGTATCGTCTAAAGATTTTTTATCAAAAGTCATTATTCTATATCTTAAATTTTGGTCTTCTTATAAAGTCAGATTCAAATATAGAATAATTGAACAAAAATAGCTTGGCAGTTAAATAAAAATATGACTATCATTTTTCCTTTGTTTTCGTTACATTTGTAGTATTACTTATAATAAATTTAAAGATGAATAGTATACCAAGTGTTAATTTAAAGGATTTTACATCTGGAGATCCTGTAAGAAAACAAAAGTTTGTTGATCAAATTGGTAAAGCCTATGAAGACATAGGGTTTGTTGCCTTAAAAGGTCATTTTTTAGACGAAACTTTAGTGGACGATCTATATAAAGAAATAAAGAATTTTTTCTCATTACCTACTGAAATCAAACGTGGTTATGAAGACCCAGAAATTGCAGGTCAACGTGGATATGTTTCTTTTGGAAAAGAAAGTGCTAAAGGTAAAAAAGAAGGTGATTTAAAAGAGTTTTGGCATTTTGGACAGTACGTTGATGATGATCCAGAACGTGCTAAAGAATATCCAGAAAATATTACTGTTAATGAACTTGCTAATTTTAACGAAGTAGGTAAAAAAGCATATCAAACATTAGAAAAAACTGCTAAGTATGTGTTACGTGCTTTAGCATTACATTTAGGATTAGAAGAGACGTATTTTGACAATTATATCCATAACGGAAATTCTATTTTACGACCAATCCATTATCCACCAATTACGCAAGAGCCTGATAATGCTGTTCGTGCAGCAGCACATGGTGACATTAACTTAATTACTTTGTTAATGGGAGCACAAGGACGTGGATTACAAGTACAGAATCATGCTGGAGATTGGTTAGATGCTATTGCAGAACCAGACGAATTAATGATCAATGTTGGAGACATGTTATCTCGTCACACCAATAATAAATTAAAATCTACAATACATAGAGTTGTAAATCCACCTAGAGAACTTTGGGGAACGTCACGTTACTCTATTCCATTTTTCATGCATCCAATTAGCGAAATGAAATTGAATGTTTTAGATGGATGTATAGATGAAAACAATCCAAAACAGTTTGATGATATTACTGCTGGAGAATTTTTAGATGAACGTTTAAGAGAACTTGGATTAAAAAAATAGTATTCAGTTTACAGTCGCAGTCACAATTATTATTGGTTGCGTTACTGTGACTTAAAACTGCGACTGTAAACTAAACAGAATGGATTTACAAGATCAACTTAAAAACTTGTTCCCAGAACATGTACCAGAAAAAACTGATGATGCTAATAATGCAAAATCAGACCTTTGGCTACAAGACGACCCTATTATTTGCAAATACGAAAAACGTAAAGGAAAACCAATTACTATCCTTGAAGGTTATACAGGTGCAACTGAAGATTTTAAAAAATTAGCTAAAGAGCTAAAGCAAAAACTAAGTGTTGGTGGTAGTTTTAAAGACGATAAAATTATTATTCAAGGAGATTATCGTGATAAAATAATGGAAATGCTTAAATCTAAAGGGTTTAACGTTAAACGTGTTGGAGGTTAATTATGGGTAATACAATTCTTCATATTACAAACGGTTCTAGTTTAACCGATTATTTAAAGGCTTTAAATATTGATGGAGACTTATTGACATGGCATGAAATGCTTTGTGAAGGTCCAACAATAAAAGAGATTGATACACCAGCTTTTTTTAAAAATAGAAAAGCATTTTTAGAAGACGTTTATGATGTCGAATATGATATTGATAATATTAAAAACGAGTTTAATAAACTTAATGATGTTTCAAAATATACCGAAATAGTGTTATGGTTTGAATATGATTTGTTTTGCCACATTAATTTAGTAGCAGCTATAAGTTTAATAAAACAAAAAGGTATTAAACTTCCTTTGTATTTAGTATGTAGTGGACGTGTTGAAGGAGAAAAAGAACTTAAAGGCTTACCACAATTGTCAGAAAAACAATTAAGACAACATTATCAGGACAAAATAAAATTAACTGTTGACGATATTGCTACTGCACAAAAAGCATGGCGAATTTATTGCGAGTCTGATCATAATTTACTTAAAGAATTAATTACTAGACCTTCCAGTTTTAAATATTTAAGCAATTGCCTAAAAGCACATTTAAGACGTTTTCCTGATACAAGAAGTGGATTAAATACTTTGGAATACAATACTCTTAAACTTATTAAAGAACATACTGTTACATCAAGAAATCACTTACTAGGATATTGCTTACATTATCAAGGATACTATGGGTTTGGAGACCTTCAGTTACAACGAATGATTGATAGATTAGACTTATTTTATGATGAAACTGAAGACACATTAATATTAAATAGAAAAGGTCATTTAGCGTTAGAGCATCAGAAAAATTTCTTAAAAGAAATTGATACAAAATTTCAGTTTGGAGGTGTAAACAAGGCAGACTTTCAGTATGATAAAACAGAAAACAAATTAATACAAACCATTTAATGGCCATACAAGAATCAGAATTAATTTTAAATCCAGATGGTAGTGTTTACCATCTTAACTTATTACCTGAGCACATATCAGACACCATCATATTTGTTGGTGACCAAGATCGAGTAGAAAAAATCACGAAGCATTTCGATACTATAGAGTTTTCAACTCAAAAAAGAGAGTTTAAAACACAAACAGGAACCTATAAAGGGAAACGCTTAACTGTTTTATCTACTGGAATTGGACCAGATAATATAGATATTGTTTTAAATGAATTAGATGCTTTAGTAAATATAGATTTAAAAACTAGAAAACCTAAAGACACTTTAACTACATTAAACATAGTACGTGTTGGGACTTCTGGATCATTGCAAAAAGATATTCCTGTAGACTCGTTTGTTTTAAGCACACATGGATTAGACTTAAATGGTATGCTCCACTTTTACCAAATTGATTCAATTAGTAATAATGATGTAGAAAATGCATTTATAGATTTTACAAATTGGGACAATAATAAAGCAAGACCAATAGTCATTAATAATAGTAAAACATTAGAAGCTCATTTTGATGGACCAAACATACATAAAGGTATGACTGCAACAGCTGGAGGTTTTTATGGACCACAAGGTCGTGTGTTACGTTTACCACTTTTTGATGCGTCTTTAAACAACAAAATGGATACCTTTTCTTATAAAGACTATAGAATTTCTAATTTTGAAATGGAAACGTCTGTTATTTATGGTTTGTCAAAATTATTAGGTCATAATGCGTTATCATTAAATGCTATTATTGCAAATAGACCTAACGGAACGTTTAGCAAAAACCCTAAACAAGTCGTTGAAAACTTAATACAATATACCTTAGATAAATTAGTAGAGTAACATGAAACAGATTAATATTGGTGGTGTACCAGAACATTTCAATTTAGCTTGGTATTTAGGATTAAAAAATGGCGAGTATAAAGAAGCAAATATCAACTTACGCTGGAAAGACTATTTTGGTGGTACTGGAGCTATGTGCAAAGGATTACGAGATGGTGACATCGACATGGCAGTTATTTTAACAGAAGGTATTATAAAAGATATTATTGCTGGAAACAAATCTAAAATAGTTCAAATATTTGTTGAAACGCCTTTAATTTGGGGAATTCATGTTGCTGCAAAATCAAAATATAAATCTATTAATGATTTAAAAGGAACCAAAGCTGCAATTAGCAGATATGGTTCTGGATCGCATTTAATGGCTTACGTTAATGCAGAGAATAATGCTTGGGATTTAGAAAAAGACTTAGATTTTGAAGTTATAAAAAACCTAGATGGAGCTGTTGAAGGTCTAACTGAAGGAAAAGCAGATTATTTTATGTGGGAAAAATTCACCACAAAACCATTAGTAGATAATGGTACTTTTAATCGTGTTGGTAATTGTCCTTCCCCTTGGCCTTGCTTTGTAATAGCTGTTAGAGAAGATTTTTTAAAATCTAATAAGGATGATGTCAAAACTATTTTAGACATTGTAAATAATACTACTGCAGAGTTTAAAGACATTCCAAGTATAGATCGTATGATTGCAAATCGTTATGAGCAAGAGTTGGAAGATGTACAGGAATGGTTAAGCTTAACAGAATGGTCTCAAGAAAATATTGACAAAAAAACAATCCAAAAAGTACAGGATAAACTATTTGAACTAAACGTTATTCCTGAAAAATGGAAGTATGAGGATTTGGTTGAGGATGTGTAAATAACTAGGTGATTTCAATCTTTTAAAATGCAAAACTTCTTAATTTGTATATAAAAGGTTGTGGTTTTTGATGTTGCCCAACAAAATTCAGAAATAATGAACAAAGGAATGTAGATGCCAAGCGCAGCTTGAAGCACGAAATTCCGAAAGTGAATGATACTTTAGTAATTTCCTAATTTTGTTTTGATTTTTTGGTTCGTTTTGTATCAAGACAAAATGAACGTATAATTATTTATAGCTCAAAAGAGATTGTCACATCGTACCTCCTTGCAATGACAAACCAACTACCAATCAATCCCAACCAACCCAAACTCCTTCAATAATTTATTAGTCTGACTAAAATGCTTGTTGCCAAACCAATAACCACGATTAGCACTTAAAGGAGAAGGATGTCCAGATAGTAATATATGATGTTTATTAGCATCTATTAACTTGGCTTTTTTCTTAGCAAATCCTCCCCAAAGTAAAAAAACAACATTTTCTTTTTGATCACTAATCGTTTTAATAACTGCATCTGTAAAGGTTTCCCATCCTCGTTTTTGGTGGCTTCCAGGTTCGTGTGCTCTTACAGTTAATGTTGCATTTAATAAAAAAACACCTTGTTTAGCCCAATGCTCTAAATTTCCGCTTGAAGGATACAATTTTCCTAAATCAGTTTCAATTTCTTTAAAAATATTAATTAAAGAAGGTGGATGTTTAACACCATCCACAACACTAAAACACAAGCCATTAGCTTGATTGTAATTATGATAAGGGTCTTGACCAATAATCACCACTTTTAGTTGGTTTAAAGAACAAGAGTTAAAAGCATTAAAAATCTCATTTTCTGGCGGAAAGCATTGCTGTTGTTTATATTCGGCAGTAACAAATTGGGTTAACTCCTTAAAATAAGGTGTATCAAGCTCGGTTTGTAATTGTGTTTTCCAACTTTCGTGAATATCTACGTTCATATCTTTTAGTAATGTACTATAATTTTCAGTGTAAAATAATACTATCTTTATTCTTTAGAAAAGTTTAATTAAAAAGATTTCCGTTTTTACAGAAAGTAAACATGAAAAAACTAAAATTCCCTTCAGCACAAACCATTTTACTAATCATAGCAGGATTAGTCACGTTATTAACCTGGTTAGTTCCTGCAGGTAAATATGAAACTTTAGGTTATAATAAAGACACCAATCAATTTACCAGAACAGGAATTGAAAAAACCGAAATTTTACCAGCAACCCAGCAAACGCTAGAAACGTTAGCTATAAAAATTCCGTTAGAAAAGTTTACAACTGGAGATATTTATAAACCTATAAACATACCAAATACCTATCAAAAATTAGACCCGAAACCGCAAGGCTTTTTCGAATTTATAAAATCGCCAGTAAAAGGAATTGTAGAAGCTGCAGACATCATTTTTCTGGTATTAATTATTGGAGGATTAATAGGTATTATTAATAGTACAGGAGCATTTGATGCAGGAATCAGTTGGTTAGCCAATGCCTTAAAAGGAAGAGAATTTATCCTCATTATACTAGTTACCACATTAGTTGCAGCAGGAGGAACAACCTTTGGTTTTGCAGAGGAGACTATTGCCTTCTTCCCTATTCTAATTCCTGTGTTTTTAGCAGCAAAGTACGATGCAATTGTTGGAATAGCCTGTATCTTTTTAGGAAGCGCAATAGGTACCATGTGTTCTACCATAAACCCATTTAGTACAATTATAGCAAGTGATGCAGCAGGAATAAGTTGGACAACAGGATTTTGGGGACGTATTTTTATGTTAGTAGCCTGTTTAGTTATAGCACTAATTTATATTATACGTTACGGAAGACGTGTCCAAAAAGACCCAACCAAATCTATAGTATACGATCAGCAACAGCAGATAGCAGCACTATTTTCGCAATCCAATACCCAAACAGTACAATTTACAAACCGTTTACGCTTAGCATTAATTGTATTTGCATTATGCTTTATAGTAATGATTTATGGCGTTGTGGCTTTAGAATGGTGGTTTGAAGAGATGACAACAACCTTTTTAGTTGGAGCTATCCTTATTGGTATAATAGCCAAAATTAAAGAAACCCATTTTATAGACACCTTTGTAAAAGGTGCAGGAGATTTACTAGGTGTAGCCTTAATAATTGGTATTGCACGTGGTGTAACCGTAATTATGGCAGACGGATTAATTAGCGACACACTACTCTACTACGCAAGCTCAGTAACAGAAGGGATGAACAAAGGTGTTTTTGCAACCGTTATGACTACCCTTTACGCAGGACTCTCCTTTTTTATACCAAGTAGTTCTGGTATGGCAGTACTAACCATGCCAATCATGTCACCACTTGCAGATAGCGTTGGTGTTGGTAGAGAAATTGTGGTCAATGCCTATCAATACGGAATGGGATTATTTTACTTTATCAATCCAACAGGACTTATTTTAGCCTCATTAGCAGTCGTTAAAGTTGGGTTTAACAAATGGCTAAAATTTGTCATGCCATTATTTATAACCTTAATTATCTTTACCTTAATAGTCATGACAATTTCTTCTTATTTATAAATTATACATATGAATCGTACACTTTTTATTATTTTATTTTTATCGCTTTCGCTGAATGCTTGCCAAAAACCAAAAGCAACAACCGAAACTACAGTACCAAAAACCAGTCAAAAAGACAACCAACAACAGTTTTTGGACGTCTTAAACAAACATTTAGATGCTGTACCTAAAAAAGATTTGGCAACTATGAAAAGTACGTTAACACCAAACGGAAACATGCAACTTATTTTACCAAAATCAGAGCCAATTACTACCAATGCAGGTTTTATGAAATATCATAAAGACTGGTTTGCTGCAGATTTAGAGTGGTCTTTTGAGACTAAAATTTTAAACACAGAAGTTGGAGAAACAATAGGTATGGCTATTGTACAATCCATATATAAAGAGCCTCTAAGAAATGGTAAACCTTATTTTAATCGTATGATTATCAGCTACGATTTGCAAAAAATTGATGGCACATGGTATTTTATAAAAGATCATGCAAGCTCTGTACAAAAAAGCACAGATTTAGAAAACTAAATAACTTCTTTTTTAGGTAGGAAAAACAAGCTATAAAATGTTATATTTAAAAGCTAAGAAAACTAAAAAAAGAAAAATGAAAAAATTAAAACTCCCTTTAATTGCATTATTTGCGCTATTTATTTTCCAATGTTCTGATGATGATAATCCAGAAACACAACAAGATCAAGCAATAACAGTTACAGATGTTGATGGTAACACCTACAATACCATTACTATGGGTAGTCAAATCTGGATGTTAGAAAATCTAAAAACCACAAAATACAATGATGGTACACCAATAACTTTATACACCTTTGCAGATTTTGGAATTAATTGGGGAAGTGTAAACGATCAAGTTGGACATTATCAATGGGCTTCTACAGAAGATTTAAATAACGTTGTAGAAGAAGAATTACCGTTTGACTATTATGGTGCCATGTATAATTATTTTGCAATAGAAAGCGGTAAACTAGCACCAGAAGGATGGCGTATTCCAACAAAAGCAGATTTTGAAGAATTAGAAAGTTACGTAGCAAGTCAAGGTCATGCAGGTAATGAAGCTAAAGCCTTGAAAACTGAAACTGGATGGTTACCAAGTACAGGAGGTGGTACCAATGATTTTGGATTTAATGGTTTACCTAATGGTTATGTAAGTGGTGTTGGTACACCAACATTTGGACAAGGTGTTTGTACTTGGGCAACTTCAGATGTAATAGAACAAGGTACAAGTGTAGGTGCTAATACAAGAGTTTTAGTGCAATTATTTGATGAAGGCTCTATATTATATAGTGATAATGCTGTACAAATTGGTGCAGGTATTAGATGTATTAAAATACAATAGATAGTATTTAATTATAGTTTAAAAAAGCACAAACCTTTGGTTTGTGCTTTTTTTTATACTCCATAACGTCAGTTCCAGTTATTATTTAACCATATCCAGAACCCTTATAAGCTTAGCTAGTAACAAGCTATATAATAATTTAATGCATTTGTTTTCAAAAAAGAAGAATCATTAGATTTCAAAAATCTAAACAACTATTTTTGTGCGTTCAAAAAAGCACGTAAAATTAGAGTTTCTAAATGCAAAAATTAAAAACCCATTATCATCCAGAAGTTAAAAACCTAGAAAACAAATCTGTTTTTACAAGATTAGCTACAAGAAGTATAGCCATCCAAGGAAATACTATTTTATTACTTTACACTAAAAGATATGAAGATTACAGCCTTCCAGGAGGTGGTTTAGACGTAAACGAAGATAAAATTGAAGGCATGAAACGTGAACTAAATGAAGAAACTGGAGCCAAAAACATTAAAAATATTAAGCCTTTTGGGATTTATGAAGAATACAGACCTTGGTACAAACCAGATTTTGATGTACAACATATGATTTCTTATTGTTATACATGCGATATTAATAAAGAACTTGGCAACACAAATTTAGAAGCTTACGAAACAAAAAATGGTATGAAAGCTGTTTGGGTTAATATACATAAAGCCATAGCGCATAACACCAAAATAATGACTACAAGCAATAAAAAAGGGTTGTCTATAGAACGTGAAACGTTTTTATTAAAACGTATTGCTGAAGGCTTAAAGTAACATACTATTATTTTTTTTGTTATTTAAATTAAGCAGTTTACGGTTTTCCGTAAAATTAATACAACTTGTTACTATAACTTTGTGTAACAACTAAACTGTAGGAAAAATACGTAGTTCTACGTATTGGAATTGTTTTGTTAAAATTATAATTTTGATAATTAAAAACATATAAATGACCTTATTAAGTAGATTATTTAAATCATATGATTTATCAGCTGTTTTTACTCCAACTTCAGTTGCTAAACTCACATATGTGAAACGAGAGTTAATAGAAAATGATTTAGAAAAATACCTTAGTATACCTGGCAAACAAATTGTTGTTTATGGCCATTCAGGTAGTGGGAAAACAACTTTATTGCGTAATAAACTAAAAGTATTAAAACAAAATTTCATACGAACACATTGCGAAACATCAACTAGTTTTGAAGAAATTTTATTGCAAACATTTGATGCTTTAGACCGATTTTATGTATCTGAAAGAACTTTAAATAGTCAATATTCAATTTCTAAAGAAGTTAAAGCTTCATATAAATTAATTTCCGCTTCATTAAAGGATAACTATACTGAAGGTAAATCAGAAAAAAATTCTCGAATTGTACCTCCACAATTAACTCCACAGAGATTAGCTCAATTTTTAGGTGAAATAAACTGTGTTTGGATAATTGAGGATTTTCATAAAGTTTCCGATAAAGAAAAGCAAAGAATAGCAGATGTAATAAAAATTTTTATTGATGCTGCAAATGATTACCCAAAAGTTAAAGTAATCTGCATTGGTGCAGTAGGGACAGCTAGTGAGTTAATATTGTTTGATGATAATTTAGCAAATAGAGTAGCTGAAATATATGTTCCTTTATTAGATGACGAACAGATTTTAAAAATCTTGATTAAAGGATCTAAGCTTTTAAACTTTAAAATGTCAGATGCTTTAAAAGAGAAAATAGTTTATTATTCTAATAATCTAGCATCTGTTGCACATCAAATTTGTTTTGATTTATGTTTTGAAAGTAATATTAAAGTTTCAAGAGTTTTTCCAGGTACTATGAAAGAAGATTCATTTAAAACTGCTGTAGAGTCTTTTGTAAGAAAGAATTCTGATACTTTTAATATGATTTATGAACAAATTGAATGTCAAAAATATGGTTGGCACATTCTTAAAACTTTTGATTTTAGAGAAAAAGACTATCTGACCATAGATGAAATAAGAAAAGGGATTCCTCATACAAAAAGACCAACAGAAGAAGAATTAGAAGAGTATTTGTCTGAATTAGGTTCAAGTGAATTTAATGAAATCATTAGATTTAATAGAAATTCAAAAAAATATTCTATATCAACACCATTTTTTAAAGCTTATTTAAAAATGAAATTAGCTTTGGAGGAGAATGAACAAATAGAAAGAAAAAATAAAAGAAAAAACAAACAAAGAAGAAGATACAATATTACTAATCAAAAGAGAAAAACTGTAGAGGATTTAATCCTTAATGAAGATTTCTTTCAAACATATTATCAGTATTTAGATTCATATATCATAAAAGATTTAAAGTCAAGGGAAAATAAATTTATTAGGCAAAATATACCACCTCCAAGTAATAATAAAAAACCTTTAAAAAAATGATATTAGAATCTGACAATAAACAGATTAGATTGACTTCTCTCCATCTATCGCTCGTCTACGACGAGTGAGGTACCAATACTTATTCAACAAAACTAATTTCTCCAAATCCAACCCAATTCCGTAAATTTGCTGTCATTACAAAAAGAATTACGAAAAAGAGAATGAGATTCCTGCTTTCGCAGGAATGACAGCTATGATCAACATCCATCAAAAAACATTACAAGATTTAGAGTTTGCAACAGTTTTAACGCAAGTTAGCGAGTATTGTGTGACGCATTTGGGTAATTTAAAAGTACAAGAGATTACACCTTTTAAAGACCAAGAAACACTACTTAATGCCTTGCAATTAACTAATGAGTATGTATCGTCTTTTTATAACGACAATCGCATCCCAAACCATGGTTTTGATACTATTACTAAAGAGTTACAACTCCTAAATATAGAAAACACCTATTTAGACACTCACAGTTTAAAAAAAATTGTGTCAATATCCTTGACTGCAAACGAGATTGTAAAATTTTTAACCAAGTTTGAAGAGTATTATCCAAACCTAAACGCGTTTTCAAATAACGTGGAAGTTACCACTGTAATTATTGAAAAGATAGATGCTATTGTTGATCGTTTTGGAGATGTAAAAGAGAATGCTTCTGCTTTATTATACGAGATTAGACAGCAAATAAACAAGCTTAAAGGTAAAATTAACTCTAGCTTTACTTCTGCTTTAAACCAATACCATAACCTAGAATATCTGGATGACATACGCGAGTCTGTAGTGGATAACAAGCGTGTATTAGCTGTAAAAGCCATGTACAGACGTAAGGTTAAAGGTGCTATAATGGGTGGAAGTAAAACAGGAAGTATTGTTTATATAGAACCTGAAACCACTTTACAACATACCAGAGAGCTTAATAATTTAGAATACGAAGAAAGCGAAGAAGTGGTGCGTATTTTAAAAGAAGTGACTAATTTTTTACGTCAGTTTTTACCGTTAATAGAACAATACCAATTGTTTTTAACAGATATGGATGTGATTTCGGCAAAAGCAAAATATGCTAAATCCATGAATGGGATTCTGCCAGAAATTAGTAAAGACAAACGTGTATACTTACGCGATGCGTACCATCCACTACTCTATTTAAATAATCTAGAAAAGAAAGAAAAAACCTTTCCGCAAACCATAGAATTACATCAAAGTAGCAGGATTATTGTTATTTCTGGTCCAAATGCTGGAGGAAAATCTATTACATTAAAAACCGTTGGTTTACTACAATTAATGTTACAAAGCGGAATGCTAATTCCTGTGCATGAACGTAGTGTGGTCAGTATTTTTGATAGAATTATAAGCGATATTGGAGACAACCAATCTATTGAAAACCACTTAAGCACTTACAGTTACCGACTAAAACAAATGAATTATTTTTTAAAGAAGTGTAATAAAAACACACTGTTTTTAATAGATGAATTTGGTACAGGTTCTGATCCAGAATTAGGAGGTGCTTTAGCCGAAACTTTTTTAGAAGAATTTTACGCACGCGATGCGTTTGGTATTATTACCACACATTATGCTAATCTTAAAATGTTAGCTAATGAAAAAGACGAAATGATTAATGCTAACATGATGTTTGACGAGCGTACTTTGGAACCAATGTACAAACTAGCTTTAGGTCAAGCAGGAAGTAGTTTTACCTTTGAAGTAGCACAAAAAAATGGGATTCCGTATAGCTTAATAAACAGAGCAAAAAAGAAAATTGAACGTAGTAAAGTGCGTTTTGATGCTACAATTGCTAAGCTTCAAAAACAACGTGCAAAACTTGAAAAAACTAGCGAATCTTTAAAAGTCAACGAAAAGAAAAAACAAACAGAAGCTGATAAGCTTGAAGAAATAAATGCAAAAGTTCAGAAAAAACTAGAGAACTATCAAGAGCTGTATGATAGTAATCAGCGTTTAATTTATTTAGGTCAAAAGGTAAATGATATTTCGGAGAAATTCTTCAGAGATAAGAAAAAACGTGAGTTGATGGCAGAACTGTTTAGATTAGTACAGATAGAAAACTCTAAACGTAAAAAAGTATCTGCAAAGCAAGCAAAAGCAGAAAAGCACAAAGAAAAACAAGTTAAGCAAGAAGCTGAGAAAAAAGTGGAAGTTATCCGTAAAAAGAAAAAAGCTGCCAAACAAAAAGAAAAAAACAAACCTGCTGCACCAAAACCTATCTTAAAAGTTGGTGACAGAGTACGTATGCATGATGGACGCTCTGTTGGAACTATTGATAAGTTTGAAAAAAACAAAGCAATTGTTAACTATGGTATGTTTACAACTAACGTGAATGTGGATTTGTTGGAGTTGGTTGAAGCGGTTAAGAAGTAAAAAAGTATAAAGTAATAAGTGAATAGTTCTTAATCAGATATTTAATAACAGCTGTAATTGCGAAGAAATAAGTAATATCATAAAAAACAGAATAAACAACAAACAGATTGCTTCGTACCTCGCAATGACGTTAAAATTCTAAATCGTATTTTTGTATTGTGATAAAACAACTCCCAAAACATAAAAAATTAATCTTATTTGATGGTGTTTGCAACCTTTGCAACACATCTGTACAATACGTAATTAAACACGATAAAAACAATGTTTTTATGTTTGCTGCTTTACAAAGTAAAATTGGACAACAGATTATTAATCATTATAAAATAGATCCTTTAAAAACAGACTCTATCTTACTCTATTCAGAAGACAATGGGCTTAAATCTAAGTCTACAGCTGCTTTACATATTACTAAACAGTTGGGATTACCATCTAGTTTACTTTCGGTGTTTTTTATAATACCACCATTTATAAGAAATTGGGTGTATGATTATGTAGCTAAAAATCGTTATAAATGGTACGGAAAACAAGACGCTTGCATGATACCAACTCCAGATTTAAAGTCTAAATTTTTGGATTAGAAATAACGACTTCAAACTTTACTCATTAAAAAGGAGACTTCACGTAATGAAACGTACTGTTTACTCAAAACCAATTGTATTAAAGCTACATGAGTATTAATTTTGAGTATGAGGTTGATATAAGCCTTAAAGTCTTTATGTTAGCTTAAGCCATCCTTCTGTTAGGTTGGAACAGATTAAGTTTTAATACAAGGTATTGTCTAACCTGTATTAACATAGTATTATACTAGGGACTAATTAATGACTTTAAGGCTTTTTTATTTTAAGCTATTTAAAATAAAATCGAAATTTTTGTTGGTGTTGTTGTTTTCTAAAAAGGCATCTGTATAATGCTTTGATGGCATTGCTAAGCCTAAATCTTGCATTTTTAAGATTACATCTTTATACTCTAAAGTTACTTTTCCTGTTAATAATACATCCAAGTCTTTACCAGATTTTGCATAGTCATACACTTTTTTTAATCCAGTTAAGTATAAATAATCTTTAGTAAAACCTCCACCTCTGTGTATACGAAGTGTAACTACAAATGCTTTATCTCTATTTAATTTATATTGGTTGTGCAATAAGTCAAAAGTAGCAGAAAAACTGTAACCTTTAGCCAAACTGTCTGCTGCAATAACGCGATATGCTAGTTCTTTTAAACGTGTTATGGTTAAGTTTCCAGACATATACTCAGAATATACAGCAACACCTTCCTGTGTTTCTACATTATTAGGAAACCCATTAGAGAACACTTTTAAAGGTTGGTTTAAACCATTAAAAGTTGTGACCATATGCACACCAATTTCATGATTAGCTAAAACTGCTAATTGGTTTTTACTAAACTTATGATTTTTGCGTAATACTAATGTTTGCGTATTGTTTTGCACCATTGCTGCTGCAGATATATTTGTCGATTTTTTTATTGTAAAATCAAAGTCGTAACGTTTTTTATAATCTTCAAAATACGCTATTGCATCGTCTACATTATAAAGCGGTAATAAATCTTCTTCAAATCCAGAATCATCAAAACGCAATATAAACTTAGCGTTTTCAATATCACGCTCTGTAGGTGTTCCGAAGCTTTTTAGACTGTTGTAGTAAAATTTTTTGCCTTTTCCTATCGTTTCAATACATTCAATTAAACCTGAATATTCATAGATTATATCCTTGTATAAATCGCGTATATCATCATCTTTTATACGTTCTAATCGTTGAGAGAAAAATAAACGATGTAATTTATAACCATTAAACCTAAGTTTGGGATATTTAAAAGTAGGTTCATAATTATATTTAGCTCCAAAAAACTGTTTTTTTTCGCTTTCAATATTTAATGGATTAATGTAATTAAGTAGTTCTATCTTTTTAACCAAACGGTTTAAGTTAGAGTCTATATCAAATAAATCTTGGTATTTTTCTTCTAAAGTCTCTGCCATTATCTGTGCGCTTTATAAAAAGCATTTGCGTGTGTTACCAATCTGTTTTTTAGTTGATTCTCAACTGCTGCGACTACTTCTGGATACATAATGTAGTCATATTCGTCACAATATACCTTTGCAATTTCAGTTGCCAAAACTAATGTATTATTAAAGTTATGCGTAATAAATTTTAAGAAATATCCATTGCCTTGAAACGTATCGTTAATTTTTGAGGTGCTTTTAATTCCGTTTGGTAATTGCAATTCGCTTAAACTTTGCCTCCAAGCTTCTATATCATTTCCAAATCTGTCATTATCAACGTTTGAAGTCCCTAAATTCCAGGTTGGTACTTCCCTATCCCAACGTTTCCAGTTATAACTATGCATATCATAAACAATACACATATTGAATTTGCTTTCAATTTTGCTAATTAATGCTTTTACAACTTTGTAAAAATTAGCGTGTTTATCTAAAGATTGTTGCTTTTGTGTTTTAGGTAAAGGGTTTTTCCAAAGTTGTTTTCCCCAAGCATCCTCATAAATTGCAGTTTCAGGCGCACGATTTAAATCATATTCAAAACGTGAATCCATTCCAGCAATAACAATTGGATGCGATGCTACCATGTTTTTGGTTTCTGGATCTTCCTCGTACCAACGTTCATATTCTGTATGCAAACAATTGTCCCAAAGTTCTTTTCTAAATTGATGTCCATCATGTACTGCTCCACAGACATAATGTACATAGCTATCAATTTTTAAAGTAAACGAATAGTCTTCTGAAATAGCATGAAACACTTCTTCTGCTTCAATTTTATTAATGATTTGATTGATACTTAAACGTTGCATTTTACTGTAATATCTTCTTCAATTGATTATAAATTGTTTTTTCCATAATATCCATTTCTCCATCTGCAAAAGCCATTAATTTAATGTCTGCAAACAAATCTGCTAAATCATTACGATAATAATCGTGAGTTTTTACAGCTTCAATAATGTTTTGTATACTTTGATAGTCATTATCTTCTTCAAATTTATCTTGTACACGTTGGTAAACTTCGTTATCTACTCTTGATAAAATATAGTCTTTTTCTTTTTTAGTTTCGTCTAAATCTGAATGTGCTACAAATAGTAATATGTAGGTTAATAATTCGTCTTTTGACCACGTATTGGGATGTTCCATAATTATGTTTTTTTTATCAATTTAAACTCTTTTTTATATTTACCTTCTATTGTTAGCTGATATAAAAACCTTTTATTAGTTGCTTTATCTAAGATACTTATTTTAAAAGTAGCATCTTGATTTGCTACCAATCCTTTTCCTTGAATAGTATATGTTGAATCGCTATATCCATAACTTGAGGTAATTGGTAGTTTTGACGTTATCTCTACCTCTTTATTATCAACTTCAATATTTAATATAGAAAGCGTATTTATTGTGTTTTTTAATTTAATAGTAAAATTAGATTTATCTGCTTTTCTGTTATTATAAAAGTTAATATTATCAAACACTAAAGAAGGTTGATTATTTGATTCAATTTTTTTGATACGCATATTACCTTTATCTTTTAATAATTGTGTACCACAATCTATAAAATCGTTATCAAAATTAGACACATCACATACTGCAGCTTCTAATTGTGATTTGCTAAGGGTAACAATGTCTAAGTCATAATAATAACCACCATAAAACTGATCTGCTTTTCTTAAGGTATTTGCTTTGTAAGTGTTTTTATCTATAACAAAACATTCAACAGAGTCCTCAGTAATAAATGATACTTTTAGATAGTAATTACTACTATAACTGTCATTAGTTTCTCCTATTGTAATAAAATCAGATTCGCTTAAATTATTAAGCTTATTGTTTATATCATAAATTTGATTTTTATATTGGTTCTCTCTTATTTTACTCCATCTGTAATCCTTTAAATATTGATTTCCAAAATATATAAACGCAGTAATTAATAAAAAAAACGGAATAATTAACCAATACCAACTACCATGTTTACCTTGTCTTTTAAGCTGAACAACTGTTGTTTTAGATAATGAATCATGCCAACCTAAATCGCTTTCATTTCCTAAAAACGAAAACGGATTAAATGGTATACGTCTAGAAAAACTTCTAATAATTATATTACCAGATGTTATTGGTTGTCCTGATAAGCTAACAATTTTAGTTTGGGTTAAATATTTTGCAGGCGAAGATTTAAATACTAGCTCTACAATTATATAATATATGGTAATAAATACTAGCACAACAATGGTTAAAGTATAACGTTGACCAATTAAATCAACTAAAGCATTTAAAGGTTTTCTTGGTAATATTCTAATTAAGTTTGAGGTTACCATAATACCTAACCAAGCATCTACAATTAAATGAAAAAAACGTTGCCACTTTGTAGCGCGTTTTAGCTTAAACTCGGGATATTGATCTAATAGCTTGTACTTTTGAGTTTTTAATTTTTCGTCTTTACTTAAAATTTTAACTATCAAATAAAATAATAATAACCAAAACGAAACTGTAATCAAATAGGTTAATCCGTAAAAATCAATTGCTAAATTTTTAAAAACAAAAAAGAAAAACAAAAATAAACGTACAACGCTAAACATAAAGAATAAAGAGAAACAAAACTGAAGTAATCGTTTTTCTTTTCCTTTACTTAAATGATATAATATATAGGCGATTATTAAAATTGAAAGAAATAAAATTTCTAAAACATTAATCCTTGTAAAATCCCCATGACTGTTAGTAAAATTAAACTTAAATAAATCTATGTTTAAAAAATCTAAACTAATACTCTGAAAATACCTTTGTGCTTTAAATAAAAAACTATCATAGTTCCCAAAAACCCTATTGTAATGTAATAATGATGTAATAACAATAAAAATAGGCAAAATAAATTTTATTTTTTGCTCTATAAAAAAACTTGCTTTCTCTAAATGTTTTTTCATTTATTGGTTTTGTTTTCTTAAACTTCCATATTCTGTCCAAGAGCCATCATAGACACTGTTAGAATACCCTAAAGTTGTTGCTGCTAAGCTTAAAACACATGCTGTAATACCAGAACCACAAGTAAATACTAAATGTTGATTTGGTTGTGCTAAGACTTTAAATTGTTGTTTAATAAGTGCTTTTGCTTTTAATGTATTGTTATCTAAAATATTTTGAAAAGGTAAATTATTAGAATTTGGTATTATTCCAGATCGTAAACCTTTTCTAGGTTCTGCAACTATACAATTAAATCTATCACTTGATCGTGCATCTATAATTTTATAATTAGAATCTTGAGATATTTTCTCTAGCTCTTCAAAATAGACAACATTATCTTGATTAAATTTAGCTTCAAAATTTCCGCTTGAATATGCTATCACTTGTTTGCTCTCAGTAGAAAAACCAGAATTTAACCATTCTGGTAACCCACCATTTAAAACTGCTACATTTTGATGCCCAAAAGTTTTAAACAACCACCAAGCACGTGGACTAGAGTACATTCCTAAACTATCATAAACTACAATAAAACTATCTTTATTAACTCCTAATTGTTGTGCAGATTGTTCAAACTGAATTTTAGAAGGTATCGTATTTGGAAATTCTGCAGACGTATTGCTAAACTTGTTTTTAATATCGAAAAAACGAGTGTTTGGTATTTGTAACTTAGACAATTCTGAAACATTGCCAGAAACTTTTGGTATAGTTGCATCCAAAATAATAAGATTATCATCGCTTAAATGATCTTTTAACCACTCAACCGAAACTACATCTCCAAAACCTTCCATTGTGTTTAATTTTTTTACTATTAAGCGTCTTCTACTGCTTTACGTAATCTAGAGCGTCTATTAAAAGCTTCCAAATTATCTAATACTTTGCTTTCTAAAAAGTCAATTACTTTTTCTTCTACTCTATACTTATTTTTATAAACTTTATTAATATAGGTGATGCCTCCTGGAGACATTACATTAACTTCTACTAATTTTCCACCAATAACATCAATACCAACAAAATAAAGCCCATCTTTAACTAGTTTTGGTCCAATTTGTTTGCATAATGCTTTTTCTTCTTTTGTTAAAGTGTGTTTTTGTACGCTTCCTCCAGCAGACACATTTGAGCGATGGTCATCTGTTCCAGGCACTCGCTTCATAGCACCAACAGGCTCTCCATTAAGTAGTAATATCCTAACATCACCTTGATCTGCTCCTTCTATATAGTCTTGAAGAATGACATAATTAGAACTTCCATCTCCAGAACTATTAATGTAAAAATCTAATAACGAGTTAATATTACTCATTGCCGATTTTTCTATTAAAATAACACCTAAGCCTCCAAAACCATTTAATGGTTTTAGTATCATTTTATCTGCTTTACTTTCTTTTATCTGCTGTACTAAATAGCGCTTGTTTTTTGACACATGTGTATTTGGTATAATATTACTGTGTGCATCTCCAAAAGCTGCTGTATATAGCTTATTGTTTGCTTCTCGCATACCTTCAAGCGAGTTGATTATAAACACATCATCTTTAACAGAATCCAAAAAATTAAGCATAATTGGGTCTAAAGGTGGATTAGCTCTAAAGAAAATAGCGTCAAAACCAGCAAGTGGTAGCATTTCTTCTCTTATTTGAGTTTTTTTATAAAACGCTTTTAAAGACGAAGGTACTTTTTCTTGTCTACCAATTACTGTGCAAAAGGCATTAGTAACACTATCTCTAATAGTTAAATTTGCAGGTGTGCACATAGCAACACCATGATTACGTTTAACACACTCTTTTATTAGTGCTAAGCTTGTATCGTTTTCTGGGTCAATATCTTCCCAAGGATACATGATAAAACAAATATTCATGCTTTTAGGTTATGTTTGGTTAGTTTAATAAAGTTAGAAAAAAAAATTATAAATGAATATGCTATCCCAAAATAAATTTGGGGTAAGTAATTCACTATATTTTTTATTAAATTAAAATGTAGTTGATTATTTATTTAACCTTTTCATAATTATCATCCCATTCTTTAGGTTGTGGATCATGAAGCTTACCTAATGACTTAGCAACTAGCATTGATACTGTAGCGTCTCCTGTTACATTTACAACAGTTCTACACATATCTAATGGTCTATCTACTGCAAATATTAATGCTAATCCAATTGGTAATAATTCTGCTGGAAAACCAATAGCTTCTAATACAATAACTAGCATCACCATTCCTGCACTAGGGACAGCTGCACTACCTATAGAAGCTAACAATGCTGTTCCAACAATAACTAATTGATTGGTAAACGTTAATCCTTCTGGCCAAATAACTTGCATAATAAATACTGCTGCAATACCTTGATATAAACTTGTTCCATCCATATTTACGGTTGCACCAACTGGTAACACAAAACCTGACACTTCTTTATCAACTCCTAAATGCTCTTCAACACGTTCCATAGTAACTGGTAATGTTGCAGCACTACTACTTGTAGAAAACGCTAATAATTGTGCTGGACTAAATTGTTTTAAAAACCATAAAGGTGATTTTTTTGTAAATACTTTAATTAGCAGCATGTAAAAACATATCATCAAAAACAAACCAGCAACAACACATGCTGCATAACCTAATAGTTTAACAAGAATTGTAGTATCATCAAAAGCAATAATAACATTTGCCATTAAAGCAAAGACTGCATAAGGCGCAAATAACATGATTAAATCCACCATTTTCATGACGACTTCGTTTAAAGAATCGAAGAAATCGACTAATGGTTTTGCTTTTTTCTCAGGAATTAATAGCAAACAAATACCTACAAATAATGCAAAGAAAATAACTTGCAACATTGCTGGTTTACCTTTAGCATCACTAAAAGAAAAGAAAATATTACTAGGAAAAATATCGACTAAAGCCTGTAAAGGTTCAGCATCTTGTGTTACTTTGGCTTTACCAATCATAACATCTGCGTTACCTTTAAATGTTGTTTCGATTTTTGCAATTGTTTCTTTAGACATTCCTTCTCCTGGCTTAACAATATTTACTATACTTAAACCAATGATTATAGCAATTAATGTTGTACCAATATAAATACCTATGGTACGTAATCCCATAGATTTAATCTTTGAAATATCCTTTAAATCTGAAATCCCCTTAATTAAAGATGCTAGTATTAATGGAACAGCAATTAATTTTAAAAGATTAATAAAGATGGTTCCAAATGGTGCAATCCAATCCGTTACAAAACCTTTTCCTCCTCCAACAGAATTCATAATAAATCCAAAGATGACTCCTAAAACCATCCCAATTATTATTTTCCAGTGTAATGCTAGTTTTTTCATATGTTTTTTATTAACAAACTTAGGTTGTAATTTATTTAAAAAATGAACTAATTTGTTTTCTTATTCCTATAAGAATTAATCCCAATAAAAAGTAGACTAATTGTAAATAAAAATAATTTGTACTATGCATAGGTAAATCTATTAGACTGTCTCCTGAAGCATTATATTTAAAATATTGAAACGCTTCTAATAAAACAGATGGTAAAGCACTTGTAATTATATATAAGCCTATCAAAACACAAGCGATTTGTATTATTTTTTGATCTCCTATATTGTTTAATTTTAATAAATCATTATCAAATCCAGAATCTAGTTTAAGTTTTTCAATAACGTAATCTGATTTAGAAATTATAAAAAAAGCAACAAATACCATTAATACTATAGAAAACAAGTAATATAAAATTACTCCAAAACCATCAGATATATCTAAAAAAAAGCTAGGTATTAATGTAATTACACTAATAATTAATAATAACCCTAAAGCTTTTAAAGAGATTCTAAAAAAATCTTTTATTGTCATTATTTATACATTTTATTTATCAAATAATAATCTGCTAAAACTAAAGCTGCCATAGCTTCAACAATTGGTACAGCTCTTGGCACAACACAAGGATCATGTCTTCCTTTTCCTTGCATTTCTACAATTTCTCCATCTTTATTAATGGTTTCGTATTTCTGTATTAAAGTGGCAACAGGTTTAAAAGCGACTCTAAAATAAATATCCATTCCGTTACTAATTCCTCCTTGGATTCCTCCAGACAAATTAGTTTTTGTTGTTCCATCAATATTAAATTGATCGTTGTGGTCACTACCTTTCATCTTTGCACCACAAAACCCACTACCATATTCAAAACCTTTAACAGCGTTAATAGATAGCATAGCTTTTCCTAAATCTGCATGCAATTTATCAAAAACAGGTTCGCCTAACCCAATTGGTACATTTTGTAAAACGCAAGTTATAGTACCACCAATGGTATCTCCTTCTTTACGTATTTGCTTAATGCGACCAATCATTTTTTCTGCAATAGCAGTATCTGGACAACGCACATCATTACTTTCTATTTTAGAAAAATCTAAATCTTGATAGGGTTTATCTATAAAAATATCTCCAACAGATGATGTAAATGCGTTAATCTTAATATTTTTTAAAAACTGCTTTGCAATTGCTCCAGCAACAACACGACTTGCAGTTTCTCTTGCAGAACTACGACCTCCTCCTCTATAATCTCTAAACCCATATTTTTTGTCATATACAAAGTCTGCGTGACTTGGTCTGTAACTATCTTTGATATGTGAGTAATCGTGAGATTTTTGATTGGAGTTTTCAATAACAAAACCAATTGGTGTTCCTGTAGTCACACCTTCAAAAATCCCTGATAAAAACTTGACTTCATCTGGCTCTTTACGTTGTGTTACAATAGCAGATTGTCCTGGTTTACGCCTATTCATTTCAATCTGAATTGCATCAAAATCTAAAGTTATTCCTGGAGGACACCCATCAATAATTCCACCAATTGCAACACCATGAGACTCTCCAAAAGTGGTCAATTTAAATAAGTTTCCAAAACTATTTCCTGCCATAAATTAATTAATTTAGGCTAAAGTAATCATAAATAATAGTGAAACAAAACCTTAATAAATTGATATTATAAAAAATGATAATACTAGTTATAAAAACAGCAATTATTAAGGATTCTTTAAACTTAATAAAATAAATTATGTGTTTTTGTTCTTAAATCAATATTGTGTTTCTTTGTAAAAAATAAATTAAATGAAACTTTTTAAGATTACTTCAATATTAATAATAAGCATTTTACTTTTTAGTTGCGATGATGAATCTACACAAGAAACAGATGGAACAGAACAACAAGAATATAATGGTAATTTTTTTCCGCTAACTGTCGCTGATACCTGGAATTACGATGTAGAGAATACAGATAATAGTACTAATGACGTAACACCAAGTCAAGATGTTTTAACTGTTGAAAGCGAGTCTACAACAGGTTTTACCTTATCTGTTAATCAAGGAGGTGTTGCTAATGGTACAATGAGTGGTATTTTAACAAGTGGCGAATTAACACGTACAGAAACTACATTAGCAGCAAACGGAACAATAGGCTTACCTATTGATGGTTTTGATTTTGAAATACAATTAGATAATGCGCTATTATATAATACGCAAGCAAATAATGGTCAACAATTATCTGAAAAAACTGGTACGTTTTCTCAAGATTTGCAAGGTTACCCTATAAGTATTGACTACACATTAAAAAGTAAACAATTAGAAAATCTAAGCAGTTTAACTGTAGACGGAACAATTTATGATATTGTAACTTCTGCAAATATTACTTTAGAATTGTCTGTTTACACAGAAATTTCTGTTGGTGGATTCACGCAAGTAATCTCAATTTTAGATCCTCAAGAAGTCCTATCTGTAGATAGTTTTTATGCTAAAAACATTGGTTTAATTAATGCTGAAGCAGATTCTGGTTATACATTAAACCCAAATACTGTTTCAATTTTACAACAGTTAGGTGTAGATTTAAGTATGCTCCCAACATCGTTATCTGTTACTAATACTCAAGTTTTAACAAGCTACACAATTACTGAGTAAATTATATTAAAGCTTCTTTTAAAATAGTTACTGGATGGAATGCAATACGTTGTGTTCCATCTTTTATTTGATGCCTACAACTTGTACCATTTGCACTTATAGTAGTAGTTTCTGGTGCTTTTCTAACAGCAGGAAATAAAGTTTGTTCGCCAACTTGCATACTAATATCATAATGTTCTTTTTCGTAGCCAAAACTTCCAGCCATACCACAACAACCGCTTGGTATTAAAGTTACTTTATAATTTTTAGGCAGATTTAATACATTAAAACTATGTATTTGATTGCTTTGTGCTTTTTGATGACAATGACCATGAAATTTTATAGTTTTTGCTTCTAAACTAAATTGCTCTGCTTTTATATTACCAATTGCGACTTCGTTACTTAAAAATTCTTCAATTAGAAAAGTATGTTTTGCTATTTTCTCTGCTAATACCTTGTTGTCTGCTAATCTTGGGTATTCATCTTTAAAGGTTAAAATTGCGGATGGCTCAATACCTACCAAAGGTGTGTTTTCTGTTATTAAATCCTTATAAATTTCAATGTTTTTATTAGCTACTTTTTTTGCTTGTTCTAATAATCCTTTGGATATAAAAGCACGACCAGATTCTGCATTGTTTATTATTATAACTTTGTAATTTAAAGCTGTTAGAAGCTGAATAGCATCCTGACCAATCTCTGAATCTAATTGGTTAGTAAATTCATCGCAAAACAAATAAATTGTTTTAATAAAATTATTTTTAACTAATTGATTTTTAATAATTTGATAATGTTTTATTAAACTAATACTTGACAATAAAGGTAAGCTTCGTTTTGAAGCAATACCTAAACTTTTTTTAATTAAAATTGAAGTTATCCCGTTTGAAAACATAAAATTTGTCACACCTTTAAATCGTCTTCCAAACTGATTTAGTTTATTATTATAAGCAAATAGTTTTGTCCTAATCGAAACTCCGTTTTCTTTCTGGAATTGGTATAAAAATTCCACTTTCAAACTGGCTACATCTACACTACTTGGACACTCGCTAGCACAAGCTTTACAACTTAAACATAAATCAAAAACTTGTTTTAATTCTGTATGATTAAATTTATTAGCTTTTTCAGAGCTTGTCAAATATTCTCTTAATGCATTAGCTCTAGCTCTAGTGGTATCTTTTTCATTTTTTGTAGCTCTGTAACTTGGACACATGGTACCTCCAAATTCTGGTAACTTTCTGCAATCACCAGAGCCATTACATTTTTCTGCTTCACGCAGAATTCCTTGAGATGCTGAAAAATCTAACAAAGTTTCAACTTTAGGCTCTAATCTATCTGGTTGATAACGCAAATTTTTATCCATTGGAAAAGCATCAACTATTTTTCCAGGATTAAAGATGTTTTCAGGATCAAAAACGTGTTTTATAGTCTTTAATAAATTGTAATTCTTTTCTCCAATCATTAATTCAATAAACTCAGCTCTAACAATACCATCACCATGTTCTCCACTAAAAGAGCCATTATATTTTTTTACTAAATGCGCTACATCTGTTGTTATTTTTCTAAACAACATAACATCTTCAGCTTGTTTTAAGTCTAATATTGGGCGTAAATGCAATTCGCCAGCTCCTGCATGTGCGTAATACACTGCGTCTTGATTATAACGTTTCATTAACGCTGTAAATTCCTTTATATAATTGGCTAAATCTGGTAAGGCTACAGCTGTATCTTCAATACAAGCAACCGCTTTTTTATCTCCTATAATGTTTCCTAAAAGCCCTAAACCAGCACTACGCAAGTTATTAGCTTTATCAATTTCATCTTCTATTAAAATAGGATTAGCATAACTTAAACCTGTTTTTTCAATAGTTTTAATAAGACTATTAGCTTTGTTTTTTACGTCTTCTAATGTATTAGATCGCACTTCGCACATTAGAATAGCTTTAGGATCTCCTTCTATAAAATATCTATTTTCTTGTTGTGTTTTGTTATGTTTTGTACAATCTAAAATAGTTTTATCCATCATCTCACACGTAAACAAATCGTGTTCCATTACTGGATTAACAGCATTTAAGCAATCTTCGATTGTTTTAAAATGCATAGCTACCATTACTCTGTTTACAGGTGGCAATATATCTAGCTGCAAGGTTATTTGAGTTGTAAACGCAAGCGTACCTTCACTTCCTGCTAATAGCTTAGAAATATTAAAGCCTTCATCTTTAAGTAATTCATCTACTGCATAACCTGTGTTCCTTCTATGTATTTCTGGTTTTGGAAAGTGTGTATTTATTTCATCGGTAATACTTTTAGAAGTCAAATCTGTATGCAACTGTTTATAAATTTGTCCTTCTAAGGTTTTTAAATTTAGTTTACTCTGTAATTCTTTAGTACTTAATGACTTAAAAACAGTATTACTTCCATCGCTTAAAACAGTTTGCAATTCAATAACCTTATCTCTAGTTACACCATATTTAATAGATGTTGTACCTGAAGAATTGTTTCCAACCATTCCACCCATCATACAACGATTAGAGGTTGATGTATTTGGACCAAAAAATAGACCAAAAGGTTTCAGATAATTATTTAATTGATCCCTTACCACACCTGGTTGAACAACAACCGTTTTGCTTTTTTTATCTAAAGAAATGATGTTAGTAAAATATTTTGAAACATCAACTATAATTCCTGTCCCAACACATTGACCAGCTAGAGATGTTCCAGCAGTCCTAGGAATTAAAGATGTTTTATATTGTTTAGCAAAAGAGATAAGTATTTTAATATCCTCTTTATTTTTAGGATAAGCAACAGCTAATGGCAACATTCTATATACTGATGCATCAGTAGCATAAATAGATTTAAGCAAATCATCATAATGCAACTCTCCTAACAAACTGTTTTCCAGCTCTTTTAAATATAATTTGTTCATTTAACTAAATAAAAAGTTAACAAATAGTGTAATACGTCGGTGTTTTAATGCGTTTTGTCGATGTTAGTAATTTAGTTATCTCAACAAAAATAGAAAAGCTTAAGATATAAATACATTTGTATTATTAACAATTTAACTTAAAAAAATATATAAATGACAACAAATCTATTAAACTTATTTAAAGAGCAATTATCTGATAAAGTATTAGGAAATGTTTCAAACTTATTAGGAGGAGAAAACAGTGACAATGTACAAAAAGGATTAATGGCTGCTGCACCTGCTTTATTAGGAGGTATTATGGACAAAGCATCAACTAGTGAAGGTGCTTCTTCAATTTTTAACATGCTTGGAGATGGTAGTGAATTAGGAAACGTATCCAATGCATTAGAAGCTGGAGGAGAGCAATCTGAAGGTTTTTTAAATAAAGGATTAGATTTAGTCAAAAATGTTTTAGGAGATAAAGCTTCAGGAGTAACAGACTTAATAGGTTCAGTTTCTGGAATGAGCAAAGACTCTTCTTCTTCAATATTAAGTGTTGCAGGTTCTTTAGTTGGTGGTGTTTTAGGAAAACAAAAATCATCAGGTATGGATGTTGGGTCATTTGTAGGAATGCTATCTAACCAAGGTAGCTTCTTAGATAAATTAGCACCAGCAGGATTAACATCTTTATTAGGATTAGGATCTTTTTCTGGTATTTCTGATAAATTAGGAAGTTTAGCAAGTGGAGCATTAGGTTTTGCAGGTGATACTGGAAAGGCAGTATTAGATGGTGCAGGAAAAGTCGTTGGAGGTGCTGCAGATTTAGCAGGTGATGCTGGAAAAGCTGTAGTTGATGGTGCAGGAAAAGTTGTTGGTGGAGCTGCAGATTTAGCAGGTAACGCTGGAAAAGCTGCATTTGATGGAGCTAGTAAATTAACAGGAGCAGCTGCAGATACTGCAACAGGAGCTGTTAAAGCTGGTGGCTCATTAATCAAAAAAATACTACCATGGGCAATTGGTTTAATAGGTTTATTATTTGCTTTCTTTTTAATTAAAGGGTGTGATGCTGATAAATCTTTAATGGATAATGTTAAAGATGCAGCAAACGAAACTACAGGAGCTGTTAAAAACACAACCAACTCTGCAGTAGATGCAGCTGGAAACGTAATAAATACAACAGTAGATGCAGCAGGTAATGTAGTAGATGCAGCTGGTAATGTAGTAAAAACAACAGTAGACGCAGCAGGTAATGTTGTTGATGCTGCTGGAAACATAGTAAAAACAACAGTAGATGCAGCAGGTAATGCTGTTGATGCAGCTGGAAATGCAATTAGTAATGTAGCTGGTGGTATTGTAGATGCTTCAGGAAAAGTAGTAAATGCTTTTGGTGACGCAATTGGAAACTTTTTTAGTTCTAAACTACCAAATGGTACTGAGTTAAGTATTCCAGAAGGAGGATTTGAAGACAACTTTTTAAGTTACATAAAAGACGGAAAATTTGAAGCTGGAAAATATTATGCTTTTGATAGATTATACTTTAACACAGGCTCTGATGCTTTAGATGCAAACTCTATGAATCAAATAGATAATGTTGCTGCTATTATGAAAGCTTACCCTAAAGTAAACATCTTATTTAGAGGTCATACAGACAACACTGGATCTGTAGAAGGAAACAATACGTTATCTGCAAGCAGAGCGTTATCTGTTAAAAACAAATTAGTTGAAAAAGGTATAGATGGATCTCGCATATCTACTAAAGGAATGGGATCTGTTGAACCAATTGGTGATAATGCAACTCCAGAAGGAAGAGCAAAAAACAGAAGAATTGATGTTTCTATTGCAAAATAGAACTCTATTATAGTTTGTTATGTTTAAAAAAAGCCAATGATTTATTTCATTGGCTTTTTTAATTAAATAAAATTGAATTTATTACGTTTAATAGTTATTAATGATATAAACGCTATTTTAGTTTAAAAGGTTTAAAATTCAATCAAAAAAAATTAAATTTGTGTAACACTATAAAATAAAACTTATGAAAAAAATATTTTTATTAATTATCGCTTGTATTGGAATCACTTCATTTGTAAGCGCTCAAGAGATCTCTGATCATGCAATTGGACTGCGTCTAGGAGATAGTGATGGTTTTGGAGCTGAAATATCTTATCAACACGCTTTAGGAAGCAATAATAGATTGGAAGCTGATTTTGGTTGGAGATCTGGATCTGGTTATAATGGTTTTAAACTTACTGGTTTATACCAATGGGTTTGGGTATTAGATGGAGACTTTAATTGGTATGCTGGTGTTGGAGGTGGTATTGCATCATATAGTTTTGATACTAATCTTATTGATGATGAAACTTTTATTTTTGCAGCAGGTAATGTAGGTGTTGAATATAATTTTGATATTCCGCTACTACTCTCTTTAGACTTTAGACCTGAATTAGGTTTTGGTGATTATAGAGATGATTTAGATTTTGATATAGCTTTAGGCGTTAGATATAAATTCTAATAAAATAATATAGCAAATAAAAAACCACCTTAATAGGTGGTTTTTTATTTTATAATTAATTTAAAACTTTACATTTTGAAAGTGTTTCTTGATAAATAGCTTCATATTGAGGAACTATTTGATGAATATCAAAGGTTTTTGCTTGTATTTTAGCATTAGCCTTAAATGTTTTTAAAACTGTTTCATCTTTTAAAATATAGAGTGCCTTTTTACTCATAGCATCTATATCTCCAACATTACTTAAAAACCCAGAGAATCCGTCTTTATTAACTTCTGGTATTCCTCCTGTATTACTAGATATAACAGGAACTCCAGATGCCATAGCTTCTAGTGCAGATAACCCAAAACTTTCGGTTTTACTAGGCAGTAAAAATAAATCTGAAAAGCATAAAATACGATCAATTTCGTTACTGTTTCCAAAGAATACTACTTTGTCACTAATTCCTAGTTTTTGGCATAAACGCTCAGCTGGTTCACGTTCTGGTCCTTCTCCAACCATCATTAACTTTGCAGGAATTTCTTTTTGAATATTATAAAACGTGTTAATAACATCAGGAATACGTTTTACTTCACGCATGTTACTAATGTGAGTAATTATCTTTTCTTCATCTTTTGCCATCATTGCTCTTTGACAATCTGTAAACCCATGACTAAATTTATTGATGTCAATAAAATTGGTTACGACATTAATTTTATTTTTAATATCAAATAAACGTAAAGTGTCATCTTTTAAACTTTTAGATACTGCAGTAACTGCATCTGATTTATTTATACTAAAGGTTACTGCTGGTTTGTAAAACGGATGACTACCAACTAAAGTAATATCTGTACCATGAAGCGTTGTTACTATTGGTACATAAATATTTTCTTCAAGAAGCATTTTTTGAGCCATATATGCTGCATAAGCATGTGGAATTGCATAATGCACATGTAGTATTTCTATCTTATGGAGTTTGACCATATCAACCAATTTACTTGACAAAGCCAACTCGTAAGGTTGATAATGAAATAAAGGGTATTCTGGCACATTTACTTCATGAAAGTGCACATTATTACCTAGCAATTCTAATCTTACAGGTTGATTATAGGTTATAAAATGAATTTGGTGACCACGTTTAGATAACTCTAAGCCTAATTCTGTAGCTACTACTCCACTTCCTCCAAATGTTGGATAACATACTATGCCTATTTTCATGTTATTTATTTAGTTTTCTACTTGGTCTGATTAATTTATTAAATCTTACAATTTAATCTATAATTGCTTCGTAAATTGCTGCTTGAATATTAGTTCTAATATCTTCTCTTAGTAGTGTGTTTTTTCCTTTAGACGTTGGATAGGTTCTGTTTGCCATAAAAACGTAAACAATTTCATGTTCTGGATCTGCCCAAGCATAAGTACCTGTAAATCCAGAATGCCCAAAACTAGTCATACTTACACATCCACAAGTTGGACCAACATCACCTAATTGTGGCTTATCAAAACCTACACCTCTTCTTACATCACTTTCGCAATAATAACAGGTATTAAATTTATCTAAAGTTTCGCTTTTAAAGTAACGTCTTCCTCCATAAAATCCTTTTTGCAAATACAATTGCATTATTTTTGCAATATCATTTGCATTACTAAAAACTCCTGCGTGACCTCCAACACCACCTTGCATAGCTGCTCCCATATCATGTACGTATCCTTGTACTTTTTGGTAACGATAATAGTCATCATTTTCTGATGGTGCAATTCTAGAATTACTAATTTTATTATAAGGATTATACATTGTGTTATTTGCGCCTAAAGACTTATAAAAATGGTCTTGAGCCAACTCGTTTAAAGGCTTATCATAATGACCTTCTATGTATTGTTTTAAAATGTAATATGGTAAATCACTATATCTATACCTTAACCTTGACAATAAATCTGTGTCTTTAATTATAGAGTTTATTGAATCTTTATAATCGTCTCTTAGATATAGTTCTGGCATTATTTTTATTGTAAAACCAGGTTGAAGTGATTTTTTATAATATTTTGGTGATGGTCTTTTGGTAACAGAATCTAATGTTTTGTAGTAAAAAGGAATCCAAGGTTTAAGTTGAGCATAATGAGACAACATTTTTTTAAGCGTCACATTTTTTTTGTTTGATGTTTTATATTCTGGAATAATTTCTGAAAGCTTAGAGTCTAAAGACACAATACCTTGCTCTTCTAATTCCATTAACAACGGTAAAGTTCCTACAATTTTTGTTAAAGACGCTACATCATAAACATCATCAAATTTTACTTTTTCATTTCCTTTATAGGTGTGTTTTCCAAAGTTTTTATTATAAATAACTTTCCCTTTTCTAGCAATTATTAATTGTATTCCAGGTGTCATTTTAGCGTTTACTGCATGATTTGCTATAGAATCTACTTTTTCTAATGCATAACGAGACATACCTACACGTTCTGGAATAGTGTAACCTAAACGCTCTAAAGAATTTGTCTGCTTACCATCTCCTACGTTAAAAAAAGCTCCTGCTGAAACTGGTAAAGTACCACGTGCAGGAATAGCTCCAAAAATTAACTGTGCAGATTTTTCTTGAGCAATTTTACTATTTTGGTAACTAACGACTACACTTTCTATATTTGTTACTGTTTTTAAATCTAATAGCGCATAAGGTTTAGCAAAAACATCAAGGATAACATTATTTGTTCTTGCAATTTCTTGTAACCACACTAACTCTTTATTTGAAAACTTATAGCTTTTCCAAGGACTTGCATTAAATTTATGAAATCCAACTATAACAGTATTATAAGCTTGTAATTTGATAATCAATTGATCTAAAGTAGTAGCCGAAATTTCATGAACACTAGAATATTTTCTTAATTCGTCTATAAAATAAGAACCCTTTTTATCTCCAAGTCTTACGTAAGCAATTTTTTTAGTTTCAAGGTTTCTAAAAGGTAATTGACCTAAAGTGTCTCTAGCAATTGTAATAGCATTTTCCATTAACATCTCTGTTAATGCATCATCTTTAATCCTGTTTAAATCAGACACTAAATTATAAGTACTTATTGGATAATAATTATGCAAGTTAACTTTATACTTAGCCATTAATATTTTTTTAACCGAATGCGCTAAACGCTCTTCCGTTATCACTCCATTTTCAAAAGCAACTTTCATTTTAGCAATTGCTTTTGGAACATTTTCTGACATTAACATAACATCATTTCCAGCTAAGAAAGCTGCCAAATCAATCTCGCCACCTGTTACTGTCGTGTTAGATTTGCTTCCATCCATATTAGACTCGACATAATCTGCTGCACCTTTCATGGTTAAAGCATCAGTAAAAATCAAACCTTTAAATTGCAAGCGTTCTTTTAAAATATCTGTAACAATATTTTTTGATAATGTCGAAGGAAAGCCTTCTCTGTTTGTTAAACTAGGAATATTTAAATGCGCTACCATCACACTTGACAACCCTTCGTTAATCAATTTTTTATATGGATATAATTCTATAGAATCTATACGTTTTTCGTCAAAAGCAACTGTTGGTAATGTTAAATGAGAATCGTCTTCTGTATCACCATGACCAGGAAAATGTTTTGCATTTGCTAAAACACCAGCGTTTTGCATTCCTTTCATAAATGCTAAAGCTTTTTCTGTTACGTTATCTCTATCTTCTCCAAAAGATCTATTTCCAATAATTGGATTGTTTGGGTTTGTATTTATATCTACAACTGGAGCAAAATTAAAATGAACACCAATACGTTTACAATGTTCTCCAAGTTGTCTACCAGTTTGTTCAATTAATTGATTGTTTTTTATAGCTCCTAAAGTCATATTCCATGGAAAAGAGTATGTAGAATCTAGTCGCATACTTAAACCCCATTCTGCATCCATACCAATTAGCAAAGGTGTTTTAGAGGCAGCTTGTAACTCATTATTAAGTTTTGCTTGTCTTATTGGTCCACCTTTAGAATAAATAACACCTCCAATTTTATGGTCTTTAATTAAGCTAACAATTGCTGCTTTTTCTTTTTGTGTTTGATTAGAAAATACCTGAACCATATATAGTTGTGCTATTTTTTCGTCCAGTGTCATACTATTATAAGTAGTATCTACCCATTTTTGTTGGGCTTCTGGATTAGTTGCTAATAATGGGTTTGGTGTATTTTGAGCTGATAAATAGCTTGAAAACACCAAAAATAAGATGAGGGAATAAAAATTTCGCATATACTAAATAGGCTTATTAAGTTGTACTTTAATATACAACTAAAAACTATGCCAAATTAGTACATTTCTGACTATTATTAAAGGACTTTAAGATAGAATTACAACCAATTTTGTAAACAATTAATTCAAAAAACGATTGTGCCAACTTTGACTTGCTGGGATTTCCCAACTTTCATTTAATTCTCCAATGTTTGTTACCAAATTATTAAAAACAATGGTGTTTTTAGACACAGCTTTGTCTTTAGCCATTTTTCTGAAATCGGTCAATGTTTTATGTGCAACAAATTCTCCTTGTTTATAAGACACATTCATTTTGTCTAATAAATCTACACTATATTCTTTTTCTAATTGTTGAATAAAAGTAACAGAAGCATCAATACTACAGCCTGTAGCTTTGTTTAATTCTTGATCTAAAGCAATGATAATAAAACGCTTATAGCGTATGCTATAACCAGCTTTTAAATCGCTACCATGTGCTGTCCAACTTTCAACAAAAACTTCTAATTTTGATTTAATTTCTTCTAATTCTGTGTCAGAGAATGACCTATTTGCTTGATATATCCAAACTCTTGATGTTTCTGGTAATGTGTTAAAATCTACTAACATTTTGTTTTATTATTCTATTAAATCTATATGCCTATCATGATAACCCAATAAATATAATACACCATCTAAACCTATACTTGATATAGAACTTTGTGCATTATCTTTAACTTTAGGTTTTGCATGAAATGCAATACCAAGTCCAGCTAAATTAAGCATTGGAAGGTCATTTGCACCATCTCCAACTGCAATAGTCTGACTAATATTTATACCTTCTTTTTTTGCTATTTCTTTAAGGTATTCTGCTTTTTTGTTACCATCTACAATTTCTCCTAAATAACCACCTGTAAGCACTCCATCTTTAATTTCTAATTGATTGGCATGTACATAATCTATACCTAATTCTTTTTGTAAATAGTGTCCAAAATAAGTAAATCCACCAGATAAAATAGCAGTTTTAAATCCGTAGCTTTTTAAAGTATCTATTAAACGTCTTGCTCCTTTTGTAATTGGTAAATTAACTGCTACATCTTGTAATACTTCTTCGCTTAAACCTTTTAAAAGCTTCATTCTGCGTTTAAAACTTTCATTAAAGTCTATTTCTCCTTGCATTGCAGATTCTGTTATGGCTTTAACTTCATCACCAACTCCAGCTAATTCTGCTAATTTATCTATGACTTCTGCTTGTATTAATGTAGAATCCATATCAAAACATACTAAACGTCTGTTACGTCTATAAATATTATCTTCTTGAAAGGCAATATCCACATCTAAATCATGCGATATTTGCATAAATCTTTCTGTAAACTCTGCTTTATTATCAATTTTACCTCTAATAGATAGTTGAATTGATGCTCTTGGATATTCTTCGTCTTTAGTCAAAGATAAGCGTCCAGTTAACCGTTTTATAGCATCAATATTTAAGTTTTTTTCTGAAATAACCTTAGTGACTTCAGATATTTGCTCAGCTGATAATTTTTCGCCTAAAATAGTAATGATATATCTGTCTTTACCTTGCATACCAACCCATTGCTCATAGTCTTCAGATGAAATTGGTGTGAATTTAGCAGTTACGCCAAGCTCATAAGCTTTAAATAGCAAGTCTTTTAAAACTGCTGCAGAATTGTTTCCTGTTTCTATTTGAAACATAAAGCCTAAAGATAAAGTATCGTGTATGTTGGCTTGTCCTATATCTAAAATTTTAGCTCCATATTGTGCTAAAACATTAGTTAAACTTGAAGTTAACCCTGGTTTATCTTGTCCAGATATATTAAGTAGAAAAATCTCGTTAGTCATTTTTAAATTACTATTTTGTAGTATAAGATTTAAATAAAATTATAATTCTTGTGCGCTTGCAATAAGTTCTGCTATGTCTAAAACTTTAATTTCATTTTCTTTTTCTTTAACTTTTACACCATCAGACATCATTGTCATGCAGTAAGGGCAACCAGTTGCAATTATTTCTGGATTGGTTTCTAAAGCATCTTGTGTTCTTAATTCGTTAACATCTAAATCTCCTTTTTCTGGTTCTTTAAACATTTGTGCTCCTCCTGCACCACAACATAACGCAGTTTCTTTACTACGTTTCATTTCTAAAATATTGGCGTTTAAAATAGCTAATACTTCTCTTGGTGCTTTATATTCTGAGTTTGCACGTCCTAAATAACATGGATCATGAAAAGTAATTCGTTTTCCTTGAAAACTATTTTCTTTAATTTGGATGACTTTATTATCTATTAACTCCTTAATAAATTGCGTATGGTGTAATACTTCATATTTACCACCTAATCCAGGATATTCATTTTTTAAACAGTTAAATGAGTGTGGATCGCAAGTCACAATACGCTTTACGTTGTAAGAATTTAATAACTCTATATTCATAAAAGCTTGCATCTGAAACAAAAATTCGTTTCCTGCACGTTTAGCAACATCTCCTGTAGAGCTTTCTTCTGTACCTAATACTGCAAAGTTTACGTTTGCTTTGTTTAATATTTTTACAAATGCTTTAGTTATTTTTTTTGCTCTGTCATCATAACTTCCTGCAGAGCCAACCCAGAATAAAATATCTGGTGTTTTACCTTGGCTTGTCATTTCTGCCATAGTTGGCACTATAAGTGGATTGCTCATAATTATATTATTTAATTGCAGAAAAATCGTCTTTAGATAATCTTATGTAAATAGATAGGATTTTAATTCCGTTTTTTCTTTTATTTTTTGGATCGTCTTGCTCTAAAGCTGCTAATTTTAATGCTTGTAATCCTAATTGTTCTGTTTGTGTTTCTGTGCAATAATCACAGATTACTTTTTTTAAACTAATATTTTCTACTACTCCAGATTTATATTTAATCTAAGTTATAATTTTAAATTGAAGTGAGTCTTTTTTATAATCTTGAGCTTTTAGTTGTGTTAAACTAAAAATTGAAATGATTATTATTAAAAAACTGTATTTCAATGTTTTATATTTTTTATGCGTTAGCGATTGAGGCTTTGTTGAAGCTCCTCGCAGAGAGCGACTGCCGAAAGAGCGACCCTTGTGGTAACGTCCAAATTAAACTACTCGTCCTTCCAATTTAGTCGGTCCATTTGGTTGTAAGGCCAAGGTGCACCATTGTTTTCTATATTAGACATCATGTTATTTAACTCTGTTGGTGCAGCACTTTGTTCCATTACTAAATAACGACGCATTTCCATAATAATATTTAATGGGTCGATACTTACTGGACAGGCTTCTGTACATGCATTACAACTTGTACAAGCCCAAAGCTCTTCTGTTGTAATATAATCGCCTAATAATTGTTTTCCGTCATCTACAAAGGTACCTTTATTGATGTCTATAATTTTTCCGACTTCCTCCAGACGATCTCTGGTATCCATCATTATTTTACGTGGCGATAATTTTTTACCTGTTAAATTTGCTGGACACTCACTTGTACAGCGTCCACATTCTGTACATGTGTAGGCATTTAATAGGTTTACCCAAGTTAAATCTTGCACATCACTTGCTCCAAATTTTTCTGGTACTTCATCCTCTGCTCCTTCTGGTGCTGCTGCAAATGGATCTGCATTTGGATCCATCATTAATTTAACTTCTTTTGTTACTGCATCATTATTTGTAAACTGTCCTTTTGGTGTTAGCTTGCCATAATAAGTGTTTGGAAACGCTAATAATATGTGTAAATGCTTAGAAAAATATAAGTAGTTTAAGAATACTAAAATTCCAATAATATGTATCCACCAAGCTGCACGCTCTATAATATGTAATGTTGTGTCTGAAAAACCACTAAACCAAGGTGCAATATGTTGACTGATTATGTTTCCTGAATTGTAACCCTGAAACACAGTGTCTGTAGCATTCATGACTAAAAACAAAGTCATTAATACCATTTCAAAATATAAGATTAAGTTTCCATCTGATTTTGGCCAACCAGTCATCTCTGACTTAATGAAACGCTTAATTTTAATGACATTACGTCTAATCCAAAATACAATAACTGCTACAAGTACTAAAACCGCTAAGACCTCAAAACTACCTATTAAAAAACCATATAATGCTTCTGGTAAAAGTGTATGTCCTATCCTGTGTGTACCAAATAATCCGTCTATAATAATTTCTAAAACCTCTATGTTAATTATTACAAAACCTACATATACTACTATGTGTAAAAAACCTGATACTGGACGCTTTACCATTTTACTTTGCCCTAAGGCAATGTAAGCCATGTTTTTCCAACGTTGCTTTTTATTATCCGAGACGTCTACATCTTTACCTAGTTTAATGTTTCTTACTAGTTTCCTAACATTGTTTGCAAAATAACCAATCCCTAATATTAGAATTATGGCAAAAATTATATTTGGTAAGTACTCCATTTTATGGTTGAATTGTTGGTTTATTTTTTAATCTCATTACCATCTGCGTCATATTGTTTTGCTTTTTTTCCGAAAAGTGAAAAATGCACATAACGTTTAGGGTTTAATTTCATATCTTCTAAAAGCTGCTCCATTTGTAAGGCTGCTCCTTCTAGATTTGCATATAGTTTATCATCACTCATTAGTTTTCCTAAAGAGCCTTCTCCATTTTGCACATTAGCTAATAGACCATTTACATTGTCTAACGTTGCTTCAAGACTTGCAACTGTTTTTGTAAGATTTGCGTTTTTTAACTCTGATGACAAAACCGTTAAGTCATTACTTGCTTGTTTAAAGTTGTCTAATATTGTTGCAATATTGGCGTCATTTTTTTTAACAACATTATTTATTGAATAAGATAAATTTTTATAAGATTTTAAAGTCGAATTTAATTCTGCCAAAGTATTTTTTATTCCATTTTGAGAATTGTCTGTTACCAAGCTATTAAGACTTACTAATAAAGTATCTGCAGATTTTAAAGTAGAATCTAATTCTGTACTTATATTTGAAAAATTACCTGTTAATTTGTCAACTAGATTTGTCTCTACCTCAGACTTAATAAAATCTCCATTATTAGCGATATCATTATCTTTAGCAGAGATTATAGCTAAAGCATTTGCATCCATAAAACCAGGTTTATACAAACGTATAATACTGTTTTTTGAAAATTTAATATTATTATCTACAGAAAAAGCAACTCTAGTTTTTCCAGTTTCTATATCATAAACAATATCTGTTACTTTACCTATATTATTTCCTTTTATAGTAACTGAAGACGATTTTGATAATGCATTATAATCAAACTCTGTGTAATACGTGTTATTACTATCTAATATATTATTTCCTTTTAGATAACTAAATCCGAAAATGAAAAAAATTATTCCAAGAATAACTAATATGGCTGTTTTAACTTCTAGTGATAGTTTCAATATGCTAAATTTAAATTGCGTAACAAAATTAGAAATAAATTACAAAAGAATACTCTATTTATCTTCTGTTTTTAAGGCTTCGGACAGTTTAATTTGTTTTCCTTCTTTATAAGCTACAATATAAGCATCTTTATATCCTTTGTTTTTGGCTTGAATTTGTAGTTTTTGAGCTTTATTATAATCTGAAGTATAACCGTAATAGTATTTATATAGTTTACCAGATTTTTCTCTTGAAACTTCTTTAAGACCTTTAAAATTGTATGCTTTAGGTTCTAAAGCTTTAGAACTTGCAGCTATTTGTATTTTAAAAACCGTATTTTTTATGGTATTATCATCTGTAGATATTGTGTCTACTATGGTTTCTTCTACCACTAATTTACCTACGTTATCATCTAGTTTTTTCTTAAAAGTTAGAATAGCATTAGAAATAGATTTGGATAATTCTGATTGTCCTTTTTTTGAATTTAGGTACTTACCTTCCTTACTATTGGTAACAAAACCTGTTTCAATTAATACGCTAGGCATTACTGTTTGATGTAAAACAATAAATCCTGCTTGCTTTACACCTCTATTTTTACGTTTTAATTTATTTGTAAAATCTTTCTGAATTAAGCTTGCTAACTCTATACTTTGATCTAAAAACTCTTCTTGCATAAGGGATAAACCTATAAATGACTCTGGCGAATTTGGGTCGTAACCAGAATAATTTTCTTCGTGATTATCTTCCAAGAAAATAACTTCGTTTTCAGCTTTAGCAACATCAAAATTTGTTTTATTTCGGTGTAAACCTAAAACATAAGTTTCTGATCCGCTTGCTTGAGAGTTGTGTGCATTACAATGTATAGATACAAATAAATCTGCATTTGCATCGTTTGCAATTTTTCCTCTTTTAAATAAATCTACAAAAACATCTGTCTTTCTAGTATAAACGACTTTAATGTCATTATCTTTTTCTAAAATTTTACCTATACCTAAAACTACCTTTAGAGCTATATCTTTTTCGTTTAGACCAGTTTTTGTATGTTTTCCAGGATCTTTACCACCATGACCAGCATCTAAAACCACAATAAATTTATCATTGTCTGTTTGTGCATTAGCAGATTGGAAGCTGTTAAATGTTAATACTATTATAAAAGATACTATAAGTTTAAATATGTGCGTTTGCATAGATGTTATACCAATTTTAATTGCGTTTAGCTCGATTTATAAATTTTAACGAATATTAAATTATTCACAAAAAAATATATGTAGTTTTGTCAATTCAAAAACCAAGCCATACTTTTACAAAAATACATTTAAAAGCGTTGCGTACACACAGACTTAACATACTTTTTACTCTGAGTTTTACAGTGTTTATTAACACTTTTAGCTTTGCGCAAGGTGATATCCCAGAAAAAGGCACCAAATTGCCTGCTATTGAAGTTACTGAACAACCAGAAACAAAACTTATAGATACTACTACAGTAACTATAAATGACCTTGTACTAAACGAAAAAGCAAGTGACTCTACCAAAAATGACACTATAAAAACTAAGCCTTTATTAAGTAGTACAGTATCTTATAAAGCAAAAGATTATATGTCATATAAGAAAAAGGAGGCAAAAATGCACCTTTATAATGAAGCTGAAGTGCATTATGAAGATATGGATGTTACTGCTGGACATATTATTTTAGACTTTAATAAAGATTTAATTTATGCAAAAGGTATTGTAGACACTTCTGGAGTTTACATACAGCGTCCAGTATTTAAACAAGGACAAAACGTTATTGAACCAGACTCTATTGTTTTTAATACGCAGACAAAGCAAGGTTTAATTTATAATTCTGTAACAGAACAAAATGGAGGTACTTTAATAACAGAAACTACTAAAAAAGTTAACGATTCTGTTTATTATATTAAAAACTCAAAATTTACTACTTCAGAAAATTTAGACGATCCTGAATATTACTTTTTAATTAGGCAAGGTAAATTAGTACCTAATAGTAAAGTGGTTACAGGTTTAACCAATCTATTTATTTATGATGTACCAACTCCAATTGGCTTGCCATTTGCTTTTTTTCCATTAACAAAAAAACAAACCTCTGGTGTTATATTCCCTAGTTTTGGAGAGGATGGAAACCGTGGTTATTTTCTTCAAAATGGTGGGTATTATTTTGCAATTAGTGATAAGTTTGATCTTGCTCTTTTAGGAGATTATTATACAAATGGAAGTTATGGTTTGAGGATAGAAAACAAATATGCCGAACGCTATAAATATAGAGGTAACCTAGCTTTTAGGTATGAAAATTTAATTACTAGCGAGCGAGGTTTTCCAGATTATGCAAAATCGACAATTTATAATATTAGATGGTCACATCAGCAAGATGCAAAAGCTAATCCTAATGCAAGATTCTCTGCAAATGTAAATTTAGGTAGCCAAAATTATTACCAACAATCTATTAATCAAATAAATTTACCAAGTACACAAAACAATACTTTAGCGTCCTCTATAGCCTATTCAAAAACATTTCAAGGAGAACCTCAAGTCAATATCAATTTAACAGCATCTCACTCTCAAAACACACAATCAGGAAGTATAAGTATGACATTACCTACTTTACAAGGAAGTGTTGGACGTGTTTTTCCTTTTGCACCAAAAGTAGGTAGTAAAAAAGGTGTTATACAAAATATTAATTTGCAGTATAATCTTAATGCAAGAAATCAAATTACGACAACAGATGAGTTTTTCTTTAAAAGCGAAATGTTTGATGATGCACAAATTGGTGCACAACACAGTATTCCAATTTCTACAAATTTTAAGGTTTTTAAACACTTTAGCATCAGTGCTAGTGCTAATTATAATGAAGTTTGGGCATTAAAAACTGTAAACAAATATTATGACGCAGATGAAGAAGAAATAATAACTGAAGATGTTAATGGTTTTGATGCTTATCGTACCTATAATTTTTCTACAAGTCTTGGGACAACCATTTATGGTATGTTTAATTTTGATAAGAAAAAAGAAGGTAAAAAACTACAAGCCATTAGACATGTAATACGTCCCTCTATAAGCTACAACATTAATCCTGCATTTGATAATTACTATGATACTGTAGAAGTTATAGATGCTGATGGTACTACACAATCAGAATATACACGTTTTGAAGACAATTTGTTTGGATCACCAAACAATACTTTTTCTAGTTCTATAGGTATTGGTGTCTCTAATAACTTTGAAGCTAAAGTACGTGATCAAGACAGCACTAAAATAGAACCTAAAAAGATTATTTTACTTAATAACTTAAACTTTAGTACATCTTATAATGTTGCAGGAGACTCGTTAAACTGGAGTCCTGTTAGAGTAACTGGTGGTACACAGATTTTTAATAATAAGATGAATATTAATTTTGGTGCAACACTAGATCCATATGCTTTAGATAGCAATAACACCAGAATTGATACTTATAATATTGATAATGGTGGAAGTTTATTTAGATTAACTAGTGCTAATTTAACTATGGGTTATAGTTTTGATAGTAAAGGTACTGGTGGAAATGATTCCAGAAACGAAAATGAAAACTCTAGAAACGAACGTTTATTAAGTGGTGGACGTGATGATGACTTATTTGGTGTATCCCAAGATTTTGCTGATTCTAGATTTAATGATGATGATAAAGATAAAGAAGATGAAGAACCAGGAGAATTATATAATTATAAAATCCCTTGGAATTTCAGGCTAGCTTATGCTGTTAATTACTCTAATAGTCAAAGACAAGACGAAATATCATCACATTCTATAATGTTTTCTGGAGATATAGAATTGTCTCCAAAATGGTCCATTGGTGGATCATCAAGTTATGATTTTAAAAACAATGGTTTTGGATTAACACAACTACGTTTTCAGCGTGATTTGTTAAGTTGGCGTATGAATTTTACTTGGGTACCTTTTGGAACTTATAATCGTTGGAACTTCTTTATAGGAATTAAGTCAAGTATATTAAAAGATTTAAAATACGAACAACGTCGTAAAACAGATGAACAATTATAGTCCATTTAATTTTTTTAAATATTAATAAATGAAAAAAATAATAACAACTTCAAAAGCACCAGCTCCAATTGGTCCTTATAATCAAGCAGTATTAAGCGGGAACACTTTATATACATCAGGTCAAATAGCTTTACATCCAGAAACAGGAGAATTAGTTATGGATGATATTAAAACTGAAACTAAACAAGTCATGGAAAACATGAAAGCTGTTTTAGAAGCTGCAGATATGACTTTTGATAGCGTAATTAAAACATCTATTTTTATTAGCGACATGAATAATTTTGCGCAAATAAACGAAGTTTACGGAAGCTATTTTAATGATGAAACTGCTCCTGCTAGAGAAACTGTAGAGGTTGCAAACTTACCTAAGTTTGTAAATGTAGAAATTAGTATGATTGCTGTTAAATAATTATTAAACAGTTAACTTTTATGCTTTCTTAGTATGAAAAGCTACTAATCCTTCAATAGGACGTCTTTCAAAATTACCAACTTTAAAATCAAGTTCTTTAGCTACTGCTTTGATTTCATCTTGGCAGAAAAATGCAATTGATCCTGCAAAATGTACTGGAACAGTTTTAACTTCTTCTTTAAACTGTAATATCATATTTTTAGCAAATCGTCTAATTCCAGATTTAATAAGTTCTTGAATATATTTAGAGTCTTTATTTAATATCATAAATTCTGCAAACTGAGCCAAATAAGCGTTTGGGTTTGGTTGCTTATAAAGGTTGTACTTTATATAATCTGCTCCTAAATTATATTTATCAGCAAATGCTATTTTAATATCTTCAGGCATATGGTTAAAATAATAATCACGTAATAATTCTTTACCATAATAATTACCAGATGCATCATCCATAATAGTATACCCTAAAGAGTCTACACGTTGTTCCAATTTTTTACCATCAAAATAACTACAGTTTGATCCTGTACCCATAATGCAAACTACTGCAGCTTCTGTTGGATTATTTATTGTTGCATAGACTGCAGCCATAGTATCTTCGTCTACTAAAATGTCTGCATTTGGAAAAAATTCTTGTAATACAATTTTTAGCATTAATCGTGGGTTTTCTGTACCACAACCTGCTCCGTAGAAAAAAACGTTGGTTACTTTTTTTCTATTCTCCTTTAATTCTTTACTTTTTTTAAGTATTTTTTTTACTTTTTTTTCAGAAATTATTGCAGGATTTAATCCTTTTGTACGGATTTTTTCAAGTAACTGGTTTCCATTTTTATCTACTGCAATCCAATCGCATTTTGTAGAACCACTATCGACAACTAAAATCATATTATAAAATTTAATGTAATATAAAAAAAAGCACAGTAATATGTATTAAAAATTACATTTTACTGTGCTAAAATATGGGATAATATATTTGATTATAATCCGTTTATTTTCTGAGCTAAATCAACTAATTTATTAGAATATCCAAACTCGTTATCATACCATGATACTAATTTGAAAAATGTTGAATTTAATTCTATTGCAGAATCAGCATCAAATACACTAGTTTTTACTTCGCTTACAAAATCTTGAGATACAACAGCATCTTCTGTATATCCTAAAACACCATTCATAGATCCTTCAGAAGCTTTTTTCATAGCTGCTTTAATCTCTGCTAAAGATGTTGCTTTTTTAGTTTTAACTGTTAAATCTACTACAGACACATCTACAGTTGGCACTCTAAATGCCATACCAGTTAGTTTACCATCTAATTCTGGAATTACTTTTCCAACAGCTTTAGCTGCTCCAGTAGATGTTGGTATAATGTTATTAATTGCACTACGACCTAAACGGTAATTTTTACGTGAAGGAGCATCAACTGTAAACTGTGTTGATGTTGCTGCATGAATTGTTGTCATTAACGCTTCTTCAATCCCAAAGTTATCTTCAATAACTTTAGCTATTGGAGCTAAACAATTAGTTGTACATGATGCGTTTGATACAATAGTATTTGCTGCTGTTAATTTATCATCGTTTACACCCATTACAAACATTGGTGCATCTTTACTTGGTGCAGAAATGACAACTTTTTTTGCTCCTCCTTCAATATGGTAGTTTGCAGTTTCTAAAGTTGTGAAAATACCTGTACATTCTGCAACTACATCTGCTCCTGCTTCATCCCATTTTAAAACTTTTGGGTCTCTCTCTGCAGTAACACGTATTGTTTTTCCATCTACTACAAGGTTTCCGTCTTTAACTTCAATAGTTCCGTCAAATCTTCCATGAACAGAATCATACTGCAATAAATATGCTAAATGCTCTACATCTAACAAATCATTAATTGCAACAACATCTACGTCGTTACGTTTTACTGTCGCTCTAAATACGATACGACCAATTCTACCAAATCCGTTAATTCCTAATTTTAATGTTGACATATTTTAATTTTAGTTAATTCAATTTATATTATGTGGTCATGATATCTGACACACGTATTAATTCTTCGTTTATTTTAGATTTTCCTTTTACAGCTTGCTCTAAAGGGGTTAAACTTATTTTATCATTTAATAATCCAACCATATAGTTAGATTTATCTTCTAGTAAGCTTTCTACTGCTTTAACACCCATTCTACTTGCTAACACACGATCAAAACAAGATGGTGAGCCACCACGTTGCATATGACCTAATACAGAAACGCGTACTTCGTATTCTGTCATGTTCTGTTCTACATAATCTTTAAGTTCAAAAACATTTTTTCCTATTTTATCTCCTTCGGCTACTACAACAATACTAGACGATTTTCCTGATAATTTACTACGTCTTAAAGATTCTAATAATCGATCTAAGCCTAAGTCTTCTTCAGGAATTAAAATTTCTTCAGCTCCAGCTCCAACTCCAACATTTAATGCAATATGACCAACATCACGTCCCATAACTTCTACAAAAAACAATCTGTTGTGAGAACTTGCTGTGTCTCTAATTTTATCAATAACTTCTACAACAGTATTTAATGCTGTATCGTATCCTAAAGTATGAGAGGTTCCAAAAATATCATTATCAATGGTTCCTGGAATTCCTATAACTGGAAAATTAAATTCTTGATTAAAAATTAATGCTCCTGTAAACGTTCCATCTCCTCCTATTACTACTAAACCATCTATATTTGCTTCTTTTAAATTATCGTAAGCTTTTTGACGACCTTCTTTAGTACGAAACTCTTTAGAACGTGCAGATTTTAAAACTGTACCTCCTTTATTTATAAGTCCTTTTACATTACGTGCAGTTAATTCTTTAAAATCACCTTCTATCATTCCTTCATAACCACGATATATTCCAGCACATTCTATATTATAATATGCACAAGTTCTGGCTACAGAACGAATAGCTGCGTTCATCCCTGGAGAGTCTCCTCCAGAAGTCATAACTGCTATTTTTTTTATTTTTTTTGACATGTATTTTAACTTATTAAAGTAAAACTAATAAACAAATCTTAGATATTACTTTGGTTTAACTAATATTTTATGAGAAGTCAAAAACTAAAACGTTTTCGTTAATAACTTACTAAAAAACAGGTGTTTTAATTAAGAAAAAAGAGGGGTTTATTCTTTTTTGAAGGTCATATCATCTGGAAATGTAGAAGTATCTTCCTTATTTGGTTCAACCTCTTTTTGCTCTTCCGTTTCTTGATTTTCTTTATCCTTTTTAGGGTTGAATATTTTACGCAATAATTCTCCAAAAGTATCAAAGGATACGCTATATGAAATACCTACTCCTTGTGTATATCCAATTTCTTCTCCAAAGTTTCGGATACTGTTTTCTCTGTTAAAGACTTTTGCTGTAAGTGTACCATCTTCATTTAACAAAAGATCAACCTGAACATCTCCTGCAATAACAGAGTCTCCTAATCCGCCAACAGGTACACCAACCTTACCGTTAATTAGTACACGATCTGATATTTTGGTTTGTAATGTTAAACCAACACGATTATCTGTTTGATATTCTGGATTGTTTTGTCCAGCTTCAAAATTAACACCTACATTAAACTTACCATCACCACTTGATAATAAGTTATTAACTAGTCCATTAAGTCGTTCTGTTAATGTTCCAGTAAAGTTTACATCGTTAAGACCACTACTAAAAGCACCTGTCATAATTAAAAACAAAGCTTGGCTTTCTCTATCTTCTTTAGAATCTAACCTATAATCTAATTCTGATTTAATAGTTGAACTAGTTGTAGGAAATTGAAAACTATAATTTATATCTGGTCGTTCTAGCTTATCAGATAACTCTAAAGTTAACTCCACAGGAATACTTCTATTTATTGAATTATCTAATAAAGGCGAAGGATTTGCACGTGTAATATATTTTGCTTTTATATCTATTTGGGCATCTAAAGGATGACCATTCCAAGCTAAAGTACTAACATAAGGCTCTACTATAAAAGTCTTTTCTATAACGCCTCCATAAAGAAAATTGTAAACACCTTCATACACAACAAAATCACCATACATATCAAACTTGTTGTTGGTATTTATTTCTATTAATAAACCACCTACTCCTCTACCTTTAATGGTACTTCCTGATGTTTTATCAATTAAAATTTCAATTTCTGCGTCTTCAGTAACATCTAATTCAAAATTTAAATCTAACCCAGTTTCTAATGCTGTTTCTAGCACTATACCTTCTTGTTTTGCTTGTTTTTCTTCTGGACTTAAAAAATGAATAATTGAATTGTCACCAAAAGATTCGTTATCATTTAAAGGGATTTTAAAAACGGTTCCTTTTTTGGTTTCACCTATTACATTTATACTTAACTCTTCTGTACGGACCATAAATGGAAGCGGAACCACCAATAAACCCTGTACCATAATATAATGACTCTTCTGTTTCTTTAGTGTCCAAAACCAATAATCTTGGTGTCTCAAGGTTTAAGTTTAATTTCCATTTAGAAAAATTAGTATGGCTAATACTACCATCTAATACTCCTTTAGAACTATGTTTTGTATCTGTAATATTAATTTTATTGAAGAAAAACGTTTGATTACTTAAACTTATAGATGCATTATCTTGAAAAGCGTAATCTACATTTAAGTAAGGTACACCTAATCCTCCATTATCTATATTTAATTGACCATTAAATGCAGGTTTATTAAGATTACCAATCACTTTTGCAGATCCATAAACATCTCCTCTAATATCGCTTAAAACACCATCTAAAAATGGATTTAATGGTTTTAAATTAAATTTATTAAATACTAAATCTAAATTAATTGACGCATCCTTATTTGCTAAATTTACATTCCCTTTTGCAGAAAATGATTTGCTTATATCATCTTTAATTTTTGCATCAATAATATAGTTAGATAATGTTGCATTACCTGTTATTTTTGCATCAAATGACCCTAAATAAGTGTCATTAACCTTTAAATTATCTACCACTATTGAAGAGTTTGGAAGATAATTACCATTTTGCTGAAGGATATCTAAGTCTCCATTTATATTTCCCTCTAAAGCAAGATCATTGACATCAGGAATAATCTTATTTAAATCTACGTTTTTAAACTTAAGCTTTAAATCCTTATAAGTCGTATCCCTTATGACACCTGCTAATTCTATTTTTTCGTTGTTATGGTTTAATACTAAATCTTCTATATTGAAATTTTTAAAATCACGATCAAAAGTTATTTTATTAAATCTGTCTTTCTCTTCGTTTAAATACCATTTATTATTCTTAAAAGTAACGTCACTCTTTTTAAAACCAACTACGGATAGGTTTTCTTTATTAATAGTATGATAAAAACTTAGGTTATAATTATCATCATTACGCTTACCACCTTTAAATTCCGATCGCATAAATAGCGTGTCATTAAGTGTTACGTTAATTAAATTAAATTTTGACATACTATAGTGTCTTGCATAAACACTGTCAATCTCTACATAAGTATTAAATAGCGGGTTGTTATTATCTACTTGTACTTCTATAGTATTTGCAAAATAATCCAACAACTTTATTTTTGGCGATTTAAACGTTAGTTTAAAAGCCTTTTCATCAGTTTCTACTCGTCCTTTTATATATGTGTTTGCTCCAACTTCTACCTCTGGAAAAAACACTTCTACTATTTTATTATAGATTTTAAAATTAAAATCTATGTATTGATTTCCTTCAATTTGATTTGGGACATAATTTGCATAAATACTTTTTAAAGAGTTTTCAAAAAGTAATTCTAAATCGTTAAATTTAAATACACCTTTTAATTGACCTTTAATTATTTCTGGAGAGTTTACTTTAATAACTCTTTCGTTTTTTGAAAATTCTGAACTAACAACAAAGTCTTTAAAGGTGTAAGTGTCGTTTTCGTTTTTATAAACTGTATTTTTAAAATTTATACTACCTACAGCATCATCAAAGTTGGTTGCATTCATTTTAATATCTACAATACCTGTAAATTCTGATTGCGCATCTCTATTATAAAAATTTAGTGTTTTTAAATTTGCATAATCTACTTTAGCTACAAAATCAAAAGTGCTTACATCCTTTGATAGGTCTGCTAAACCATCAAAATTTAATTTTAAATTTTTATCTTTTGAAACAAGTTTTCCGTTAAATTTTCTTTGTTTATACTGACCATTAACAACTATGTTTTGGTAGTTGTAATTGTTATAATTAATATTATAAACATCTCCTTTTAATTGTGTTTCTAGGTTTTCTTTTTTAAAACCAACACCATCAACGTCAACATTAAAAGAGGTGGTTCCTAATTTAGGATCGTCTAACATTACACCTAAATCAAATTCGTCTAAAATAATATTTCCTTTATAAGACGCATAATCAATATTGTCAACATTAGACATTTCTAGATTAGAGTTTACGTAACCTAATTCTGTATTAATTTCAAGATCTGCCTTAATTTTTGAAGTAGTTATGTATGAGGTTCCTTTTGCTTTAAAATTACCCAACTTATCAAATATTGAAGGTATAGATTGCCCTAAAACATTTGGCAATAATGCTTTAAGGTCTTTATAATTAGTGGATAGATTATCAAAACGTCCTTGCATTGCAAAGTTGTCATCTTCGCTATTAAATAAGTTTTTAAAATTTATTGTACCATAAATTTTGGTGTTTCGGCTGGTTTCTAACTTTAAGTTTTCTGTTGTTAAATCATTTAAAGTTCCAGATAGTTTTGTGCTAAAACTAGCTCGTTGGTTTTTACCAAATTCGTTGTAAAACGTATTTAATTCGTCTAACAAAATATTACCTTCAGTAAAATTAGCTTCTACATTTACTTTATTTTCAAAATCTTTAAAATCTTCTCTGTTATAATTAAAACTTAAATCTCCTTTTAGGTTAGATTGCGCAGTTTTTAGGTTTAGATCATCAAAACGCATTTCTGATAAAGTATAAGAAAAATTAGAAGACATGTTTTCTAATTTTAAACCACGACTATCCACAAATTGCATAGTATTTATACGTGATCTTACATTACTACCATCGATAACAAAATTGGTTCCGTTTAAGTTTATTTTATCAAACTGAAGTATTTTAGGAGTCACTTTATTGTGATCTATCAATCTAAAAGTTCCGTTATTAATAGTAATATCACTAGATGATAATAAAAAATCGCTTTTAGATTTTCTAGGGTTTTCATCTTCAAATCTATCGACAAAAACATCTAAATTAGTATCAGTTTCGCCTTTATAAGTTACAATATTAAAATCTAGATTATTTAAATTTATATCTCCAAAATTAAACTTGTTATTGTAAAGGTTTTTAAAACTAATTATTGAAGTGTTTAGCTCTGATGCACTTATAAGTGTGTCTTTTTTATAATCTCTAATTAAAACCCCTTTAATAGCAACATCACCATTAAATTGCAATCCGACTTTTTCTATATTAATATCTGTATTATACTCTTCGTTTAACCAATTTGTAGCAGATTTACCTAATCTAGTCTGAACTGCAGGAATAGATAGCACCAACACCAAAATGATGAATAACAATAGCAAGATTGCTATCAATTTGGCTACTATTTTAAGGACTTTTTTGATACTGCTTTTAAAGTTAAAAAATTATCTAGAATAACTTACTTTTGTAAATACAAAAACAAATGTAATTTAGTTGTTGGTTATTACACCAAAATTAACAATTATTATGCCTAAAAATAACTAATGCCTGAACAAAATATTTATATACTAGGAATAGAAAGCTCTTGCGACGATACAGCAGCTTCTGTAATCCATAACGGAAAAATATTAAGCAATGTTATTGCTAGCCAAAAAATACATGAAGAATATGGTGGTGTTGTACCAGAATTAGCCTCTCGTGCACATCAGCAAAACATTGTTCCTGTTGTAGATCAAGCCTTAAAAAAAGCAGGAATAACAAAAGAAGATTTAAGTGCTATTGCCTTTACAAAAGGTCCTGGTTTAATGGGAAGTTTATTAGTTGGTACATCCTTTGCAAAATCTTTAGCTTTTGGTTTAAACATTCCGCTAATAGATGTTAACCATATGCAAGCGCATATTTTAGCTCATTTTATAGACGAGGATGGTTTTGACAAACCTCCTTTTCCATTTATTGCAATGACTATTTCTGGAGGTCATACACAAATTATTAAAGTCCAACATTACTTTGATATGGAAGTAATTGGAGAGACTATTGATGATGCAGTAGGCGAAGCTTTTGATAAAAGCGGAAAGCTTTTAGGTTTAGGTTATCCTGCTGGACCACAAATAGATAAATTAGCTAAATTAGGTAACCCAAAAGCATTTGCTTTTACTAAACCTAGAGTAGATGGTTTAAACTTTAGTTTTTCTGGTTTTAAAACTGCAGTATTATATTTTGTGCAAAAAGCTGTAAAAGAGAACCCTAATTTTATTGAAGAAAACTTAAATGATATTTGTGCTTCCATCCAATATACCATCATTGGTATTTTAACAGATAAACTTAAAATGGCTGTTAAACAAACTGGTATTAAACATATTGCAATTGGTGGTGGTGTATCTGCAAATTCTGGAATTAGACAGGCTTTAAAAGTTGGCGAAGCAAAACACGGTTGGACAACCTACGTACCTAAATTTGAATTTACTACAGATAATGCTGCAATGATTGCTATTGTTGGTTATTTAAAATTTTTAGAAGGTGATTTTGCAGAGCAAAATGTAATGGCTAATTCTAGGTTGAAGATTTGATTTTGCACAATGTTAAAACACTTGTTAATAACCTTATAAAATATCGTGATTCTAACGTCTATTTTTTGTTTTTTTGCTGAAAGAATTAATTTTACAAAATGAAAAACCTACTTACACTTACTTTTTGCATATTTGCTTTTACACTAACAGCTCAAAACTCTGTAAAAAAACAATTAGACACCATAAATACTGTAGAACAAGCTGAAAAATTTTTAGAAACTAAAAAGTCTAAAAAAAATAAAATTTTAATCTTCAATGAAGAAAAACATAAAACTAAACTAGCAACTGCTTTATTAAAAGCTGGAGTAGGTAGCACAAAAACAGTTAAAACAGAATTTAATACCACACATTATAAAATAGTGTCTAAAACTAATGAAAGACATTATAGATTTAGCTATGTTTTTTTTGATGGAAATACATTAGAAGCTTCAAAAATTGTAGATTATAAAAATCAGATTTTACAATCTTATGAAGATGGTATAAGATTTGACGACTTAGCTAAGCGTTATTCAATGGACAAAAATGCAAAACGTGGAGGCGATTCTGGTTGGCTTAAAGAAGGGACAATGCCTACAGAAGTTGAAGAACAAGCATTTAGCTTAGAAAATAAATTAAACACTATTTATACAGTTAGAGTGCCAGAAACAAATTCTTTTTACATTATTTTAAAAACTGAAAGAATTAAAAAAATTAAAGAAATTAAAGTCCTAAAAGTAATAGACAAAAAATAATGCAACTTTTTTACAATCCAGATATAGACGTTAATACCAAGCATTTTTCTTTTCCAAAAGAAGAAAGCAGACATATTATTAAAGTCCTTAGAAAACAGATTGGAGACATATTGCATATTACTAATGGAAAAGGTTATTTATTTGAAGCAGAAATATCTATTTCTGACCAAAAAAAATGCGTCGCAAGTATCTTAAATCATACATTCAAACAACCTAGTACATACAAATTACACCTAGCAGTTGCACCAACAAAAATGAATGATAGATACGAGTGGTTCATAGAAAAAGCAACCGAAATTGGCATAACTAGTATAACACCAATTATTTGCGATCATTCTGAAAGAAAAATAATAAAACAAGAGCGTTTTGAAAAGATTTTGCAATCTGCAATGAAGCAATCTTTACACTACTACTACCCTGTTTTAAACCAACCCATTGCTTTTAAAGACTATATAAAGCAAGACTTTTCTGGACAGCTATTTATTGCACATTGTGAAGAGACTGATAAAAAATCATTAAAATCTCAATTAACAACAAAAAACGAAGTGACTGTTTTAATCGGACCAGAAGGCGATTTTTCTGTTAAAGAAATAGAAATGGCTATACAGAATAAATTTATTCCTGTAACTTTGGGAAACACACGATTACGTACAGAAACTGCTGCAATTGTAGCTTGTCATAGTGTCGCTTTTGTAAATGAATAATTATGAAAAAAGTAATTCTGCTTTTCACATTTATCTTTTCTATTGTCACAGTTAGTGGACAAGATTTGGCTATTTTAAAATACAAAGGTGGTGGAGATTGGTATAGCAACCCAACAGCATTACCAAATTTGATAAAATTTTGTAACGAAAACATAGATACAGAAATGAACGAAAAACCAGAAACTGTAGAAGCTGGTAGTATTGATGTGTTTAGATTTCCATTATTACATATGACAGGTCATGGAAATGTAGTTTTTGATGATGATGAAGCAGAAAACCTAAGAAGTTATCTTGAGTCTGGTGGTTTTTTGCATATTGATGACAATTATGGAATGCAACCTTATGTTACAAAAGCATTAAAAAAAATATTTCCAAATCAAGAATTAGAAGAATTACCTAGTACACATCCTATTTTTAGTACTGCATATCAATTTAAAGACGGTTTACCAAAAATACATGAGCATGATGGTAAACGTCCTCAAGCTTTTGGATTATATCATAAAGAGCGTTTAGTAGTTTTATTTACTGTAGAAAGCGATTTAGGAGATGGTTGGGAAGATCAGGAAGTACACAGTGATCCAGAAGACATACGTCTTAAAGCTTTAAAAATGGGAGCAAATATTGTTAAATACGCTTTTGAAAACTAAATGATAATGAAACAATTTAGTTTAAAAATTAAAATTTTAGCATTTGTACTAGCTATAGCTTTTACATTTCAATCATTGTATTCAATTAATTCTCACACGTATTCTACTGGATTTGAAAACTTTCATGAAGATTGTGATTTTTCATGTTTTCCAAGTAACAACTTGTCACATTTTAGTTATGATTGTGGACAATCATTTCATATTTATTAATACTATTTAATTTGCAATTAACCCATTACACAAGCAATTTTGAGCGCAAAAAATTTCCTATAACTGTTATTGCAGAAAACGTTACAAACGCACCTAATATTGGTAGTTTATTTAGGACCTGTGATGCGTTTGGAGTAGAAAAATTAGTGTTTTGTGGTACAGATATTCCTTTAGATCGTAAAATGACCAAAACCTCTCGTGCTACTGAAAAAGTAGTTAATTATAAGGTAGTAGATTCGGCAATATCAACTGTAACTAAACTAAAAAATGAAGGGTATTCAGTTATTTCTTTAGAAATCACCAATGACAGTCAAGCATTAAGCACTTTCAGTTTTAAAAATAATAAACCTGTTGCATTAATAATAGGAGATGAAAATTTTGGAGTGTCACCAGAAATTTTAAAATTAAGTGATGCTACTATTCATATTAATATGTTTGGACAAAATAGTAGCATGAATGTTGTGCAAGCAACTAGTGTAGCACTTTATGAAATTACTAAGCAGTTATCGATAAAATAAAATTCAAAATTTTATATTTACAATATGACATCAAAAACTATAGCAAACGGAATCTTAAAAGCAGTAGCTGCATTGGTAGGTATTATCATATTATTGTGGTTTTTATATAAGATTCAATCAGTTATCGTGTATTTAGTAATAGCTAGTGTAGTTTCCTTGCTTGGACGTCCATTGGTCATCTTTTTAAAACGAAAACTTAAGTTTAGAGACACCTTAGCTGTAGTAGTTACGATGTTTTTATTTTTGCTAATTATCTTTGGTATTATCAGTCTTTTTATACCTCTAATATTAGAACAAGGTCAAAATTTATCACTTTTAGATATAGATTTATTACAACAAAATGTAGAAAATTTATATAAAGAAACAATTAGTCATTTTGGACTAGATAAAGATCAAGTAGAACAATCGTTTAAAAATTCAAAATTGATGTCAAAAATCAATTTTGAAGCCATTCCAGAATTTTTAAACGCAGTAGTAAGTGGTTTTGGAAGTTTTAGTATTGGTTTATTTTCAGTGTTATTTATTTCATTTTTCTTCTTAAAAGACAGTAAACTTTTTACTAATAGTATTTTAGCATTAGCTCCTAGTTCTCAAGACAATCGTCTTAAAAAATCATTTAGTAAAATTAAAGATTTATTATCAAGATATTTTGGAGGATTACTATTACAACTACTAATATTATTTGTTATTTATACTATTGTTTTATTAATTTTTGGGATAGAAAACGCAGTAATTATAGCAACACTTTGTGCGCTATTAAATATTATACCTTATGTTGGACCTATAATAAGTGGATTTTTATTAATATTATTAAGTATGTCAAGTAATTTAGGTCAAAGTTTTAGCGATGTAATTTTACCTAAAACAATCTATGTTATGATTGGTTTTGTAATTGCTCAGTTAATAGACAATTTTTTTAGTCAACCATTTATATTTTCTAAAAGTGTAAAATCACACCCTTTAGAAATCTTTTTAATCATTATTATTGCTGGATTACTTTTTGGTATAGTTGGTATGATTGTAGCAATTCCTGCTTATACAGCTTTAAAAGTAATAGCCAAAGAGTTTTTATCAGAATATCGAATCGTAAATAAACTTACAAAAGGTTTAGATGATTAACTTTAATAAAACTGTTTTAAATGTTGAAATTCAAGATTTTATAAATGACAATATAAATTTTGATGTATCTAAATTAGCGTTAAAGGGTATACCGTTTTCAGATGAATTAAAACGTGATATCATAACACAAATTGAAACAAAACAACGATGTATAAAAAAACTTCCTACTTGGTTTAACACTAAAGAAATATACTACCCAACAAAATTAAATATAGAACAAACTTCTTCAGAAGTTACTGCTAAGTATAAAGCATCTTTAGTCTCTGGTGATAATTTAATTGATATAACAGGAGGATTTGGTGTTGATAGCTTTTATTTTTCAAAAAAAATAAAGCAAGTAAAACACTCAGAACTTGATAGTAATTTATCAAAAATAGCAAAGCATAACGCTAAGCTTTTAAAGACCAATAATATTGAGTTTTATCCTGAAGATGGAATTAAAGTGTTACAAAAAACAAATGTTTTTTTTGATTGGATATATATAGATCCATCAAGAAGAGATGATATCAAAGGAAAAGTATTCTTGTTAAAAGATTGTCTTCCAAATGTCACAAGTTTATTAGATATATTCTTTGAAAAATCAAAAAACATTTTAGTTAAAACTTCACCTTTAATAGACTTAAAATCTGGAATTAATGAATTACAAAATGTAAAAAGCATTCATTGTATAGCAGTAAACAATGAAGTAAAAGAGCTTCTATGGGTTTTAAAATCAGGATTTGAAGGTGAAATAGAAGTAAAAACTATTAATTTCAAAAATGAAACTCAACAAATTTTTGATTTTTACTTAAATAAAGAAAAAAATAAAGAAACAGAATATAGTTTACCACTAACCTATCTCTTTGAGCCTAATGCAGCAATTCTTAAATCTGGAGCATTTAATAGTATTGCTTATAATCTAAACGTACCGAAACTTAATAAACATACACATCTATATACAAGTGATGCAGTTATAGATTTTCCTGGAAGAAAATTTAAAATCGAAAAAATCATTCCATATAGTAAGAAAGATTACAATAAAACAATAGCATTAAAACAAGCTAATGTTACAACACGTAATTTCACAGAGTCCGTTGCACAAATTAGAAATAAATTTAAAATTAAAGATGGTGGTAAAAACTATTTGTTTTTTACCACCAATCTTAAAAATTCTAAAATTATAATTTTGTGTTCTAAAATTTAATTTAACTCCTGTATTGTTGGAGTGTCAATTGTATTAGAAGAATTTACAATAATTTCAACTTCTGAACATGTAGCCATATTTAATAATAATTTACTATCAGAAATTCCAGTAGTATTACTCTCAACACTAAAAGTTGTTTCACCATCAACAAAAGACAACCATGCAGATTCTGCTCCTGGTGCTATATTATTTTCTTCAATTAAAGTACCACTTGAATCAACAATTTTAAATGTATAAGATACAGTACCATTGTTTACAAGTTTAGATTGAGGATCTTGATTACTACAAGCTTGCGTTGTAGCTGCTGCGCTGTTATTTATTGATTTTTCGTTAGTAGAAGTAAAATCTTCAATAGGTTCTACAGTACAACTAGAAGCAATAAAAATTAGACATAAAAATGCCGATAATTTAAGTAGGTTATTCATCTTTTTTTTTATTTAACACTTGTTATCAAGCGATTTGGGACCGCAAAAGTAATAAACAAATATATAAGTTTTACAAAAAAATTAATAAAATCGATGAAATACACAAATGAACAATATTTAGATTCGTAACACGCTCTAATTCAGTAAATTAAGTTTTAGTTGTAAAAACAAAAAAGCCATACTAACTATAGTATGGCTTTAAGTGAGCCCTAAAGGATTCGAACCTTTGACCGCCTCCTTAGAAGGGAGGTGCTCTATCCAGCTGAGCTAAGAGCCCTTAACTCTGAAAAGTCGGGGTGGCAGGATTCGAACCTGCGGCCTCCACGTCCCAAACGTGGCGCGATAACCGGGCTACGCTACACCCCGAATTTGATTATCTAAAAATTTTCTGGTAAGAAAATTAGCGGAGAGACAGGGATTCGAACCCTGGGTAAGTGTTTCCACCTACGACGATTTAGCAAACCGCTCCTTTCGGCCACTCAGGCACCTCTCCGATTGTTTAAGAACTTAGCAATAAATTGCGGATGCAAATGTAAGATTTCATCTTAAAGAACGCAACATTTTTATTTATTTTTTTTTAATTTTTATTCAGGGTATTCAATTCTTAAGTGGTAAATATTTGCAAGCTTGCGTTTTAGCACTTTTTTTATAGATTCAATTTCTTTAAATGTAATGTCTGCATTTAAGAATTGTCCATCGTCTTTCTGTTTATTTATAATATTTTCTACAAAATTATCAATTTTACTGGATGTTGGCTCTTTCAAACTTTTTGATGCAGCTTCTACGCTATCGCACATCATAAGTATTGCAGTTTCTTTACTAAAGGGTTTTGGACCTGGATATGTATAATCTTTAATGTCTACATCTACATTACTGGCTTTTTCTTTCATGTAAAAATAATAGACCTGACTTGTTCCATGATGAGTCCTTATAAAGTCAATAACTCTATCTGGCAAATTATACTTTTTTGCAATTTCAATTCCATCTAATACATGATTAATAATAATTTTGGCACTTTCTTTTGGAGATAATTCATCATGACTATTGATACCTGATGATTGATTTTCTGTAAAATAGGTCGGAGATTTCATCTTTCCTACATCATGATACAAAGCTCCTACTCTAGCTAACATTGCATTTGCATTAATTTCGTTTGCTGATGCTTCAGCTAAATTTGCTACGTTTAAAGAATGATGAAATGTACCTGGTGCTTTATTTGAAAGTTCTTTTAAAAGTTTAGAATTTGTATCAGATAACTCTAATAATGATACATCAGAAACTAATCCAAATAGTTTTTCATAAACATATATTAATGGTTGAACAAAAAGTGTTGCTAAACCACATAAAATAAATAACCCAAATGTTTCCCATTTTAAATTATCTATACTTGCTTCATGTATAACAAAAAATGCAAAATAAGCAACTATGTATACTAAAGTAATTTGACCAACTGATATGAATAGATTTGCACGTTTATAAAGCTCTGAAACTGTAAGAATGGTAACAATTCCTGCAATAATTTGAAGAAACATGTACTCATAACTATTTGGAACAATAGATCCCAATATTAATATTGTAATAACATGAGTAAATAAACCTAAACGCGCATCAAAAAAAGCTTTTAAAACTAAAGGTAATATTGCTATTGGAACTAAATAAACATATTCAGAATTATAATTAACTACTAAAGATGTAAGTAAGACCATTACTATAACATTAAAAAAGATAAATGTTACTTTTGTATTGTTTTTATATACGTCTTGTCTATATTTTCTAATAAATAAAAGCAACATTAAAAGTGCTAACGCAACTAATAATGTATATGCAAAAACAATCCAGTTATAGTTTGATTTACTCCATACTTGAGATTCATATTCTTTTGTTAGAGAATCTAATACTAGAAGATTAGTATCATTAACGACTTCTCCTTTAGATATTATTAATGTACCTTTATCTATAACTCCTCTATTTTCAGATACTTTTTCTAAGGATTCTTTTAAAACATTTTCAGTTAATGTTTTATTATATACTAAATCAGATTTTATAACATTTAAAATTAAAGCTGTTAGATTATCTGAATGTTGCAATAAATCTGTTCTGCTAAGTTCTTTATTAATGTTCTTTTTTATTGAGCCTAATTTTTGCAAAGCAGAATACTTTGTTGTTTTTTTTTCTACATTATTAACTAAAATAGAAATTTTGGCATCATCTTTTAGGCTTAAATCTTCACTTAAAATTCCATAATGATAAAGGTTATTTAAAATTGAAATTCCTTTAGATTTTATCCTGTTATAATCTACTAAAGTATCACTAAACTGTGTATTGAAACTTTTTTCAAAATCAAATTTAACTTTTGACTCAACATCATTTTCTTTATTAAAAAAATGACTGCTCTGTAAAGTTACTACAGACTTTTCTTTTGCTACGTCTATACTTGATTTTTTTATCGCAAAATTAAATGGAGCATACAGATTCTCGGTTTGCCAAGGTTTTCCTTTTTCAAAATCATATTTAAAACGACCACTTTTAGGAATAATAAAAACGATTAAAAAAGTAGTTGCTAAAAGCAATAATATTTTATAAAACTGTGAGTGGTTTTTATAAATAGTGTTAATATGGTCTTTCATATTTAAAAACTCGTGTTTTTCAAATGTAACAAATTATAATACTATTATTAACTTATAATAATAAGATTACTCCAAAATTTACTAAAAAATTAGTAATTTCGTTCTTTATTAAATTACAATAATTATGAGTAAAAAAGTTGTCATTGTATCTGCAGCCAGAACACCAATTGGTAGTTTTTTAGGCGCTTTAAGTACTGTTCCTGCTACAAAACTAGGTGCTATTGCTATAAAAGGGGCTTTAGAAAAAATAAACCTAAAACCAGAATTAGTACAAGAAGTATTAATGGGTAATGTTGTACAAGCAGGTACTGGTCAAGCTCCTGCAAGACAAGCTGCTATTTATGCAGGAATACCTGACACTGTGCCTTGTACTACTATTAATAAGGTTTGTGCTTCTGGGATGAAAACTGTTATGCAGGCAGCACAAAGTATAGCTTTAGGCGATGCAGATATTATAATAGCTGGTGGAATGGAAAACATGAGTATGATTCCTCATTACTTTCATGCTAGAACTGGTACAAAATTTGGACCAGGTACATTAATTGATGGTTTACAAAAAGACGGTTTAGTTGATGCTTATGACCAAAACGCAATGGGTGTTTGTGCAGATGCTTGTGCTACTGAATATAATTTTTCAAGAGAAGATCAAGACGCTTTTGCTATACAAAGTTATAACCGATCTGAATTAGCATGGAAAGAAGGGAAATTTAATAATGAAGTCGTTCCTGTTGAAGTCCCTCAAAGAAGAGGAGAGCCTAAAATTGTAAGTCAAGATGAAGAATTTACTAATGTAAGAATGGAAAAAATACCAAGTTTACGTCCTGCTTTTTCTAAAGATGGAACTGTGACTGCTGCAAATGCATCTACAATTAATGATGGTGCTGGTGCAATGGTATTAATGAGTGAAGAAAAAGCAAAAGAATTAGGGTTAAAACCACTAGCAACTATAAAAAGTTATGCAGATGCTGCACAAGACCCTAAATGGTTTACAACAGCACCTGCAAAAGCACTTCCTTTAGCAATTGAAAAAGCTGGTATTACATTAAACGATGTTGATTTTTTTGAATTTAATGAAGCTTTTTCTGTAGTAGGATTAGCAAACATGAAAATATTAGGCCTAAACGATTCTAATGTAAATGTAAATGGAGGTGCAGTATTGTTAGGACACCCACTTGGCTGTTCTGGTGTAAGAATATTAATTACATTACTTAATGTTTTAGAACAAAATAATGCAAAAATTGGTGCTGCAGCTATCTGTAATGGTGGTGGTGGTGCATCTGCGTTAATTATTGAACGTCACTAAAAAATACTAATGCAATTCGGAGTTTGTAATTTAAGTATAGTCCCTTTAAGACTTGAAGCATCTGATACTAGCGAGTTAGTTTCGCAAGTCCTATATGGTGATTTATTTAAAGTTTTAGAAAGACGTAAACAATGGTGCAAAATCAGGTTAGCTTTTGATAAATATGAAGGTTGGATAGATCATAAGCAGTATCTTGAAATTACTGAAGAATATTACAAAGAAGCTAATTTACAACCTCTTAAATTATCCACAGATTTAGTAGAGTTCATTGAAGATGAAAACAAACAGTTAAATACAATTGTCCTAGGATCTACATTAAACAGTTTAGAGTTATTAAATCATGCATACGAAGGTTTGTTAATCGATAGCAAAAAACCAAAAACAGATATAATTTCTACAGCGTTTAAATATTTAAACGCACCATATCTTTGGGGTGGTAAAACACCTTTTGGCATAGATTGTAGTGGTTTTACTCAAATGGTTTATAAGCTTTGTGGTTATAGATTATTACGTGATGCATCACAGCAAGCTACACAAGGTGAAGCTTTAAGTTTTATTGAAGAAAGTGAGCCTGGAGACTTAGCATTTTTTGATAATAGCGAAGGAAATATTATTCACGTAGGTATTATAATGCAAGACAATTACATTATTCATGCACATGGTAAAGTAAGAATTGATAGATTAGATCATACTGGTATTTATAATGCAGAAAGTAGAATGCATACACACAAACTGCGAGTAATTAAGAAAATCATTTAAATAAAAAAGCCTTCAATTTGAAGGCTTTTTTATTATAGTAATACCAAAAGAGTGTACTAATTATATTTTTCTCTTAAAGCTTTTGCTTTTGCATCTTCTCCAATAGCACTATATATATTGGCAAGAGTAATAGCAACTTCTCTACTCTCTTTTAGCTTAATAACTTTTTCTAAATATGGGATAGCTTCATTATATAAGTTTGAACGTTTAGATTTTAACTCATCATACTTTCTGTTATCTGCAGCAGAAGTACCTAAATTATTCATTCTATCTACTAGACCTTGTTCTTCACTCAAAACTAAAGCAGCAAGATTAGTTAATGTATTAACGTTTTCAGGATTAATACTTAAAGATTTTGTATAAAATTCTTTTGCTTTTATTTTGTTGCCAGCATCATTAGCTAAAACTGCTAGATTATATAATAAATCTGAATTATTAGGGTCTTTTTGTAAAGCTAAATTAATAAGCTCTTCATACTTAGCATTATTACCTAATTTATAGTGCAAATTTGCTTCACTAACCAATAAATTTGAGTCTTCAGGGTTTGCATCTCTTGCTTCCTTCATAGCTGCTAAAGCCTTATCATTTTCCCCTTTACTTGCGTAGATTAAAGCTATGTTTTTTGTTATCTCAGCAGTTTTAGATTCTGTAATTCTCTCTCCTGGATTTTCATGAGTACCAATTTTAATATAATTATCTCTTGTATTTTTTGCTAATACCTCTTCTTGTCCATTTGCTTTATTAGTTGCAAAATATTCTGTAGCCACTCCAGTATAACCAAGGTCTTTAAGTTGAAGGTAATATTTTAAAGCTCCATCCATATCTTGATCATTAATGGCACTTACAGCTGCATAATAAAGGTATGCTTGATCTTTTTTTGTTACGTTATACAAGTTTTCAAAAGCAATTGCTGCTTTGCCAAAATCTTTTGAAGTATATAAATCGTTAGCCTTAGTTATTAAATCACTTTCAATATCACGTTTAAGCTGAGCAACCTCAACAGGAGCTTTATCTCCAAAATTTGATAATAACTCTCTTACTTTAGCAATATCTTGACTAGTATTAGATCCATTAGCAAAATATGCTTTAGCTGCATTTAAATAATATTTATTCTTCAATTTGTCATCCATAGATCCAACCATAGACTCTAATTGACCTACTAAATTTTTTGCTTCAGCATAGTTATTACTTTTCACTGCTTTTTCTAAAGCTTTAATTTCTTTTTTCTGTGCAAAAGAAAATACAGTTACAAATAACGCTATTGCAAGTATTAATTGTTTTTTCATTTTTAGTTTTTTTAATTGTTAATGTTATTCTTCTTCAGTAATATCAAGAGTTGTGCCAGCTTCATTATCACTAACAGCTTCAGTAGTTTCAGGAACTATTACATTTCCATCTTCATCCAATTCTACTTCGTCTTCATCTTGCATTACTTTTGCAACTGCTGCAATAGAATCATTTCCTTTTAAATTTATAAGTTTAACTCCTTGAGTAGCTCTTCCCATTACTCTTAAATCTTTTACTGCCATTCTAATTGCAATTCCCGATTTATTTATAATCATTAAGTCATCTGTATCAGTTACATTTTTAATTGCGACTAAGTTTCCTGTTTTTTCTGTAATAGAAATTGTTTTAACTCCTTTTCCACCACGATTAGTAATTCTATAGTCTTCTAAACTAGAACGTTTACCATAACCATTTTCTGAAACTACAAGAATATTACTTTCCATATCGTTTACAGCGATCATACCAACAACTTCGTCTGTTTTTTCGTCTTGTAATCTAATACCTCTAACTCCAGAAGCATTTCGTCCCATTGGTCTTGTTTTAGCTTCTTCAAATCTAATTGCTTTACCAGATTTAAGTGCTAACATCACTTGACTTTCTCCTGTTGTAAGTTTAGCTTCTAATAACTCATCTCCATCTTTAATAGTAATTGCATTAATACCATTAGTTCTAGGCCTAGAATACTGTTCTAAAGAGGTCTTTTTTACTTGACCTTTTTTAGTTGCCATTATTACAAAATTACTATTTATGTAATCTTCGTCTTTTAAATCTTGAGTACATATAAATGCCATAACTTTGTCATCTTGCTCAATATTTATAAGGTTTTGAATAGCTCTTCCTTTTGAAGTTTTACTTCCTTCAGGAATCTCGTAAACACGCATCCAGAAACATTTACCTTTTTGTGTAAAAAATAACATGTACTGGTGATTGGTTCCTACAAATAAGTTTTCTAAGAAATCTTCATTACGTGTAGTTGATGCTTTTTGACCCACTCCACCTCTGTTTTGTGTTTTGTATTCTGTTAAAGATGTACGTTTAATATAACCAGCATGAGAAATAGTGATTACAACTTTTTCATCCGGAATCATATCTTCAATACTTAAATCTCCTCCAGCATATTCTATTACAGATCGACGTTCATCTCCATATTTATCTTTAATGACTTGCAATTCATCTTTAATGATTTGCATCCTACGATCTTTTTTGTCTAAGATATCTTTAAGATCGTCAATAGTTTTCATTATATCTTCATATTCAGCACGTAATTTATCTTGCTCTAATCCAGTTAGCTGTCTCAATCGCATTTCTACAATTGCTTTTGCTTGGATTTCTGAAAGTTTAAAACGCTCAATTAAATTAGTTCTTGCTTCATCAGCATTAGATGATGCTCTTATAATTTTAATAACTTCATCAATATTATCTGAAGCAATAATTAAACCTTCTAATATATGTGCACGCTCTTCTGCTTTACGTAACTCATAAGTTGTACGTCTAACAACAACTTCATGTCTATGTTCAACAAAATAATGTATTAATTCTTTTACATTTAATAACTGTGGTCGTCCATTTACTAATGCAATATTATTTACACTAAAAGAAGATTGTAAAGCAGTATATTTAAATAATTTGTTTAAAACTATATTAGGAATTGCATCACGTTTTAAAACGTAAACAATACGCATACCATTTCTGTCAGACTCATCACGAATTGTAGAAATACCTTCTAGCTTTTTATCGTTAACCAAATCTGCAGTTTTCTTGATCATGTCTGCTTTATTGACTTGGTAAGGGATTTCAGTAACAATTACACATTCACGTCCTTGTACTTCTTCAATTATAGCTTTTGCACGCATTACAATACGTCCTCTTCCAGTATGAAAAGCTTCTTTTACACCATCATAACCATAAATTGTTCCACCTGTTGGAAAATCTGGTGCTTTAATATGTGTAATAATTTCGTCAATTTCAATGTCAGGATTATCTATATAAGCCATAGTACCATCTACAACTTCAGATAAATTATGTGGTGGCATATTAGTTGCCATACCTACTGCAATACCTGATGCTCCATTTATTAATAAACCTGGTACACGTGTTGGTAAAACCGTAGGCTCTTCTAAAGTATCATCAAAATTTAATTTATGATCTACAGTTTCTTTATCGATATCTGCCAACATGTCTTCAGATATCTTACGCATACGTGCTTCTGTATAACGCATTGCAGCTGGACTATCTCCATCTACAGATCCAAAGTTACCTTGACCATCTACAAGCATGTAACGTAAACTCCATTCTTGAGCCATACGTACCATTGCATCATAAACAGATGTATCTCCATGTGGATGATACTTACCTAAAACCTCTCCTACTATTCTTGCTGATTTTTTATGTGCCGAATTGGCTCTAACACCAAGTTCATGCATACCGTAAAGTACACGTCTATGTACTGGTTTTAAACCGTCTCTTACATCTGGTAAAGCACGTGACACAATGACTGACATTGAATAATCAATGTAAGCCGATTTCATTTCATCTTCAATGTTAATTGGAATGACTTTTTCTCCTTCTGCCATATATAAATTTAATTAGTTTTATTCATTATTTCAAAACACGCTAATATATAACTTTCATTAGTAACAGTAAGACATTTAAGTCTGTTTTTTGGTGTTTTTTATTAACATTTTAGACTCGATTTTAGTTAATAACTCTATTGTGGATTATTTTGATTTTATCATTACATTCAAACCTCAAATAATTAACAAATTATTTAGGTATAGTTTTTGCCAATACTAATAATGTTTACTATTTTTAAAGCTGAAAGGAATAAATATATGGATGATAATTTTTCACCAAGAGTTAAGGATGTAATTGCTTATAGTAAAGAGGAAGCATTACGCTTAGGACATGATTTTATAGGTACTGAACACCTAATGCTTGGTTTATTAAGAGATGGAAACGGAAAAGCTATTAATATTTTAAATGCGTTGGCTATTGATTTAAATCATTTAAGACGTAAGGTTGAAATATTAAGTCCTGCTAATCCTAATACTACAATTACTTCTAACGAAAAGAAGAACTTGCATTTGACAAGACAAGCAGAACGCGCACTAAAAACAACGTTTTTAGAAGCTAAACTGTTTCAAAGTACGTCAATTAATACTGCACACTTATTATTGTGCATTTTAAGAAACGAAAACGATCCTACTACAAAACTTTTAAATAAGTTAAAAGTAGATTATGATAACGTAAAAGAACAATTTAAGTCTATGATAACAAACGACGATAATTTCGAAGATATTACTGGTTCTCCTAAAGCTGAATCATTTCAGGATGATCCTTCTGCAGAAGACGCTAGTTCTAAAGACATATTTAATACACCTGGAGCTAAAGGCAATAAAAAATCTAAAACTCCTGTTTTAGATAATTTTGGACGCGATCTTACAGCTATGGCTGAAGAAGGAAAACTAGATCCAGTAGTTGGTCGTGAAAAAGAAATTGAGCGTGTCTCACAAATTTTATCACGACGTAAAAAAAATAATCCACTATTAATTGGTGAGCCTGGAGTTGGTAAATCTGCAATTGCTGAAGGTTTAGCAAACAGAATTATTAGCAAAAAAGTGTCACGTATTTTATTTAACAAACGTGTGGTAACTTTAGATTTAGCAAGCTTAGTTGCTGGAACTAAATATAGAGGACAGTTTGAAGAGCGCATGAAAGCTGTTATGAATGAACTTGAAAAAAATGACGATGTCATTTTATTTATAGACGAGATTCATACAATTGTTGGAGCTGGTGGAGCAACAGGAAGCTTAGATGCTTCTAATATGTTTAAACCTGCTTTAGCAAGAGGAGAAATACAATGTATTGGTGCTACTACTTTAGATGAATACAGACAATATATTGAGAAAGATGGTGCTTTAGAGCGTCGTTTCCAGAAAGTAATTGTTGAACCTACTAGTGTAGAAGAAACAATTGAAATACTTAATAATATTAAAGGTAAATACGAAGAACATCATAATGTATCATATACAGACGATGCTATTGAAGCTTGTGTCAAGTTAACAAATCGTTATATGACAGAACGTTTTCTTCCAGACAAAGCTATTGATGCTTTAGATGAAGCAGGTTCTAGAGTACACATTACTAACATTAATGTACCAAAACAAATTATAGAATTAGAAAAACAGCTTGAAGAGGTTAGAGAAACTAAAAACTCGGTTGTTAAAAAGCAAAAATATGAAGAAGCAGCAAGATTGCGTGATGATGAAAAACGCATTGAAAAAGAACTTGCAATAGCACAAGAAAAATGGGAAGAAGACACTAAACAACATAAAGAAACAGTAACAGAAGACAATGTTGCTGATGTTGTATCGATGATGACAGGTGTTCCTGTAAATCGTATTGCACAAACAGAAAGCAATAAATTAGCGCAACTACCAGAACTTATTAAAGGAAAAGTTATTGGTCAAGATGAAGCGGTTGCAAAAGTTGTCAAAGCCATACAGCGTAATCGTGCTGGACTTAAAGATCCTAACAAACCAATTGGGTCATTTATATTTTTAGGACAAACAGGAGTTGGTAAAACGCAGTTAGCCAAGGTGTTGTCTAGACAATTGTTTGACAGCGAAGATTCTTTAGTTAGAATTGACATGAGTGAGTACATGGAAAAATTTGCTATTTCAAGATTAGTTGGAGCACCTCCAGGATATGTTGGATATGAAGAAGGTGGACAATTGACTGAAAAAGTTAGACGCAAACCTTACTGTGTTGTATTATTAGACGAAATAGAAAAAGCACATCCAGATGTATTTAATATGTTACTTCAAGTATTAGATGATGGTTATTTAACAGATAGTTTAGGTAGAAAAATCGACTTTAGAAATACCATAATTATTATGACTTCTAATATTGGAGCACGTAAATTAAAAGATTTTGGAACTGGAATTGGTTTTGGAACTGCCTCTCAAAAATCTCAGGAAGATGCTAATGCTAGAAGCGTAATACAAAATGCGCTTAAAAAGTCTTTTGCACCAGAATTTTTAAATAGAATTGACGATGTCGTAGTATTTAATGCACTTGAAAAAGAAGACATTAATAAAATTATTGATATTGAATTAGAAAAACTATTAAACAGAATTGATGGTCTAGGGTATACACTTAAACTAACAAAAGCTGCAAAAGAATATATTGCAGAAAAAGGTTTTGATAAGCAATATGGAGCACGTCCTTTAAAACGTGCCATTCAAAAATATGTTGAAGACGCTTTAGCTGAAGAAATTATTACTTCAAAATTACAAGATGGAGATAAAATAATAATGGATTTAGATAAGAAAACTGATGAGATTACTATTAAAATCGAAAAAGCTGAAAAGCCTACTGAGTCTTAAAAAACATTTATTTGTAAATTCAAAAAAGCTTCACTATATTATTAATGAAGCTTTTTTTATGAATTTTAGATTTTAAATCATGGATACAAAAACTACTTTATCTTTCTGTAACTTACTTGTTAAAGACAATATCCTTATAGCTGAGATTAACGAAGGAGTTATTTTAAATAAAGAGTTGTGTGATAAAATCATCTACTTTTCTACTGTTGCATTCAACACAGAACCTTTTGTGTATATTACAAATAGAATACACTCCTACTCTGTAGATCCAATTATTTATGAGGATGTTTCAAAAATCGAAAACCTTGTAGGTTTTGCTGTAGTGTCTAAAACATTATCTGCCAGAAATGCAGAAATAGAAAGTCTATTTTTAAACAAACCCTTAGAAATTTTTCGTGATTTAAATAAAGCTAAAAAATGGGCTAAAAAAATACTAAAACAATAAATTGTAATTTTTAAAATAACTCCTCAACATCTACACCTAAAGTTTGAATAAATTCAATAGACATTTCTATATCATCGTGTAATATTTCGTCTTCTTTTATAAAAGGTACTACTTGACGATAGCTAGTTAAAAATTGCTCAATAAAATCACTAGATTTTAAAGGTGTTCTAAACCCTAAAGCTTGAGAAGCATTAAATAACTCTATAGCCAAAACACGTTCTACATTATTAATTAAAGTATAAGCTTGTGTTGCTGCATTTGCTCCCATACTAACATGATCCTCTTGCCCATTACTTGACACAATACTATCTATACTAGCAGGAGTTGCTAATTGTTTATTAGCACTAACAATACTTGCAGCAGTATATTGAGGGATCATAAAACCAGAGTTTAAACCTGGATTATCTACCAAAAATGCAGGCAAACCACGTAATCCTGATACTAATTGAAACACACGTCTTTCAGAAATATTTCCTAGTTCTGCCATAGCTATTTTTAAATAATCTAAAGCTAAAGCTAAGGGTTGACCATGAAAATTTCCACCAGAAATAATTTCGTCTTCACTAGCAAATATATTTGGATTATCAGTTACAGCATTTATTTCTGTAACAAACGTTTTTTCTACAAAAGCTAGTGTGTCTTTTGTAGCTCCATGGACTTGTGGAATACATCTAAAACTATATGGATCTTGTACGTGTTGTTTTTTCTGAGCTATTATTTGACTTCCTTCTAAAAACGCTCTTACACGCTTAGCAGTTTTTAATTGTCCATTGTGTGGTCTAACTAAATGTATTAATTCATTAAATGGCTCTATCCTACCATCAAAAGCATCGATAGACACACTTCCAATTAAATCTGCTAAATAAGATAATTTATAAGATTTTAATAATAAATAAGTACCATAAGCACTCATAAACTGCGTACCATTTAATAAAGCAAGTCCTTCTTTAGATTGCATTGTAATGGGCTGCCAATTAAAATGTTTAAGCACTTCATCTGCCTCTAAAATAGCATCTTTAAAAAACACTTTTCCTTTACCTATTAAAGGCAAAGATAAATGTGCTAAAGGAGATAAATCTCCAGAAGCTCCAAGAGATCCTTGGGTATAGACTAATGGTAAAACATCGTTATTATAAAAATCAATTAAACGCTCTATTGTTTGAAGCTGAATTCCAGAATGTCCATAACTTAACGACTGAATTTTTAACAACAACATTAATTTAACTATTTCATTTGGAACCAAATCTCCTGTGCCACAAGCGTGTGACATCATTAGGTTTTCTTGTAATTTAGTTAAATTTTCATTACTTATTTTTACATTATATAAAGATCCAAAACCTGTGTTTATACCATAAATTGGTCGTGTTTCAGATTTTAATTTTTCATCTAAATAAGTTCTACACTTTTTTATCTTAGTTATAGATTCTTCAGATAATTTTAAAACTTTTTGCTCTAAAATTATATTTTGAATAGTTGCCAAATCTAATGGCTTTGATGAAATAAGATGTGTTTTAAGCATTTGATATTTTTATACCTCAAAAATCACCAATACTATAATAATATGCAAGTAATTGTTAATAATTAAGTAAAATCTTTAAAAGTAGTATTATTCTATTTATTTTTGAACTCAATAAAATCTATAAAAAATGAAAAAAATATTTATTTGTTTAGCAGCTCTATCCATTGTTGCTTGCAAAAAAGAAGCGCCTAAAGATTACGCGACATTTTCTGGTAAAATAGAAAATAAAAACAGTGACTCTTTATTTGTATATCAAGGAAGAACTTATAAAAAAACTATTAAAGTTAATGAAGACGGAACTTTTAGTGATACTTTAAAAGTAAAATCTGGAGTTTATGGTATTTATGATGGTAAAGAACAGACTAGTGTCTTTCTTGCAAATGATATGGATGTAAAAATGACTTTAGACACAAAAATGTTTGATGAGTCAGTAAAATTTTCTGGAAAAGGATCTGAAAAATCTAACTTTTTATCTGAAAAAGCAACTTTTGAAGAAAGTTTGATTGATATTGAAGCTTTAAAAAACTTAGATGAAAAAGGGTTAGATGCAAAAGTAGAAAGCTTAAAAACAGAAATGCTAGCGTTTTATGATAAAAATGCAGCTATAGACTCTACTTTAATCGCAGATTCTAAAAAAGGAGTAGAACCTATGCTTAAAGGTTTAAAAAATTATGTTTTAGGCGGAATTAAATTAAAACAACAATTGCCAGCTGGAACTGTATCTCCTATTTTTGAGAACTATGAAAACTTTAAAGGTGGTACTACATCTTTATCTGATTTAAAAGGTAAATATGTATATGTAGATGTTTGGGCAACTTGGTGTGAACCTTGTATTGGTGAGATACCTGCTTTACAAACTTTAGAGAAAGACTATGAAGGAAAAAACATTGCTTTTGTAAGTATATCTACAGATGAAGGAAGAGGTTACAGAGCTAATAGTAAAGAAGAATCTTTTAAATTAGCTAAAGAAGGTTGGAGAAAAATGATTACAGAAAAAGAAATGAGCGGAATCCAATTATTTTCTGACAAAGCGTTTAAATCTGATTTTGTTACAGGTTACAAAATTAACTCTATACCAAGATTTATTTTAATAGATCCTAATGGAAATATTGTTAATGCAGATGCACCAAGACCTTCTTATCCAAAAATTAAAGAGTACTTTAATTCTTTTGGAATCTAAGACTAGATATAATATTATATAAAAAAAGCGAACTAAATAGTTCGCTTTTTTTATGCTTTAATTTTCAGGATTTGCTTCACTTTCTTCTTCTACTTGAGGTGGTTCAGGTTGTTTAAATAAATCTAAAAAAGCCAAAGGTATGCCCTCAATAACATGACTTGCTAAAAGGCTTTGGTATCCTAAATCTTCAATTAATAAATCGGCAGATTTTCCGTGTAAATACACACCAAATAGCGTAGCTGCAATAGGCTCATAACCTTGCGCAATTAATCCAGTAATCATTCCTGTTAACACGTCTCCTGTCCCTGCTGTTGCTAATCCAGGGTTTCCTGTAGCATTTATAAATAATTTATCTGCATATACAGTTATAGTGTTTGCACCTTTAATAACAATGATACATTTATGTTTTTTAGAAAATGCTTTTGTCTTTTTTAATTTATCAAAATCGTCTTTCCATTTACCAACCAAACCTTCTAATTCTTTTGGATGTGGTGTTAAAACAGTATTTTCAGGTAATAGTTTTAATAACGTTTTTTTCTTAGCCAGAATGTTTATTCCATCTGCATCAATGACTAAAGGAATTGTGTTAGTTTTTAAAAAAGTTCCAAAAGCACTAACCGTTTTTGTGTCTACTCCTGCTCCAACTCCAAATGCAATAACATTAGGTTTAATATCAAATGCAATGGAAGTTAATTTTTCTTCATCTTTATCAGTAATAACCATAGCTTCCGGAAAGCTACTTTGCAAAGGTATATAGCCACATTTTGGAGTGTAAGCAGTTACTTTTCCTGCTCCAATAGACAATACAGCTTGTGATGCTAAAGTAACAGCTCCAATTTTTCCATAACTTCCTCCAATAACCAATGCATGACCAAAATCGCCTTTATGGCTAAATTTTTGTCTTGGTTTATAAATTGGAAGCACTTCGTTTTTTCCAATTAATTCAGTTTCAGTTGGTGTTGTATATAAATATTCTGGATCTATTCCTATATCCAAAACTTCCCATTGGTGTGTGTATTGAGCAGTTTCTGGTAAAAAGAATACTAGTTTTGGTGTTTGAAAACTTAGTGTATAACCTGCATTTACAACACATTCTTTATCTGTTGGTATTGCATCTGGATTTAAACCAGATGGTAAATCTATCGATAATACAAATGCTTTAGTAGCTCTAAAATGATTAAATAATTGTTTTACCCAATCTACAATTGGACGATTTAATCCAATTCCAAAAATAGCATCTACTATTATATCTCTTTCTTCAATAGCAGGAAACTCGCTTGCATCACTTAATAATATAGGCCAATCTTTGCTTGTACTTTTTATACGATCGTAATTAATTAAAAAATCTTTAGATCTGGTTTTACTACAATTTACAATATATGTTTTAACGTTATAACCATGTGTAATTAAATGTCTTGCAACAACTAAACCATCTCCTCCATTATTACCAATCCCACAAAACACATGTATAGGTACTTGGGCTCCTTGCATACGCATATGTAACCAATTAAAAATTTGGGTTCCTGCACGCTCCATTAAGTCTGTTGATGTAATTCCTTGTTTTTTAGAGGTTAAGGCATCACCTTCATAAATTTGTTCTTTCGAAAATATTTTCATTTTTAATAAAATATAGGCTATTAATTATCAATCTCATAAAAATTGACATTTGGTTTTTTTCCTAAAAGTAAAAGTAATACATTTGATATGTATAGCCACATAAAATGAAAAAAACACTTACAATTTTTACATCAATTATGACCATTACCCTTTTGGGTTAATCTATATATTCCTTCCGTTTAGGTAGTTTTAAAAACTACAAATCTTATCAAAAAATAGTATAATGAAAGTATTGAAATTTGGAGGTACCTCTGTAGGTTCGGCTCAAAACATAAAAAAAGTAATAGACATTTTAAAACAAGAATCTCAAACTAGTACACTAGTTTGTGTTGTGTCTGCTGTAGGAGGTGTTACAGATAAATTATTAGAAGCTGGAGCTTTAGCTAAAGCTAAAAACAAAGCCTATTTAACAGTCTTTAATGACATTAAAACTAAACATTTTGATATTATTAAAACCTTAGCACCAAACTCTAAAACTATAATTGCAGAAGTAGAAACAAAATTTGAAGACCTAGAACAATTATTAAATGGTATTTATTTAATTAACGAGCTATCTCCAAAAACGTCTGATAAACTAGTTAGTTTTGGAGAATTATTATCGTCTTTTATTATTGCAAAAACAATGGAAGACCTTAATTTAAATACTATTTTAAAAAATAGTCAAGAGTTAATTGTAACGGATTCTAATTTTACTAAAGCAGAAGTAAATTATAACATCACTAATAAAAATATAACCGACTATTTTAATAAAGCAAACCAGCAAATTACAATATTACCAGGTTTTGTATCAAAATCTCAAGATGGAGATATTACAACTTTAGGTCGTGGTGGATCAGATTTTACTGCAGCTATTATTGCAGCTGCTTTAAAAGTGGAACGTTTAGAGATTTGGACTGATGTTAGTGGTATGTATACTACAAACCCTAAGTTAGTAAAACAAGCCTATCCAATAGCAAACTTATCGTATCAAGAAGCTATGGAATTGTCTCATTTTGGAGCAAAAGTGTTATATCCACCAACTGTACAACCTGTTTTGGATTTAAAGATTCCTATTCATATAAAAAACACAATGCAACCAGAAGCTGTAGGGACTACTATTTCTAATCAAAATAATGGTACTAATTTAACAGTTAAAGGAATTAGTCATATAAATGATGTTGCACTTTTAACATTAGAAGGAAGTGGAATGGTTGGTATACCAGGATTTTCTAAACGTTTGTTTGAAACTTTAGCCAACGAGAAAGTTAATATCATTTTTATAACACAAGCATCGTCAGAACATTCAATCTGTTTTGGAATAGATCAAGATAATGCTAGTAAAGCTGAAACTGCTATAAATACTGCTTTTGAATACGAAATCTCCTTAAATAAAATTAATCCAATAATTATTGAAAAAGACTTATCAATTATTGCTTTAATTGGTGATAATATGAAAAGTCACCAAGGTATTAGCGGAAAACTATTTAGCACTTTAGGAAAAAATAATATTAATGTTAGAGCTATTGCACAAGGTGCATCAGAAAAAAATATCTCTGCAGTTATTAATGAAGCAGATGTTAGCAAAGCTTTAAATAGTTTACACGAACGTTTTTTTGAAGTCAATACAAAACAGCTAAATGTATTTATTACTGGAATTGGTAATGTTGGCGAAAAATTAATTGATCAGATACAACAACAACATGCTTTTTTAAAGAAAAATCTAAAACTAGAGGTCAAAATTGTTGGAATGGCTAATTCCCGAAAAATGATTTTTGATCCTAATGGAATCGATTTAAATAATTGGGCAGCTCAGTTTCATCACGCAGATCCATCAAGTATTGATGGGTTTTATAATAAAGTAATAGAACTAAATTTAAGAAACAGCATTTTTGTAGATGTTACAGCAAATAGTGATGTTGCAGCAGTTTATGAAAACTATTTAAAACAAAGCGTTGCTGTAGTGGCTTGTAATAAAATTGCATGTTCAGACAAATATTCTAATTATAAAAACCTACAAGATTTATCGCTAAAATATAATGCACCTTTTTTATACGAAACTAATGTTGGTGCAGGTTTACCAATTATTAATACACTAAATAATTTAGTAGCATCTGGAGATAAAGTTATTAGTATTCAAGCAGTGTTATCTGGAAGTTTAAACTTTGTATTTAATAACTTTAGCGATAAAAAGAATTTTCATGATACTGTAAAACAAGCACAATTTGAAGGATACACAGAACCAGATCCACGTATAGATTTAAGCGGAATTGATGTCGCTAGAAAAATATTAATATTAGCTAGAGAAAATGGCTTAGCAATGGAAATAGAAGATATTGTAAACGATCCTTTTTTAACCAAAGCTAATTTAGAAAGTGACTCTGTAGACGATTTTTATGAGACATTAGTTAATGACGAAGCTCATTTTCAAAAACTTTATGCTTCTGCAAAAGCAAATAATTGCCAATTAAAATATGTAGCAGAATATAAAAACGGTAAAGCTAAAGTTGGATTACAAGAAGTCCCTGTTGGACACCCTTTTTACAATCTAGAAGGAAAAGATAATATTGTTATGTTTTACACACAACGTTATCCAGAACAACCTTTAATAGTTAAAGGTGCAGGAGCTGGAGCAGATGTTACAGCATCAGGATTATTTGCAGATATTATCAGAATTGGTAATAAATAAATTCATAGAATTGAACATTGAAATGCAGAAATAATGAACGTAGGAATGTAGATGCAACGCGTAGCGTTAAGCACGTAATTCCGAAAGAGAATGATGCTTTAACAATTTCCTAATTTCAATATGATTTTTTGGTTCGTTTTGTATCAAGACAAAATGAATGAAATAAAAAAAACAAATGAATCAAATAAAAATATTTTCGCCAGCAACAGTTGCAAACGTCTCATGTGGATTTGATGTATTAGGATTTTGCCTAGACAACATTGGTGATGAGATGGTGATTACAAAAACTGAAGAAAAAGGTATTAGAATCACCAAAATTATTGGTGCAGACTTACCTTTTGAAGCAGAAAAAAACGTGGCTAGCGTTTCGGCTTTAGCCTTATATAATCACGCAAATCCAGATTGTGGTTTTGATATCGAAATCTATAAAAACATAAAACCTGGAAGCGGAATTGGTAGTAGTTCTGCAAGCGCATCTGGTAGTGTGTTTGCTATAAACGAGCTGTTAGGCAGACCATATAACGCTTTACAGTTGTCTGAGTTTGCAATGAAAGGTGAAGCTATTGCAAGTGGTTGCGAGCATGCAGATAATATTGCTCCTGGGATTTTTGGTGGTTTTACGTTAGTAAAAAATGCTAATCCATTACAAATTTTACCATTACCAACACCATCCAATTTGTATGCAGTAATTATTCATCCACAGATTGAAATAAAAACATCAGAATCTCGTGCAATTTTACCTAAACAAATAGAGTTAAAAAACGCGATTACACAATGGGCAAATGTTGGTAGTTTTGTACACGCATTACATACTAACGATTATCAATTATTAAGCGATTCGCTTAATGATGTTGTGATAGAGCCTTATAGAAGTCAGCTTATTCCATATTTTAATAAGGTTAAAGACAATGCATTAAAAGCAGGCGCTTTAGGTGCAGGAATTTCTGGTTCTGGTCCTTCAATTTTTGCGTTGTGCCAAGGTATAGACACTGCTAATAAGGTAGAACAAGCTATAACAGAAGTATACGCTAAAACAGATATTAGTTTTAATACTTACGTTTCTAAAATTAATACAGAAGGAATTAGAATAGTGAATAGTGAATAGTGAATAGTGAATAGTGAATAGTGAATAGTGAATAGTGAATAGTGAATAGTGAAAAATGTCATTCTGAACAAAGTGAAGAATCTCAAATAACCAAATCAACAAAAAACAAATAAACACATATACTAGTAATGAATTATTACAGTCTAAATAAAAAAGCACCAAATACTACCTTTAAAGATGCAGTTATAAAAGGATTAGCTCCAGATAAAGGGTTATACTTTCCGGAAACTATTACACCTTTACCAGCTTCATTTTTCGAAAACATTGATAATTTAAGTCATAATGAGATTGCTTTTCAAGCACTACAGCAGTTTGTATCACCAGATATACCTAAAGCGGTTTTAAAAACAATTATTGAAGATACATTATCTTTTGATTTTCCTGTGGTACAGTTTAACGATAGTATTTCTACTTTAGAGTTGTTTCATGGTCCAACTATGGCTTTTAAAGATGTTGGTGGACGTTTTATGGCAAGATGTTTAGGCTATTTTAATCAAGATAACACTAACGAAGTAACTGTTTTAGTTGCCACTTCTGGAGATACTGGAGGAGCAGTTGCTAGTGGTTTTTTAGGCGTAAAAGGTGTTAACGTTGTCATTTTATATCCTTCAGGAAAAGTAAGTGATATCCAAGAAATGCAACTAACAACCTTAGGTCAAAATATTAGAGCGTTAGAAGTCGATGGTGTTTTTGACGATTGCCAAGACATGGTAAAACGTGCTTTTTTAGATGAAACGATAACCTCTAAAATACAATTAACCTCTGCAAATTCTATTAACGTAGCACGTTGGATACCACAACTACTCTACTTTATATTTGCTTATAAGCAATTGCACAAAAAGCACAAAGACATTGTGTTTTCTGTACCAAGCGGAAACTTTGGCAATGTGTGTGCAGGAATGATGGCACAACAATTAGGTTTACCAGTTAAGCATTTTATTGCATCAAACAACCAAAACAATGTGGTTACAGAATATTTAAAAACAGAATTATACAATCCAAAACCATCTGTACAAACCATTAGTAATGCAATGGATGTTGGTAATCCAAGTAATTTTATACGTATCCAAGAAATCTATAAAAATAACTTTGATAGTTTAAAAGACAACTTGTCTTCTTATAGTTTTACAGATCAAGACACTAAAGTAGCTTTAAAAGAAATCCATGACCAATATAACTACGTTGCAGATCCACATGGAGCTGTTGGTTATTTAGGTAGTAAAGCTTACTTAAAAGACCATCCAAATGCACATTGCGTGTTTTTAGAAACTGCACATCCAACTAAGTTTTTAGATGTTGTAGAAGACGTTATTAAAGAAAAACAACCCTTACCACCACAAATTCAGGCAGTAATGGGAGGACAAAAGGTAGCCACAAAGATTAATAATTATGAAGGTTTAAAAGGATTTTTGTTGGATTAATATCTTAGTTTTAAATAAAGTATTCTTATCAATTACAATAATTGCAAAACTTGACTTTGTCATTTTTTTAAGCTAACTTCGAATTTAAACTAACTACTGATATAAATCATTAAAACGATGTCATATCAGTGAAAACGTTGGCAAACATTTAATACACACTCAAACCTGAAATAAGAAAACTTATAAATGTACATATTAAATAAAAACCAACTTAGAGTAAGTGAGCAATATCTTAAGAATGGAGATATAAAAAAAAGATTAAGTGGAACAAGACTAATCTTACTTCAACATTTTCTTCCTGATTCAGAGCAATTTGTTAATTTATTGGCTCAAACTGGTGCTGACATATTTAAACTTATTGCCAAACCTTATTCACTTGACAAATCCGTTTATGATAGATTATCAAAACTTTATGATGTGGAAATTGGAGATTATGATAAATTTGACAATACAGATTATTTAGATAAATTATTACAATTTGCAATTCAAAAATCAAAATTAGATGAATTACCAATCCTAATTTTGGAAGTTGGTGGTTATTTCTCTGAAGCTTTAAAAAGGTTAAACTCTGAAGATTCTAAATATATAAAAGGTGTTGTAGAAGTTACAACATTTGGTTATAATAAATATTTAAAAACCTGCAAAGAAACAGAAGTGCCTATTTATTCAGTTGCTAGAAGTCCAATAAAATCAATTGAAGCAAGATATGTTGGACGTTCTTCTGTATTAGCTGTAAATCAAGAATTTAGAAAAATAGGCGTTTCAATAGCTGGAAGAAAGGCTTTAGTTATAGGTTTTGGAATGATTGGAAGAAGTGTAGCAGAGGCTTTAAAATCTCACAACGTAAATGTTAGCGTTTATGACAAAAAAGAGTTTGCAAAATTAAATGCTTATACATTAGGATACTTAATTAACAATTCTAAATATGAGTTATTAAAAAATGCAGATATAATTTTTTCTGCAACAGCTAATCGAGCTTTGTCATACGAAGATATTGAACATTGTAAAAATGGTGTAATATTAGCAAGTGCAGGTTCAAGAGGAAATGAATTTGATGTAGAGGGTTTAAAAAATAATTCAATGGAATCTGAAAAGATTTCTGAGAATATTGATAAATATAAAATTTCGACAAATAAAGATGTTTTCTTAATGAGAAACGGAACAGCTGTTAATTTTATTATTAAAAGTTGTCCAGATGAAATCGTAGATTTAATTCACGCAGAAGTTTTGGTTTGTGCAAGTATTCTATTAAATGAAAATAGAAAGAGAACCAAAATTGGAATTGTGAATGAAACACCTTTTGAGGAATTACATAAAATATCCAAAGATTGGTTAAAACACGTATTATAATAAAAACGATTTGCCAACAACGTATAAAATTAATTGCTGGTTTTAGCCTATTTACGAAAGTCCTTGCGGACTTTCTATCTGTGATTTATTTGCTAACTTTAGTGCTTAAAACACGCAACTAACCTTATACAAAACCGTTAGTTTAAATTCGAAACCACAAAAAAAGCATCCAAAATGGACGCCTTTTTTTATATACATTAAATGTACTATTAATTAACATCAATAGTTGTTTCGTTTGATTTATTATTATAAACGTAGGTATAAAACCACATAATAGTAAAGGACGGAATGATATCTAATCCAGGTAAAGCTTCTTCAATAAAAGTAAAAACTGCTGCAATTTTTCCGGATCTACCTTTATATAACTTAGTCATTAACCAAGCAGATGCTGGAGCCCAAGCTACATCAGAAAATTCTCCAATTCCTGGAATTATAAAAGAGACATAACCTAAAGCGTCAAAAAGTAATCCTAAAAATAGTTTTGTGTATTTGTTTGTGTTGCTAAAATTCATTTAAAAAATTGTAATTATATTTTAAATACAACAAATAGCATTCCAAAACACTAGCTTAACTTAGCATTAATTAAGTTTAAAAACTCAGTACGTGTTTCAATATTTTTAAAAGCACCTCTAAATCCTGAGGTTGTTGTTACAGAGCTTTGTTTTTGTACACCTCGCATTTGCATACACATATGACTAGCTTCTAATACTACTGCAACGCCTTCTGGCTTTAAAGTATCATCAATACAATCTAATATTTGATGTGTTAAACGCTCTTGTACTTGTAGTCGTCTAGAAAACACATCCACAATTCTTGGTAGTTTACTTAAACCTACAATGTGTCCATTTGGGATGTATGCAATATGTGCTTTACCAAAAAAGGGTAAAATATGATGTTCGCAAAGCGAGTAAAACTCGATATCCTTAACAATAACCATATCATTGTAATCTTCTGCAAACATTGCTCCTTTAAGTATTTCTGCAGCATCTTGATCATAGCCTTGCGTTAAAAATTGCATAGCTTTTGCAGCACGTTCTGGTGTTTTTATTAACCCTTCGCGTTTGGTGTCTTCCCCTAAATCTTCAATTATATTTTTATAACGGTTTTTAACATCGTCTGTAACTTTTATGTTGTACTCTTCAAATTTTTTATAAGGCATCTTAACTAATGTTTTCTTTTAATTATGCAATAATTTTTTAGTGTATAAAAATAACTAATTCTATATAGTTAAAGTCTTTACAAGATAATCAAAAGGTAGTTTTAACTTTTAATTATGAGTGTTTTTTTAATACAAAATTAATTTTGTAAAATCATACTGTAACAAAGTTAAAAAAAAATAGTCTTTAGAGCAGTAACCATCAATCAAAACCAAAATGAAATCATATTCAATCGTATTATTAGCATTACTGTTTTCTTTTCAGATTAATGCGCAAGACAAAAAATCTTACCAGATCAAACGTACAGATAATCCACCAAAAATAGATGGTGTTTTAGATGACAAAGCTTGGATAGATGCACAAGTAGCTACAGACTTTACAGAGTTTAGACCAGAAGTTGGAGACACTGCTGCTGATAATAAAAAAACAAAAGTTAGAATGACTTATGACGATACAGGTATTTATGTATCTGCCTATTGTTATGACAACCCAGAAGATATGATGCGCCAATTTACACAGCGTGATAATTTTGGACAGTCAGACTTTTTTGGATTAATTTTTAACCCAAATAATGATGCACAAAATAATACCGAGTTTTTTGTTTTTAGTTCTGGTACACAAGCAGATGCTGTAGAAAGCCCTAATAATGGTGAGGATTTTGGTTGGAATGCTGTTTGGGAAAGTAGTGTGCAATTAGTGGATGATGGATGGATTGTTGAAATGAAAATACCTTATAATGCTTTACGTTTTACACAACAAGAAGATCCAACTTGGGGAATTCAGTTTCATAGACATTACAGAAAAACAAGAGAGCAAATGACATGGAATGCAATTGATGTTACCAAAGGTAATATTGGATTGTATAATGCAGAGCTTACAGGAATAAAAAATATTACTCCTCCTACTCGATTAAGTTTTTTCCCTTATGCTTCTGCGACTTACAGAACTAATGAAGCTCCAGATTATGGTTTAGGGATGGATTTAAAATATGGTATTACAGAAAACTTAACCCTTGATGCCACATTAATTCCAGATTTTAGTCAAGCAGGCTTTGATGATGTACAATTAAACTTAGGACCTTTTGAACAACAATTTTCTGAACAACGTCAGTTTTTTACAGAAGGTGTTGATTTGTTTAGCAAAGGAAACTTATTTTATTCTAGACGTATTGGAAGTCAGCCAACTGGAAGTCTAAATTTAGAAGACAATGAAACTTTAAATAAATATCCAGAAAAAGTACAACTACTTAATGCTGTAAAAGTGTCTGGTCGTACTAAAAAAGGTTTAGGAATTGGTTTTTTTAATGCCATTACAGATAAAACATATGCAGATATTGATGTTACTGAGACATCAATAAATCCAACTACTAGTCTTGAAGAAACCTATATTACAAAACGTAAAGAGCTAGTAGAGCCTCTTGCTAACTACAATATTTTGGTGTTAGACCAACAGTTTAATAAAAACTCATCAGTAACACTTATAAATACTAATGTAACTAGAGATGGAGATTTTAGAGATGCCAATGTATCTGCTTTAGTTTTAGATGTTTTAAACAAAAAAAACACCTATGGAGCTTATGGACAAGTAAAAATGAGTACGTTTAATGATGTAGCTGATAAAGAAAATGGATACAATGCCTTTTTTAGGGTAGGAAAAGCTAGTGGAAAAGTAAGATATAGTGTAGATTATAGCTATGCAGACGAAAACTTTGATAGCAATGATTTAGGAATCCTTTTTAGAAACAACTATAGTAATTATGGTGCTGATGTTAGCTACCGTATTTTTGAACCTAACAAGCTATTTAACCAAATGTACATTGGTAGTTGGATTAATTACAAACAACTAGCAAATCCAAACACTTATACTGGAGCAGATACAGGAATTAACTTTAATGCACAAACCAAATCTTTACACAATTTTGGAATGAATGTTAATTGGAATATTGGAGAGCAATATGACTATTTTGAACCTAGAAATGGATTTGACAGCTACTTTATTACAGAAGATTATGCACAAACTAACGCTTGGTTTTCTAGTAATTACAATAAGTTTTTTGCAGTAGATGCTAATTTTGGATATGGACGTTTTTTAGATGATGACAGACAGAATTTTAATAACTGGTGGTTTGGTTTTAATCCAAGATTTAAATTTAACGAAAAATTCCTTTTAATACTTGGTTTAGATTACGACAACTACTCTGGAGACAGAGGATATTTAAATAATCAGGACGTAGCTGGACAAATTATTTTTGGACAACGTGATCGTATAGATACTGTTGCAAGTATCTCTGGAAGCTATAACTTTAATTCGTTTAACGCATTAACTTTAAGTTTTAGAAACTACTTAAGCACAGTAACTTATGATGACCAAATGTATACTTTAAATGATAATGGGTATTTAACAGAATCTTCTATCTATAATAAAACTAATGTTGGAGGTTATGATGGATTTGATCCAGATATTAACTTTAATACTTGGAATTTAGATTTAAGTTACACATGGCAATTTGCACCTGGAAGTCAGTTAACTGCATTATATAGAAATCAAATTTTTAACTTCTCAAACAACTCTGAAGCAGGATTTTTTGAAAGTATCGATGATTTATTTAAACAAGAAAAACAGGATACGTTTTCTTTAAGATTGGTTTATTTTATAGATTATAACGATATTAAAAGTGTCTTTAAAAAGAAAAGCAAAACCAGTTAAAAGTTGCCTAACAATTTATAAAGTATTAATTTCCGTACTTTATACTTAGCTATGATTAAAGCAAAAAATATACATAAATATTATGACGATTTACACGTTTTAAAAGGTGTAGATGTTCATATTAAAAAAGGCGAAATAGTATCTATCGTTGGTGCTTCTGGTGCTGGAAAAACAACTTTACTTCAAATATTAGGGACTTTAGATTTTATTGAAAATAAAACTGAAAGTCAGTTGGTTATAAATGGAAAAGAAATTACTGGTTTAACCGAAAAACAATTAGCACAATTTAGAAACCAGCATATTGGGTTTATTTTTCAATTTCATCAATTATTACCAGAATTTACAGCATTAGAAAACGTTTGTATTCCAGCTTTTATAAAAGGAACTAATAAAACTGAAGCTGAAAAACGTGCTAAAGAATTATTAGATTTTTTAGGATTGTCACACAGATACAATCATAAACCAAACGAATTATCTGGTGGAGAGCAACAACGTGTAGCAGTTGCACGTGCTTTAGTCAATAATCCAGAATTGATTTTTGCTGACGAACCTTCTGGAAATCTGGATAGCGAGAGTGCAGAAAATTTACATAATTTATTTTTTAAACTACGTGATCAATTTGGGCAAACCTTTGTTATAGTAACACATAACGAAGAATTAGCAAATCTTGCAGACCGTAAACTAACAATGGTTGATGGTAAAATAATCTAATACTATGGTTGCATTATTTTATTCCGTTTTAAACTATATAAAGCAACCACGTCTTAAACGGTTAAGACACACTTCTTTTGAAAAAAAGTTTACTATAGTTATACAATGCGTAGCTTTAAGTTTAATTATAGGAATTAGCTTAGGAGTTTTTCCAGTAATTTTAGAACTACTTGGTTTATACCAATCAGACACACATGCAATAGCTAGGCTATTTGAAGAAGAATCTCCATTATATATTGTGTTTTCTGCAGTTATTTTAGCTCCAGTAGTTGAAGAAATAATTTTTAGAGGACCATTAACCCTTTTTGGTAAAAAGTATTTTAGAATTGTCTTTTATGCATTTGCTTTATTATTTGGTTATATGCATTTATTTAATTTTAATATAACTACACAAATATTGATATTATCTCCTCTTCTAGTAGCAACACAAATAATTCTGGGTTTAGTTTTTGGTTATATTAGAGTTAGATTTGGTTTAATATACTCAATTCTTTTACACATGTTTTATAATGGTATTATTGTTATTCCTGTTGTTTTAGTGATGAGTTAAATAATTCATTTTTTAACGCAACCAAAACCTATTTTATCCATCTACTTAAAAAAGTAAATCATGTTAAAAAAAATCACCTATTCTTTTCTGTTTTTTCTAGGCCTTCAATTAGTATTATTTTCTTGCTGTAAAGAAAAAACACTATTAGTCAATTTACAATCCTTAGAAATTTATGACAATGAAGAAGCTACACTACCAATAGCGTCAGAGGATTTTATGATGTATTTAAATTTAATATATAATTATGAAGACATTACTTTTGTACCAAACACTTCTATTAATTTTAATACTGCTTTAGCAACAACTTGTCCAGATGATGTATATGTTTATGGCTCTGTCTTTACTAATATAAATATTACTGCAGACACAGTTATTAATGGAGTTGCAGCTGGAGAAAGCCTTAACAGCATCATGAAGTTTGCTTATTATGATATTGAAGACTTATTAGAAATCTCAGAATTTTACGACCCTTCAGACAACAACACGCATTATAATCAAAAAGCACCAGATACTATTATACTTGTTTTTAATGAAGATTTAGCATCTCAAACAGAGTTTAAACTTTCAGTAACTGTCGAAACTTCAAATAGCAACACGTTTTCTGTTACTTCAAATACTTACTTAATTGAGTAACAATAACTAACGCTGTCCTTTTTTAAAACCATATAGATTTTGATTAATAAAATCTTTTGGAAAATCCTCGTCTCCTTTAAATCCAATATCTACTAAACCACTATCTTCAGGAATGTAATTAGTTTTAAAAATATAATCCCATAGACTTAAGCTAATTCCAAAATTAACTCCTTTTGATCCTTCTGGTAAAACTGTTGCATGATGGTATAAATGCATTACAGAATTATTAAACACATACTTTAAAGGTCCCCAAGTTATTTTAATATTTGCATGATTTAAATGTCCAATTGCAATAGTTATAAAATGAACAATAAATGCTTGTTCAGGCTCAAAACCACCAATTAGCATTACACCTATAGTTTTTAATGGTTTATATAATACATTTTCCATCCAATGGTAACGTAAATGTGCAGCAAACCCCATTTCTTTTACACTATGATGTACTTTATGAAACTTCCATAAAAAACCATACCTATGTAATAACACATGTGTAAACCATTGTACAAAATCTAATATAATAAAGAAAATTAATAATTGTGCCCAAGGTGACCAATTAGAAATATCAAAAAGTGATAAGCTTTTTGCTGTTATACCAATATCGCCAAAAAGCAAACCTAAAACTTTATACACGCCATCAATTATAATGGAAAATATAAAGAAGTTGAAAAACATATAAAATCCATCTAACCAAAAATCCTTACGGAAAATAGACTGCTCTTTACGCCAAGGAAATAGTATCTCTAATCCCCAAACTACTAGTGAAATTACTGTTAATCCCCAAAAATAATTGTTATACCATGGTACATCAAAAATTATAGATTTCCATGTCCAATCTACAGTTCCCATAAAAGCATTAACAAATGCATCTAAATACTTTTCCATTTTATTTTAGTCTTAAAGTTTATTATTTGTTTCAAAAGGTAAATGATTAAAATGACTCCATTCTGTCCAAGAACCATCATAATTTTTTACGTTAGTATACCCTAATAATTGTGTAAGTACAAAAGTAGTATGTGAAGAACGTACACCACTATGACAATACACAATTATTGGATCATTCTTTTTTATATTTAATTTGTTATAAATCTGTTTTAAATTTTCTATTGTTTTAAGACGTTTGTCTCCTTTATAATCTACAGCTTCTGCCCAATCTATATGGATACTTGTTGGTATCCTTCCTCCTTTTGCTGCTCCTTTTTTTTGACGTTTACCAGAAAACTCATCTGGAGTTCTGGTATCTAAAATAACAACCTTATTTTTTATAGCATCTAAAACGCTTTCTTTAGATACAAAATACTTCATTCCTGAAGTTTCTGGAAGCTTAAAAATAGTATTATTTATTATTGTTGACTGTTTGGTAACCTTACCTCCTATTGCTTTCCAACTTGTTATTCCTCCATGCAACATTTTTACATTATCAAAATTGTAATTCTGTAGTAACCACCATAATCTTGAAGCATCACATAATCCAATATCGTCATAGATTACTAGTGTATCATCAGTTTTAATTCCAAGTTTACCAAACAGTGTTTCAATTTGTGTTTGACTAGCCATTATTCCTCCATAATCATATGAAGCATCTTCTATATCTCTTCTCCAAATATTTACTGCTCCTTCAATATGTTCGTTATTATAAATATCTTTTTTTCTAAAATCTATTACTTTAATATTAGGTTGATTTACAATATCTTTCAAAATATTGGCTTCAATTAAATAGCTACTTTCAAGCTTTTTTATTTCGTTATTAGTCTCATTTTTTTGTTCTTCTTTACAAGATATTAAAACAAGTAGAAAAAGTATGCTATTAATCTTCCAATTCATACCAATCTATATTTTTTAAAACTAGTCGTCTTCCCTTCTTTATTGGTGGATAATTGGTGACCAAATAGTCAACTATAATATCCTGATTACCTCCAAGCTCCCAAAGACCTTGCGTCTCTTGCATCCATTTTATAGTCTCATTCCAACGTGTTTTATTCATTCGGTTTTGAGTAACTAATTTTGCGGAGTGACAATTGGTACAATTACGTACAACTGTCATTAATCCTTCAGCTTCGATTAAACCGGTTGTAACATGAATCCCGTTTTCTATACGATCTTCATCTAACTCTATTGTAGTTTCAATAACATACTCAGTTTTTGGGCTAAAAAAATCAGGGTTATACACATATAGCACTAATGTTCCTGCTGACAAGACAAAAACAGCAAAAAGCAATACCATTAGCCAGTATACTTTTGTAATATGCGACCTAAACGCTTCTTCTTTAGACATTTATTTAACTTTTACAGCAATTCTATGACACGCATTATTTAAATATCCTTTTGGGTTCCAACCTGGTAGTAACATGGGTTGAGCGACATTTTTAGTGTCTGTTGCTCTTGCCCAAACTTCATAGTAACCAGCTTTTGGAAAGCTAACCGAAGCATTAAAGTGTTGCCATGCTAAACGGTTTGAAGGTTTATCCACAGAACAAGTTTGCCAAGTAGATCCAAAATCTATAGAATATTCCATTTTTGCAACTTCTAATTCTCCAGCCCAAGCATGACCTCTAATACCTAAAGTTTTTCCTTGACTAATTACTGCTCCTGTTTTTGGATAAGTTATTAAAGATTTTACAGGCATTGATTGTATAATACACATGTCTTCATCTTTTACTTTTTCACCAGGAGCTACCGGATTTTTTGGTACTCTGTATGCTGTTCCAGTCATTTTTGTACCATCATGCACTTTGTTTCTAATACTTATTCTGTTAACCCATTTTCCAGAAACCGAAGCTGGCCAACCTCCTGCTACTAAACGTAAAGGGTAACCATGGATTAACGGTATGTCATTTCCATTCATTTTAAATGCTAAAAGCGTTTCATCTTGCAAAGCTTTAGACATTGGGCATCCTCTAGAAATTGGTTCTTTTTTAGGGTTTTGACTTAGGTGTTTATCTGCTGCATGAAACCCAATATATACTGCATTGCTTTTAATACCTACATCTTCTAATACATCTTTTAAACGTACTCCAGTCCATGACGCACAATGTACAGCTCCAACTGTCCATTGGTTACCTTTTGCAGGTGGATCAAACTCGCTACGACCATTACCACCACATTCTAAAGTTAATTGATAGGTATGCTCTGCAAACTTAGATTTTAACTCTGCAAGCGTATATGTTTTTTTTGTTTTAACTGATTCTCCATCAATAGTTAGCGTCCATGTTTTTGGATCGATAGCTTCTGGCACCAAACCATTATTTCTAATAAACATGGAAGAATTTGGTGTAATAGCATCATCTAACAAATGTGCTTGCGCTTCTATATTCCAAGGTTTATCATTAAGCACAACCATTTCTGGATTTTTTTTAAACATTTTAAAAGGATCAGGATCTTGTAACGCAAGTGGTGTATAACCTTCCAGCATTTTAGACCCAAAGACTAGCTCTGCACCAATTAAAGTAGCAAAAGAACTTAGTGTTGCTTTTTTTACAAAATTTCTTCTTTTCAAAATGAATACATTAAGGGTTTATAAAAATAATACCAAATTAAATTATTAGTATAGTTTTCCAAATTACAATATCTATGTTTTTTCTTATGTAACTTTTGTTACATAAAAGAAGTATTGATGCCTATATATTGTCAAACTATCAAATACCTAGAACATTATGAAAGTTATGAAAAAAGATTTTGAAACTAAATTTACTGCTTGGTCATTTATACTTGCAGCAGTATTATTATGGTTTGGTTGGGCGTTATCGCCTCACCATATTGGCGAATATATTGTAGCTTCAGATTTTAACGAAATTGGTAAAAACGTTTGGTATTGGATTTGGATGTATCGCATTCATATTTTTGGATGGGTAACTATGGGAATTGCAACGTTTGCTTTAGTGTCTGTTATAGGTAGAAAACCATACAGAGTCGTTATTTTACCTGGAGCTGGTATGATTATTATCGGAACCTTTACTTTAGCTATTGCAGCAGCATATTTTTATAATCATGGTGCTTGGGGAGTTGGACAAACCACTGGAAAGTCTCCTGAAGAGATCAATGATTTTATGGGTAAACTACTATTTACTAATCAGTATGTAACATGCTTTGTACGTTTTGGACGCATCTTTTCTGGTGTTGGTTTAGTGTTATTAGGTTTTGCTTTTATAAAATGGAAAATTGTTAGTACTTGGTTAGGTTGGTTTACCGCTTTACTTGGTCTTGCTGCAATGGGAGTTATCTTAACAATACCTGATAATTTTGAAATATACAAACCTTTATTTCATGTAAAAGTGGTTTGGTTATTAGCAATGGGTTTTGTTTTACTTAAACAAGGTGTACATTTACCTAAAGACGCATAAATCAAGTGTACAACTAACTAATAGCTTCAATTATATTACTTTTATAGTAAAATAGATATAGTGGCTAAACAGATAATTAATCAATCAGAATTAAAAGACTTTCTAGACGCTAAAGTCCAGCAATACAATAAGCCAGATTTTATTGATAGTGACCCTATACAAATTCCGCATTTGTTTTCTAAAAAAGAAGACATTGAAATTGCTGGCTTTTTAAGTGCTACAATTGCTTGGGGAAACCGAAAAAGCATCATTAAAAATGCACATAGGATGATGGAATTATTAGACAATTCTCCTTTTGATTTTATAATGAATCACCAAGAATCTGATTTAGAAAAACTAGAACCTTTTGTACATCGCACCTTTAACGGAACAGATTTTATAACCTTTATAAAAGGGTTACAACACATTTACACTAAATATGAAGGCTTAGAACAAATATTTGCTAAACATGCAAAAAAAGATAGTTTACAAGAATCTATACATCATTTTAAACGTGCTTTTTTTGAAATTAAACATTTACAACGTACACAAAAACACATAAGTGACCCATTAAAAAATAGTGCAGCAAAACGCATTAATATGTTTTTACGTTGGATGGTTAGACCAAATACTACTAATGTAGATTTAGGGATTTGGACAAGCCTTACTCCTGCTATGTTATCCTGTCCATTGGATGTGCATTCTGGTAATGTTGCTAGAAAATTAGGATTACTTACAAGAAAACAAAATGATGGTAAAGCTTTAGCAGAATTAGATACAGCTTTAAGACAGCTTGATCCATTGGATCCAACCAAATATGATTTTGCTTTATTTGGTTTAGGTGTTTTTGAGAAATTTTAACAATTTTATATATTTATTTTTATTACTTTGAAACAGATTGTATGTAATAAAATTAACTAAATGATAAAACCTGATTTTCCCGAAAACGAACAGGAACGTATTTCCTGTGTTAAAGAGTATAAATTATTAGATACCCTTCCAGAAAGTGATTTTGACAATATAACTAGTCTTGTAGCTACTATTTGTAATGTTCCAATCTCTTTGATAACTTTATTAGATACAGAACGAAATTTTTTAAAGTCACATCATGGCATAGATATTCAAGAATCACCAAGAGATATTTCTTTTTGTGGGCATGCAATTTTACAGAAAGACGATATTTTTATAGTTGAAGACTCTAGAAAGGATATTCGCTTTCAAGGTAACCCGTTAGTAGATGGATTTAAAGCTATATTTTATGCTGGTGTACCTTTAAAGAATAAACAGGGACTGCCATTAGGGACTTTATGTGTTTATGATCATGAACCTAGACAACTAACTGATTTACAAAAAAAGGCTTTAATAACTATTGCTAAACAAGTCATAAATTTATTTGATTTAAGACTAAACAATAGGTTGTTAGATGAAACTAAACAAGAATTAACTGATAGAAATGCAGAGTTAAATAAATTTGCAAGTCATGTGTCACATGACTTAAAATCGCCTTTAGCTAATATTATTTCGCTAACTAACTTTTTAAAAGAAGAAGATGGAAATAATTTTACTGAGGAATCTGTTGAATACATTAATTTTATTGAAGAGTCTGCAGAATCATTAAAAAATTATATAGACGGAATTTTAATTCATTATAAAGCAAATGAATTATTAAATAAAGGTAAAGAAGATATTATTGTTCGTAAATTATTTGAAAACGTACAAAGCATTCATTTGTTAAATAAAAAACAATTAAAAATTGAAAATGCTGATAATAACGTGTTTTTAAATAAAGCTGCAGCTACACAGGTATTAATAAATTTAGTGGATAATGCTTTAAAATACAATAGCAAACCAAATCCTGAGGTTACTTTAGCTTTTTCAGAAAACAAAAATCACTACATTTTTACTGTTACCGATAATGGTAACGGAATTGAAAAAAAGCAACAAGACAAAGTCTTTAAGTTATTTAACAATAATAACCAAATAGACTCTAAAGGTAAAAAAGGAACAGGAATTGGTTTATTTACTGTAAAAAACTTAGTAAAAAAACTAGGAGGTTCTATTACTTTAAAATCTGAAGTTGCTAAAGGTAGTATGTTTCAATTTACAATTGAAAAATAAAAAAAGCCTAATCTTTAGATTAGGCTTTTAATATTATTGAGGTTTAAACTATGATTTTTTCATATGTTTAATAAGCTTTTTAAGAAGCGTTTCTTGGTCTTTATATAATTTACCACTCATCCCTAAACATTGACCGTCTTCAAGTCTCATTGACTTTCCGTCAGACGTCGCATAAGTACCATCTGTTTTTACTACAGTACCATTGTTTAAAGTTAAATCTGATTTTAAAGGTACTACACCATCTGCTGTATATTCAAACACTTTACTATCTAAAAGTATTACATAATTAGCATCTTCAAGTTTGTTTGATTCTTGAGCCATTAAAGAGTTTACGCCTAAAAATAAGGTGAAAGCAATAAGAAATAATTTTTTCATTTTAATATATGTTTTAAGTTTATTAGCTGAATTAATGTATAATCATTTATAATTAATTACTAAATTAAACAATTCAACTACTATGCCAAACTATTTTATTAATTAATTATCCTTTAATCCAAGCTTTTCTAGTTGCTTTTTGAACAGCAGTTGCGTTTGGATCTTCAGCTAATTTTTTTCCAGTGGTATAAGATTGTGTTGTTTTTGTCTTAATAACAACCTCTTCTCCTTTTCTGTCTAAAACTACATTAATATCTGTTCCTGGTTGCCACATGTACATTCCTGTTAGGATTGATTGTGCAGTTCCCATGTTTAATTCTTTACCATCAACAGATTTAATAACATCTCCTGGTAATACTCCGTTTTCTGCCCAGAAACTGTTGTTTTTTACTGCTTCTCCAAATGGAATAGTCATTGTTTCCATATTTGGTGTAAAAATTAATACACCATCATTTTGGATATAATTAGTTTTAACTTTTCCGCTTTCCATTGTTAATCCAACTTTTTTGAAAAACACTGAATAATCAATTGGTGTACCACCAACAACGTGTGTGTTTAAAAACTCGCCAACACTTGGATAGGTCATTGCTGTAATTTCTTCAATTAACTTATCATCTTCAAACGGTTTGTTTTTTCCGTATTTATTAGATAATTCTTTCATTAAAGATAAAATACCTCTATTACCATTACTTTCTTCACGCATTAAAATATCAATACACATTCCAATTAATGCTCCTTTCATATACACATTGTAGTATTGTGGTGCATAAGGTTGGTCTAAAACGTTTTCACTCATTTCAGTAAAACTCATACTATCATCCATATTTGATGCAGTTTGGATTTTACTTAAAATATCTCCATAAAATTCTTCAGCTTCAATTAAATCTTGATCTACTTGGAATAAGGTTGCAAAATATTCTGTTACACCTTCATACATCCATAAATGCTTAGAAAATGTTGGTTGATCATAATCAAAGTAGTGTACGTCTTCAGAGTGTACACTTAATGGTGTTACAATATGAAAAAATTCATGTGACACAACATCAATCATGCTTTCGGCTAACGCTTCAAAAGGCATGCTTTCTCCTAAAACAACAACTGTTGATGTGTGATGCTCTAAAGCTCCAAATCCTTTTGGTGATTCTGGCTTTCCTTCAGATAAATATAAATAGATATCGTAACGTGGTGTACTATTTACATCACCTAGATACGTTTTTTGTGCTTGCATCATTGTTTCCATTACAGACTTAATTTTTGCAGCAGTATGTACTTTATTTGGAGAATATACACTTAAAACAATTTGGATATCTCCAACTTTAAACTCTTCTACATCTAAATCTCCATAAAACATTGGGTTATCTGTAATGTCAAAATAACGTGGCGCAAAATAACTAGAGGTTGCAAATTTACCATCTTTACTAGTTGTTTTACCTGTTTCTTGTAATGCAGATGTACGTTTAAAACTAGCAGAAGCAGTAACATCTAAGCTATACTGACTGTTTTTTAAACTATCAAAATAACCTATAAAACCATGTAAGTTTAATACATAGTTAGTAGGCTCTATATTTGTTCCAGCTGGAGAGAATGGTACGTCTCCACCTATTCCTCCTCCAGAAGCTGCTTCTTGGTCAAAAGTATCATTAGCGTTATAAGTAATGTAGTCTAATTGTGTTGCATTAGCTATAGTCCATGTATTAGTATCTGTTTTACTAGTCGCTAATTCATTTCCTTTATAATCAAATGCTTTAAAATCGTCAATATATTTTCCAAAATCACTTACAGAATACGTTCCTTGTACTACACGTGGCAATCTATAGGTTACAGTTTGTTCTGTAATACGTCCTGGATTAATGGTTACTGGAGCTTTGTCATTAGCTACTTTAGACAAATCAATTGACGTTGCAATTGGTGTCTGAGACGCTAATTTGTCTACGGTCTTTGTACTATTACAACCAACTAATAAAAGTCCTGTTGCGATAGTCGCTACTAAAATTTTTTTCATTTTTTATTTAAGTTCGTTAATGGTCTTTGTTAAAAGACGCTCAAAAGTAAAATTTGTTACATAATCATTACATTAAGATTTTGTTAAAATGTTAATTTAGTAGTAGCTATTATATAAATGCAATTATTATCTTTGACAAACTTTAAAATTAATGCAGTTTAAAAACCCAGAACTTCTTTACGCGCTTTTCTTACTGCTTATTCCCATTATTGTTCACTTATTTCAACTTAGAAAGTTTCAAAAAGAGTATTTTACTAATGTAGATTTTCTAAAAAAAGTACAATTACAAACCAGAAAAAGTTCTAAAATTAAAAAGTGGTTAACACTTTTAACTCGATTATTGCTTCTTGCAGCAATTATAATTGCTTTTGCACAACCATACACCTCTAAAACCGATGCTTTTAATGCACAAAAAGAAACCGTTATCTACCTTGACAACTCATTTAGTATGCAAGCAAAAGGTGATAAAGGCGAATTACTAAAACGCGCTATTCAGGATTTAATTGAAAGTATTCCGGAAACCGAAAAACTATCGCTTATTACTAACACAGAAAGTTATAGAAACACCACTATTAATGCCATAAAAAACGAGCTATTACAACTTAATTATTCCTCTAATCAGTTGTCATATAATGCTGCTTTATTAAAAGCTAAGAAGGCATTTTCTAATCAAACAAATACCATTAAAAATTTAATATTTATATCAGATTTTCAACAAAAAAATACTGGTTTTGAAGTTAAAAAAGATTCAAGTATTACTTTAAATATTGTAAAATTAAATACTGTAAATAAAGACAATACACTAATTGATAGTGTTTACTTATCTAAACAAGATGCCAATAAAATAGAACTAACTGTACAATTAAAAAACAACCAGTCTGTTTCAGAAAATTTACCAGTATCTTTATACAATAATGGCAACTTATTATCCAAAGCATCTGTAGATATTAAAGGAGAAGCTAGTACAGTTTTTAGCATTCCGAGTAACCAGATTATAAATGGAAAAATAACTATTGAAGATGCTCAATTACAATTTGATAATACTTTATATTTTAATATAAATCAGCCTTCAAAAATCAATGTTCTTGCTGTTAGTAATGCAAAGACAGATTATTTAAACAGAATATTTACTGAGGACGAATTTAATTTTACTTTAAAAACAACTAACACATTGGATTACAGTTTGTTTGATACTCAAAATTTAATAGTTGTAAATGAAATTGACGCTTTGCCAGAAAATTTAACAACAGCTTTAAAATCCTTTACAAACAAAGGAGGTTCTGTGATATTTATTCCATCATTAAAAGGAAACCTAAGTAATTACAATACTTTTTTACAGCGTTTTAATTTTGGTCCTTTTAGTAATTTAGTAACTACAGAAAAACGTATAACCACCATAAATTATGCTCATCCACTGTATGCCAATGGTGTGTTTGAAAAACGCGTAGACAATTTTCAGTACCCAAAAGTTGATCGTTTTTACCCTAAAGCAACAGACTTAGCATCTAACGTATTACAATTTGAAGACTCTAAACCCTTTTTATCTCAAAAAGGCTTAGTTTATGTCTTCTCTGCTCCAATTAACAGCGTTAATTCTAATTTTAAAAGCATTAATTTAATTGTACCAACCTTTTACAATATTGCAAAGCAAAGCCTAAACACATCTACTTTATACTATACTATTGGACAAAATAACAGTTATGATGTTGCTGTTAATTTTCAACAAGACGCAGTATTAACCATTGTAAATAAAGACGATAAAATAATACCAGAACAACACTATTTTAATAACAAAGTAGTTATTAAAACCTCAGAACTACCATCAAAATCAGGTGTTTACGATTTAAAAAACAAAACAGAGATTATCCAAAATGTAAGTTATAATTACGATAGGTCAGAAAGTAATTTAAGCTACCTTAATTTGGATAATTTAAAAAACGGAGCAGTAAGTAATTCTATCACTACTGTTTTTGATACAATAAAAAACGATGCTAAAGTTAACGAGTTATGGAAATGGTTTGTAATTTTGGCAATAGTTTTATTGATTATAGAAATGCTCATCTTAAAATATTTTAAATGAACGTCTTAATAAAAACAGCGACAATACTAGATGCCTCAAGCCAGTTTCATAACCAGACTTGCGACTTATTAATTGAAAAAGGTAAGATTACTAAAATTGCCAAAAGCATTAAAAACACTAACAATTATAAAGAAGTTAGCTTAGACAATCTTCATGTCTCTCAAGGTTGGTTTGATAGTAGTGTATGTTTTGGAGAACCTGGTTTTGAAGATAGAGAAACCATAGAAAACGGACTAAAAACTGCAGCAAAATCTGGTTTTACAAGTGTTGCTTTACAAGCCAACACTAACCCAATAATAGATAGCAATGCAGATATTGCCTTTTTATTGTCAAAAGCGCAAAATCATGCTGTAACATTATTACCAATTGGAGCTTTAACAAAAAATAGCGATAGTGTTGATTTAGCGGAACTTTTTGATATGAAAAACGCTGGAGCTGTAGCCTTCTCCGACTATAAAAAACCTATTACTAATCCAAACCTTCTAAAAATTGCTTTACAATATGCAAGTAATTTTGGTGGTTTAGTATGCTCCTTTCCAATAGAAACAAAAATATCAGGAAAAGGAATGGTTAATGAGGAGTTAACTAGCACATCCTTAGGACTTAAAGGTAGTCCAAATCTAGCCGAAGCGATGCAAGTGGCAAGAGATTTATTTTTATTAGAATACACAGGTGGAAAACTACATATACCAACAATTTCTACTGCAGAAAGCGTAGATTTAATTAGAGAGGCCAAACGCAAAAAACTTGACATATCATGTAGTGTTGCTATCCATAATCTAAGTTTGACAGATCAAGTTTTAGTTGGATTTGACACCAATTACAAAGTCAATCCACCGCTTAGAACACAAAAAGATATAGATGCTTTAATTGATGGTTTAAAAGACGGAACCATAGACATGGTAACCTCTGACCATAACCCAATTAGTATAGAAGATAAAAATATAGAGTTTGATCATGCTGCATATGGTACCATTGGACTAGAAAGTGCTTTTGGAGCATTAAATAATGTATTGTCAACAAAAAAGACCATTCAAATTTTAACCAAAGGAAAAACTAGGTTTGGTCAAAAAAACAACCCTATAAAAGAAGGAGAGATAGCAGATTTAACACTGTTTAACCCTAATACTACATACGCTTTCGCTGAAAGTAATATCGTTTCAAAATCTAAGAATAGTGCTTTTTTAGGCGAAACATTAAAAGGAACCGTTTACGGAATTATTTCAAACAACAAAATAGTGCTTTAAAACAATGAATCAAGAAACTATAGAAGAAGGAAAAACATTAGCTGTAGTTAGCTATTTAACCATAATTGGTAGCGTGATTGCTATAATTATGAATGGTGAGAAAAAAAATGATTTTGTATCCTTCCATAACAGACAAGGATTAGGATTATGTCTACTTTGGATGTTGATTGGCTATTTTGTAAGTCAGTTTGACAATATGCAAATCTCTATGGCATTTTGGGTAAGCATGGGAGCTTTACTGTTTTTAGGCGTAATGACTGCTATTAATGGATCTATGAAACCGATTCCTTTTATTGGACCACTATTTCAAAAACTATTTTCAAGCATTGGTAAATAATGGAAGACTTTAACTTACACCACATAACAAGACCGTCTTCTTTGACAGAAAACGCACCTCTGCTTCTACTCTTTCATGGCTATGGAAGTGATGAAAACGACTTATTTAGTTTTGCACAAGAATTACCAGAAGAGTTATTTATAATCTCTGTAAAAGCACCTTATCCAATGCAACCTTATGGTAATGCTTGGTATGCAATTAATTTTGATGCAGAAAAAGGAAAATGGAGCGATAACGAGCAAGCCATAAAATCTAGAGATTTAATAGCCACATTTATTGATCAAGCTGTTGCTAACTATCCTGTTAACAAAGATAATGTGACGCTTTTAGGCTTTAGTCAAGGGACTATTTTAAGCTATGCTGTAGCATTAACTTATCCAGAAAAAGTCAATAATATTATTGCTTTAAGTGGTTATGTAAATGAGGATTTATTTGATATCAAAGAAGCTTCAAGTTATAAGCATTTAAACTTTTATTGCTCTCATGGAACAGTCGATCAAGTTATACCAATCGATTGGGCAAGACAAGCGCCTAAATTTTTATCAGCTTTAAATATCAATCACCAATTTAGCGAGTTTCCTGTTGGTCATGGTGTTGCACCTCAAAATTTTTATGAGTTTAATGAGTGGTTAAAAAAACTAATTATTTAAAAACTTACAAAGAATATAACAAGTAATCCAACACTTCAAACTCTACTTCTTTTTCAGGAGTTATGAAGTATTTAATAAGTAATTCTCCTTCATATTGTCCATCAGTAAAATCTGCAATAATCCACCTATGGTTCATAAGTTTGATGGTGTTAAATTGCATTTTTTTACCTTCTGACGCAGCATAAGGGATTAAAGGATGATCTCCTTCTGTTTCATTTAATTTGTATAGTTCGTTTTCCAAAAATGGAATTATCGCTTCGTAGTCTAGTTTTTTATTATAAAAATAATCCTTAGCCATTTGGTTATAGCGTAAGTCAAATAATGATAAATCAGACACTTCTTGATTAGCGTTAGCTAAAGACGTCTTTAGCTCTGTATTTTGAGTTTTAAGGGTTTCCATTCGTTTTGCACTATCATCTAAAATATTTTTAGAATTTACATACTGAAACACAACAATAAGTGTTGCAAAAATAAACAGGTACATAAAGATTTTGTTCTTCATTTTTAAAGGTCTTTTAAATAGTTATTTCTAATTGGTCGTATGCCAGAAAAACGTTTTCTGGTAGGTTTTGTTGTACATCATCATGAAAACCTAATAAATGACTAATATGTGTTAAATAAGCACGCTTAGGTTTAAGTCTGTCTATAATTATTAATGCTTGCTCTAAATTTAAATGAGAGACATGCTCCTCTTCTCTTAAGGCATTAATAACTAAAACATCTAAGTTTTTAAGTTTATCTAATTCGGTTTTAGCAATGGTTTTAATATCTGTTAAGTATGCAAATTTATCAAATCTAAAACCAAATACTTGTAATTTATAATGCATTGCTTCAATAGGTGCAATCTGCTTTCCGTTTATATTGAAGGGTTCATTTTTAATTTCGTTTACGCTTACATTTGGTGCTCCTGGATATCTGTTTTCTGTTGCAAACACATACTCAAATCTAATTTTTAGTTGTTCTAATACACGTTTATGTGCATAAATAGGCATGTTACCTTGTTTAAAACAAAAAGGTCTAATATCGTCTAGTCCTGCTGTATGGTCTGCATGCTCATGAGTAAATAAAATAGCATCAATTTTATCTGGATTAGCACGTAACATTTGCTGTCTAAAATCTGGACCACAATCTATAACAAAGGTACTATCGTTCCACTCTATCATTACAGAAACACGTAAACGTTTATCTTTAAAATTTGCACTTAAACATACAGGATGAGTGCTTCCAATAACTGGAATACCTTGAGATGTACCTGTACCTAAAAATGTAATTTTCAATCGTTGGAGATTTATCACAAAAATAAGTTATTTATTTTATTTGCGTAAGTTATTTAATACCTTTGTAAAACTTAACATTATAGGGATTAATACATGGAAATTACGTTAAAAGGAGATAAAGAAATTGAAAGCATTCCTTCTTTAAAAGACAAAGCGCTTCGCATTAATTTAAACGACAATATTTACGGAACCTTTTCTGAGATTGGTGCAGGACAAGAAACTGTACGACAATTTTTTAGAGCTGGTGGTGCATCTGGTACTATTGCTAAAGCAATGTCTGCTTATGACAAAAATTTTAGTGATGCCATTTATGGTATTGAGGATGACAAACGTTATGTTACAGAAGCACGTTTACGTAAAATGCTATCGCATGAAGTTAGACTTCTTGAAGAACGTATTGACAGAGAAAAAAATCCAAATAGAATGTTTTTTAGTTATGCAAATACTGTTGCTACAATAGATTTTGCAAAAAAATATAAAGGACATGGTTGGGTTGGTATTAAATACCAAGTAGATCCTGAAGAAGAAGAATATAATGAAATTGTATTGCATCTTAGATTTAAAGAAAATGATGCTAGATTACAACAAGAAACTTTAGGGAAACTAGGAACAAACCTTATTTATGGAGCGTTTTATAAGTATAATGAACCTAAAAAATTATTACGTTATCTATACGACCATTTAGATCAAGACCAATTAGAAATTGATACAATAAACTTTGCTGGACCACTTTTTAAAGATGTGGATAACCGTTTAATGAGTTTGCAATTGGTTAAAAACGGAATGACTGACGCTGTCATGTTTGCACCAGATGGAAACAATGTGTTACCAGCTAGAGTATTATACAAAAAAAATATTTTAACGCTACGTGGTAGTTTTAGACCAGTAACTAAAGTAAATATGGACATGTACCAAAAATCTTTGGACATGTTTATTAAAGAAAATAAAGTTGACGAAGCAAAAACTCAGGTTATTTTTGAAATTACGCTATCTAACTTAAGAGCTGAAGGAGAAATTGACGAACAAGATTTTATGGATCGTGCGCGTCTATTATGCTCTTTAGGTCAAACAGTTTTAATTTCTAATTTTCAAGAGTATTATAAATTGGTGGAATACTTCTCTCAATACTCTAAAGCTAGAATGGGATTAGCAATGGGAGCTAATAATCTTATAGATATTTTTGACGAGAAATATTACAGACAACTAAGTGGTGGTATCCTTGAAGCTTTTGGTAAATTATTCTTTAAAGATTTACGTGTATACTTATATCCTATGAAAAATCAAGATGGATCTTTAACGACTAGTGATAATCTTAAAGTCCACCCAAGGATGAAAGAATTATACAAGTTTTTTAAATACAATGGAAAAGTGGTTGATATTACAGATTACGACCCTAGCACAATGGATGTGTTTTCTAGAAGAGTATTAAAAATGATAGCTTCTGGAGAAGAAGGATGGCAAGATATGCTTCCTCCAGGTGTGTCAAAATTAATTATGGAACAAAGCTTATTTGGTTGCGAAACCGAGGAAATTCAAAATAAATAATTTAAAGATTAAATTATAAACAAAAAAGCGACTTTAATAGTAATTAAAGTCGCTTTTGTTATTTGTAGCTGGTAAATGTTTCTTTTTAGGGACTTTGAAAGTTTACTTTATGTTTCATTCTGTACTACACAGAGTTTATTTCAAAACTTGTACCAATATTGTGTTTTTATATTAAAAAGCAAAAAAATTAACCGTTTTTTTCAATTCTTCCTTTTACACCTTTAAAAAAAGCTTTCATAAATTTAAAATCAGCTTCTAAATTATTTGTTGGATAAAAAGGTTCTGACACTTTATTTTGTTTATTACCAAAATCTAATGAAAACATTATAATTGGCACATTGGCTTGCTTTGCTATATAATAAAAACCAGTTCTCCATTCGTCCACCTTACTTCTGGTGCCTTCTGGTGCTAATGTTAATCTAAACTCTTCTTTATTATCAAATAGCTTAGCAATGGTTTGCACTTTGTTTTCTTTATTTTTTCTATCAACTGGTACTCCTCCAACTGCTCTAAAATAATAGCCAAAAGGCCAAGTGAATAAAGATTTTTTACCAATAAAATTAGTTTTAACCTGTGTTACTTTTCTTAATAATATACCTATAAAAAAATCTAAATTACTAGTGTGTGGTGCAGATATAATAACTGCTTTTTTTATAGTATCCTTAGAAAAGTTAGTGTTTCCAACCACTTTCCATCCAATAATTTTATAATATATAAGTTTTGCTAGCCAATGCATATTACATTTTTTGGTATAATGCCTTTAGCGTATCATGAGTAATTGTTTTTTTCCAATTTTTTCCAATTGCATTTTCCCAAAGTGGCTCTAAACTTAATGCTACTTTAATCATTACATCAAAATCTTTATCAGATAAGTCTGCACAAATCCCTTTTGGCAAAATAATATTATGCACTTTTTTCATTTGCTTAAAAAGCGCAACACCTTCTGGGTAATAGTCTTCTAAATGATCAAAAACAATACAGTTTCCAATACCATGTTTTACACCTAACAAATAGCTTAGACCATAACTTAATGCATGACAAACACCAACTTGAGAATAAGCAATACTCATACCTCCATGCCAACTAGCCATCATTAATTTATCCTGAGCTTCTTCTTTAGATAATTTATTATCTAAAAATATTTCTTTACACAAAGACAATGCTTTTTCTCCATAAGATTGGCTAAAAGCATTTAAATATGTTCCGTTTAACGACTCTATACAATGCACATAACAGTCCATTCCTGTATAAAACCATTGGTCTTTTGGTACATCTTTAGTTAATTCTGGGTCTAAAATGACTTGATCAAATGGTGTGTAATCACTATTGATACCTAACTTACGTTCTGGTTCAGTTAATATTGTAGTTCTAGATACCTCTGCTCCTGTACCAGAAATTGTTGGAATCCCAACATGGTACACAGCAGGTTTTTTGACTAAATCCCAACCTTGATAGTTTTTACTTTCTCCTCCATTATTTAACATAATAGAAACCGCTTTTGCTACATCAAGTAAGCATCCACCTCCAATACCAATAATCCCAGAAGGTCTTTCTTTAAAGTTAAGAATTATATCTTCGACCAATTGGTCTATTTGTTCTGTTTTAGGTTCTTCATTTGCAGACACATAAATTACTTTATCTTGATATGACAAAGGAATCCTTGAAGTTAACCAAGCGTTACCTTTAAAAATGTCATCTACAAAAAATATAAATGGTGCGTTAGTATTTAATCTTTTAGGCTCTATAATATCGCTTAACTGATTAAAACTACCTCGTCCAAATATAATTTTGGACACCATTGGAAAGTTTTTAAAATTCATTGACTTTTCGTCTTAGATTGTAAATTTATTACTTATTTAATTTTTTCTGAAATTTTCGCTAATTAATTTAATAAATTAGGTAATTCCAATATACTTTTTAAAGTCAAAAACCTTGCCTCTTTTTCATTTACATTAACTCTTTCATGTTGCCAAGTTGTATGAAATGGAATATGAATTGCATTTGCCTTTATATTTATTAATGGTAAAACATCCGATTTTAAAGAGTTACCAATCATTAAAAATTCTGAAGGTTTTATATCCAAATGATTTAATAATTTTGAATAATTGCTTTCTTTTTTATCACTTAATATTTCAATATGATGAAAATAATCCAGTAATCCAGATTTTTCCAATTTACGTTCCTGATCTAATAAATCTCCTTTAGTAGCAACAATCAATCTGTATTTTTTTGATAAATGCTGCAATACCTTTTCAACACCTTCAATTAGTTCTACTTCTTTATTAATCATTTTCTTACCTATTTCTAAAATATTAGATATAGTTTGAGGTGGTACTGTGTTATTGGATAATTCTATAGCCATTTCTACCATAGATAATACAAAACCTTTTACTCCATAACCATAAATTGGAAGGTTTTTCATTTCCATTTTAAATAGTTCTTGGTCTATTTTATTTTCGGTTTCAAATTGGCTAAGTAATTTAGCAAACTCTTTTTCTGCATCTCTAAAATACGTTTCGTTAACCCAAAGCGTATCGTCTGCATCAAAACCTATAACTTTAATATCTTTATAATTGGTATTCAATATTTATATCTATTTTACTTCCATAATTTTTTAGCTTTCTCTAAATCTTCTGGTGTATCAATTTCTACACCTTGCACATTAGTTTCAACCATTTTTATACGTTTGCCATATTCTAGATAACGTATGCATTCAATTTTTTCTGAAGCTTCAAGCGTTAGCATTGGTAGGTTATAAAAATCCATTAACGCATTTTTTCTAAAAGCGTAAACTCCTTTGTGTTTATAGTACTTTACAGCAACATCTTGATCTCTAGGATAAGGTATTGGGCTTCTTGAAAAATAAAGCGCAAAGTTTTTCTGGTCTACTATGACCTTGACTGTATTTGGGTTGTTAATTTCTTCTAAATCTGTAATATGAACCATCAAAGAGGCTAAATCCACTTGTTTATCTGCATCTTCTTTAAACACTTTAATTAGTTTTTTAAGCGACTCTGTGTCTGTAAAAGGCTCATCTCCTTGTACGTTTACAACAATATCAATATCCAAATTTTCTACAGCTTCTGCAATACGATCGCTACCACACTCATGTTGTTTTTTACTCATCATGACATGACCTCCAATTTTATTTATTTCGTCATAAATAATATCACTATCAGTTACCACAATAACGTCGTCAAACAACTGTGTGTCAACCGTAGCTTGGTAAGTACGTGTAATTACTGGTTTTCCTCCAAGGTCCTTCATTAACTTTCCAGGAAAACGAGACGCACTATATCGTGCAGGAATCATTGCTATTATTTTCATCTAAGAATTAAATTGAAGTATAAAAATATGATAATTTAATGGTCTTCTTCAAAAAAATCGTCTTTAAAACCAATTAAATATAATTTTTCTTTTGCTCTGGTTATTGCTGTATATAACCATCTTAAATAATCTTTATCTATTCCGTTTGGTAGATAGGGTTGCTCTACAAAAACAGTATCCCATTGTCCACCTTGAGATTTATGACAAGTAATTGCATAGGAGAATTTAACTTGCAAAGCATTAAAGTATTTATTGCCTTTTATTTTTAAAAATTTTTTATAGTTACTGGTTTCATCTTCGTAATCTTTTTGAACCTCTTGATACAATCTGTTGGACTCTTCATAAGGTAAAGAAGGTGTTTCTGCTTCAATAGTATCTAGCATTAAAACCGCTTCAAAAGGTCTCATTTTTGGATAATCTACCATACGTACTTTAACTTCTGCAAACCTAAAACCGTATAATTCTTTTATGCTAAAAATTTCTAAGACTTCAATAATATCTCCATTGGCAATAAAACCAGCTTCAGAAGTTGGTTTAATCCAAAAGTAGTTGTTTTTAACAACCATTAAATAGTCTCCAGATGCTAATTCGTTTTCGCTAAACAAAATACGACTACGTATTTGTTGGTTATACATATTGGCACGCTTATTACTTCTTACAATAATACTTGTGTCTTCATAACCTAGATTGCTATACGCATCGTTTATAGCATCCATTATCTCATAACCATCAACTAGCCTAACAATGTCTTTAAAGCTTTTTAAATTAAACTTAAAGCTATCATAAAAGCTTCCTGCAATTGTCTCTCTTAACAATGTAGCATTTTCTAAAATCCCAGAATCCTCTCCTTGTCTTACAACTTCGTCCAATTCCATTTTAGTAACAGACTTATTGTAGTTTAAACTTAATGTGTTTTCGTCCAGAGCTGGACTTAAATCTAATTTTACAGGAGGTAATTGTGCTGTATCACCAATTAACAACAGTTTACATTTATGACCTTGATAGACGTATTGCATCAAATCGTCCAAAAGCGAGCTGCTTTCAAATAATTTAGAGTCACTTGGCAAATCTGGTATCATTGACGCTTCATCAACAATAAAAATGGTGTTTTTATGCTTATTAGGTTGTAAAACAAACTTTACTCCTCCTCCTTTATCTTTTTTTGGAAAATATATTTTTTTATGAATGGTAAAAGCCTCTTTTTTGGAATAATTAGAGATTACTTTAGCTGCTCGACCAGTTGGAGCCATTAGCACTGCACTTTTTTTTGCGTGCCATAAATTGGTCACAATCGTACCAATAATGGTGGTTTTACCAGTTCCTGCATATCCTTTTAGCAAAAACACGCCATTTTCTTTTTCGTTTAAAATAAACTCAGAAAGTTGCAAAAGCAAAATATCTTGTTTTGAGGTTGGATTAAACGGAAACTGCTGTTTTATAAGAGAATAAAATTGCGAACTGGTCATTAATTTGTGTGGATTGAAAACTTTTTATCAAATATATAAATCATTTTTACCTTCAATGGTTTTTACGAATAAAAAAAAATTGTAGATTTGTCACTGACCTTAATTAAATTTTAATACAACACTATGATAAAATTAGCACTTATTATACTTGGAGCAATTTTACTAACAATTTTAATTGTTTGGCTTATTGACAAATTTGTTCCTACTAAAGTAAAACCCATTTTAACTATTGCACTTTGGGGACTTATTGCCTTTTTAGGGTATTTAACTGTAGACTCTGTTTATGGCGAGATTCAATTTAATAAATTAAAGCAAGAGCGTTACAAAGTAGCTATTGAGCGTTTAATAGATATTAGAGACTCTCAATTAGCACATAGAACAGTAACTGGAAAGTTTACTAAAAGCTATGATACTTTAATTAATTTTATTGAAAACGGTAAGTTTACGTTAGTAGAAAGAAGAGATACTTCTGTTGTTGATGTAGAAAGAACTAGAGCTTTTGGTGGTGTAACTACTTTTAAAGATGAAATTATTGTTGACACAATTGGATATGAATCTGTAAAAGAAAGATTATTTAAAAATACAGATAGATATAAAACTATGATGAATGTACCACTAGCAAAAGAAGGTACAAAGTTTACAATGAATGCTGGAATGTTTAAAGAAGAAAGTGGTGCTGAAATACCAATTTTTGAAGCATTTGTAATGAAAAAAGATATTTTATTTGATCAAAATAAAAACTTAGTCCTTAAAGAAAGTCAAGTACAATCTGTTGAAGGAGTAAATGGAGATGCTTTACGTGTAGGATCTATGCAAGAAGTTAAAACTATTGGAAACTGGCCAAAAACTTATGGCTCTAACGAATAAAGAATATAATCATTTAACCAACCTAGAACTGTCCATTCAAATTAGTTTGAGTGGACTTTCTTTTTGTGTTTTAAATAATGACAACAATACTATTTTAGAGTTAAAATCTTTTCCTTTTAATTCTAAAAAAACACCAACAAATCTTTTAGATGCTGTACAACATCTTTTTAATACTGAAGCTTTACTTAAACAATCCTTTGTTAAGATTAACATTATACATGTTAATGATTGGTCTACCCTTGTCCCTAAACCACTATTTAAAGAAGACGCATTAGCAGATTATTTAAAGTTTAATACCAAAATTTTAAAAACAGATTTTATAACTTTTGACGACATTTCTCAAAACGATAGCGTTAATGTTTACGTGCCATTTACCAATGTAAACAACTTTATCTTTGACCAATTTGGCAGCTTTACATACAAGCATTTTTCTACAATATTAATAGAGCAATTATTAACTTTTGAAAAGCATACCAATACCCAAAAAGTGTATGTTAATATTTCAAAATTTAACTTTGAATTGATTATCCTAAATAAAGGCGAATTACAATTATATAACACCTTTGAATATAATACCAAAGAAGACTTTATCTATTACTTACTATTTACCTTAGAACAATTACAGCTAAACCCAGAAACGGTTGAAACCGTATTTTTAGGAGATATAAACGAAGACGACGACCTTTATCAAATAGCTTATAAATATATAAGAAACGTGGCTTTAGGTAACCGAATGGATACTTTTGCTTTTACAGAAAAACCTGCCACAAATCACTCAAATTTCACTTTACTAAAAAGCTTTTAATGCGTATTATATCAGGAGAATTTAAAGGAAGACGAATTACAGCTCCAAAAAGGCTACCTGTTAGACCTACAACAGATATGGCTAAGGAAGCCTTATTTAATATTATTAATAATCAGTATTATTTTGATTCTATTACTGTGTTAGACTTATTTTCTGGAACAGGAAATATTAGTTACGAGTTTGCGTCAAGAGGTACAGAAAACATTACTTGTGTAGATCAAGATTACGGTTGTATAAAGTTTATAAATCAAACTGCTGACAGTTTTGACATGTCTTTGCAAACCATAAAAAGTGATGTGTTTAAGTTTTTAGAAAAAAGCAAACAACAAGCTACAATTATTTTTGCAGATCCACCTTATGATTTTACAGTTGATCAGTTTTCTAAAATACCAGAATTGGTATTTAAAAACAATTTACTGGAAGCTGATGGTATATTAATAGTAGAACACTCCAAACACACAGATTTATCAAAATTAGAGCATTACAAGCACTCTAAAGGTTATGGAGGTAATATGTTTAGTTTTTTTGAAAACAACGCTTCAGATGAAGAGGAATAGGCTATTATTTATTTCTACTTTTTTATTAATCTTAAGTTGTAAAAAAGAGGCAACAATCAAAACTGAAATTACAGAAAAAATAATCAATTCAGAAAAAATTGATGGTTCAGCAAATATCAGAGATACTATAAATGGAAAAGTGCTTTTTACGCTTAAAAACAATGCAAAAGTAGATGTAATTGATAGCAAAAGCAATTGGTATAAAATTATGGTTTTTATTGATTCATTAAATATAATTGACCAAAACCTAAAAAAAGGAGATTCAATATTTCAAAACAACAAAACAATTGGGATTTCAAATGTTGATTTAAAAGCATTTGAGTTTTATGAAAACTCACACTTCATAGAAGGTTATACTTATAAAAACAATATTCAAAAGGAATCGATTATAGAATTGGTAATAATTTCTAACTTAGAAAATAGAGCAAAGAAAAATTGGAATAAAATTATAGAGAAATATAATTTAGAAAAACGTAATGATTTTTTACATTACAATGCTTTCGAATTATTAGAGAACAATGATATTTCTCCAGGCTTTAGGGTATTACTTTTATTTGAAAACCAACAACTTATTGGCTATTATCATTCTAGAAAAATTGAATCTGATTTAATTGATACTTATAAATTAAATTCAATTGATAAGCTATCTTTTTATAAAGATTACGACAAAAACAAAGCTAAGTTTTTTATTAATTTTATGAAAAATTGGTTAGAAGGTGTAGATTAAAAAAACCACTCCATTAAGAGTGGTTTAATTGTATTTAAGCAAATCTATAAGCCGGATTCTGTACTCTTAAAAAAGAGTCCTTATCATTTATCTACGTCTATTGTTACCAATAGACTTTAGCTACCTACCCTCTAACAATCGCGCGTGTACGCTCAAACGTTAGTATACATGGTATTGCACCTCATAGAGTTTACCTGGTTTCACTACAGCATGACCTGTACATACTTTCTGTTGCACTTTTCCTCACCTTTCGGTGGATGGCTGTTAACCATTATGATTACACTATGGTGTCCGGACTTTCCTCTTTAAAATAAATTTAAAGCGATAAGGCAATTTACTTCCGCAAAATTACAATAAACTAGTGTATGTTTTTATATGAAAAGATCAATTTGTTTTTAGGAGTATCGTTTAACGTATAGATAAGGTGAGTTTTCAATTCACTTTATCGAATGTTACTGAAACAAGTTCAGCACAAGTAAACGAAGTTAGTTTTTTTTTTGACAAAGTCAAATAAAAAAATGACACCTAATTACTGATCGTATTGTTAATAACTCCTATAAAAATATAAGCTCAAAATTCTGAATTTTAAATTGAATTTTTAACTTTGTTATTCAATAAAAACACAGTAACTAATAACTAAATGTTACTTAATTTAATTAGCAAACTAATTTGGAACACTTTGTAGTATCAGCCAGAAAGTACAGACCACAAACCTTTAAGGATGTTGTTGGTCAGACTGCTATTACAAATACGTTAACCAACGCTATTGAAAACAATCATTTAGCACAAGCTTTACTATTTACAGGACCTAGAGGTGTTGGTAAAACTAGTTGCGCGCGTATTTTGGCTAAGATGATTAATAGTGATGGCAACGAGACTGGAGACGAGGATTATGCGTTTAATATTTTTGAATTGGATGCAGCATCTAACAACTCGGTTGATGATATTAGAAGTTTAACAGATCAGGTTCGTATTCCTCCTCAAGTTGGAAAATACAAAGTATATATTATTGATGAGGTACATATGTTATCTCAAGCTGCTTTTAATGCGTTTTTAAAGACGTTAGAAGAGCCACCAAAGCATTGTATATTTATTTTAGCGACAACTGAAAAACATAAAATAATACCTACTATTTTATCGCGTTGTCAAATCTTTGATTTTAAACGTATAACCGTTAAAGATGCTAAAGAGTATTTAAAATATATTGCTAAAGAGCAAGGTATTACTGCAGAGGATGATGCTTTACATATTATAGCTCAAAAAGCAGATGGAGCCATGCGTGACGCTCTATCTATCTTTGATAGAGTAGTTAGTTTTTCTGGAAAAGAATTGACAAGACAGTCTGTAACAGAAAACCTAAACGTATTAGATTACGAAACCTATTTTGAAAGTACCAACCATATTTTAGACAATAAAATTCCTGAATTATTAATTCAGTTTAATAAAACCCTATCCAAAGGTTTTGATGGACATCATTATATAGCTGGTTTAGCATCACATTTTAGAGACCTATTGGTTTGTAAAACTCCTAGTACTATAGAGCTGTTAGAAGTTGGTGATGATACTAAAGCTAAATACATAGAGCAGTCACAAAAAGCAAGTCAAGATTTTTTAATCCAAGGTATTAATTTAGCTAACGATTGCGATTTAAAATATAAAAGCAGTAAAAACCAACGACTCCTAGTAGAGTTAACATTAATGCAACTTGCCTCTATCACTTTTGATGGAGAAAAAAAAAATAGTAGTCGGTTTATAATTCCACCTTCATATTTTAAAAAAATTGGCATTACTCCTGTTTCTGTAAAACGTCCAGAAACTACAACCACACCAACTAATACTACCCAAAAAGAAACTGAAAAAGTTACTCCAGATTTACAAAAATTTGTAGAACCACCAAAACCAAAAGTAGTTTTAGAAAAAGGGATAGCGTCAGAAAACAAAAGGACTTCCGGATTATCTTTAAAAAGTATTAGAGCTAAAAAAGAGCATAAAATTAAGCAATTAGAAGTTGTTGTTGATGAAGAGAATTTACCAAAAGAAGCTTTTAATCAAGATGAATTAACTGAAGTTTGGAACCAGTTTGTAGACATCATTGAAAAAGAAGGTAAATACAACTTAGCATCCATTTTATCTATTGATAAACCAACTTTAGCTGACGATGGGTTTTCAATCCAACTCACCTTTCCAAATGCGACAAACAAGGTGGAAGTCGAGCGTCAATCTTTTGATTTAATGTCTTATTTACGTAAAAATCTAAACAATTACGATGTTACGTTAGATATTACTATTAACGAAGAGTTGGATACTAAATATGCCTACACTCCTATTGAAAAATATGAGAAGCTAAAAGAGAAAAACCCAAATTTGGAATTGCTACGTAAGACTTTTGATTTGGATGTTTAATTAGTTAATTTTAGCATTATGAATAAATACACATTGTTACTTTTTGGAATTTTAATCGCTTTTTTAAGTTGTGATGGTCGTGACAGAGTTAATAAAACACCTAAAGAAATACTTGTTGAAAACAAGTTATTGGATTCGTTTTCTGAGAATATAAAATACTTTCCAGAAAAATATACAGAAACGACTACAGATACAATTTTAAGTAATGGGTTTAGGGTAAAGATTAGGTACTTCTCACATATGAAAGAATATGTTACAGAATCCTACACTAAAGATTCTATAAATTACAAAAAACATTATTATGATTTTGTTTCAAGAATAACAGTGTATAAAGATGATAAAGAAGTTTATAAAAAGGATCTTTATAAAAGATCTTTAGAAGAACACAGTAAAGAATTTGCAGAAAGTGTCCAAAAACTTATAATGAATCCTCCTTATATAGATGAAGAAAACTCTTTAAAAAACAATAAGGTTTATATCGTAATTCCTCTTTGTAACTCAGATACTAGCACTTGTTTATTTTACTACGCTATTATTGACAACAAAGGTGATTTTGAATACAGATTAATGCCAAACAACAATAATTTTTACCATTAAATTATGCTAGATTAGTCATTTCGACGAAAGGAGAAATCACATTATTTAATAAACTTAATCAAAAAATGTTCTATAATTATTTTGTTTACATCATGACAAATCAGTACAGAACAACACTATATATTGGAGTAACCAATAATATTCAAAATAGAATTTCGCAACATTATTTTGATAGTCAAAACGCAAAACTATCATTTGCTGGTAAATATAATTGTATTTATCTAGTATATTATGAAGGTTTTGAGTATCCTAAAGATGCAATTCTTAGAGAAAAAACAATTAAAAAATGGAGACGAGAAAAGAAAAATACTTTAATTAGTAATTTTAACCCAAAATGGGAGACTTTAAATGCACAAATTATGTGATTTCTCCTTTCGTCGAAATGACTAACTCATAATAAAACTAAAATGCTAGGACTAAAATTACCAACAGATCCACGTTGGGTAAACATCGTAGAAAAAAACATAGAAGACATTTTAACAGATCATGCCTATTGCGAGCAAAAAGCAACCAGTACTGCTATCTCTTTAATTGTTAGTTTTCCAGAGTACACAGAGCTTGTACAAGAAATGGTTGCTTTGGTTAAAGAAGAAATTAGCCATTTTAAAATGGTACATGATTTAATCCTAAAAAACGGTTGGGTTTTAGGTAGAGACAGAAAAGACCATTACGTAATACAACTCCTTACTTTTTTTCCTAAAGGAGGAAGCAGAACCACACAATTAGTACACAGATTATTATATGCTGCTTTAATAGAAGCTAGAAGTTGCGAGCGTTTTAGATTATTGTCTGAAGAATTGGAAGATAAAACCTTAGCAGAGTTTTATAGAAAATTAATGGTGAGTGAAGCTAACCATTACACCATGTTTTTAGGCTTTGCTAGACAATATGGAGACCGCAAAGAAGTGGATAAAAAATGGGATGATTTATTAGAATTTGAAGCACAAATCATGAAAGATTTAAGCAAAAATGAAACCATCCATGGTTAAAAATAGTTACTAAATAAAAAAGCCAATTCTGTCTAGAATTGGCTTTTTTTTTATGCTTAAATATGTCTTAGAATTTTACTCCAAAACCTATTTGAATATTTGTGTTATTTGCTTCAATATTTAAAGCATTATCATCAAAAACATTTGTTAATCCGTAAGAGTATCTTGCGTCAATAAAGAACTCGTCAGAAATCATATATTCTAAACCTCCTAAAATAGAAAATCCTAAATTTTGAAGTTGGTCCTCATATGAATGTCCTTTTAAACTTGCTTGTGGTCCTAAACCAATTGCAAAACTTTCGTCAATTTTATATTTAAAATATAATGGCATTTGGATGTAATTGATTCTTAAAGACTGCTCTTTTGCTCCTTCAGCAGAAAACTGAATTTCTGGTGCAAATTTAAAATTATCAGAAAGATTATATTCTCCAAAAAATCCAATTGCAAACCCATTTCTTCCTTTAACATCTTCTTCTATATCAGAATCAAAACTTAAGTTAGAAATATTTATACCAGCTCTAACACCATATAAAGCGTTTTGAGAAAATCCATAAAACGAAGCTAGTAAAAGCGAAAATAATAAAATAGTTTTTTTCATATTTTGAAAATTAAATTAGTTGATTTTGATTCTTTATTTAATAGTAAAGATATATTTTTTTAACAAATATATATAATAAAGTTATAAAGTGTTTTATTTTAACTTTGTATGGCTTGAAACTGTATTATTATACATACTTTTTATAATCCCATCTGCAAGCCCAATTTTTGGTACATAAATGTCTTTTGCTCCACTCCACTTCATTGCTGATAAATAAATACGTGTTGCTGGAATAATAACATCTGCTCTATCTTGATTTAAGTCTAAAACAGAGATACGCTCGTCATAAGAATAGGTTTGCAGCATGTTATAATAAGATGTTAAGTAAAAGTAAGATAATGGTTTACCAATAGATTTTCCTGATACTTTAAAAATCTTATTAATGTTTCCTCCAGAACCTATAACTTCAATTTTATCATACTTAATAGTTTCTAATTTTATCCAATCTTCTAACTCTTTCCATGCTTCTTTTTTAACCATATCGTTTAATAAACGTACAGTTCCAATTTTAAAAGATTTTGAGGCTGTTTTTTCTGCATTGTGTATTACGGAAAACTCTGTACTTCCTCCTCCAACATCAACATATAAATAGGTTTTATTTGCATCAATATAAGAGTGTAAATCTGTAGCTGCAATTATAGCTGCTTCTTCTTCTCCTTCAATAATATCAATATGTAATCCAGTTTCTTTTAAAATTTTTTTAACTACTTTTTTTCCATTATTAGCTTCACGCATTGCAGATGTTGCACAAGCTTTATACTTAACAACTCCATGAGATTTCATTAGTAATTTAAAAGCTAACATTGTATCTAATATACGTTTCGTGTTTTTTTTAGAAATGGCTTCATTTACAAATACATCTGCACCTAAACGAATAGGAACTCTGACCAGAGAACTTTTTTTAAAACGTGTAGATTTATCTTTCTCTTCAACAATATTAGAAATTAGCAATCTTACTGCATTAGAACCAATATCTATTGCTGCATATTTTTGAATATTTAGCATATTAGTTAAGTTTATCTTTTAGATATTGATAGGTAGCAAATTGCGCTCTAATCTTAGGTTGGTTATTTTTTTTATAAGTATTATCCTGAGTTTTATTAAGTATTCTGGATTTTAAATTATCCTTCCAACAAATATCAAAAGTTTCGATTAATTCTTCCTTAATTGTTTGATCATATATTGGACAGGTAACTTCTACTCTATTTTCTATATTTCTTGTCATCCAATCTGCTGATGATATATAAACTTTAGGCTTATCATTATTACAAAACACATACAATCTTGTATGTTCTAAAAACTTGTCAATAATACTAACAACCTCAATATTTTCGCTTACTCCTTTTATTCCTGGAACTAAACAACAAATACCTCTAACAACCATATCTATCTTTACTCCTGCTTGACTAGCTTCATATAGTTTATCTATCATTTTATAGCTAGTTAAGCTATTCATTTTAAGTTTTATATATGCTGGTTTTCCTTCGTTTTTATTCAGAATTTCTTTATCTATAAGCTGAAAAAACTTATTTCTAGTATAATGAGGAGATGTTATAATGTGCTTATATCTGTATATCTTATAATTAACTTCAAAAAACCCAAATACTTTATTAATATCTTTTAATATTTTTGAATCTGATGTAAACAAGGTATAATCTGTATAAATCTTTGCTGTAGATTCGTTAAAATTTCCAGTACTTACAAAACCATAACGCTTTAATTTATTATTTTCTTCGCGCTCTATCACACACATTTTACTGTGTACTTTCAAACCTTGAACACCAAATATTAGTTGTACACCTTCACGTTGCATTTGCTCTGCATAAGCAATATTAGCTTGCTCGTCAAAACGTGCTTGAATTTCCATGGAAACAATAACTTTTTTACCATTTTTTGCAGCATTTATTAAAGAACTAGCAACTTGAGATATTTGCGCCAATCTATAAATGGTAATTTTAATGGTTTTTACCTTGGGATCTAATGCTGCTTCACGCAAAAATTTAACGACATAAGCAAACGTATGATAAGGTGCATAAAGTAAATAATCTTTTTTTGCTATAGCTTCAAAAATACTACCTTCTAATGACAAACCTTTAACTTGTAATGGAACGATTTTATCGTATAGTAAATCTGTACGTCCTAAACTTGGAAAACCCATATAATCCCTACGGTTATGATAACGTCCACCTGGAATAATACTATCTGTATTATCAATTTTTAACTTAGTCATTAAAAAATCTAAAGTAGATTTATCTATAGTCTTATCATAAACAAATCTGACAGGCTCAGCATCTTCTCTTTCTTTTACACTATCACTGATTTTTTCCATAAAACTTTTGGTTAAATCACTATCTAAATCCAGTTCTGCATCTTTAGTGATTTTAATCATGTGTGCAGTAATTTTTGTGTAATCAAAAATGTTAAAAATATCTTCTAAAAACAGACGTAATAAATCGTCCAACATTATTACATAATCCTTATTACCCTCTCTTGGCAAAACAATAAAACGATCCATGTTTTTTGAAATTTCAATCAAAGCATATTGACTTGATTGATCTTGCATATCCATATTTACTGCTAAGTAAGCAGCATTATCTTTAAGATTTGGTAATTTTAAATCTGTATTTAAAATAATAGTTACAAGTGCTGGGCTAACTTTTTCTAAAAAGTATTTTTTAAGAAAAACATGCTGGTTTTTTGAAACCTGAAACTCTTTAATTATAAATATATTTTCTGCTTCTAATAACTTTTGAACATGAGCAAGAATTTTTATGCTTTCTGCCTGAAGTTTTATAACTGTTTCTGTTATTATATCTAATAATTCTGATGCTTTTATTCCACCAAGTTGACTTTTTCCTTCTTTACCAGCAAAATTAATACGTTGTACAGTTGCGTAACGGACTTTAAAAAACTCGTCTAAATTGTTAGAATATATACCTAAAAAACGAAGCCTTTCTATTAATGGTACAGACTTATCTGCAGCTTCTTGAAGTACACGATGGTTAAATTGCAACCAACTTAGCTCTCTATTAATATATTTATTGTCAATAATATGGTTAGTCATTGTTATGCAAAATTTACTACAAATATATCTATTAGAATGACTATTTTAAATGTTTTGGAAAGACAATTTTTGTGGTTTTACCATTTTCAATGGTTTTCCAAGAGTTTTGCTCAAATTCTATTTGCACAAAACCTGAAGTAGTGACGTTATCTATAATTGTATTTCCTAATGAATTACATAAATTAGTTAATGCAAAATTATGTCCAAAAATCATTATAATATCTTTAGAATTATCACATGATTTTACACATTCTAAAACAGACGCTCCAGAGAAATCATATAACTCTTTTTTAAGCTCAAATTTGATGTTTTTTAAATTTAAATTATCGACGAATAGCATAGCTGTACTTTTTGCTCTATTTGCAGTACTACTAAAAATTACTTCTGGTTTTAAAAAATTAGTTTTTAAATGTTTAGAGACCAAGACAGCATCTTTTACGCCTCTATTTTTCAATGGTCTATCATGATCTTTCAAATCAAATTTCCAAGAAGATTTTGCGTGCCTAACAAATTGTAATATTTTACTCATACTTGTCGTTTAAATACATTTTTGTACGATTAACTATTTCAAATATACCTTTTATCGGTTTTATATGTGCTATAACATATTTTTTTGATTTGATGTATAAATCGTCATTCATTTGTTATGCTATTAGTTAATTTTATTCCCTGAATCTAAATAATGCAAAATACCTACAATATATCACAATGTGGTAAATTTCCCTTAAGCTGTAGCATATTTTGACTGTAATAATTAGTTAAAAATATAAAATTTAAAGCAGTAAAAAAGAAGTTTATGTTATGAGAATAATCAATTCTCTTTATTTAACCTTAGTAACCCTACCAATAAACGGTAAGGGGATTTATGCTTTTATTTTATTTAGTATTTAAATAAACAATATTAAACTATATAAGTTTTGAAATTATTGAAAACAAATAAAAAGCAAGAATTACTTTTAGTAATCCTATTATTAATTGGGTTTGCCTTACAGGCTCAAGTAAAAAAGTCTTTTACACCACGTTATAACTCTACAATTACTGGAGATGTAACAATGGTTGCTAATAATGTATTGTCTAGAACTGCAACTACAGATTATAATGATGAGTTAGGTAATCATGATTTTGTAGATAATGTATATGTAGATATAGATAATGATGCAACTACATTTAACTCTAGTAGTGCTAACTTAGTAAATCCAAAACCTAACGATCCTTGTTTAGAGGTTGATAAGGTATTATTATATTGGGCAGCTGCAGATAAAGGATTGGTTAATAATGGAATTGAAGATGATAACCAACCTGGTTGGGATTTTGATGATGTAAAACTAATGTTACCAGGTCAGACAACCTACACAACTGTTACTGCTGATGAAGTTATTTATAGAGGAAGAGATGAAAACCCTCATGTTTATAATGATCCATATGTATGTGTAAAAGATATAACAAACGAGGTAAATAACTTAACTGACCCATTTGGTAAGTATCAAGTAGCTAATGTAGAGGCAAAAGTTGGTTATTTAATATCACATAATGGTGGTACAACTGGTACTTCTGGAGGATGGCAAGTCATTTTAGTTTATAAAAGTGATCAATTAAAACCTAGAAACATAACATTATTTGATGGTTATGCGCATGTATCTGACACAGAAAATGATTTTGATATAAATATTTCTGGTTTTCAAACAGTACCTAATGGTAATGTAAAGTCTGATGTTGTAATTGGTGCTTTAGAAGGTGATAGAGATTTAACAGGAGACCGTCTTCAAATTTTAAATACTGCTGGTGTTTTTCAAGATATTACTGCGCCTTTAAGAGATGCTGATAACTTTTTTAATAGCAGAATTACAATTGGACCAAGTAATGGTGCAAATAATTTTACAGACAGAAGTCCTGCAAGTTTAAACACATTAGGGTTTGATGCTGCATTATTCCCTCTATCAAACCAAGGTAACTCATTACTAACAAATAATCAAACATCCACTACTTTTAGATTAACGTCTGATCAAGAAACTTATGGATTATTTGCTTTAGGTTTTTCTGTTGAAATTTATCAACCAAGTTTAGAAACTATTTTTACAGTTGCTCCAACGTCTATAACACCAGTTAGTACAGCACAAACTGCTACATATACTGCTGTAATAACAAATACTGGTAACGATAATGCAAATAATGTTACGCTTACAACTATAATTCCTGTTGGTTCAGAATTAGTACAACCAATTACAGGTTTGCCTTCTGGTGTAACATATACTTATACTCCAGGTACTAGAACTTTAACGTTTACTGTTGTAAATGGTGTATTAGCTGCTGGTGAAAGTCTAACTGTAGAATTTGATACATTAATTAATGATAATTGCTATTATTTATTAAACGGTTGTTCTGGAGCATTAAGTTCAAATCTTGCTGCTACATATAATGGAGAATTAAATGTAAAAGATTTTACTAGTAGTAGTTCTAACGGAATTGATGCATGTGGTGTCGGAAACAATTTAAATGCAACTGTTACTATTAATCCTCCTGCTCCTGCAACTTGGGTAACTTCTCCTCAAGATCTTGACAGAGATGTAAGTTGCGATGATGCAACAGCATTAAGTAATGCACAATCTTTAATTCCTGTAGCTTCTTGTTCTGGTTTAACACCTATAAAAACATCTGGATCTTTTGTTCAAGACGCACAATGTCCTTCAAACGGAACTTATACAAATACTTGGAATTTTACTGATGCTTGTGGAAGAACAATAGCAAATTACGTTCAAACTATTACAGTTTTAGATACAACTGCTCCTAGTTTTACTGTTCCAGCTGATATCGAAATATTTACTGATGCATCTTGTAATTATGATGTAGCTGTAGCTGAAACTGGTGATGTAACTGATGAAGATGATAATTGCTCGACTGGATTAAATGCAACATTTACAGATAGTACTGTTGCTGGATCTTGCGAAGGGACTTTTGTTATTACACGTACTTGGTCTTTAGTAGATGATTGCGGAAATAATGCACCTACCCAAACTCAAACTATTACTGTTTCAGATAATTCTGCTCCAAGCTTTACTGCTCCTGCTGATATCGAAATATTTACCGATGCATCTTGTAATTATGATACTGCTGTAACTGCAACTGGAGATGTTACTAATGAAGATGACAATTGCTCGACTGGATTAAATGCAACATTTACTGATAGTTCTGTTGCTGGATCTTGCGAAGGAACTTTTGTTATTACACGTACTTGGTCTTTAGTAGATGATTGCGGAAATGCTGCACCAACACAAACTCAAACTATAACAGTTTCAGATAATTCTGCTCCAAGCTTTACTGCTCCTGCAGATATAACAATTAATTGCGAACAAGATCCTAGTAATTTAACACTTGTTGGAGATGTTAATACAGAAACTGATAATTGCGATACTACTTTAGATGCAACTTATACTGATACAACTGCTACTGGAAGTTGTCCTAATGAATCAGTAATTACTAGAACTTGGACATTAACTGACGATTGTAACAATACTACAACACACGTACAAACTATTACTATAGAGGATACTACACCTCCAACCTTTGTTGAAACTTTACCAACAAGTAATACTGTAGATTTCGATTCAATTCCAGATGCTGCAACTTTAACAGCTACAGACAATTGTGGTACTGCTAATGTAACATTTAGCACTATATCTTCTGGAGATATTTGTACTGGAAGTTATACTATAACAAGAACATGGACTGCAACAGATGCTTGTGATTTGACAACTATACATACTCAAGTCCTAACTGTTACTCAACCTGTACTTGAAGCTACAATAACATCTCAAACAAATGCATTATGCGGAAGTACTGATGCGTCTGTAACAGTAACTGCTACTGGAGGAACAGGACCATATACCTATTTATGGAATGATCCATCTGCTCAAGCTACAGCAACAGCTACTAACCTTGTTGCTAATACTTACAATGTTATTGTAACTGATGTAAATGATTGTACTGTTAATATACCTGTTACTATAACAAACTCTTGTATTGCAATTGTAAAATCAGGTGTTTTTAATGACGAAGATCAAGATAACTGTACTGATGTTGGTGAAACAATATCATATACATTTACTGTAACAAATACTGGTAATGCTAGTTTAACTAATCTAGTTATAACAGATCCATTACTTGAAGCTCCTAACCCAGTTGTAGCTATTGTGCTTGCTTCTGGTGATACAGATGGTGATAACCAATTAGATCCTACAGAAACTTGGACATATACTGCAGATTATACTATAAATCAAAATAATATTGATACAGGTTTAGTAACTAACCAAGCAACTGTGACTGCTTCTACATTAGACAGCGTTACTATTTCAGATATATCTGGTACTACTGCAACTACTGATGATGCAACTGTAATTACTTTATGTACTGATGAAGATATTGCTTTAGTCAAAGCTGCTGTCTTTAATGACGAAGATCAAGACAACTGTACTGATGTTGGTGAAACAATATCATATACATTTACTGTAACAAACACTGGTAATGTATCTATCGATAATATCGTATTATCAGATCCATTACTTGAAGCTCCTAACCCAGTTGTAGCTATTGCGTTTGCTTCTGGTGATACAGATGGTGATAACCAATTAGATCCTACAGAAACTTGGACATATACTGCAGATTATACTGTAACTCAAACTGATATTGATGCTGCTCAAGTAACTAATCAAGCAACCGTTAATGGACAAAACGTATTAACAGACGCTAATGTATCTGACCTTTCTGGTACTACTGCAACTACTGATGATGCAACCGTTATTACTTTGTGTCAAGGTGATACTACTATTGCTTTAGTCAAAGCTGGTATCTTTAATGACGAAGATCAAGACAACTGTACTGATGTTGGTGAAACAATATCATATACATTTACTGTAACAAACACTGGTAATGTATCTATCGATAATATCGTATTAACGGATCCATTACTTGAAGCTCCTAACCCAGTTGTAGCTATTGCGTTTGCTTCTGGTGATACAGATGGTGATAACCAATTAGATCCTACAGAAACTTGGACATATACTGCAGATTATACTGTAACTCAAACTGATATTGATGCTGCTCAAGTAACTAATCAAGCAACCGTTAATGGACAAAACGTATTAACAGACGCTAATGTATCTGACCTTTCTGGTACTACTGCAACTACTGACGATGCAACCGTTATTACTTTATGTCAAGGTGATACTACTATTGCTTTAGTCAAAGCTGGTATCTTTAATGACGAAGATCAAGACAACTGTACTGATGTTGGTGAAACAATATCATATACATTTACTGTAACAAACACTGGTAATGTATCTATCGATAATATCGTATTAACGGATCCATTACTTGAAGCTCCTAACCCAGTTGTAGCTATTGTGTTTGCTTCTGGTGATACAGATGGTGATAACCAATTAGATCCTACAGAAACTTGGACTTATACTGCAGATTATACTGTAACTCAAACTGATATTGATGCTGCTCAAGTAACTAATCAAGCAACCGTTAATGGACAAAACGTATTAACAGACGCTAATGTATCTGACCTTTCTGGTACTACTGCAACTACTGATGATGCAACCGTTATTACTTTGTGTCAAGGTGATACTACTATTGCTTTAGTCAAAGCTGGTATCTTTAATGACGAAGATCAAGACAACTGTACTGATGTTGGTGAAACAATATCATATACATTTACTGTAACAAACACTGGTAATGTATCTATCGATAATATCGTATTAACGGATCCATTACTTGAAGCTCCTAACCCAGTTGTAGCTATTGCGTTTGCTTCTGGTGATACAGATGGTGATAACCAATTAGATCCTACAGAAACTTGGACATATACTGCAGATTATACTGTAACTCAAACTGATATTGATGCTGCTCAAGTAACTAATCAAGCAACCGTTAATGGACAAAACGTATTAACAGACGCTAATGTATCTGACCTTTCTGGTACTACTGCAACTACTGACGATGCAACCGTTATTACTTTATGTCAAGGTGATACTACTATTGCTTTAGTCAAAGCTGGTATCTTTAATGACGAAGATCAAGACAACTGTACTGATGTTGGTGAAACAATATCATATACATTTACTGTAACAAACACTGGTAATGTATCTATCGATAATATCGTATTATCAGATCCATTACTTGAAGCTCCTAACCCAGTTGTAGCTATTGCGTTTGCTTCTGGTGATACAGATGGTGATAACCAATTAGATCCTACAGAAACTTGGACATATACTGCAGATTATACTGTAACTCAAACTGATATTGATGCTGCTCAAGTAACTAATCAAGCAACCGTTAATGGACAAAACGTATTAACAGACGCTAATGTATCTGACCTTTCTGGTACTACTGCAACTACTGATGATGCAACCGTTATTACTTTATGTCAAGGTGATAGTTCCATAAATGTCGTGAAAACGTCGGAAATCACTAATGGTGATCCGTGTTTAAATGCAGATAGCTTAATTACTTATACTTTTACTGTAACAAATACTGGAAATATCTCTATTACTATTGCCTCTATTAATGATGCGCTATTAGGTGGTGATATTACGGCTTCTGTAACACTGGTCTCTGGTGATACCAATACTGATGGCTTACTTAACCCTACTGAAACTTGGGTTTATACTGCGCCTAACTATACAGTAACACAAGCAGACTATGATGCTCAGTCAATCTCTAACACAGTAACTATTAATGGTGCTGATGTTGATGGAACTACTGTTACTGCTACTGATACGTTAGTCATTGGTGCAGATCAATTCTGTGACCCTTCTAATAACTTTGCAGTTGTGAAAACATCGGAAATCACTAATGGTGATCCATGTTTAAATGCAGATAGCTTAGTTACTTATACTTTTACTGTAACAAATACTGGTGGTAACTCATCTATTACTATTGCCTCTATTAATGATGCGCTATTAGGTGGTGATATTACGGCTTCTGTAACACTAGTCTCTGGTGATACCAATACTGATGGCTTACTTAACCCTACTGAAACTTGGGTTTATACTGCGCCTAACTATACAGTAACACAAGCAGACTATGATGCTCAGTCAATCTCTAACACAGTAACTATTAATGGTGCTGATGTCGATGGAACTACTGTTACTGCTACTGATACGTTAGTCATTGGTGCAGATCAATTCTGTGACCCTTCTAATAACTTTGCAGTTGTGAAAACATCGGAAATCACTAATGGTGATCCATGTTTAAATGCAGATAGCTTAGTTACTTATACTTTTACTGTAACAAATACTGGTGGTAACTCATCTATTACTATTGCCTCTATTAATGATGCGCTATTAGGTGGTGATATTACGGCTTCTGTAACACTAGTCTCTGGTGATACCAATACTGATGGCTTACTTAACCCTACTGAAACTTGGGTTTATACTGCGCCTAACTATACAGTAACACAAGCAGACTATGATGCTCAGTCAATCTCTAACACAGTAACTATTAATGGTGCTGATGTCGATGGAACTACTGTTACTGCTACTGATACGTTAGTCATTGGTGCAGATCAATTCTGTGACCCTTCTAATAACTTTGCAGTTGTGAAAACATCGGAAATCACTAATGGTGATCCATGTTTAAATGCAGATAGCTTAGTTACTTATACTTTTACTGTAACAAATACTGGTGGTAACTCATCTATTACTATTGCCTCTATTAATGATGCGCTATTAGGTGGTGATATTACGGCTTCTGTAACACTAGTCTCTGGTGATACCAATACTGATGGCTTACTTAACCCTACTGAAACTTGGGTTTATACTGCGCCTAACTATACAGTAACACAAGCAGACTATGATGCTCAGTCAATCTCTAACACAGTAACTATTAATGGTGCTGATGTCGATGGAACTACTGTTACTGCTACTGATACGTTAGTCATTGGTGCAGATCAATTCTGTGACCCTTCTAATAACTTTGCAGTTGTGAAAACATCGGAAATCACTAATGGTGATCCATGTTTAAATGCAGATAGCTTAGTTACTTATACTTTTACTGTAACAAATACTGGTGGTAACTCATCTATTACTATTGCCTCTATTAATGATGCGCTATTAGGTGGTGATATTACGGCTTCTGTAACACTAGTCTCTGGTGATACCAATACTGATGGCTTACTTAACCCTACTGAAACTTGGGTTTATACTGCGCCTAACTATACAGTAACACAAGTAGACTATGATGCTCAGTCAATCTCTAACACAGTAACTATTAATGGTGCTGATGTCGATGGAACTACTGTTACTGCTACTGATACGTTAGTCATTGGTGCAGATCAATTCTGTGACCCTTCTAATAACTTTGCAGTTGTGAAAACATCGGAAATCACTAATGGTGATCCATGTTTAAATGCAGATAGCTTAGTTACTTATACTTTTACTGTAACAAATACTGGTGGTAACTCATCTATTACTATTGCCTCTATTAATGATGCGCTATTAGGTGGTGATATTACGGCTTCTGTAACACTAGTCTCTGGTGATACCAATACTGATGGCTTACTTAACCCTACTGAAACTTGGGTTTATACTGCGCCTAACTATACAGTAACACAAGCAGACTATGATGCTCAGTCAATCTCTAACACAGTAACTATTAATGGTGCTGATGTCGATGGAACTACTGTTACTGCTACTGATACGTTAGTCATTGGTGCAGATCAATTCTGTGACCCTTCTAATAACTTTGCAGTTGTGAAAACGTCGGAAATCACTAATGGTGATCCATGTTTAAATGCAGATAGCTTAGTTACTTATACTTTTACTGTAACAAATACTGGTGGTAACTCATCTATTACTATTGCCTCTATTAATGATGCGCTATTAGGTGGTGATATTACGGCTTCTGTAACACTAGTCTCTGGTGATACCAATACTGATGGCTTACTTAACCCTACTGAAACTTGGGTTTATACTGCGCCTAACTATACAGTAACACAAGTAGACTATGATGCTCAGTCAATCTCTAACACAGTAACTATTAATGGTGCTGATGTCGATGGAACTACTGTTACTGCTACTGATACGTTAGTCATTGGTGCAGATCAATTCTGTGACCCTTCTAATAACTTTGCAGTTGTGAAAACATCGGAAATCACTAATGGTGATCCATGTTTAAATGCAGATAGCTTAGTTACTTATACTTTTACTGTAACAAATACTGGTGGTAACTCATCTATTACTATTGCCTCTATTAATGATGCGCTATTAGGTGGTGATATTACGGCTTCTGTAACACTAGTCTCTGGTGATACCAATACTGATGGCTTACTTAACCCTACTGAAACTTGGGTTTATACTGCGCCTAACTATACAGTAACACAAGCAGACTATGATGCTCAGTCAATCTCTAACACAGTAACTATTAATGGTGCTGATGTCGATGGAACTACTGTTACTGCTACTGATACGTTAGTCATTGGTGCAGATCAATTCTGTGACCCTTCTAATAACTTTGCAGTTGTGAAAACATCGGAAATCACTAATGGTGATCCATGTTTAAATGCAGATAGCTTAGTTACTTATACTTTTACTGTAACAAATACTGGTGGTAACTCATCTATTACTATTGCCTCTATTAATGATGCGCTATTAGGTGGTGATATTACGGCTTCTGTAACACTAGTCTCTGGTGATACCAATACTGATGGCTTACTTAACCCTACTGAAACTTGGGTTTATACTGCGCCTAACTATACAGTAACACAAGCAGACTATGATGCTCAGTCAATCTCTAACACAGTAACTATTAATGGTGCTGATGTCGATGGAACTACTGTTACTGCTACTGATACGTTAGTCATTGGTGCAGATCAATTCTGTGACCCTTCTAATAACTTTGCAGTTGTGAAAACGTCGGAAATCACTAATGGTGATCCATGTTTAAATGCAGATAGCTTAGTTACTTATACTTTTACTGTAACAAATACTGGTGGTAACTCATCTATTACTATTGCCTCTATTAATGATGCGCTATTAGGTGGTGATATTACGGCTTCTGTAACACTAGTCTCTGGTGATACCAATACTGATGGCTTACTTAACCCTACTGAAACTTGGGTTTATACTGCGCCTAACTATACAGTAACACAAGCAGACTATGATGCTCAGTCAATCTCTAACACAGTAACTATTAATGGTGCTGATGTTGATGGAACTACTGTTACTGCTACTGATACGTTAGTCATTGGTGCAGATCAATTCTGTGACCCTTCTAATAACTTTGCAGTTGTGAAAACATCGGAAATCACTAATGGTGATCCATGTTTAAATGCAGATAGCTTAGTTACTTATACTTTTACTGTAACAAATACTGGTGGTAACTCATCTATTACTATTGCCTCTATTAATGATGCGCTATTAGGTGGTGATATTACGGCTTCTGTAACACTGGTCTCTGGTGATACCAATACTGATGGCTTACTTAACCCTACTGAAACTTGGGTTTATACTGCGCCTAACTATACAGTAACACAAGCAGACTATGATGCTCAGTCAATCTCTAACACAGTAACTATTAATGGTGCTGATGTCGATGGAACTACTGTTACTGCTACTGATACGTTAGTCATTGGTGCAGATCAATTCTGTGACCCTTCTAATAACTTTGCAGTTGTGAAAACGTCGGAAATCACTAATGGTGATCCATGTTTAAATGCAGATAGCTTAGTTACTTATACTTTTACTGTAACAAATACTGGTGGTAACTCATCTATTACTATTGCCTCTATTAATGATGCGCTATTAGGTGGTGATATTACGGCTTCTGTAACACTGGTCTCTGGTGATACCAATACTGATGGCTTACTTAACCCTACTGAAACTTGGGTTTATACTGCGCCTAACTATACAGTAACACAAGCAGACTATGATGCTCAGTCAATCTCTAACACAGTAACTATTAATGGTGCTGATGTCGATGGAACTACTGTTACTGCTACTGATACGTTAGTCATTGGTGCAGATCAATTCTGTGACCCTTCTAATAACTTTGCAGTTGTGAAAACATCGGAAATCACTAATGGTGATCCATGTTTAAATGCAGATAGCTTAGTTACTTATACTTTTACTGTAACAAATACTGGTGGTAACTCATCTATTACTATTGCCTCTATTAATGATGCGCTATTAGGTGGTGATATTACGGCTTCTGTAACACTAGTCTCTGGTGATACCAATACTGATGGCTTACTTAACCCTACTGAAACTTGGGTTTATACTGCGCCTAACTATACAGTAACACAAGCAGACTATGATGCTCAGTCAATCTCTAACACAGTAACTATTAATGGTGCTGATGTCGATGGAACTACTGTTACTGCTACTGATACGTTAGTCATTGGTGCAGATCAATTCTGTGACCCTTCTAATAACTTTGCAGTTGTGAAAACATCGGAAATCACTAATGGTGATCCATGTTTAAATGCAGATAGCTTAGTTACTTATACTTTTACTGTAACAAATACTGGTGGTAACTCATCTATTACTATTGCCTCTATTAATGATGCGCTATTAGGTGGTGATATTACGGCTTCTGTAACACTAGTCTCTGGTGATACCAATACTGATGGCTTACTTAACCCTACTGAAACTTGGGTTTATACTGCGCCTAACTATACAGTAACACAAGTAGACTATGATGCTCAGTCAATCTCTAACACAGTAACTATTAATGGTGCTGATGTCGATGGAACTACTGTTACTGCTACTGATACGTTAGTCATTGGTGCAGATCAATTCTGTGACCCTTCTAATAACTTTGCAGTTGTGAAAACGTCGGAAATCACTAATGGTGATCCATGTTTAAATGCAGATAGCTTAGTTACTTATACTTTTACTGTAACAAATACTGGTGGTAACTCATCTATTACTATTGCCTCTATTAATGATGCGCTATTAGGTGGTGATATTACGGCTTCTGTAACACTAGTCTCTGGTGATACCAATACTGATGGCTTACTTAACCCTACTGAAACTTGGGTTTATACTGCGCCTAACTATACAGTAACACAAGCAGACTATGATGCTCAGTCAATCTCTAACACAGTAACTATTAATGGTGCTGATGTTGATGGAACTACTGTTACTGCTACTGATACGTTAGTCATTGGTGCAGATCAATTCTGTGACCCTTCTAATAACTTTGCAGTTGTGAAAACATCGGAAATCACTAATGGTGATCCATGTTTAAATGCAGATAGCTTAGTTACTTATACTTTTACTGTAACAAATACTGGTGGTAACTCATCTATTACTATTGCCTCTATTAATGATGCGCTATTAGGTGGTGATATTACGGCTTCTGTAACACTAGTCTCTGGTGATACCAATACTGATGGCTTACTTAACCCTACTGAAACTTGGGTTTATACTGCGCCTAACTATACAGTAACACAAGCAGACTATGATGCTCAGTCAATCTCTAACACAGTAACTATTAATGGTACTGATGTCGATGGAACTACTGTTACTGCTACTGATACGTTAGTCATTGGTGCAGATCAATTCTGTGACCCTTCTAATAACTTTGCAGTTGTGAAAACATCGGAAATCACTAATGGTGATCCATGTTTAAATGCAGATAGCTTAGTTACTTATACTTTTACTGTAACAAATACTGGTGGTAACTCATCTATTACTATTGCCTCTATTAATGATGCGCTATTAGGTGGTGATATTACGGCTTCTGTAACACTAGTCTCTGGTGATACCAATACTGATGGCTTACTTAACCCTACTGAAACTTGGGTTTATACTGCGCCTAACTATACAGTAACACAAGCAGACTATGATGCTCAGTCAATCTCTAACACAGTAACTATTAATGGTACTGATGTCGATGGAACTACTGTTACTGCTACTGATACGTTAGTCATTGGTGCAGATCAATTCTGTGACCCTTCTAATAACTTTGCAGTTGTGAAAACATCGGAAATCACTAATGGTGATCCATGTTTAAATGCAGATAGCTTAGTTACTTATACTTTTACTGTAACAAATACTGGTGGTAACTCATCTATTACTATTGCCTCTATTAATGATGCGCTATTAGGTGGTGATATTACGGCTTCTGTAACACTGGTCTCTGGTGATACCAATACTGATGGCTTACTTAACCCTACTGAAACTTGGGTTTATACTGCGCCTAACTATACAGTAACACAAGCAGACTATGATGCTCAGTCAATCTCTAACACAGTAACTATTAATGGTGCTGATGTCGATGGAACTACTGTTACTGCTACTGATACGTTAGTCATTGGTGCAGATCAATTCTGTGACCCTTCTAATAACTTTGCAGTTGTGAAAACATCGGAAATCACTAATGGTGATCCATGTTTAAATGCAGATAGCTTAGTTACTTATACTTTTACTGTAACAAATACTGGTGGTAACTCATCTATTACTATTGCCTCTATTAATGATGCGCTATTAGGTGGTGATATTACGGCTTCTGTAACACTAGTCTCTGGTGATACCAATACTGATGGCTTACTTAACCCTACTGAAACTTGGGTTTATACTGCGCCTAACTATACAGTAACACAAGCAGACTATGATGCTCAGTCAATCTCTAACACAGTAACTATTAATGGTGCTGATGTCGATGGAACTACTGTTACTGCTACTGATACGTTAGTCATTGGTGCAGATCAATTCTGTGACCCTTCTAATAACTTTGCAGTTGTGAAAACATCGGAAATCACTAATGGTGATCCATGTTTAAATGCAGATAGCTTAGTTACTTATACTTTTACTGTAACAAATACTGGTGGTAACTCATCTATTACTATTGCCTCTATTAATGATGCGCTATTAGGTGGTGATATTACGGCTTCTGTAACACTAGTCTCTGGTGATACCAATACTGATGGCTTACTTAACCCTACTGAAACTTGGGTTTATACTGCGCCTAACTATACAGTAACACAAGCAGACTATGATGCTCAGTCAATCTCTAACACAGTAACTATTAATGGTGCTGATGTCGATGGAACTACTGTTACTGCTACTGATACGTTAGTCATTGGTGCAGATCAATTCTGTGACCCTTCTAATAACTTTGCAGTTGTGAAAACGTCGGAAATCACTAATGGTGATCCATGTTTAAATGCAGATAGCTTAGTTACTTATACTTTTACTGTAACAAATACTGGTGGTAACTCATCTATTACTATTGCCTCTATTAATGATGCGCTATTAGGTGGTGATATTACGGCTTCTGTAACACTAGTCTCTGGTGATACCAATACTGATGGCTTACTTAACCCTACTGAAACTTGGGTTTATACTGCGCCTAACTATACAGTAACACAAGCAGACTATGATGCTCAGTCAATCTCTAACACAGTAACTATTAATGGTGCTGATGTCGATGGAACTACTGTTACTGCTACTGATACGTTAGTCATTGGTGCAGATCAATTCTGTGACCCTTCTAATAACTTTGCAGTTGTGAAAACGTCGGAAATCACTAATGGTGATCCATGTTTAAATGCAGATAGCTTAGTTACTTATACTTTTACTGTAACAAATACTGGTGGTAACTCATCTATTACTATTGCCTCTATTAATGATGCGCTATTAGGTGGTGATATTACGGCTTCTGTAACACTAGTCTCTGGTGATACCAATACTGATGGCTTACTTAACCCTACTGAAACTTGGGTTTATACTGCGCCTAACTATACAGTAACACAAGCAGACTATGATGCTCAGTCAATCTCTAACACAGTAACTATTAATGGTGCTGATGTCGATGGAACTACTGTTACTGCTACTGATACGTTAGTCATTGGTGCAGATCAATTCTGTGACCCTTCTAATAACTTTGCAGTTGTGAAAACATCGGAAATCACTAATGGTGATCCATGTTTAAATGCAGATAGCTTAGTTACTTATACTTTTACTGTAACAAATACTGGTGGTAACTCATCTATTACTATTGCCTCTATTAATGATGCGCTATTAGGTGGTGATATTACGGCTTCTGTAACACTAGTCTCTGGTGATACCAATACTGATGGCTTACTTAACCCTACTGAAACTTGGGTTTATACTGCGCCTAACTATACAGTAACACAAGCAGACTATGATGCTCAGTCAATCTCTAACACAGTAACTATTAATGGTGCTGATGTCGATGGAACTACTGTTACTGCTACTGATACGTTAGTCATTGGTGCAGATCAATTCTGTGACCCTTCTAATAACTTTGCAGTTGTGAAAACATCGGAAATCACTAATGGTGATCCATGTTTAAATGCAGATAGCTTAGTTACTTATACTTTTACTGTAACAAATACTGGTGGTAACTCATCTATTACTATTGCCTCTATTAATGATGCGCTATTAGGTGGTGATATTACGGCTTCTGTAACACTGGTCTCTGGTGATACCAATACTGATGGCTTACTTAACCCTACTGAAACTTGGGTTTATACTGCGCCTAACTATACAGTAACACAAGCAGACTATGATGCTCAGTCAATCTCTAACACAGTAACTATTAATGGTGCTGATGTCGATGGAACTACTGTTACTGCTACTGATACGTTAGTCATTGGTGCAGATCAATTCTGTGACCCTTCTAATAACTTTGCAGTTGTGAAAACGTCGGAAATCACTAATGGTGATCCATGTTTAAATGCAGATAGCTTAGTTACTTATACTTTTACTGTAACAAATACTGGTGGTAACTCATCTATTACTATTGCCTCTATTAATGATGCGCTATTAGGTGGTGATATTACGGCTTCTGTAACACTAGTCTCTGGTGATACCAATACTGATGGCTTACTTAACCCTACTGAAACTTGGGTTTATACTGCGCCTAACTATACAGTAACACAAGCAGACTATGATGCTCAGTCAATCTCTAACACAGTAACTATTAATGGTGCTGATGTTGATGGAACTAGTGTTACTGCTACTGATACGTTAGTCATTGGTGCAGATCAATTCTGTGACCCTTCTAATAACTTTGCAGTTGTGAAAACATCGGAAATCACTAATGGTGATCCATGTTTAAATGCAGATAGCTTAGTTACTTATACTTTTACTGTAACAAATACTGGTGGTAACTCATCTATTACTATTGCCTCTATTAATGATGCGCTATTAGGTGGTGATATTACGGCTTCTGTAACACTAGTCTCTGGTGATACCAATACTGATGGCTTACTTAACCCTACTGAAACTTGGGTTTATACTGCGCCTAACTATACAGTAACACAAGCAGACTATGATGCTCAGTCAATCTCTAACACAGTAACTATTAATGGTGCTGATGTCGATGGAACTACTGTTACTGCTACTGATACGTTAGTCATTGGTGCAGATCAATTCTGTGACCCTTCTAATAACTTTGCAGTTGTGAAAACATCGGAAATCACTAATGGTGATCCATGTTTAAATGCAGATAGCTTAGTTACTTATACTTTTACTGTAACAAATACTGGTGGTAACTCATCTATTACTATTGCCTCTATTAATGATGCGCTATTAGGTGGTGATATTACGGCTTCTGTAACACTGGTCTCTGGTGATACCAATACTGATGGCTTACTTAACCCTACTGAAACTTGGGTTTATACTGCGCCTAACTATACAGTAACACAAGCAGACTATGATGCTCAGTCAATCTCTAACACAGTAACTATTAATGGTGCTGATGTCGATGGAACTACTGTTACTGCTACTGATACGTTAGTCATTGGTGCAGATCAATTCTGTGACCCTTCTAATAACTTTGCAGTTGTGAAAACATCGGAAATCACTAATGGTGATCCATGTTTAAATGCAGATAGCTTAGTTACTTATACTTTTACTGTAACAAATACTGGTGGTAACTCATCTATTACTATTGCCTCTATTAATGATGCGCTATTAGGTGGTGATATTACGGCTTCTGTAACACTGGTCTCTGGTGATACCAATACTGATGGCTTACTTAACCCTACTGAAACTTGGGTTTATACTGCGCCTAACTATACAGTAACACAAGCAGACTATGATGCTCAGTCAATCTCTAACACAGTAACTATTAATGGTGCTGATGTCGATGGAACTACTGTTACTGCTACTGATACGTTAGTCATTGGTGCAGATCAATTCTGTGACCCTTCTAATAACTTTGCAGTTGTGAAAACGTCGGAAATCACTAATGGTGATCCATGTTTAAATGCAGATAGCTTAGTTACTTATACTTTTACTGTAACAAATACTGGTGGTAACTCATCTATTACTATTGCCTCTATTAATGATGCGCTATTAGGTGGTGATATTACGGCTTCTGTAACACTAGTCTCTGGTGATACCAATACTGATGGCTTACTTAACCCTACTGAAACTTGGGTTTATACTGCGCCTAACTATACAGTAACACAAGCAGACTATGATGCTCAGTCAATCTCTAACACAGTAACTATTAATGGTGCTGATGTCGATGGAACTACTGTTACTGCTACTGATACGTTAGTCATTGGTGCAGATCAATTCTGTGACCCTTCTAATAACTTTGCAGTTGTGAAAACATCGGAAATCACTAATGGTGATCCATGTTTAAATGCAGATAGCTTAGTTACTTATACTTTTACTGTAACAAATACTGGTGGTAACTCATCTATTACTATTGCCTCTATTAATGATGCGCTATTAGGTGGTGATATTACGGCTTCTGTAACACTAGTCTCTGGTGATACCAATACTGATGGCTTACTTAACCCTACTGAAACTTGGGTTTATACTGCGCCTAACTATACAGTAACACAAGCAGACTATGATGCTCAGTCAATCTCTAACACAGTAACTATTAATGGTGCTGATGTCGATGGAACTACTGTTACTGCTACTGATACGTTAGTCATTGGTGCAGATCAATTCTGTGACCCTTCTAATAACTTTGCAGTTGTGAAAACATCGGAAATCACTAATGGTGATCCATGTTTAAATGCAGATAGCTTAGTTACTTATACTTTTACTGTAACAAATACTGGTGGTAACTCATCTATTACTATTGCCTCTATTAATGATGCGCTATTAGGTGGTGATATTACGGCTTCTGTAACACTAGTCTCTGGTGATACCAATACTGATGGCTTACTTAACCCTACTGAAACTTGGGTTTATACTGCGCCTAACTATACAGTAACACAAGCAGACTATGATGCTCAGTCAATCTCTAACACAGTAACTATTAATGGTGCTGATGTCGATGGAACTACTGTTACTGCTACTGATACGTTAGTCATTGGTGCAGATCAATTCTGTGACCCTTCTAATAACTTTGCAGTTGTGAAAACGTCAGAAATCACTAATGGTGATCCATGTTTAAATGCAGATAGCTTAGTTACTTATACTTTTACTGTAACAAATACTGGTGGTAACTCATCTATTACTATTGCCTCTATTAATGATGCGCTATTAGGTGGTGATATTACGGCTTCTGTAACACTAGTCTCTGGTGATACCAATACTGATGGCTTACTTAACCCTACTGAAACTTGGGTTTATACTGCGCCTAACTATACAGTAACACAAGCAGACTATGATGCTCAGTCAATCTCTAATACAGTAACTATTAATGGTGCTGATGTTGATGGAACTACTGTTACTGCTACTGATACGTTAGTCATTGGTGCAGATCAATTCTGTGACGTTAATCCTGGAATTGAGATTGTAAAAGATGGAGTTTTCAACAACGACAACAATAATAATTGTTCTGAAATCGACGAAACAATTACTTATACATTTACAGTTACTAATACAGGTAATGTATCATTAGAAAATGTAATAATTACAGATCCATTATTAGATAATGCAACACCTCCTGTTGTAATTACTTATGTTTCTGGAGATATCGATAACGATCAGGAAATAGATTTAACTGAAATTTGGATTTATACTGCTACATATTTAATAACTCAGATAGATATTGATGCGACAGAAGTTGTTAACACTGCAACAGTAACAGCTGAAGGAGTTGCAAACGGAACAATAGTTACTTCAACTTCTCAAACAATAACTGATTTAATTGAGGATATTACTCCTCCAGACACTTCTAATTGTGAAGTATTAGATGAAACTATAGAATGTGATGGTGCTAATAATCAAACATTAGCAGATGCATGGAATGCAGCAAATATTCTAGCTTTAGAAAATTGCGCAACTGATGAATGTGATAATAACTTTACAGTTACTTCTGATTATGACTTTGCTAACCTTGTAACTACTTGTGGTGCTGGTGGAACAATAACAGTAATTTATACTTTAACAGATGCAACTGGCAACTCAAGTATATTTACAGCAATCCTTACTATTGAAGATACTACAGCTCCAACATTTACGGTTCCTACAGATGTAACTATTAACTGTGATCAAGATCCTAGTGATCTTACTCTTACAGGTGACGTAACAACAGAAGTAGATAGTTGTAGTGTTCCTTTAGAAGCTACATACACTGACGCTATTACAGCTGGTGCTTGTACTAACGAATCTGTAATTACTAGAACTTGGACATTAGTTGATGAGTGTAACAATACAACAACACTTGTGCAAACAATTACAGTTGTAGATACTACTGCTCCAACATTTACGGTTCCTGCAGATGTAACTATAGAATGTAGTGATGACGAAAATGATGTAACAATTACAGGTGATGTAACTGATGAAAACGATAACTGTTCTTCTGGTTTAGAAGCTACATACACTGACGCTGTTACAGCTGGTACTTGTGCTAACGAATCTGTAATTACTAGAACTTGGACATTAGTTGATGAGTGTAACAATACAACAACACTTGTGCAAACAATCACAGTTGTAGATACTACTGCTCCAACATTTACGGTTCCTGCAGATGTAACTATAGAATGTAGTGATGACGAAAATGATGTAACAATTACAGGTGATGTAACTGATGAAAACGATAACTGTTCTTCTGGTTTAGAAGCTACATACACTGACGCTGTTACAGCTGGTACTTGTGCTAACGAATCTGTAATTACTAGAACTTGGACATTAGTTGATGAGTGTAACAATACAACAACACTTGTGCAAACAATCACAGTTGTAGATACTACTGCTCCAACATTTACGGTTCCTGCAGATGTAACTATAGAATGTAGTGATGACGAAAATGATGTAACAATTACAGGTGATGTAACTGATGAAAACGATAACTGTTCTTCTGGTTTAGAAGCTACATACACTGACGCTGTTACAGCTGGTACTTGTGCTAACGAATCTGTAATTACTAGAACTTGGACATTAGTTGATGAGTGTAACAATACAACAACACTTGTGCAAACAATCACAGTTGTAGATACTACTGCTCCAACATTTACGGTTCCTGCAGATGTAACTATAGAATGTAGTGATGACGAAAATGATGTAACAATTACAGGTGATGTAACTGATGAAAACGATAACTGTTCTTCTGGTTTAGAAGCTACATACACTGACGCTGTTACAGCTGGTACTTGTGCTAACGAATCTGTAATTACTAGAACTTGGACATTAGTTGATGAGTGTAACAATACAACAACACTTGTGCAAACAATCACAGTTGTAGATACTACTGCTCCAACATTTACGGTTCCTGCAGATGTAACTATAGAATGTAGTGATGACGAAAATGATGTAACAATTACAGGTGATGTAACTGATGAAAACGATAACTGTTCTTCTGGTTTAGAAGCTACATACACTGACGCTGTTACAGCTGGTACTTGTGCTAACGAATCTGTAATTACTAGAACTTGGACATTAGTTGATGAGTGTAACAATACAACAACACTTGTGCAAACAATCACAGTTGTAGATACTACTGCTCCAACATTTACAGTTCCTGCAGATGTAACTATAGAATGTAGTGATGACGAAAATGATGTAACAATTACAGGTGATGTAACTGATGAAAACGATAACTGTTCTTCTGGTTTAGAAGCTACATACACTGACGCTGTTACAGCTGGTACTTGTGCTAACGAATCTGTAATTACTAGAACTTGGACATTAGTTGATGAGTGTAACAATACAACAACACTTGTGCAAACAATCACAGTTGTAGATACTACTGCTCCAACATTTACGGTTCCTGCAGATGTAACTATAGAATGTAGTGATGACGAAAATGATGTAACAATTACAGGTGATGTAACTGATGAAAACGATAACTGTTCTTCTGGTTTAGAAGCTACATACACTGACGTTGTTACAGCTGGTGCTTGTGCTAACGAATCTGTAATTACTAGAACTTGGACATTAGTTGATGAGTGTAACAATACAACAACACTTGTGCAAACAATTACAGTTGTAGATACTACTGCTCCAACATTAATAACTGTATTAGATTTACCTAATAGTGTTATTTGTTCAAACGTACCTGATGTCCCAGAATTAATATTTGAAGACGATTGTTCTACTGCTGAAGTAACTGTAGTATTTGATGAAACAACAACATTTACAGGAGCAGAAGAAATATATGACTTAATATGGACATGGACTGCAACTGATGATTGTGGAAACGAAACAATAATTACTCATACTACAAATGTTATTACTGAAGACTTCATAACTGACTTAGAAGAAGAAGCATGTACAGATGATGGTTTAATAGATTTATATGATTATTTACCTGAAGGATCTGATACTACAATTGAATGGGTTGTTGTAACAGATGGAATAACTATTGCAGATGGAATATTTGATCCACTTGAAGTAGACTTAGGTGATTATGTTTTCACTTATACAGTATCAAATAATGGATGTCTAGAAACTATTAGATTAATATTAAACATCCATGATGACTGTATTCTTTTACCTTGTGGTGAAGAAGATTTAAAAATATCTAAAGCGGTAACACCAAATGGTGATGCTTACAACCAATTCTTTACTGTTGGTGGAGTTGCAGAATGTGGATTTATTATAGACATTAAAATATTTAACCGTTTTGGTGATATAGTATATGAATCTAGTGATTACCAAAACGATTGGAGTGGTGAAAGTCCAAGTGGATCTGTTGGATCTGCTGGAAGATTACCAAACGGAACGTATTATTATGTTATAGACATTAAGGATAGTGGAATCAAAACATTATCTGGTCCTATTTATTTAGGAACTAAATAAAAATATAAATGAAAAAAATAAAAGCATATAGTATTGCTATATTATTATTGTTGGGTTGTGCACAAACAATTGCACAACAATTACCTCAATTCTCTCAATACATGTTTAATACAATCTCTATTAATCCTGCATATGCAGGAAGCAGAGAAACTATTAGTGTTGTAGGATTACATAGAAGTCAATGGGTAGGGTTAGCTGGAGCACCAACTACCTCTACAATTTCTGTACACACACCTTTAAAAGATGAGAAAATTGGTCTTGGTTTGTCTGTGATTAATGATGAGTTAGGATATGAAAATTTCGTATTTGTATATGGAGATTTTTCATACACTATAGACCTTTCAGAAAAAACTAAATTAGCTTTTGGTTTAAAAGCTGGATTTACACATTACAATTTAGACCAGGAAGGCTTTTTAGATGATCCAACTGTAGCGGTAGATCCCTTTTTTAGTAATTTTACTAATAGATGGAACCCAAATATAGGTGTTGGGGCATACTTACACCAAAACAGATGGTATTTAGGGCTTTCTGCTCCAAGGATATTAAATACAGATTATAATGAAAGTGCGTTAGATCCAGAAGTAGATTATATTGCTTTAGAACGTGTTGGATATTATTTAACAGCTGGTTACGTATTTGATTTAAATGCAACCACAAAACTTAAACCTTCAGCTTTAGTAAAAGTTACAAATGGAGCACCAATATCTTTTGATTTAAGTGCTCACCTTTTGTTTAACGAAAAATTCTGGTTAGGTGGAAGTTATAGATATAACAGAGATACTTCTACTATTGGTGCTTTAACAGATTTTCAAATCTCTCCTCAAATGAGAATTGGTTATGCATATGAACACTATATAACAGATTTAAGACCATACACAGGAGGTACACATGAATTATTATTAATGTTTGAGGTTTTTAAACCTACAAAACGTGTAAAATCACCTAGATATTTTTAATATGAAAATAAAAATAACTACATATCTAACCTTGTTTTTATTTGTTCAACTTGCTGTTGCACAAACAAAAGTTGCTGATAATTTTTTTAGAGATTTTTCTTATGAAAAAGCAGCCGAACTATATAAAGAAGCTTTACAAAAAGAAGATAGTACAGAATATATCCTTACAAGAATTGGAGATTGTTACTTTAATACTAGTAAATTAGAAAAAGCTGAACTATGGTATAGTAAAGCCATCAAAAAATACCCTTTAATAGATTCAGAATACATTTATAAGTACGTACAATCATTAAGAAGTCAAAAAAAATACGACCTAGCTAATGACTATTTACGAGCTTTTAATGAACGTAATAAAAGAGATAAGCGTATTAAAAATATCGATAATTTTAATATCGAAAATTATAATTTACTTACAAATACAGAAAAAGTATATGTAAATGTAGAAAACCTTCCTTTAAATACAAGTTATTCTGATTTTGGAGGATATGAAGCTAATAAAACATTATACTTCTACTCTACTTGGGTAAAAGATTCTATAACAGATGAAAAGGAATTATATGAATGGAATAATGAACCATTCCTTAATATTTTTGAATCTGATACAAAAATAGCAAACGCTGCTAAAACATTTAGTGAGCCTAGAAAACTAAACGCAGCAATCAACACAAAAGATGATCATGAAGGATTAGTTACTATCACAAATGATGGGCAAACTATGTACTTTACTAGAAATAATGTTACTAAAAAGGAAAAACGTAAATATTCTAAAGAAGGAACTTCAAATTTAAAAATCTATAAAGCTACTTTATCTGGAACTAGATGGACAAATGTAATAGAACTCCCTTTTAATAATGATGCTTATTCTTGTGGTGCTCCAGCTTTAAGTCCTGATAACAAAACATTATATTTTGTATCAGACATGGAAGGTGGCTATGGACAAACAGATTTATACAAAGTAGCTATTAAAGGAGGAGACAATTATGGAGAGCCTGTTAATTTAGGTGCAGATATTAATACAGAAGGAAATGAAAAATTTCCATTTGTAGCAAAAGACTCTACATTATACTTTTCTAGTGATGCAAATTTAAACCTTGGATTACTTGATATTTTTGAAACAAATCTTTTAAAAATAAAAAGAAATGATACAACAAAAGTATCTATCAAAAACCTTGGTGCACCTTATAATAGTCCATATGACGATTTCTGTTTCTTTTTAGATACAGAAACACAAACAGGATATTTTACATCAAATCGTGAAGGTGGAAAAGGTGGAGATGATATTTATGCTTTTGGAAAATATCAATGTAAACAATTAGTAAATGGAGTTGCTTATGACAAACTATCTAATGAACCTTTAGACAAAGTAATGGTATCCATATTAGACATAAATGGTAAAGTCATCGATTCATATTTTACAGAAAAGGATGGTAAATATGAATTTAAAGATATTAACTGTGATAAAACATATACAGTTTTAGCAGAGCGTGTTATTTATAGACCTGATAAAAAAGGGTTTGTAACCTCTCCTATTAATGGTGAAACAACAACTATTGATTTATTCTTACAACCATTAATTGTAGATAATGAGATTGTAATTAATCCTATTTATTTTGATTATAATAAATCAAATATTAGACCTGATGCTGCTTATGAGTTAGAAAATATTGTTGCTGTAATGAGAGAGCATCCTAAAATGATCATTAAAATTGAAGCACACACAGATAGTCGTGGTAGAGATGCCTATAACCGTAAATTATCTGATAGACGTGCTAAATCTACTAGAGATTATTTATTTTCTAGAGGTATAGCTCAAGACAGAATACAAAGCGCAATTGGTTATGGAGAGTCACAAATATTAAATCATTGTAAGAATGGCGTAAAGTGCAATGACAAAGAGCATGAACAGAATAGACGATCAAAGTTTATTATAACTAATCAATACAATTAAAAAAAAGCCTTTCTAAATTAGAAAGGCTTTTTTAATGTCTTATTGTTTATTGTAAGTAAAATCACTAATAATACTAAAAGAGATACTAAACAAAACAAGCTAGAGAATAACTTCTCTAGCTTGTTTTGTTTATATATACATCAATCAAATAATTGATATGATGATATTTATTTTTTCATAAAGATATTAGTAAAATACCATTTATTGTTTTCTCCTAACTCTGCCGAAATTTCAAAATTTGTAAAATCTCCTTCTATATTCCCTCTATGTCCATCACTATTTAGCCAAGCATTAACTACTGATTCTGCACTTGTATAACCATATGCAACATTTTCTGAAACTCTAGTAGCATCTGCATTATTAACTAAATAAGATTTTCTAGAATAGAAAAAATCATGATTAACCTCATTAATATCAATCATATAATCTGTATGAGAATAAGCTTGACCTTTAATTAAATCATGGTTTTCTAAAACATTTAAACCAATGCTAATTCTATGTTGATTAATCAATTCTAAGATTTTAATTTCAATAGGTTTAGACTCTGGAATTACCAATGCTTTTGTATTGTCAAAATTGTCTTCTAAGTTGTCTGTAGAGCAAGATGTGAAAAATACTGCAAAACAAATAACCATAAGTAGGTTAGTAGCTTTTCTCATTTTTAATAGAGTTATAATGATTTGGGACTACTAAAATAGAATAGCAATAAAGAACAAAGTGTTAAAGAAATGTTAAAATCGATTAAATACATGTATTTGAACGATTTGTTTTACGCTTAATCGATGAAATACATTTTAAAAGTGTTTTTAATCGTTAAATCAAGGAGATAATCGGTTTTTCAACCAATTGTAATCTAAGTCTAAAGTATAGACAATTCTGTCATGTAATCTGTTAGGTCTGCCTTGCCAAAACTCGATAGAAGCAGGTTTTACAATATATCCTCCCCAAAATTTTGGTCTAATAATTTCTTTATCAGTATATTCTGTTTCTAATGCTTTAAGTTTAGTTTCTAAAACATCTCTATTTTTAACTATACTGCTTTGGTTAGAGACTAATGCACCTAATTGACTTCCTCTTGGTCTAGATTCAAAATAGCCATCACTTAAGTTTTCTGCAATTTTTTCTGCTTTACCTTTTATTATAATCTGTCGCTCTGCTCCATGCCAAAAAAAGGATAAACAAACATTTGGGTTATTCAGTATAGCTTTACCTTTTTCACTGTCATAATTAGTGTAAAAAATAAAACCTTCGTATGTAAATTTTTTAAGTAGCACTACTCTACTTTTTGGAAAACCATCAAGACCAATTGTAGACAACGTCATCGCGTTAGTTTCATCTTGAGGAAAATGTATGTCAATCTCGTTAAACCATGTTCTAAACAGCTCTAAAGGATTCTCTGGAGTGTCTTTTAATAGTAACTCTCCTTTTGTATAGGATTTTCTGTAGTCGCTTAAGTCTTTTTCCATAAATGCAAGTTACAAGAATTTAAAATAATTTTTTAATAACTTTATACAAAACTAACTAATATGAAATTTACTTGTGCTATTGACATTAATACAAATATTAAGTCTGTGTCTGAAGCTTTTTTAAATCCTGATAATTTAAAACATTACCAAGATGGTTTTAAATCTAAAACATTAATTAGTGGTAGTACTGGACACGAAGGAGCAAAATCTAAAATGGTTTATGAAAAATTAGAACTTATTGAGACCATTATTAAAAATGATCTTCCAAATGAATTTATTGGGTTGTATGAGCATAAACATATGACCAATACAATGACTGTTAGATTTAAAGAATTAGATGCTAACAAAACACGTTATACTTCTCTAATAGAGTACACAAAATTTAATGGTTTTGTCATTAAAATAATAGCAAAACTATTTCCTGGCATGTTTAAAAAGCAAGTTCAAAAATGGTTAAACCAGTTTAAAATATTTGTAGAATCTGAAAATGTTTAAAACTCAAACACCTTACCATCCTCACCCAACTCTACATTATCAAAAATAGTTTGTGCTTCTTTTTTAAATTGGCTTAAGTCATCATATCTTGTAGAGTAATGTCCTAATATTAATTGTCCAACATTAGCCTGTTTTGCTATACTTGCAGCTTGTTTTGCAGTACTATGCTTGGTTGGTGCAGCTAATTTTTCATGTTGCTCTAAAAATGTAGATTCATGATACAGAGCGTCTACATCTTTAATAATTGGGATTATAGTTTCATTATAGGCAGTATCACTACAAAAAGCATAACTTTTTGGCTTATTTGGTGGAAATGTTACAGTATCATTTTTTACTAAAACTCCAGCTTCATTTTTAACATCAAAACCTTGTTTTATTTTTCTATAGTAAGACACATCAATATCTTGATTTAATACTGCATTCATATCTAATTTACGTTCGCCTTCTTTTTCTTTAAACAAAAAACCGTTGGTATATATGCGATGATCTAATGGAATGGTATGTACTTCTACTTTTTGGTCTTCAAAAACCAATTCTGACGCATTATTAGTTAACTCATGAAAATAAAGATTATAATTAGTCCAAGAATTGGCTAATTTCATCTGTAAAGTAATAACTTCTTTTAGTCCTTTTGGAGAATAAATATGAAGGTCAGAATCACGACCTAATAACCTAAAAGTAGATATTAATCCTACTAATCCAAAAAAGTGGTCTCCATGTAAATGCGAAATAAAAATATGCTTTATTCGGCTAAATTTAATTTTGTTTTTTCTAAGCTGTACTTGTGTTCCTTCTCCACAATCTATTAAAAAAATATGATTGTTAATCTCTAATACTTGAGAGGTTGGATTAGAAAATGTACGTGGTGTTGCGCTGTAACAGCCTAGTATGTTTAGTTTCATTAAATATAGTTGATATGTATTTTGTTGATTCGTTTATTATTATGTGCATAACAAATAAACGAAAAACAGATAAACAATTAGAAACCTAGATCACGTTCCATAATTTCCATTTCAATAATATCGTGTGCTTCTTGAAGTGTTGGCACAATTATTATCTCGTCTGGAGTTGTTTCTGTATCAATCCCTTCGTTAACAATTACAAACGAGTGTTTTGCTTTACGATGTTGGTTTGATACTCTTAAAAACTCGATAGTTTCTTCTAACTTAATAGGTTGTGCAGAATTTAAATTGACAATAATATTATTGTTTTTAAATTTTGGGTATAATGTTTCAATCTTTTTAACCAATTCTATAACTGAAGCATTTTCTTGAGTTATAATAGCTGTATTTTCGTTTTGATCTATAATCATAACTATTGTTTTATTTTGGACGCTAAAAGATAGATTACTGCCATTCTAACTGCTACTCCATTTTGGACTTGATCTAAAATAATAGCTTGTTTAGAGTCTGCAACATCACTTGTTATCTCTACTCCTCTATTAATTGGTCCAGGATGCATAATTGTAATTTCTTTGTCTAAACTATCTAATAACGCTTTATCGACACCATATTGTTGTGCATACTCTCTAGTTGACGGAAAATAACTAATATCCATACGTTCGTTTTGTACGCGAAGCATATTAGCTACATCACACCAATTTAATGCTTTTCTTAAATTAGTTTCTACTTTTACTCCTAGTTTTTCTATATGTTTTGGTATTAATGTTTTTGGTCCGCAAACCATAACATTAGCACCTTGTAGCTTTAATGCATAAATATTGGATAAGGCAACACGACTATGTAGGATATCTCCAACTATAACAACATTTTTACCTTTTACGTTTCCTAAACGCTCTCTTATAGAATAACTGTCAAGTAAAGCTTGTGTTGGATGCTCATGTGCTCCATCTCCAGCATTTATTATAGTGGCATTAACGTGTTTAGATAAAAACACACCTGCTCCTGGATTAGGATGACGCATCACTACCATATCAACTTTCATTGATAAGATGTTGTTTACAGTATCTATTAAGGTTTCTCCTTTTTTAACCGAAGATTGTGAAGCAGAAAAATTAATAACATCTGCAGACAGACGTTTTTCTGCCAATTCAAAAGATAGTTTTGTACGTGTAGAGTTTTCAAAAAATAAGTTTGCAATAGTTATATCTCTAAGTGAAGGCACTTTTTTAATAGGTCTATTAATCACTTCTTTAAAGTGATCTGCTGTTTTATAAATAAGCTCTATATCTTGTTTGTTAAGATATTTAATCCCTAGTAAGTGATTGACACTTAATTCGCTCATGTTATTTTTTTTTATTTAAACTACACTTAGACAAGCTCAGTGTGACTTTGTAATATTAATTCTAACTTTTAACTAAATATACTGAATCTTCGCCTTCATTTTCAATCCAGTTTACTTTTACTTTTTCGTCATTAATAGCATCTACTTGTCGTCCTCTATAATTGGGTTGGATTGGCAAATGTCTACTAAAACGTCTGTCTATTAAGGTTAATAATTCAATTTCTGACGGACGACCAAAACTTTGTATCGCTGTTAATGCAGCACGTATACTACGTCCTGTATATAAAACATCATCAATAAGGACTACTTTTTTGTTTTCTACTTGTACATTAACTTCTGTAGCATTAGCCTCTAAAGGTTTATCGTTACGTCTAAAGTCGTCTCTATAAAACGTTATATCTAGATGTCCTAATTGTAAGTTTTTAATCTTGTATTCTGCTTTTAGCATCGTTGCCAAACGATTAGCTAAATACTTACCTCTTGGTTGTATACCTATTAAAACAGTGTTAGAAAAATCGGTGTGATTTTCAATGAGTTGGCAAGCCAATCTATGTAGAATGATGTTTACCTCTATTGCATTAAGTAGCACTTTTTGACTCATAGTGTTCCAAACGGATTTGGTAAACAAAGGTAAAGTAAATTATTATAAGTAAAAAGTTGTTTTTAAAATGAATAAAAAAAGCCTCTCATAAATGAGAGGCTTTTGGTTTATAATTAAGAAGGTTGGATTATTTTTTTCCGTCCATTTTATCTTTTAACGCTTGTAAAGCTTCGTTAGCATCACCTAAAGTTGGTTTTGCTTCAGCAGCTTGAGCAGCTTGCTTTTTAGCAGCAGCTTTTACATTAGCCATCTCTTCTGCTTTAAATATAGCAGTATGAGACGCTACAACACGTTTGAATTCTTTATTAAATTCGATAATTTTGAATTCTGCAGAATCTCCTTTCTTTAACATCTTTCCGTCTTCTTTTTCAAGGTGACGAGAAGGTACAAAAGCAACGATATCTTCGTTAAACTCAATAGTAGCTCCTTTATCTACAACTTCAGCAATTTCTGCTGTATGTGTTGTATCTAAAGCAAACTCAGTTTCGTATTTATCCCAAGGATTATCAGTTGTTTGTTTGTGACCTAAAGATAATTTACGTCCTTCAACATCTAACTCTAATACTACTACATCTAAATTATCACCTACGTTACAGAACTCTGATGGATGTTTAATTTTCTTAGTCCAAGATAAGTCAGAGATGTAAATTAATCCATCAATACCTTCTTCTAATTCAACAAAAACACCAAAGTTTGTAAAGTTACGTACAATACCTGTATGCTTAGAACCAACTGGGTATTTTGTAGTAATGTCTGTCCAAGGATCTGCAGATAATTGCTTGATACCTAATGACATTTTACGATCTTCTCTATCTAAAGTTAAGATTTGAGCATCAATCTCGTCTCCAACCTTTACAAAGTCGTTAGCAGAACGTAAGTGTGTAGACCATGACATTTCTGACACGTGTACTAAACCTTCAACACCTTCTGCAACTTCGATAAATGCACCATAATCAGCGATTACAACTACTTTACCTTTTACTTTATCTCCAACAGCAACGTTTTCTCCTAAAGCATCCCAAGGATGTTTAGATAATTGCTTAAGACCTAATTGGATTCTAGACTTATCTTCATCAAAGTCTAAGATTACAACATTTAATTTTTGATCTAACTCAACAATCTCATTTGGATGGTTGATACGTGACCAAGATAAATCTGTAATATGTACTAAACCATCTACACCACCTAAATCAATAAACACACCATAAGAAGTAATGTTTTTAACAACACCTTCTAATACTTGTCCTTTTTCTAGTTGACCAATGATTTCTTTCTTTTGTTCTTCAATATCAGCTTCAATTAAAGCTTTATGAGATACTACTACGTTTTTGAATTCGTGGTTGATTTTTACAACTTTAAATTCCATAGTTTTATTTACGTATTGATCGTAATCTCTAATTGGCTTAACATCAATTTGAGAACCTGGTAAGAATGCTTCAATACCAAATACATCTACAATCATACCACCTTTAGTACGACACTTTACAAAACCGTTTACGATTTCTCCAGTTTCGTTAGCTTTTATTACTCTATCCCAAGCCTTAATTACACGAGCCTTTCTATGAGATAATACTAATTGTCCAGTTGCATCTTCACGCACGTCAATTAATACCTCAACCTTGTCTCCTACTTTTAAGTCTGGATTGTATCTAAATTCGTTTAAAGAAATTACTCCTTCAGACTTAGCGTTAATGTCAATAATTGCATCACGATCTGTAATATGAATTACTTCTCCTTCTACAACCTCGTCATCTAATGTGTCTACGAAATTTTCTGATACTAATTTTTCAAATTCTTTTAATTGAGAATCTTCAACCTCATCAATACCTTCTTGGTAATTGTGCCAATTAAAATCTGCTAAGAATTTTTCTGGGTTTGCTTGAGCTTCAGATACTACTGGAGCTTCTTTTACTGCTGCTGCATCAACTTGTGCTTCAGCTTCTACTTTTTTTGCTTTATCAGCCATTTAAATAAGTTTTGTAATAAGGCTTTTCGCTTTCGCTGAAATTATGCCAGATTACGGTTTGTATTCTGTTATGTTTGGAAGATTTTATGCGCTAACACACAGAAGTGTTATAAATAAATTTGTTTTAATTCCTTTCTATCTTTCCTAGTATGCGCTAAAAAGGTGTGCAAAAATAGTACTTTTTAGTAATATTGCCTAATACAAATACAAAAATATCAATACCCTAAAAGTCAATAAAATAACCTACTGTTATAAAGGCGATTCTATCCATGCTTTTAATCGATAAAAACAATCACTTAATCGAAGATTAAATGAAATCTAGATTTTGTTTAACAAACTGCTTTTATAATTACTATCTTTAAGATAATAACAATTAAAAACAAATTTAAATTATGGCTGTAAGAGCAAAATATCAAGGAGTACTTGATTTAGGAGAAAAATTAAAAATCGCAAACGGAGACGTTTCTGAAGAAAATGGTGTATTAAAAGTTACTGGAACTGCTGCTACACAATATGAAAAAAATCTTATTTGGGATGCAATCAAAGCTGCTGGTGGAGATAGCCCAAGTGATATAAATGCAAATATTGAAGTTGCAGACACTAGTGTTTACGCAAGACATACTGTTGTAAGTGGTGACACTTTAGGTAAAATTGCTAAACATTACTATGGTAATGCTGCAAAATACACTGCTGTTTTTGAATCAAACACTGATCAATTAGATAATCCTGATATGATTAAAGTAGGTCAAGAATTAGTGATTCCAAATTTATAGGAATTTAACAGTAAAATGATTTGAAGCGAATTATTAGCGAAAGCTTATAATTCGCTTTTTAATTTTATAATGTTTTAGCGTAGGATTTTTAATTGAAGAAAACTTATTCTAAATCTTCTAAAGTCATATTGACTAAACTTAAAACTTTTGAAAACTGTTCTTCTAAAGTTAAATCTGAATTATCAATCTCTATAGCATCTTCTGCTTTTACTAAAGGCGAATCTTCTCTATGAGAGTCTATATAATCCCTTTCTTGTACGTTACGTAATACGTCTTCGTATTTAACATCATCTCCTCTATCTATCAATTCGTCATAACGTCTAATGGCTCTTTTGTCTGCAGATGCTATCATAAATAGTTTTAATTCTGCATAAGGAAAAACTACTGTACCAATATCCCTTCCATCCATAACAACACCTTTGTCTTTACCCATTTGTTGTTGTTGTTTTACTAATTGGTAACGTACTTCTGGGATTGCTGCAACTTTACTTACATAACTTGATACCTCAAGTGTGCGGATTTCTCTTTCAATATTTTGTCCATTTAAATAGACCTCAGCAAAACCTAGCTTTGGATTAAATGTAAAGCTAATTGATACTTTATTTAAATTAGATACTAATGCAACTACATCAAACTGGTCTTTATCAATCCAACCATTTTGCATAGTAAACAATGTTACAGCTCTATACATTGCTCCTGTATCTACATATATGTAACCCAAGTGTTTTGCTAATTGTTTAGCAACTGTGCTTTTACCTGTAGAAGAAAATCCGTCTATTGCTATAGTTATGTTTTGCACTTCTTATAATTTAAGTTGCAAAAATAAGCATTAAATTTTGCAGAGGAAAGTTTGAAATTGGAAGTTTTTGATTGCTGAAAAATGACAGAATCAAAAAGGTGGTACTCCTTCACTATAATAATACTCAAAATCAATAATCTCTCCTGTATCCAAAGTGTCTCTACCTATTAAATAATAAGTAGTCCCAACATGCATACTTGTATAAGATTTAGCTGCAAAAAAAGTGATGGTTTCATCAGGTTGATAAACTTTAACAGATTTGACCTCATCAGTATCATAATCTGAAGCTTCGTTTAACACTAAACTATAATGCGAAAACCTTAAATTAGTATCACTCCAACGTATAGTAGCAACATCTTTAAGTGTAATTGGAGTATTTATGCATTTTGAATATGGCTCTTTATTAGAAATGTCCTCTTTATATTCGTAAATAAAAGAAATAAAAACAGCAGCACATAACAAAATAAAAGCAGCTAAAGCTACCCTTAAAAACTGCCTAACTGTTTTAGGTTTTATAGCCATTACCTATATTAGGTTGTTAAATTGGCTACAATATCTTTAACAGGTAAAATAGCTTTAGTATGTTCTATACTTGGTCCTGCTACCCAAACGGTTTTATAGGTTGCTTTTTTAGCAGCATTTTCTGTTGCTTTCATACCTATAGAAAAACGAATCATTTTCACCCATTTTTTAAGTGTTTTGTTTTTATTTAAAACACTTTCAATCCATGTTTGTTTTGTCCCAATTTTTTGGACGTAAGGCGTATTTATTACTGTACAAGGTGTACCAGAAATACGCTCTGTCATTACAATATCCTTTTCGCCATAATCAACACAAGCTTGCTTATACTCGTCAGTAACTCCTGCTTCAACTGATGCTATAAATGGACTTCCAACAGACACACCTTCTGCTCCATAACTTAACATTTTATCAATATCTGCTTTACAACCAACTCCTCCAGCAGAAATTACAGGAATAGTTAATTTTTCGCTTAATAGATTAGTTAATTCTTGAGGTGTTAGTTTTCCTCTGTGTCCACCAGCTTCATTGTTTACTGCAATTGCTGCATCTGCACCAAGTTGTTGCACTTTTTCTGCAAAACGTAAATCAGTAACATCACAAAATACTTTTATACCAGCTTTGTGTGCTTGATTAATAGTTTCCTCTGGACTACCTAATGAGGTTATTATAAAATCACATCCTTCTTCGCAAATAACTTCTAATTGTCCTTTATATTTAATATTGGATTTATTCACAATTAAATTAAAACCAAAAGAACCTCCATCAACCTTATTAGCTTTTAGTTCTTTTAAAGCTGCACGCAACTCTTCTAAAGTTCTGTAATTAAGTGCAGGAATACAACCTGCAATACCAGCATTCATGGCTTCCGTAACCATAGATACGTTAGACACTAAAAACATTGGTGCTTGAATAATTGGATATTTTATATTAAGAAGTTGTGATAGTTTGGTTTCCATTGTATTAATTTGTTATGACTACAAATATAAACATAAATTTATTATGCACGCATAATACTTTATTTATCTATAAATCTATAATACCCACATTTTAAATAAGCTCCTTCTGGAAAACCAATTGGATGATCAATATCATGTTGAGTTTTTAATTCGACTTTAAATGGTCTACTATGATTAGCTAAAGCTTGACTATTAATATCATAAAACACTTGACTTAACACTCTAGACGAACAAGATGCTAAAACTAAAAGTCCATTTTTAGCAGTTAATTTACTTCCTAAAAGTGCTAATTGCGCATACTTTTTTTTTGCTAATTGTATTTCTGACTGTTGCTTAGCAAAACTAGGAGGATCGATAACAACAATATCAAAGGTCTTCTTTTTAGACACTAAATCATCTAAAATTTTAAAGGCATCTCCTGCCAAAATAAGATGCTTACCAGAATAAGTATTTAACAGTCCATTTTGTTTAGCAATTTCCAATGCTTGTTGGCTAATATCTAAACTAGTGACTTCTTTTGCTCCATTTGCAAGTGCGTGAACAGAAAATCCTCCAGCATAAGAAAACACATCTAAAACAGTTTTGTTTTTACTTAACAACCCTACTTGCCTCCTATTATCTCTATGATCTAAAAAGTAACCTGTTTTATGTCCTTTAATTACGTTTGCTGAAAAGTTAACATCATGCTCTACAAACTGTACTACTTCATTTTCTAAAGTTCCAAAAACAACTTCTCCATTTATAAGATTATGTAATTTAGAGTTTTCTAAACTTCGGCTTAATCTAACCACTACTGTTTTAGAATTAGAAACGTCTTGTAAGCTTGGAATGATAGTTTCTAAATAAGGTAACCAAATTTCAGAATATATTTTAACTACCAAAACAGATGCGTATACATCTGCTATTAATCCTGGAAATCCATCGTTTTCTCCAAATAACAAACGGTAACTATTGGTATTGGTTTGTAATAAGGGTTTGCGTTTTACAAACGCTTCTTTTATTTTATTATAAAAGAAAGTTGCATTTATTTCTGCTTTTTCTGTGCTACTGTGTAGCATTTTTATCCTGATTGGCGAATTAGCATCATACAACCCTAAGCCAACAACTTTGTTTTTGTTTTTCCCAAAAATAATAGCTAAATCTCCAGACTGCGCATCTTCATTAATCTTTATAATATTATCAGAAAACACCCATGGATGACCTTTTACCACAAACTGTTCGCCTTTAGCATTAAGCTTTAATGCTAATCGTTTGGGTTGATATGTAGATTTTAATTTAGATGAAAAGGACATTAACTATTATTTAGAATGTAAATGTAATTGATTATTACTTGAAGATAAAAAAACGCAACCAAATTAATGATTGCGTTTTTAATGTTTATAGATTCCGCATCAAGTACGGAATGACAATATTATTTTACTTCTTCGAAGTCTACGTCTTCAACGTCATCGCTTTCAGCAGAATCAGTTCCTGCATTTGCATCTGGACCTGGTTGACCACCTTGAGCATCTTGTTGTGCTTTGTACATTTCTTCACTTGCTACTTTCCAAGCTTCGTTAATTTTTTCTAACGCTGGCTCGATAACTGCAAGATCTTTAGTTTCGTAAGCTGTTTTTAATTCAGCTAAAGCTGCTTCAATTGGTGCTTTTTTATCTTCAGATAATTTATCACCAAATTCTTTTAATTGATTTTCGGTTTGGAAAATCATTGAATCTGCTTCGTTTAATTTTTTAGCACTTTCTGCTGCTTTTGCATCTGCTTCAGCATTTGCTTCAGCGTCAGCTTTCATCTTTTGGATTTCTTCTTCAGTTAAACCAGAAGACGCTTCGATACGAATATCTTGAGTCTTGTTAGTTGCTTTATCTGTAGCTGACACTTTAATGATTCCGTTTGCATCAATATCAAAAGCTACCTCAATTTGTGGTACACCTCTTTGTGCTGGTGGTAATCCATCTAAGTGAAAACGTCCAATTGTTTTATTATCTGCAGCCATAGCACGCTCACCTTGTAAAACATGAATTTCTACTGAAGGTTGGTTATCTGCTGCTGTAGAGAATACTTGAGATTTTTTAGTTGGAATAGTTGTATTTGCTTCGATTAACTTAGTAAATACGTTACCCATTGTCTCAATACCTAATGATAAAGGTGTTACATCTAAAAGTAATACATCTTTAACATCTCCAGTTAAAACTCCTCCTTGAATACCAGCTCCTAAAGATACAACCTCGTCTGGGTTAACTCCTTTTGAAGGTGCTTTTCCAAAAAATGCTTCTACTGCTTTTTGTACAGCTGGAATACGTGTAGATCCACCTACTAAAATAACTTCGTCAATATCAGATTTTGATAAACCTGCTGCTTTTAAAGCTGTTTGACAAGGCTCAATAGTACGTTTTACTAAATCGTCTATTAGTTGTTCAAATTTACTACGTGTTAAAGTACGTACTAAGTGTTTTGGTCCACTAGCAGTTGCTGTAATGTATGGTAAATTAATTTCTGTTTGCTCAGAAGAAGATAATTCAATCTTAGCTTTTTCTGCAGCTTCTTTAACACGTTGTAAAGACATTGGATCTTTACGTAAATCCATTCCTTCTTCTGCGTTAAACTCGTCTGCTAACCAGTCAATAATTTTTTGATCAACGTCATCACCACCTAAGTGTGTGTCTCCATCTGTAGATAATACCTCAAATACACCATCTCCTAATTCTAGGATAGATACATCATGTGTTCCTCCACCAAAATCAAATACTACTATTTTTTGGTCAGTACCTTTCTTGTCCATTCCGTAAGCTAAAGCTGCTGCTGTAGGCTCGTTAATGATACGACGTACTTTTAAACCTGCAATTTCACCAGCTTCTTTAGTAGCTTGTCTTTGCGAGTCATTAAAATAAGCTGGTACAGTAATTACTGCTTCAGTTACATCTTGACCTAAATAATCTTCAGCAGTTTTCTTCATTTTTTGAAGAATCATTGCAGATAATTCTTGAGGTGTATATAAACGACCATCAATGTCTACACGTGGTGTGTCATTATCTCCTTTTACTACTTTATAAGGTACACGTTCTGCTTCTTTTTTAGATTCAGAATACTTATTACCCATAAAACGCTTAATAGAATACACTGTTTTTGTTGGGTTAGTAACTGCTTGTCTTTTTGCTGGATCACCAACTTTAATTTCGCCTCCTTCAACAAATGCGATAACTGAAGGTGTTGTACGTTTACCTTCTGCGTTTGGGATAACAACTGCTTCGTTACCTTCCATTACAGATACGCAAGAGTTTGTTGTTCCTAAATCGATTCCAATAATCTTACTCATAATTTTATATAATTTTTATTTTGTGTTGTAATTGTTACGTTTACAGTTAGTCAATCTTTATGCCAACCAAAAAAGTGCTGACACGTTGTCAGATATTTATAATAATTAAACCTAACTTTGGTATTAGTTTTGATACAAGTAGTTAATAACAATCTAAATCTTAAAATTATGAAACGTATTTTGTCAGTAATTACAGTAGTCGCCTTTTTTTTAACGTCTTGTACAGGTCCAGAAGGTCCTGCAGGATATGATGGGCAAGATGGAGTCTATTTAGTAGGACAATCTTTTGAAACAACAATAGATTTTACCTCTACAAATGGTTATCAAGAAAGTGTAGAAGTTCCTTTAGATATTGATTTATATGAATCTGATATGGTTTTAGTTTATCATCTTAGAGGTCAAATAGATGGTTATGATGTTTGGAAAGCGCTTCCTGAAACCATATATGTTAATGCTACAGAAGAATTTCAATATAACTTTGAACACAATTTTGATTTTGTCACAATTTTCATTGAGTCACATCCTACATTTGATTTTAATATATTAACCGATGATGAAAGAATTAATCAAACTTTTAGAGTAGTAGTCTTACCAATTGATCTTGTAAATAGCAGCAGAATAGATATAAACAATTATAACGATGTAATACAATACGTTAAGTAATTAATAAATACATATCTAAATCTAACAGCTTTAATTAAAAAATTGAAGCTGTTTTTTTTGCACAAATCTTTCCAAACAAAATGTATATTTGTCGCACAATACTAAAACGTTGTAGTGCTATGGAATGTATTTCTGTTTTTGATATGCTTAAAATTGGTGTAGGTCCATCTAGTTCTCATACTTTGGGTCCTTGGCGTGCTGCAGAACGTTGGATTGAAGAATTAAAAAAAGACAACACTTTTAACCTAACAGAAACTATTCAAGTTGATCTTTATGGCTCTTTGTCTTTAACAGGAAAAGGTCACGCAACAGATTATGCAGTAATGTTAGGTTTATTAGGTTGCGATCCTGAAACAATTCCAACAGAAAATATAGCAGACTATATAAATAACATTAAAACGACTAAAACTTTAAATTTTAATAATGAAAGAGTTTTAATATTTAATCCTGAAACAGATATTGTCTTTAACCGTAAGTTTTTACCATTTCATTCCAATGGAATGAGCTTTACAACTATTATTAATGGTAAAAAGCAAACATCTACCTTCTACTCTATTGGTGGAGGATTTGTTATTAAAGAAGAAAGAACCAATCATAAAAAGAATTTTGAAATTAAATGCTCTTTTCCTTATCCAATTGAAAAAGGAACAGAACTTTTACAATTTTGCAAAGATTTAAATTTACCAATATCACAAGTTGTTTTAGAAAACGAAAAATCTATTAGAACTGAAGAAGAAATAGATTTTGAATTAATACGCATTTGGGATACCATGTTAGAATGTATGTATATTGGTTGTCATACAGAAGGGAGTCTTCCTGGAGGGCTAAATGTAAGACGTCGTGCTTTTGACATGCATCAAAGCTTAAAAGGCGATTCTAAATTTTCTAATCCTGTAGAATGGATTTATGCTATCAGAAATACAGAAGTTAAGTTTAGACAAATACTAAAATGGGTAAGCTGTTTTGCTTTAGCTGTTAACGAAGTTAATGCGTCTTTAGGACGTGTAGTAACAGCTCCAACCAATGGAAGTGCTGGAGTTATTCCTTCTGTTTTAATGTATTATCTTGTTATCGAAAATCATGATGGAAATTTTGAAGACATTAAAAAATTCTTACTTGTTGCTGGAGAAATTGGCAGCCTTTTTAAAAAAGGAGCCACTATTAGTGCAGCAATGGGAGGATGTCAAGCAGAAATAGGTGTGTCTTCCGCAATGGCTGCAGGTGCTTTAACAGAGTTATTAGGTGGAACGCCAGAACAGGTTTTAATTGCAGCAGAAATAGCAATGGAGCATCACTTAGGATTAACTTGTGATCCTATTGGAGGATTAGTACAAATACCATGTATAGAGCGTAATGCAATGGGAGCAATTAAAGCTATAAATGCAGCAGAATTAGCTTTAGATACAGATCCAAAAAATGTTAAAGTACCTTTAGATAAAGTTATAAACACGATGTGGGAAACTGCAAAAGATATGAATACTAAATATAAAGAAACCTCTGAAGGTGGATTAGCAGTTGGTGTAAATATGTCAGATTGTTAATTTACAATGGTCCATATTCCATTATACTATTCTTCACACTTACGTCTTGTATCTACCAAATAAATAATCTTCCAGGTATTATTTTCTTTCATTAATTGAAAAGAATTAACACCACAATGACTTTTTTTATCATTAAACCAAAACTCATAAGGTGTCCAAACATTTGCCATATTACCATCTATTTGCACGCTAAAACTAATTAAGTTTTCTAAGAAAGTATTATCCTCTGGAATAGACACTATTTGTTTTATAAACTCAGAAAAATCACTGGTTACTAATTTACTTTCATTATCCTTAGTTTTACTTATAGATTGTAATACAACATCTTTATAAACCACACTTTGCATTAATGTACTATCTTGAGTATGGAAACCTGCAAAAAAAAGATTAATAGACTCAATTACTTTTTCTTGCTCTTTTTGCTGTTCTGGATTTTGAGAAAAACTAAGGGTAGAAACTAGTAGTAATAAGAATAAAGTTAATGATTTCATGATAAAAAAAATAAAGTTTTAGAGTGTAAATATAAGTCTTTCAGTAATAAAGAAAAATTTAGCCATAAACCTTTATTTTATTACATTTACATTCTATACAAAACTAAAAAAAATGTCTGTAGCAAAAAAAGAATATAAAAGAGTCACAGTTAAATCGCTAATTGAAATGAAGAAAAATGGGGAAAAAATCTCCATGTTAACAGCTTATGATTATACTATGGCTAAAATAGTTGATGGAGCAGGAACAGATGTTATACTAGTTGGTGATTCTGCAAGTAATGTTATGGCTGGTCATGAAACTACTTTACCTATTACTTTAGACCAAATGATATATCATGCATCGTCTGTAATTAGAGCTATAGATCGTGCTTTAGTCGTTGTAGATTTACCTTTTGGAAGCTACCAAAGTGATCCTAAAGAAGCCTTGCGTAGTGCTATTAGAATAATGAAAGAATCTGGTGGACATGCTGTAAAGATGGAAGGAGGTAAAGAAGTAAAAGACTCTATTAAACGTATTTTACATGCTGGAATACCTGTTATGGGACATTTAGGTTTAACACCACAATCCATATATAAATTTGGGACTTACACAGTACGTGCAAAAGAAGAACAAGAAGCAAAACAACTAAAAGAAGACGCATTAATGCTTGAAAAAGCTGGATGCTTTGGTATTGTTTTAGAAAAAATACCTGCAAAATTAGCACAAGAAGTTGCAGAAAGTGTTTCCATTCCTGTTATTGGTATTGGTGCAGGAGCTGGTGTTGATGGTCAAGTATTAGTGACCCATGATATGGTTGGAATGACACACGAGTTTAACCCACGTTTCTTACGTCGCTACATGAATTTATATGAAGACATGACTAACGCTTTTAAACAATATGGAGAAGATGTAAAAAGTGGAGATTTCCCTAGTGATAAAGAACAGTATTAATATAGTTTTTAGCCCAAAATCTAGTGTCTAAAATACTCTCAAATAAAGATAACCTTCAAGTCATCTACGAAGATAACCACATCATCGTTGTTAATAAACGTGCTGGAGATATTGTACAAGGAGATAAAACTGGAGACAAACCTTTAAGCGATGTTGTTAAAGAGTTTATTGCTGAAAAATATAATAAACCTGGAAATGTATATTTAGGTACTGTGCACAGGTTAGATAGACCTACAACTGGATTGGTTATTTTTTCTAAAACTAGCAAAGCGTTACCACGTTTAAACAAATTATTTGTGTCTAAAGACATCTCTAAAACTTATTGGGCTTTAGTAAAAAATAAACCAGAAAAAGAAGCAGGTAGTTTAATCCATTGGTTAAAAAAAAATCCTAAAAACAATAAATCTAAAGCACATATAAAAGAAGTTCCCGAGAGCAAAAAAGCAATTCTACATTATAAAACATTAAAAAAACTAGATAATTACTACTTACTAGAAGTTAATTTAGAAACTGGACGTCATCACCAAATACGTGTGCAATTATCAAGTATTGGTTGCCCAATAAAAGGCGATTTAAAATATGGCTTTGATAGAAGTAATAAAGACGCTAGTATTAGTTTACACGCCAGAAACATCCAGTTTATACATCCTGTATCTAAAGAATCACTTAATATAACAGCTCCTTTACCAAAAGATCCAATTTGGAATGCTTGTTTATAAATTGATTACTTTTATTAAAAATAGTATTGAATGATTACTAAACTAATTAGACAACAAAAAGAGTATTTTAAAACAGGTAAAACAAAAAATGTTTTATACCGAAAAAACTTATTGAAAAAGCTTTTAAAAGAATTAGTTGCAAATGAAAACCAAATAACAGAAGCACTTTACAAAGACTTTAAAAAACCTGAATTTGAATCGGTTTTAACCGAAACAGCTATTGTTATTCAAGATTTAAAGCATACCATAAAAAAACTTAATAGTTGGGCAAAGCCTAAGCGTATTATGCCTAGTTTATTAAATTTTCCATCTTCAGATTATTTGTATTCTGAGCCTTATGGAGCAGTTCTAATTATTGCTCCTTGGAATTACCCTTATCAATTAGCATTAGCACCTTTAGTTGGTGCAATTGCAGCAGGAAATACTGTAGTTTTAAAACCAAGTGAATTAACACCAAACACTTCTACAATAATTAATCAAATAATCACAACTGTTTTCCCTCCAGAAATTGCAACTGTTATTGAAGGTGGTGTTGAAGTCTCTACAGAATTATTAACACAACAATGGGATTATATTTTCTTTACTGGAAGCGTTAACGTTGGAAAAATTGTTGCTAAAGCTGCTGCTGTTCATTTAACACCAACAACTTTAGAACTAGGCGGAAAAAATCCATGTATAATTGACGCTTCTGCTAATATAAAACTAACTGCAAAGCGACTTGTTTGGGGTAAATTTTTAAATGCTGGACAAACGTGTATTGCTCCAGATTATATTTTGATTGATCAATCAAAAAAAGAAGATTTTTATAAAGCCATGAAAACTGAGGTTGAAATTGCTTACTCCTCAACTCCTCAACAATCAAAAGACTTTGCACGCATTATAAATGACAAAAATTTTGAACGCCTCTCCAAAATGCTAATCGATGAAAACTGTATTATTGGTGGGCAAACAAATGCAGAATCCTTATACATTGCACCAACTGTTATTGACGAGCCACAATTGGATAGCGAAGTCATGAAAGATGAAATATTTGGACCAATACTTCCTGTTATTTCTTATCAAAATGAAAAGGATTTAGAACGCATCATTGGTTCTTACGACAAACCTTTAAGCTTGTATGTATTTGGCACAAATTCCGCGAAAGCGAAACAATTAATACAAAAATTTTCGTTTGGAGGTGGTTGCATAAACGATACCATAATACACTTTGCAAACCACAGATTACCTTTTGGAGGTATTGGGAACAGTGGTGTTGGAGCCTATCATGGACAACATACTTTTGACACCTTTAGCCATAAAAAAGGTATTGTTAAAAAAGGAAACTGGCTAGATTTACCTATGCGTTACGCACCATATAAAGGGAAACTTAATTTTATTCGAAAAGTTTTTAAGTGGCTGTAAACCTTGTTTATTCTGTAATCCTATATGGATACTTTAAAGTTAACTGTACACCTTCACCTATTTTTGAAGTAAAATCTAAATCTGCATTAATTAAAGCAGCACGACTTTTTATATTAATTAATCCAGAACCAGGTTGTACCGTTTTTTGATCAAACCCCTTACCATCATCTTTAAGTGATAATTTTAATTGATTGTCTAGAAAATTTAAATGAATTTTAAAGGTTTCGGCATTTGCATATTTTACTGTATTAGATATAAACTCTTGCACTATTCTAAACAAAATAATACTATCTTTAGGTTGTTGCAAATACTCTGGATTACCATCTATTTTTACAGTAGCCTTTAACAGATTTAATTTATTTAAACGTTCTACTTCGCTTTTTATAGAATCCACAAACCCTCTATTAGCAATAACATCGCTATTTAATGTTTTAGATAATAAACGTAACTCACTTAAGCCTTGTTTTACTGCATTTTTAGTTTCTGTAAAAGATTCTTTTATAGATTCCGGAACTTGGGTGTTAAGGATACTCATATTCATGTTTGCAACAGATAAAATCTGTCCAACATTATCATGTAGCTCTTGTCCAATATTCTTTAATGTTTGTTCTTGGATTTCTATCTGTGTATTGGTTAGCTCTTCTTCAAAAGCTTTTTGTTGTTTTACTTTATCTATTATTAATTTGTTTTTTCGTTTTTGAAATACTACAAAAAATAAGATTATTAAAGTACAAACAATAAGTAAAACACCAATCATATATACGAGTAAATAACGCTCAGAAATTGAAGATATTGGGCTGTCTAATTTTTGAAACTGTATTAAAAAATTAATCATATTCAGGTTTAGAAACTATAAATCCTATGGTGAAAGTTAAGTACATAAATACTATTGATAATAAATATACATAGTTTTTTAATGCCACAAAACTTTTATCAATTTGATTATAATATTGTTCATAAAAAGATAATGGTGTAATTACTAACCAAAATACTAATACTCCAATAGCTATATAAAAACTTAATGCTTTATAAAAATTTAATATTTTTTCTGAATTAAGTAACTCAACAAAATAGCTAAATACGACCAATAAAATTACAATTAAACTTAATATCTCTAGAGGTAATAAAAAATTATAACGCAAATCTTTATAATATATAATCATTAAACTTACGGAAATAATCAAAAAACAAATGATAATATATTTGATTACTTTTTTTAAAAAATTATTCTTAGCGACCAATAAAAAATAATATGAAATAATTAAAGTTCCAATTATTGTCCAAAACACATCGTAAAACCAATAATTTTTTACAAAAACAGTATTAGCTATTAGTTGTTTAAACCAAATAAAACTATCAGATCTACTTAAAACTCTAGGATAACTAGCAAACGTTTCAATAAACTGAACATATACTAAAAACCAAATAAAAATTCTTGCAGCTTTAGATTTGAATTTTTTATAAAAAAACAAACCTGTTAAAGTTGCAAGAACCTCTGTTCCTCTATAAATTAGAACATAATTATCAATTAAAAAGGAACTCATTAATAAAAATTATTGTGGATAAGAAGCTGTTGGAGGATGACCACTAAAACCTCTATCTAATCCATTAGCTCCAGAGATATCTTCATGATCAGAACTTGCAGCTAGCTTACTTTTAGGCTCAGCTCCTTCTGTTTTTGGTTGCGTAGGCACCATAAAAATAGTAGTGTAACCTCCTTCTCCTACAGTTGTGTCTACGCCTAAATAAAAACGTAACCCATCTGCTTTTGGATGCTCTTTTTTAACGGATTCTATAAAACTGCTTAAATCGTCTAAAGAGTACCAAGACGATCTATTATCTCCTTCGTTAAAAGCAACACTATCGTTAACAGATTTTCTTAAATCTGTCCAATTGTCGCTTAATTTTTTTGCTTCTGTTGATGTAATAATTCCTCTAGGTGGTGAACTAGGTGTTGACATAGGTGGTGTTTGATTAAAATTGTTAAAATAAAAATACGCAGCGATTGCGCCTAAGATTAAGCCCAAGAATAGGCTTCCTAAGTTTTTCATGAGTTAAATAATTGGTTAATAGCTAACGTAAAGTAACAAAAAGAATTCAGTTTTAACAAACTTTATCTTTTGTTATTATAACATAATTATTAAAAAAATATAATGAGATACTTACATAAAAAGCTACTTGTTATCCTAACCAACCGTCTCTATCTAAACTTCTATATTGTATTGCTTCACTAATGTGGTTGCCATTAACGTCTTTACTTTCTTCTAAATCTGCAATAGTTCTGGCTACTTTTAAAATCCTATCATAAGCTCTTGCCGAAAGATTTAAACGTTCCATTGCTGTTTTTAAAAGTTGTTTAGAGGCCTCTTCAAGCTTACAATACACTCTAATTTGCTTGGTTGACATTTGTGCGTTGTAATGTACATTATCAAATGTTTTAAAACGTTTGGTCTGTATTTGTCTAGCTTTTGTTACACGTTTTCTAATATCTACTGACGATTCTCCTTTACGCTCGTCAGACAGTTTTTCAAAAGGTACTGGAGTGACTTCTATATGTATGTCTATTCTGTCCAATAAAGGCCCTGAGACTTTACTTAAATAGCGTTGCATTTCTGCTGGACTACTGGTTACAGGAGCATTAGGATCGTTAAAATAACCACTAGGACTTGGGTTCATACTAGCTACTAACATAAAAGAAGATGGATATGTTACAGTAAATTTTGCTCTAGAAATGGTGACTTCTCTGTCTTCCAAAGGTTGACGCATTACTTCTAATACACCACGTTTAAATTCTGGTAATTCGTCTAAAAACAAAACACCATTATGTGATAAAGATATTTCTCCAGGTTGTGGATAAGCTCCTCCTCCTACTAAAGCAACATCGCTAATAGTATGATGAGGACTTCTAAAGGGTCTTTGAGACATTAATCCTGTATCTTTAACACGTCCAACAACACTATGTATTTTTGTGGTTTCTAATGCCTCATGCAATGTCATTGGTGGCAAAATACTTGGCAAACGCTTTGCTAACATCGTTTTTCCTGCTCCTGGTGGACCAATTAAAATAATGTTATGTCCTCCAGCTGCTGCAATTTCCATACAGCGTTTAATAGATTCTTGTCCTTTTACGTCACTAAAATCAAACTCTGGAAAGTCTAAGTTTTTTTCAAATTCTTCACGTGTATTAATTATAGTACGTTCTAAGGCTTCACCTTTATCAAAATAATTAATGACTTGTTTAATGTTTTCTACTCCATAAACTTCTAAACCATCAACAATTGCTGCTTCTTTTACATTTTGAATTGGCAATATAAAACCCTTATAGCCTTCTTCTCTTGCTTTAATAGCTATTGGTAAAGCGCCTTTTATTGGTTGTAAGTTTCCGTCTAAGGATAACTCTCCCATTATTAAAAAATCCTCTAAATTGTCTGCAACTATTTGTTTTGATGCAGTTAGAATTCCCATTGCCAAAGTCAAGTCATAAGCAGAACCTTCTTTTCTGAGATCTGCTGGTGACATGTTTATAATAATTTTTTTACCAGGAATTTTAAAGCCATTATTTTGAAGTGCTGCAGCAATCCTAAAATTACTTTCTTTAATGGCATTATCCGGAAGTCCAACAAGATGGTAGCCAATTCCGCTATCTACATTAACTTCAACTGTTACTGTTGTGGCTTCAACACCAAAGACAGCACTTCCAAAAACTTTTTTAAGCATAAAGGGTTAGTTTAGAACTTAAATGTAGGAAATTTATAACACTGCACCAATTACAACATCTAGAATTGTGTTTATTATTTTGTTTTTAAGATGTCCTAATCGTCTTTTTGTAACACCTGCTTTATATAGTGCATCTAATACTAAAAGATCTTTTTGGCTTTTTAATAACCACTCATAATCGTCTACATCCAGCTCGTTAATACTAAGTAGATTGGTCCAACGTTTCAGTTTAACTTTAGAGGCTTCTAAAAAAGCTTCAACATCTGCTTTAGTTTCGGTTTTATATTCTGAATAACTTTCGCCTAAAACACTAAGTAATTCTCCTTTTAATAATTTTAGTAATTCTTCAAAATCCATATTTATCTCTTAAATAATGTTGAATATTATTCTGGTTGACTTTATTTTTATCGCCTTCGTATTTTATAATTAAGTCAAAAATTTCCATAATTTGTGCTTTTGCTTCTGTTGTAAATACTTTAGATAAACGGTCTTTTGTTTGCCAACGTTTAAAAAATCCAGCTAATAAATTTTTATTTTGATCTGCTAATAACTTTAACATAGCATAAGAAATCTGATTGTTTGGTTTGTTTTTTTCGTATTCAACTATTTTTTTTAAGTCTAACATTAAGTCGTTAACTTCTGCACTGTAATTTAAATAGGATGCTGTTGCATGATCTATTAAATCTTCACTTTCAATTTTTAAAGAAATGACTTGCTGATAAGAATATTGGTCAAAAGTTGCTGTTTTTATACTATTACAAGAGTATAATACAGTAAAAACAAGTATATAAATGGATAAACGTAATTTCATAAAAATCAAATATTTAGCTTACTAAAGGTAATTAATTATCCATTAAAACGAAATAACATTTAGTTTAATTAAAGTCTTAACTTTTTAGCTCTTTTGTTTCTGACAATAAAGGAAATAATATTATGATACAAAGAAACCAACTTATATCAAGGTATTTAAAATTTTCATAATAATTCATTATCATCCCTACAAAGAACAAAAGTAAACCACCTATTAAAAAAGTATTTGTAATGGATAATTTATAAATAAACTTCATTGAGATTGCATATGCAACAAAACAAATTATTGGATTAAAAAAAGACAAGTAAGCTGTTAGATAAGTTAATAAATAAATGAACACATAAATATTTACATAAAGTGCAATTGTTGATTTTAAGAATGATGATACTCTCTTAAAACGATATTTATCTTTATTTAAAATGAATAAATTAATAATAGCTCCAAGGTTAAGAAATAAAGCTATAAAAAGATAAATAAACCCATTACTGTCTTGATTATATAATCTTGACGCAATCAATTCAGAAGGGTTGTTAATACCTAATAACCTATCTATAAATTGTATGTAAACACAACTCAAAAATGAAAATATTATTCCAATTACAATAATTAATGTTATTTTTTTGAGCTTCATTTTTATTGTATTTCTGCTTTAAATTTTAGTCAACCTTCAAATCCGTAAACTGAAATGTACTGCCATCAAACAACCCTTTATCGCTTAATTTAAGTGAAGGAATTACCAATAATGCCATAAAAGATAGTGTCATGTAAGGTGCATGCAGTGTTGCGCCTAATTGTTTAGCCATTTTATCCAACGCAGCATAAGAATGTCCAATAGTTTCTGCATTTTGATCACTCATGATTCCTGCTACTGGAAGTGGCACTATTCTTTCTTCAGAATTTGATACAGCACAAACACCTCCTTTGTTTTCTATAATTAAGTTGACTGCTTTACAAATCGCTTCATCATTAACACCTACTGCTATAATATTATGAGAGTCATGACCAACAGAACTTGCAATTGCACCTTCTTTTAATCCGAAATTTTTTATGAATGCTATTGCTGGTTTGTCGTTTTTATAACGGTTGACTACAGTCATTTTTAAAACATCAGTTGTTGTGTTTGAAATTAAATTTCCGTTTTGGATGGTTGCTTCTTCAACTAATTGATTGGTCACCAACTCTCCATCTAAAGCCTCAATTACTCTAATGTTTTTAGCATTGCTTTCTATTTTAAAATCTTCAATTTTTTTCTTTTCTGTGTTGAAATTATTGAGGTTTTTAAATTCTATATGTTTGATTAAGGATTCTCCTTTATCAAACACCAACTCACCATTAATATAGGTTTGAAGCGTTTTAAATTGTTTTAAATTTTCTACAATTATAAAATCTGCTGCATCACCTTCTTGAAGCAATCCAACATCCAAATTATAATGCTTTACTGGATTAATACAAGCTGCTTGCAACACTTTAAAAATAGCTATGTTTTTTGCAACTGCACGCTCGCATAATTTATTAATGTGGTTTAGCAATAAATCGTCAGGATGTTTGTCATCACTACAAAACATCATGTTTTGATAATGTCCTGGAAGTAAATCTATTAAGGCTTCAAAGTTTTTTGCTGCACTACCTTCTCTAATTAATATTTTCATTCCTTTTTGAAGCTTTTCTAATGCTTCATCATAAGTAAAACACTCATGATCTGTACTTATTCCTGCATTTATGTATTTGGTAACGTCGTCACCTCTTAAACCTGGTGCATGACCATCTATTGGTTTGTTATAATGTTTTGCCCAAGCTATTTTTTTAAGTACTTCTTCGTCATCAAATAAAACGCCAGGATAATTCATCATTTCGGCTAAATACTTGATGTCTGGATTAGCCATTAAGGTTTTAATATCATCACTATCTATAATTGCTCCAGCAGACTCAAAAGACGTTGCTGGTACACAACTTGGTGCTCCAAAATTGAATTTGAAAGGAGTTTGTTTTCCGTTTTCAATCATGAATTCTACACCTTTTATTCCTAAAACATTTGCAATTTCATGTGGATCGCTAACGGTTGCAACTGTACCATGTTTGACAGCTATCTTGGCAAACTCTGATGGTACTAACATCGAGCTTTCTATATGGATGTGTGCATCAACAAAACCTGGTAATATATAATGGTTTAAGTCGTGCTGTTTTTTTGTAATAGATTCTATTTTACCAGAATTAATAATAACTTCTCCACTAAAAATACGTTGGTTTTGGATATCTACTATTTGACCTTGGATTGTTTTCATCTTACTAATATTTTGCAAAAAAAAATCCTGCTTTTAGCAGGATTTAAATGTATTTTAAAAATTATCAATACCTGTTTTAAGCCAGTTATAATACTCAGTAGCATCAGGCGTATAAGCAACAGGCTCTATCAAGTTATTCTCATTATGATCCATTAGTACATAATATGGTTGCGTGTTTGACTTATACTTTATGGTTTGAAACTCGCTCCATTTTTGCCCAATATATTTTAGTTTTTTTCCTTCTCTAAGTTTAGAATCTACTATTTCATCTTTTTCAAGACGTCTTTTATCATCTACGTATAAAGAGATTAAAACAACATCATTTTTTAAAGCATTTAACACATTGCTTTTTGGCCAAACATTCTGTTCCATTTTTCTGCAATTAACACAAGCCCAACCTGTAAAGTCAATCATTACTGGTTTATTTACTGTTTTAGCATAAGCCAAACCTAAATCGTAATCATTAAAAGCTAAAATATCATGTGGTGCTAATAAATGTGCACCTTCTGGTAAGTCAGAATGACTAGTACTTGCACTTCCTCCTCCTTTAGAGTTTCCTACGCCATAAGGAGACTCGCTATAATCCAATGGTGGTGGGAACGCACTAATTAAATTTAATGGTGCTCCCCAAAGTCCAGGAATCATATAAATAGTAAATGATAATACAATCATACCAAGACTTAGTCTACCAACAGAAATATGTGATAAAGGCGAATCGTGAGGTAATTGTATTTTTCCAAAAAGATATAAAGCCAATGTACCAAATATGGCAATCCATATTGCTATAAATACTTCTCTTTCTAATAAATGCAATTGTAAAACTAAATCTGCTTGAGATAAAAACTTAAATGCTAAAGCTAATTCTAAAAACCCTAACACCACTTTTACTGTATTTAGCCATCCACCAGATTTTGGTAATGAGTTTAACCAACCTGGAAAAGCAGCAAATAAAGCAAATGGTAAAGCAATAGCTAATGAGAAACCCAACATTCCAATAATTGGTGCTAATCCGCCTTTTGAAGCTGCTTCAACTAATAAAGTACCAACAATTGGTCCTGTACAAGAAAAAGAAATAATCGCTAATGCTAATGCCATAAAAAAGATACCTATTAGTCCTCCTCTATTGGCTTGAGAGTCTACTTTATTAGCCCAAGAATTTGGTAACATAATTTCGAAAGCTCCAAGAAATGATAAAGCAAAAACGACTAAAAGCACAAAGAAAACAAGGTTAAACCACACATTTGTGGCCAAAGCATTTAATGCATCTGCACCAAATATTGCAGTTACAGCTGTTCCTAAAAGCACGTAAATTACAATGATGCATAATCCGTAAATTATTGCATTTTTAATTCCTGCTGCTTTGTTTTTACTTTGCTTAGTAAAAAAGCTTACAGTCATTGGTATCATTGGAAATACACACGGTGTTAATAATGCTGCAAAACCAGAAAAGAAAGCAATAAAAAAGATACTCCACAGTCCTTTATTTTCTCCATTTTCATCTTTAGTATCTGTCTTTGCTACTGCATCTCTTAAATTAGTTTTAAAATCAAAAAAAGCTGGTGCTAAACATTTTTCGTCATCACATGCTTGAAAATAAGCTTCAGCTTCAATAGATTTTAACTCAGGATTTAACACTTTAATACGCTGTGTAAAGACTGCTTTATCTTCAAAATACTTAACATCCATCTGAAAAGCTTTTTCAAACTTTTCAATTGTTTTAGACTCCTTTAAACCTCCAATTAATTCAAAATCTTTAGCATCGTTTTTAAATGTAATTTCAGAAGGAATTGGACCCATTGGATCTTTATTATCTTGAGAATAAATATGCCAATGCTCATCTAAAGCTGCTGTATAGACTAGTTCATACTCAGTATCATTAAGCTTAAATATTGAAGATGTCCATTTTACTGGATCAAAAATTTTAGACTCTGTTTTCTTTTCTTCAAGTGCAAAAGTTACATTTTCGCTTTCAAATAAACACTTAGCATCATCACAAGCCTGAAAGCTAATTTCACCTTCTATAGACGTTATATTTGGGTTTAATACTTTTATTTTTTGAGTAAATGTTGCCTCATTATCAAAATAAGTCATGTCCATTTGAAACACCTTATCATATTTGGTAATGCTTTTGCTTTCAATAGCTTTACCAAGTAATTCAAAGTCTTTATTAACAGACTCTTCATTATAAATAAACTCGGTTGGTATTGCTCCTCCTTCAGGCAAATCTTGAGAGTATAAATGCCAATGTTCTTTAATTTCTGCCTTATAAATTAAGTTATATTCTGTGTCAGAAATTTTTTCTACTTCAGAAGACCATTTTACAGGTTTAAAAACCTGAGCATTTACGGTTAAAAAAGCGAAAAATCCTAATAAAAAAGCTGTAAATTGCTTCATTTTGATAGTTTAATTTTTAATATTGATTTGGTTTGGTTTGTAACTCTAAATCTATTGTCTGCACGATAGTTAATCACCCAAACTATTTCGTTTTCGTTACACAATAATAAGACCTTTTCTTTAGCTAACAAAGACAATTTCTCATCTTTAAAAAACTTACTTAGTTTCTTTTTCCCTTTCATTCCTAAAGGGTAAAAATAGTCGCCTTTTTGCCAATGCCTTACATTTAATGGATACTTTAACGTTTTTTTATCTACGTAAATTGCTGAGCCATCTGTTTTATTAATTTGATTTACAACTTCAAAAGCTAAAACTCCAAGAGGTGTTTCAATATTATTGTCTTCTAAATTTATAGACGTTTCAAATTTTGTTTCATCTGAAACTATTTCACTTAAAATCAAGCAGTCTCTATCTTTTAATAAATTATGAGTAGAAGAAAATACTTGTTTTCCGCTTTGCGCTTCTAAAAGATTGATAATATCATCCCATTGTGTAAAGCCATAATCTTTAAAAATTTCGTACAAGTAAGCTTTTGGATTATTAAGCTTTTTAAATCCTGAAACCTTATAGCTTATTTGAGTTTGGTCAATAGTTACTATTGTTCGTTTTAAGACAGCTTGTACACTTTCTTCAACTATATCTGCTGTATCATTAAGGTTACATAAAGTGTTTTGAAAGTTTGCAATAACTTCTGGATTTAGGTCTTTTAAAACAGGAATAACATCATGTCTTAGTTTATTACGCATGTACTTTGTTGAAGCATTACTACTGTCTTCTCTCCAATTAATCTGGTTGTTTTTAGCGTAATTTTTAATCTGGTTTCTAGTAAATTTTAATAATGGTCTAACAATGTTTTTATTAATTTCCGGAATTCCTTTTAATCCTTCTAAACCTGTTCCTCTGGTTAAATTAATTAAAAACGTTTCTAAATTATCATCTGCATGGTGTGCAGTTAAAATATAATTAAAATCAAATTGCTTTACTAAACCCTGAAACCAATTATAACGCAATTCTCTTGCTGCCATTTGTATAGATAGCTTATTTGTTTTTGCATAGTTTTCTGTATTAAAATGCTGTACAAATATTTCTAAATCTAAATCTTGTGCTAGATTAAGAACAAAATCTTCGTCAGTATCGCTTTCATCTCCTCTTAAATTAAAATTGCAGTGTGCTAATGATACATCTAATTCTAAAGATTGACATAAATAAGCTAATACTACAGAATCTAATCCTCCAGAAATAGCAATAAGTAATTTGCTTTCTTTAAGAAAAGGAAGGTCATTATTAATATGATTCTGGAAAATTTGTAGCATTTTCAAATGTAACCTTTTTACGGTTAATTTTCCAAAACCGTGCGCATTGCTTTTGCTTTAACCAAACACTCTTCATATTCGTTTAAAGGAATACTTTTAGCAGTAATTGCTCCTCCAACCGAGTATGACACGTATTTATTGGTTTCGTTATACAGAATACTTCTAATGACAACATTAAAATCAAAATCGTTATCTGGAGTGATATATCCAACAGTTCCAGAATATAATCCTCGTTTAGTTTCTTCCAATTGTTCAATAATTTTCATTGCCGAAATTTTTGGAGCTCCTGTCATGCTTCCCATCGGGAAAGTAGTTTTTATAATATCTATTGGATGTGTTGTATTTTCTACTTCAGAAGTAACAGTAGATATCATTTGATGGACTTGATCAAAAGTATATATTTTACATAATTCTTCTACTTTTACACTTCCTTTTTTAGCAGTTTGTGACAAATCATTACGTACCAAATCTACAATCATCACGTTTTCGCTTCGTTCCTTTTGATCTGCAACTAAATCGTGTTTTAAAATAGAATCCATTATAAAATCTTCATCACGCTTTGCTGTACCTTTAATAGGTTGCGAGATAATTTTAGAGCCTTCTTTTTTAATATAACGTTCTGGTGAAGCTGACATTAAGTACTTGTCGTTTAGCTTTAAAAAGGTAGCAAATGGTGGTTTTGAAATAGCGTTTAGCTTTTTATAAGTTTCTAATGGGTTAATTACAGTGTCTTCTGCATAAAACTCTTGACAAAAATTAGCTTCATAAATATCGCCTCGATGAATATGCTCTAGCATCTTTTCAATTTTATTAAAATACTCATCTTTATGTATGCGTAAGTGAATTTTTATTGGATTGTTTTCTGCTTCAGACGCTTCAAAATTATTTGTTTCAATTTCTTTTAAATCAAAATCAAACTCATCATCTACCATCTTTAAATAATGCATAGTAACAGTATCATCTTTAAATAAAAATATTTTTTTAGGCTGAAAAAAGTATACATCCGGAAACTCTAAACCATCATAGTTATTAGAGTTAAGCTGCTCGACATCGTTTTTTAAATCATAAGATAAATAACCAAAAATCCAGTCGTTAGTTAAAGTCTGGTATTCTTTTAATTGTTCAAAAGCATTATGATAATCTGTTTGCAATCCTGTAAAAGCACCTACAGCTAAAACTGCGTCAAAATTAGAATACGTTTGTTGATATTGGTTAGAATCTAACCAAACAACATCGTCAAATTGCATGCTCCAAGCCAATATATTTTGCTTGAATTGCTCTGGATTGGTTAGTTTATGTTGCTTTGTTGTTCTCAATGCTAAAAATGAATGGTAAAGTTAAATAGATTTGTTAAAAAATCTACTATTTTAGGTGTGACTTTAAATTTTAAATATGTACAAACTTTCAAATAGTCTTTTAAACATTGCTGTTAAGCCAAAAGGTGCCGAATTATGCCAAATAAATGCAGTTAAAAACAAAAATCAATTTATGTGGCATGCAGATCCTAAAGTTTGGGCAAGTTATGCACCAAACCTTTTTCCTATTATTGGATGCCTAAAGGATGATAAATACCTTTTTGAAGGAAAAACATATCACATACCAAAACATGGGTTTGTAAGACATTCTGAAGAAATTAAACTTATTTCTCAAACTGAAAATAGCTTAACATTTAGCTTGAAATTTAATGATGCGTTATTAAAAATATTTCCTTTTAAATTTGAATTTATTTTAACTTATACGTTAATTGGCAATACATTAGAAGTTAACCATACAGTGAAAAATTTAGACAATCAATCCATCTATTTTTCTGTAGGTGGTCATCCAGCTTTTAAATGTCCATTGCATAAAAATGAAAAATATACAGATTATAATTTGGTGTTTGAAACCGAAGAAAGCGCACAAACTTACTTGCTAAATACGGATAATGGATTGGTTACAGGCACTACAAAACCAGCGTTTAACACTAAAAACAGTATAAATTTAAAACCAAATTTATTTAACGATGACGCATTAATTTTTAAAGATTTAAAATCCAGAAAAGTTGCTTTAGTAAGTAAAACTAAAGGCGAAATTTTAAACGTATCGTTTAAAGATTTTAACTATTTAGGGATTTGGGCAAAACCAAATGCACCTTATGTATGTTTAGAACCTTGGTTAGGTATTGCAGATCACGAAAACACTACGCAAGACCTTAAAAAAAAGGAAGGGATTATTAATTTACCAGAAAACCAGACTTTTACAGCTTCATACTATATACAAATACACGAGCGTCATTTAGGGTAAACAAAATAATAGTAGTAGTTTTGTAACCTAAATTATTACAGATTTTGACCTTTAGAGAATTAAATTTAAATACACCTTTATATAACGCTATTGACGACTTAGGCTTTACAACGCCTACTCCAATTCAAGCAGAAGCTTTTAATGTAGTTGCTAGCGGAAAAGATATGGTAGGTATAGCACAAACTGGTACTGGTAAAACGTTTGCTTATATGTTGCCAATACTTAAAAACCTTAAGTTTTCTAAGCAAGAAAATCCAAGAGTTTTAATTTTAGTCCCTACAAGAGAATTAGTGGTACAAGTGGTTGATGAAATTGAAAAATTAGCTAAATACATTAATGTACGTGTACTTGGTGTCTATGGAGGAACCAATATAAACACCCAAAAACAAGCAGTTGCACAAGGTCAAGATATTATTGTAGCAACACCAGGACGTTTGTATGACTTAGCAGTTAGTAGAGTATTACAATTAAAGTCGTTACAACGTTTAGTGATTGACGAAGTAGATGTTATGCTAGATTTAGGATTTAGACATCAATTAATAAATATTTTTGACATCCTTCCAGAACGTAGACAAAACATTATGTTTTCTGCTACAATGACAGAGGATGTTGATCATTTAATTACAGATTTTTTTACTGCTCCTCAAAAAGTATCTATTGCAATTTCTGGGACACCTTTAGAAAACATTGCGCAAACCAAATACAGTGTACCAAATTATTACACCAAATTAAATTTATTAATACATCTGTTTCAAGATGCTGAAACTTATAATAAAGCATTAGTTTTTGTGTCAAACAAACGTATGGCAGACAGACTATTTGAAGCTTTAGACGAATTTTTTAATGAAGAACTTTGTGTTATCCACTCTAATAAAACACAAAATTACAGATTACGTAGTATTGAACAATTTAGAGAAGGTGTTAACCGTATTTTAGTTGCTACAGACGTAATGGCACGTGGATTAGATATTGACAATGTATCACATGTTATTAATTTTGATACACCAAATTTTCCTGAAAATTATATGCACAGAATTGGTAGAACTGGTCGTGCAGAACGTGAAGGTCAAGCTATAGTTTTTAGTACTGAAAAAGAGCAAGAAGGTCTTGAAAAAATTGAAGCTTTAATGCAAATGGAAATTCCTAAATTGGAAATTCCGGAAAGTGTAGTGATTTCTGAAGAGTTAATTGAGGAAGAACGTGATGTAATAAAAGAACGTAACAATCCACATAAACGTCCAAAGGACGAAGATGCTCCTGGACCTGCTTTTCATGAAAAATCAGCCAAGAATAGTAAAGAAAATTTAGGTGGTAGCTATAAATTTAAAATTGCTGCCAAGTATAAAAAACCTAAAACTAGAGGAGATAAAAATTATAATAAGCGAAATAAAAATTTTAAGAAATAAAAAAAGCGAACCAAATGGTTCGCTTTTTTAATATTATTAGATTCCTTTTTTTCAAAGGAATTTAATTACACATGCAAAGCACGATCATCAGTTGCTGCTAAAGCAGCTTCTTTTACCGCTTCTGCAAATGTTGGATGTGCGTGTGACATACGTGATATGTCTTCAGCAGATGCTCTAAACTCCATAGCTACAACTGCTTCTGCAATTAAATCTGCACAACGTGCACCAATCATGTGTACTCCTAAAACTTCATCAGTTGTTTTATCTGCAAGGATTTTTACAAATCCATCAATATCTCCTCCTGCTCTTGCACGACCTAAAGCTCTAAACGGAAATTGTCCTACTTTATAATCTGCTCCAGCTTCTATTAATTCTTCTTCTGTTTTTCCTACTGCTGCAACTTCTGGCCATGTGTAAACAACACCTGGAATTAAGTTATAGTCAATATGTGGTTTTTGTCCTGCTAACGTTTCGGCAACAAACACACCTTCTTCTTCAGCTTTATGCGCTAACATTGCACCTTTTACAACATCACCAATTGCATAAATATTACTAACATTAGTTTGTAAATGCTCGTTTACTTCTACTTGACCTCTGTCTGTTAGTTTTACTCCAGCAGCTTCAGCATTTAATCCATCAGTATAAGGTTTACGTCCAACAGATACTAAACAATAGTCTCCTTTAAACTCTACAACCTCTCCTTTTTTATTTTCTGCTTTAACAACAACTTCATCTCCATTTCTTTCAACAGATTGTACTTTATGAGAAAGCATCATTTTACATTTAGCCTTTTTAAAGACCTTGTTTAGTTCTTTAGACAATGCTTTATCCATTGTTGGCAATATTCTGTCCATATACTCAATAACAGTAACTTCTGCACCTAAACGTCTGTATACTTGACCAAGCTCTAAACCAATAACTCCTCCACCAATCACAATCATGTGTTTAGGGATTTCTTTTAGTTTTAAAGCTTCGGTAGATGTTATTATACGCTCTTTATCTAAAGTAATAAAAGGTAAGTTTGAAGGTTTACTACCTGTAGCAATAATGGTGTTTTTTGCTTCAATTTCGGTCGTTTTTTCACCTTTTATAGTAATATGAGTGGCATCTTTAAAGCTACCAACTCCTGTAAAAACATCAATGTTGTTTTTTTTCATTAAAAAGTCAATTCCACCAGTAGTTTGATCTACAACTGCTTGCTTACGACCAATCATCTTTTCTAAATTTACTTTGATTTCTCCAGGGATTTCAATTCCGTGTTCTTCAAAATGTTTAGTTGCTTCTTCATAATGATGCGAAGATGCTAAAAGGGCTTTACTTGGGATACATCCAACATTAAGGCAAGTACCACCTAAAGTTGAATATTTTTCGATTATTGCAGTTTTCATTCCTAATTGTGCGCAACGGATTGCTGCTACATATCCACCAGGACCTGAACCTATAATTGCTACATCGTATTTACTCATAAATTTTATTTTTTCGCTTTCGTGGAATTTAATATCTGTTTTAAGTATTACAAAAGTACGATTTTGAATTATTCTGTACCAAAGACTTGTTGCTAATTTTTAAATAAATAAGCAAAAGAAAACTGAAATACTCTATTATGATTTTTATAGTTTACAAATTCTTGGTCTTCAATTAAATTACTTAATCCAAAATAATAACGTAAACCAATTAAAAATCTAGTATCTGTTTTAAAACCAAAACCTAAATTAAAACCAAAATCTGTTTGATTGACGTTTGTAATATCATTGTAAAAACTAGAAGAACCAACAGTTTTTACTGCACCTAAGGAATATGCAGCTTGTGGTCCAGCCTCTAAATAAAAATTAGATACAGGATAATACCTAAAACTTATTGGTACAGAAATATAATTTAAAATGACATTTTCTGCTCCTATAGAAGAAAATAGTATTTCTGGAGCTAGATTAAGTTTGTTATTAATCATAATCTCTCCTGTTACTCCAAAATGAAAAGAAAACCTAGAATTATACTCCTCTGAAAAGTCTCCTGAAATATTAGAGTTATTTCCTCCTAGTTTAATACCAAAATAAGATGGTTTACTGTCTTCTTGTGAGGCACAAATTGTACTAATAAATAAAAAGACAAAAGCTAGGTTTCGTATCATAAATTTAAATTTTTAGAATACAATAATACAACTTTACTTTTTCCCTTCTATGTCTTCTAAAATCCAATTTAATTCTGGATCAACATTGTTTAAACGATCTTGATAAGTAGGCAGTATCTCTATATCTGGTTTTACTCCATAACCATCTGGATTGTTTTTGTATGAGGTATCCATATGCATTAACCCAATTCTTGCTTGTATTTTTGTGTTTGGTAATTCGTATGTTTTATACATTCCTGCAACAGTCCCATTGTATGCTCCACCAGTCTCTTCTCCTACAAAGGTTGCTCGTTTATCACCATGCAATTTAGAAGATATAACTGAAGATGCAGAAAAAGAATTACCATTAATTAAAACATAAATTTTACCTTTAAAATTCAATTCTTTAGGCTCTTGCTCTTTAGCAGATTTAAACCTATACATCAGTTTTTTATCTTTTTTACTTACCCTTAAAACATCTATTACTGCTAAACCTGGTGATAAAATTCCTGCAATAGCTTTAGTTGCTATAGTGTTTGAATTACTCATTAACATTTTTAATATTGGAAATCGAGTGTTAAGTTCACTTTTATTTAAAAATGTATAATTTACATCTGTTAAGTAGGAGTATAAATAGTCGATTTCGGCTAGACGACCTCCAAAATTATCTCTTAAATCAATAATTAATGTTTCTGTTTTTAAAGAATCTAATGTTTTAAAAACATCATCATAAAACCATTTGTATCGTCCATCTTGAAAGCTTCTTATTTTCATTAAAGCTATAACACTATCCTTACCGACAAAATCTAAATTTCTATTATACACCTTTACTTCTGGCATAAACTTTACTGGTTGAAAGCCATATTTACTATTGAATTTTTTCTTTGCTTTAAATTTTGCTTTTCTAGCTTTTTTTTCTGCTTTAAGTACAGCTTTAGATTTACTTGCATTTGCTATTTTGATAGAATCTCTTTTAATAGAATCTCTTTTTATCTGAATAGAATCTTTTGCTAACCTTCTTTTATACTTTTTTACAAAAGTAGAATCGTCATTTTTTAATGTTAATGATATACTATCAAAACGTCCTTTATCATAAACATAAAAACGCATAAAACGTTTACCAACAACTCTATTATGTAGAGTGGTATTATAACCATCTGAAGCTATTAGCTTTTTGTAATCTTTAATTAAATCCTCTGGTGTTTCGTCTTCAACTTTTATAACCTCAGCATTTTTTAAAATAGAATCTTTTCCAATTGCATTAGCTATAAATAACTTGTTATCTAGATATTCAAAATCTAAATTAGTAATATCAAATCGCATTGCTCTAAGTTTCTTCCTTTCTTTTTTATGAAATTGCTTACTTGGAGGAGATACAGACATATGACCTTGACCAACATATTTTGTAACCGTTGCCAATTGTTTGTAAAACGTACGACTGTCCATTGGTGTAGTAATCGCTTTTTTTAAGCTGTCAAATTTAAAGTCTAAAGTTTCTTTTGGTGTAAATTGGTATAAACGTGGATGGTTACGTTTTAGTTGTGTGTAAACTTTATCAATATCGTCCTGTAAATCTTCTACAGGATGTAATTTTGTGACTTGTAAATTGTACTTCTCTATACTAGAGCAAGAAGCTAACAATAATATAACACTAAGGTAACTAAATAGTTTTTTCATATAATAGCGATTTTAAATTGATGTTTATATTTATATAGACGCAAAAAAGAAAGAAATGGTTGCTTTGTTTAGTGCTTAAATAATTTTAAAATGAAAACAAATAATGTGCCATTAAAAAAAATAAAACAAATGCGTTACTTTGCTTGACTACACAGGAATGGCAGTTGTACTTTTAACTTCGCTAATTACAAACATACTATGTGTACTACCAATATGGTTGATATTTGTTAATTTTGTGACCATAAACTCTCTAAAAGCTTCCATATCTTTTACCATAACTTTTAATATATAGTCATAGTCTCCACTAATGTGATGACACTCTAAAACTTCAGTTAAATTAGCTACATCTTTTTCAAATTGCACCACATACTCTTGTTTGTGCTGTGATAGTTTAATGTGGCAAAAAGCAACAAAACTTTTATCAATCTTTTCTTTTTTAACTAAAGCAACATACTTATTTATTACACCATTATTTTCTAGTTTTTTAATACGTTCAAAAACTGCTGTAACCGATAAATTTAATTTACCTGAAAGTTCTTTATTGGTTTGTTTACTGTCGTTTTGTAATAATTGAAGGAGTTTTCTGTCTATTGCATCAAAATTCATAATGGAAAAATTTTCAGTTTAATTGAATTAAAATCAAATATAATTAATTTAAATCTACTATTTAAAACAAAACTAGTTTTATATTCCTAATAATTAAACATCTATTGATTATTAATCTAATAATGATGATATTTGGTGTAATCAATTAAACGACAATTATGAAATTTAAACCAGCAAATAACATTCAGGATTTACAATACTTTGGAGAATTTGGAGGTGTAAACCCTTCAATATCAGACTCTTCAACTTACACATTTTTATCAGCAAAAACCATGTTTGATACCTTTGAAGGTAATGCAGATGGTTGTTACCTATATTCTAGACACTCTACGCCTTCCAACCTTTATTTAGGCGAAGCACTTGCAGCTATGGAAGGTACAGAAACTGCAAATGTTACAGCTTCCGGAATGGGAGCCATTACACCTGTAATCATGCAACTTTGTGGAGCAGGAGATCACGTTGTTTCTAGTAGGACTATTTATGGAGGAACCTATGCTTTTTTAAAAAACTTTACACCACGTTTTAATATAAAAACTTCTTTTGTAGATATTACAAAATTAGATGTTGTGGAAGCTTCAATAACTCCTAATACAAAAATTATTTTTTGCGAATCTGTTAGTAATCCTCTACTAGAAGTTGCAGATTTAAAAGGTTTAGCAAAAATTGCTAAAAAACATAATTTAAAATTAGTGGTTGATAATACGTTTTCGCCATTATCAATTTCACCAGTGCAATTAGGTGCAGATATAGTAATACACAGTTTAACAAAATTTATTAATGGATCTAGCGATACTGTTGGAGGTGTTGTTTGTGGTACGCAAGAGTTTATTAATGATTTACGAAATGTAAACGATGGAGCATGTATGTTATTAGGTAGTACAATGGATAGTTTGCGATCTGCTTCTGTTTTAAAAAACCTTAGAACATTACATATTAGAATGCAACAACATAGTCTAAATGCTACTTATTTAGCCGAAAAATTTGAAGCGTTAGGTTTAAAAACAGTATATCCAGGTTTAGCATCGCATCCATCTCATAGCTTGTTTAAATCTATGATGAATGATAAATACGGTTTTGGAGGTATGCTTACCATTGATGTTGGATCATTAGATAAAGCAAATGCTTTAATGGAGTTGATGCAAGAAAAAAACCTTGGCTATTTAGCAGTTAGTTTAGGTTTTTATAAAACATTATTCTCTGCTCCTGGAAGTTCTACTTCTTCTGAAATCCCTGAAGATGAACAAGCAGAAATGGGTTTAAGCGATGGATTAATTAGATTCTCTATAGGGTTAGATGCAGATATTGAACGTACTTACCAAATGATGAAAACTTGCATGGAACAGTTAAATGTTATTTAATTTTTCAACTTATCAAATAGATAAAAAGCCTAAACTAATACGTTTAGGCTTTTTTACTTAATAAAATAATTAGTTTCTTTTAAAGATATTACTTCCCTTTTGCACGCTCTAACATTGTAGACAAAACAGATTTAAAAACGTCTTTTTTTGGTGTAAAAGGTGCCATATCTAATCGTGTTTTATCTTTAAACAACTTCAAACTAAACACAGACGTGTTTGAGCCATCTTGATTAATTATTGGGTATCTTAAATCGTTATAATGATAAGTGTTGTTTTCACTTTTATAAACACTATAATATTGATTACTAAACCAAGCTAAGTCTTTTATACCTTTGTAATCAGAAGGTTTTAAATCGCGTTGCTTAGGTAAGGATTGCCAATCAGAAAAACGGTTGTCTTTATCAAACAAAGAATAGTAAGCCACATGATAAGTCGTATCTGTTTCTGCAATACCATACCATAAAACATTATTAAAAATAGTGGGTTGTGTACTAAATCTAGAAGCATCAATGTTTTGACTTACTAAAGATTTTTTAAAAACTGAATCTACATATAGTTTATTACCTATGGTAAACAGCATATATACAGAGCTTATTCCAATACCTAACTTTAACCATTTTTTACGCTTAGGATTTTGTCTTTTAAAAAACATTAAAACAATCATACAAACCAAAAATGGTAAGGTATAAATTGGATCGACTACAGCTATATTGTTAAAGGCGACACGATAATTGCTAAAAGGTGCAAATAATTGTGTTCCGTAAGGTGTAAAACAATCTAAAATAGGATGCGTAAATAGCGACCAAAAAAACAAACTAATCCAATTATTTACAGTGGTTGTGTGTTTCCTTTTTCCAGAATTATATAATTTAAATACAAGCCAACCAACTATAAAAGCAGCCAGAATTGAAAACAAAATAGAATGCATGAATCCTCTATGAAACAGCATAGCATCAATTTTATTACCATATAAAAGGTTTCCAATAAAAACATCTAAATCTGGAATAGTACCTCCTATTGCTCCAAAAAGCAAGGCTTTATTTCCTATTTTCTTTCCTAAAACAGCTTCTCCACAAGCAGCTCCAAGTACAATCTGAGTAAGTGAATCCATATAATTGGCTAAGTTACAACCTGAAATTGAATTTGCATAACATCTAGTAAAATCGTAACATTACATCTCTTAAAAAACTAACGACAACTATGCAAGACGACAATCTTTCTGAAATCAATATCCAAGACCAAAAAATTATAGATAATAAAGAGTTAAACATTTGGGAAGCCTTAATACCTGTAGTCCTTTTAATGTGTATGTTAGCTTACAATATATTTTTTGCAGATGGAGAAGCGTTAGGAGGTTATTCTAATCAATATATTTTATTAATTGCTGGTGCGATTGCTGCTATTGTTGGGTTTTATAATAAAGTTTCTATTAATGGTATGATTAAAGAAATTTGGGAAAACCTAAAAAGTGTCTTTGTCCCAATTATGATTCTTTTTTTGGTTGGTGCTTTAGCAGGCACATGGCTTATTAGTGGTGTTATTCCAGCAATGGTATATTATGGTTTACAAGTATTAAGTCCAGAAATATTTTTACCTGCTTCTGTTGTTATTTGTGCTATTATATCTATTGCAACAGGAAGTTCTTGGACTACTTCTGCAACCGTTGGTATTGCCTTAATTGGTATTGGAAGTGCTTTAGGTATAAATCCAGGAATGATTGCAGGTGCTGTAATCTCTGGTGCATATTTTGGAGATAAAATGTCGCCTTTAAGTGACACCACTAACCTTGCTCCTGCTATGGCTGGAACAGATTTATTTACTCATATCAAATACATGAGCATTACTACTGTACCAACAATTATCATTACAATTATTGCTTTTTCTATTATGAGTTTTACTATTGAATCAACTGGTAGTTCTGACACTTCTTTTATTTTAGAAACGATTGATAAATATTTTAATATTACACCTTTACTTTTCTTAGTTCCTGTAGCTGTTGTTGTGTTAATACTTTTAAAAGTTAAACCATTAGTAGCATTAGTTTCTGGTGTTGTACTTGCAGCTATATTCGCGTTTATTTTTCAGCCTAAACTTATAGAGTCAATAACAGACTCTTCTAGCAAAACGGTAATAACATCTGTTTTAACAGATACAAACATAGAGATTGATAATACAAAGTACCTTTCAGTTTTATCAACATCAGATATAGAAAAAATTAATAGTAACGAAGATCTTAAAAATCTATTTTCAGATGACGTTTTAAAAGGATCTCATACAATAGAAAGCTTAAAAGAATTCTTAGCACCAGACTATAAAGACAAAGCAGTCATCCAAACTAAAGCGGAAAATTTAGATAAGCTAATTACTATTAAAAGGTTAAAAAAACTGTTTAGTGCTGGAGGAATGAACGGAATGCTTTGGACTATCCTTTTAATTTGCTGTGCAATGGTATTTGGTGGTATTATGGACGCTATTGGTGCCTTATCAAGGATCACAAAAGAACTATTAAAATTAGCAACCACAGTATTTGGTTTATTTGCTGCTACAGTAGCAAGTTGTTTAGGTTTAAACGCTATTGCAAGTGACCAATACTTAGCATTAGTAATTCCTGGTAAAATGTTTAAAAAAGCATACGAAGATAAAGGGTTAGCTCCAGAGAACTTAAGTCGTACCTTGGAAGACTCTGGAACTGTAACCTCTGTTTTAATACCATGGAATACCTGTGGAGCATACCAATCTGGTGTGTTAGGTGTTGGTGTTGCAGAATACTTTGTGTACGCTATTTTTAATTGGTTAAGTCCTTTTACAACATTATTCTTCGCTGCACTTAATATTAAAATAAGACAATTAAAAGCTAAATAACTGTAAATTATCACTTTAGCTTTTTACTATAATAAAAGCCTATAGTCTAATAAAATTTTAAAATTTTATTAGACTTTTTTTATTGCTGTTCAACTGTATATTTGCACTCTTAAAAAACAAAACAATAATTATAAAATTTTAAAATAATGGCAATAGTAGGAAAACAGTTTCCAGATTTAAACGTAGACGCAATGAACGAAATGGGTGACACCTTTAAATTAAACGTTCTTGAAGAAGCAAAAAACAACAAGAAAAAAGTACTTTTATTCTGGTACCCAAAAGATTTTACTTTTGTTTGCCCAACAGAATTACACGCTTTTGAAGCTGCTAAAGCAGAATTTGAAAAACGTAACACAATCGTTATTGGTGCCTCTTGCGATACTCCAGAAGTACACTTTGCATGGTTAAACACACCAAAAGATAATGGTGGTATTGAAGGTGTAACGTACCCAATTTTAGCAGATTCTAACCGTAACCTAGCCTCTACTTTAGGAATTTTAGATATCTCTAACGAAAAGTACAACGAAGACACAGGTGTTGTAACTGTAGATGGAGACAATGTAACTTACAGAGCAACTTACGTTATTGACGAAGATGGTGTTGTACAACACGAAGGTGTAAACAACATGCCAATTGGTAGAAACGTAAACGAGTTTTTACGTATTATCGATGCATTAACACACGTACAAGAAAAAGGAGAAGTTTGTCCTGCAAACTGGGAAGAAGGTAAAGATGCAATGTCTGCTAACAGAGCAGGAACTGCTGAGTATTTAGCTGCACACGTAAACTAAGTTATCATGATACAAGAATTAAGTCAAGATAATCTAGCCGAAATTATTGCTGCTAACAATACGGTTGTAGTACAATACTCTGCAACATGGTGTGGTAACTGTCGTATTATGAAACCAAAGGTTAAAAAATTAGCTAGCGAGTTTGACAATATTACGTTTGTTATTGCAGATGCAGAAAAGTTTCCAGAATCTAGACAATTAGCTACAGTAGATAACCTACCAACCTTTGCAACCTTTAAAGACGGAAAATTTGTAAACCAAACACAGACTAACAAATTTGATGTATTAAAAGCATTAGTGGACGAAGTAGCATAATAACAAAAACGTCAGTTCGAGTGATTTTGAGGTACGAAAAATTGTATCGAGAACAGCTTTTGAAACAGCAGTAAATAAAATAGATTTCCGCCTTCGCGGAAATGAAAAAAAACAGATACTCTATGAAATTACCAGTAATAAAACACTTAGCACAATTTATAGAAGACAATGACGAAGACTACATAGTCGAAACCATTGAAACGCTAGAAGCCTTAACCGAAGTACCATCTTTAAAAGATGAAGAACTAGACGTTATTGGAGAGCTAATCTCTAATATGTATGGCGCAATTGAAGTTAATAAAATGATTAAAGATGGTGCAACCAAAAAGGATGCAGTAAACAACTTTATGACACGTGTTTTAGGATCTATTGATAAGTAACTATTAGAAAAAGAAAAATTAGTATAACACCATCTTGTGAAAACAAGGTGGTTTTTTTTATGCTTTTTTTTAGCAAATGAGGATTCCCGTAACATAGATTGATGAAACCATTGTAACTTGGTTTTAGTTAAATAAAAATACGTAGTTCTACGTATTTTATTTGTGTAAGAAAAGGTATAGCTTTGTTGGATACTGACTTACAGAATACCAGTAACTATAAACTTAACATATTTAAAGAATATTAGTTGTAAAAGTTACGATATAAATAGTTCTACGCAATTTGAAATAAACATTGTGCTGAACAAATTAAAAAAATTATTAAATTATTAAAAAATAGATAATTATGGCTAAATCTAGCGGAATGAAAAATGCACCAAGTAAAACAGGCAATAAATCTGGAAAAGGAAGAAGTAATGCTCCAGGTAAAACTAGTGGGAATTCAAAAGGTTCCTCTTCAAATTCTAAAGGTGGTTCATAAAAATAATATTTATAGCTGAAGGGGTTACAAAATGAAATAATTAACAAAATTAAAATTTTGCTTGTTTATCATCAAAAAATTATTACATATTTTTACAACACAACTATTAATACATGGATTTATTGATCTTAAATTAAAAAACTAACATATTAACTACAATAGTAATTTTATTCTAAATTTGGTACTACAAAAGTTAAAGACATATTAAGAAATTGAAAGAAGAAACTATAATTATAGAAAAACAAGCAAAACCATTTCTTCGTTGGGCTGGAGGAAAAAGATGGCTACTAAAACAACTTGAAACAATAATAGATATTGATAAGTACAATGCTTATCACGAACCTTTTATTGGTGGAGGATCTGTTTTTTTTAAATTTTCCCCCAAGGTTTCATTTATTTCAGACTCTAACGAATGGCTAATTGAAACATATAATTCAATAAAAGAGAACCCAAATGAAATAATTAAACATCTTGAAAAATTTTCAAAAGAAAAGGAAGAATATTACAAAATAAGAAAAAGGAATTATACAGATCTATTTAAAAAATCTGCTCAATTTATTTATCTAAACCAAATGTCTTTTAATGGGATTTTTAGAGTGAATTTAAGCGGAAAATATAATGTCCCTTTCGGAAACAGAAGTAACTATAATTTTGATTTTGAAAATATTATTTGCGTAAGCTCTGCATTAAAAAACACTCAAATCACTCATTCTGATTTTTCAAATACAATTGATAATATTGAAAAAGGAGATCTGGTATTTCTAGATCCTCCATATACAATTACCCATAATTCAAACGGATTTGTTCAATACAATCAAAAAATATTCTCTCTAGAAGATCAATATAAACTTGCTGAAATGATCCAAGAGATAAAAAACAAAGGTGCATTTTATATTTTAACAAATGCTGCACATAAAAAAGTAAAAGAGATCTTTGATGATTCAGATACACTATTAGAAATATCAAGAGCAAGTGTTATTGGTGGTAAAGGTGCGAAAAGAGGAAAGTATTCAGAATATTTATTTACAAACATTTTATAATTTATGGCATTTTTAAAACAGATTCAAGTTGATGAAATTAAAGAAAAACTTGTAAGTGATGCTTCTAGATTAGGCAAATTATATAAAGCAAAAAAAAGTGAATATCAACATTTAAGTATTGATCACTCATTGGTTGATGGATATTTAAAAGAAGGTTGGGAAACAGAAGGAAAGCCTTTAAAAACTAAAACTAAAATTAGAAAACCTAAAATTCATTCAAAAAAATTTGAAGATGATATTTGGTGTCAACTATACAATTTAGGCTATAGAACCCTAAACTTTGATGAAAACTTTGTTTTACCTTTTTCTAAAAACGAAGAAGATAAAAAACAAATTGATATCATTGCAGTAAATGGTGAAACAATTTTACTAGTTGAATGTAAAGCAAGTGTCAAGTTAAAAAAAGCACCTTCTTATAAAGATGAATTTGACGTTTTAGAACATAGAATGGAGGGATTTATAAAATCTCTTAAACAAATTTTTGGAACTGATAAAAAAATTAAATTCATTTTTGCTACAAGAAACTTAAGAATTAACGTAGATAGTGAAGATTTAAAAAGGTTAGAAAACACAAATACTTTTTACTACAACAATAACACATATGATTACGTTAATAATCTTATAAAAAATTACAAGAATGCATCTCTTTATCAATTTTTAGGATTAGTTTTTAAAAATGAAACTATAAACTTAAATAAAATTGAAATCCCTGCTGTTAATGGAAAAATGGGAAATAAAGATTATTTTATGTTTTCGATAGAACCATCTTTATTATTAAAAATGGGATTTATTTTACATAGAACAAGAGCTAATGAATCTGAATTCCCAACATATCAACGATTATTAGTTCCAAGTCGTTTAAAAGGAATTACAAAGTATATTGATGATGGTGGATATTTCCCAAATTCTATAATCATAAACTTTAATAATAAAAAGAATAAAATAAAATTTGAGCCACATTCAAAAAGTGGAAGCTCAAATTCAAGAACAGGAATGTTAAAAATCCCAAACGCTTATGGCATTGCATACATAATTGATGGTCAACATAGGGTTTATGGATATGCAAATTCTGAATATGTAGAATCAAATACAATTCCTGTTGTTGCTTTTAATGGTCTTGACTCCATAGAGCAACTTGAAATATTTATGGATATTAACCAAAACCAAAAGGCAGTAAGCCCAAGTTTAAGGCTAGATCTAGAAGAAGATTTATATTGGGATTCAGATAGAGCTGACTCACGTTTAAAAGCATTAAGATCTTCCATTATAAAAAAATTAGGTAATTCAGAATCAAGCCCGCTATTTAATAAAATATCTGTTGGAGAAGATAAAGCAATATTAACATTTAAACCTTTTACAACTGCTCTTGCTAATTCAGGTCTTTTACCTAGTGCTAAAGGAAATAAATATAATGAAGATTCTTTAATTGGTAGTTTATACAATACCAACAACCAAAATCACAATCAAGAAATGAATCGTTCAAAAAAGAAAATTGTCGATTTTATAATTCATTGTTATGATTATGTTGAACAAACGTATCCTGAAATTTATAATCGAGATAAATATTTTATTGTATCAAATAGAGGAACTTTTGCATTTATATCATTAATAGGAGATTTAAATAAGTTTGAAACTGGTAAAAATAATTTATCGAAAGAGACAAAATCACTAGATCGTTTTGAAAAAATCAAACCGTATTTAAAAAGTTTATTTGATAGTCTTAGTAAATTATCAATAGAAGAAGAAAATAAGCAACTAACACTTTTAGGTGCTGGGGCTGACACTAAATGGTTACGATATTTTCAGTCATTTGTAAATAACGCTTATCCAAATTATAATCCACCAGAATTGATTGATTGGAAAGAACGTCAAAATGAAGTCTATCAAAGTGACGGAAGAAAATATATTAAAGAAGTTGAAAGGTTTATGAAAAAAAGGATTCTTAAAAATCTTAAAATTCTATTTGAAGATAATTGGGAATTAGAAATTGAAACAATTCAATCAGCTTGTCAACTTAGAGCTAATGCTGAAAACAAAAAAAATTACAAAGACGGAATAAAGAAAAGAGTAGAATGGACAGAAATGTTTAGTATAACAGATTATAAAGTTTTAATTGAAAAATATTGGACTAAAAAACCCGAACCAATATTTGACAATTACATAACCTTTGAAGAAACTTTTGCAATAGATATTGGAATAGGCAACAGAAAACCTGAGCTTCTTAAATGGATTTCTTATTTTAATTCATATAGAAATCAATTAGCACATGAAGGAACTAAAAACAAAGGGATTAATAAAAAAGAAGTTGATGAATTGAAAACAATTTATGATCACTTCTTCGAAAAAAACTAAGTTAAAAAAATTACCCATTCCAAGATAACCCAAACAAAAAAGGAGCGCTTATAAAAGCACTCCTTTTTTTAATACTATTAATCGTTATTGATTATATATCAAAACGATCTAAGTTCATCACTTTAGTCCAAGCAGCAACAAAATCTGTTACAAACTTGTCTTGTCCATCGTTTGCACCATACACTTCAGAGACTGCTCTTAATTCTGTATTAGAACCAAAAATTAAATCGGCTCTTGTACCAGAAAATTTCATAGCGTTTGTTCTTCTATCTCTTCCTATAAATTCTTTTTCTTCGCTAGTGGCTTCTTTCCAAGTTAAAGCAAAGTCTAGAACGTTTGTAAAGAAATCGTTAGTTAAATGTCCTACATTATCTGTAAACACGCCATGTTTAGAACCATCGTAATTAGCACCTAAAACACGTAAACCACCAACAAGAACTGTCATTTCTGGAATAGACAACGTTAGCAAGTTGGCTTTATCAACTAATAAATCTTCAGCAGCAACGTTAAGTTTTGGGTTCATATAATTTCTAAAACCATCAGCTAGAGGTTCTAAATATCCAAAAGACTCTAAGTCTGTTTGTTCTTGTGTAGCATCTCCTCTACCATCCATAAACGGTACAGTAATAGTGTGTCCTGCATTTTTAGCAGCTTGCTCAACACCAACATTTCCGCCTAAAACAATTAAATCTGCAATAGACACGTTTCCGCTAAACTTATTCTGAATAAATTCTAATTCATTTAAAACATTATTTAACTCCATTGGGTTATTTACTTCCCAACGGTTTTGAGGTTCTAAACGTATGCGTGCACCATTGGCTCCTCCTCTTTTATCAGAATCTCTATAGGTTGATGCAGAAGCCCAAGCTGTAGTAACTAATTGCGATATGGTTAATCCAGACTCTAAAATAAGCGTTTTTAATGTTGAAATATCTGTAGCACTTAATGTATAATTTACACTAGGTATTGGATCTTGCCAAATCAGTTCTTCTTTAGGCACTTCTGGTCCTAAATAACGAGAAACAGGTCCTAAATCGCGATGTGTTAATTTGTACCAAGCACGTGCAAAAGCGTCTTCAAAAGCTTTATGATCTTTATGGAAGCGTTTAGAAATCTCTAAATACGTAGGATCCTTTTTTAAAGCCATATCAGCAGTGGTCATCATTATAGTTTGTGTTCCATTAGCATCACCTGCTTTTGGAGCCATTTTAGCGTTTGAAGCTGCTGTAGGTGTCCATTGGTGTGCACCTGCTGGACTTTTAGTTAATTCCCAATCGTAGTTTAATAACACATCAAAATACTCGTTGTCCCAACGTGTTGGATTTGGTGTCCATGCACCTTCTATTCCACTGGTAATGGTATCGTCTAAAACACCAGTACCAAAGCTGTTTTTCCAACCTGTACTCATTTCTTCAATTGGTGCACCATGTGGTTCTTTACCAACATATTTATCAGGATCTGCTGCTCCATGTGCTTTACCAAAAGTATGTCCTCCAGCAACAAGTGCAACGGTTTCTTCATCATTCATAGCCATACGACCAAAGGTAATTTTAATATCATGTGCAGATTTTAATGGATCAGGTTCTCCATTTGGACCTTCTGGATTTACATATATTAATCCCATATGAACAGCACCTAAATGACCTTCTAAATCGCCATCACTAGTATCATAACGGTCGTCATTATCTAACCATCCTGTTTCACTTCCCCAATAAATATCTTGTTCTGGTTCCCAAACATCTTCACGTCCACCAGCAAATCCAAAGGTTGGAAATCCCATAGACTCTAATGCACAGTTTCCTGCCAAAATCATTAAATCTGCCCAAGAGATTTTGTTTCCGTATTTCTGTTTAACAGGCCATAATAATAAACGTGCTTTATCTAAGTTACCATTATCTGGCCAACTGTTAAGTGGTGCAAAACGTTGTGTACCAGAACCTGCTCCACCACGACCATCACCAACTCTGTAGGTTCCTGCACTATGCCAAGCCATTCTAATCATAAATGGTCCATAATGTCCATAATCTGCAGGCCACCAATCTTGTGACTCTGTCATTAAAGCAGTGACATCTTTTTTAAGTTGGTTATAATTAACACTATTAAAAGCTTCAGCATAATTAAAATCGTCTCCCATTGGGTTGGATTTTGAGCCATTCTGACGCAAAATATTTAATTTCAATTCGTTAGGCCACCAATCTCTATTACTGGTTCCTCCTCCTGCTGGCTTTTTTTGTGTTCCACTTAAAAATGGACATTGGTCTGCACTTCCGTTACTATTATGATCCATATTATTTTGTTTTATTAGTTTATGTCTATAAAATTAACCATTTAAAGCTTTGATTATACATTTGTAAAATTGATTATCCTTATTTTTTAATAGTTTTTAATTATCACAAGCTAATCAATCAATAATTAATATCTATTTTTAATGTGTTAAATTAATATAATCTTAAGCTTTTAATTTAAGTTTAATGTCTATTTTTAGCTTTCATAAAAACAACAAAATATGGCATCAATAACATTAGGAGGAAATCCAGTAGAAACTTCTGGAACCTTACCAAAAATAGGAGAAAAAGCTCCAAATTTTACTTTAACAGCAACAGATTTGTCTACTAAATCATTATCTGATTATAAAGGACAAAAAGTGGTATTAAATATTTTTCCGAGTATAGACACAGGTACTTGTGCTGCTTCTGTACGCGAGTTTAACAAAGTTGCTGCAGATATGGAAAACACTACAGTATTATGTATCTCTAGAGATTTACCATTTGCACAAGCACGTTTTTGTGGTGCAGAAGGATTAGAGAATGTTGAAAATCTTTCGGATTATAAAACTAATGCGTTTAGTAAAGACTATGGTCTTGATTTTACAACTGAACCTTTAGAGACATTACACTCTAGATGTGTTGTAGTTATTGACGAAAACGGAATTGTACAATACACAGAACAAGTTCCTGAAATTGCTGACGAGCCAAATTACAAAGCGTCTTTAGAAGCTTTGAAATAATTATTAAATTAAATTACAAAGCCTCTTTCGAGGCTTTGTAATACTAAAAAGTCAGTTCGAGTGATTTTGAGGCACGAAAAATAGTATCTAGAACTTTTTTAATTAAAACTCTTAATCACGATACAAATTTTACTCATTTACAATCGTAAAACTCACTAGAATTGACAATTTTTTAAAACGAGTAAAAGATTAAATTAATACCAAACTTTAAAAGAACAATCATAACCCTTTTGATGAGTAAAAAAGAACCTTTTATTATCAACCGTTTAAAAAGTGTTGGCTACGCTTTTAAAGGCATGATGCTACTTTTAAAAACAGAAGCTAGTATTAAAATACAATTTGTAATTGCTTTAATTGTTACTGGTTTAGGTTTTTATTTAAATATTAGTGCAACAGAATGGATCATGCAATGCTTTGCTATTGGATTAGTGATGAGTATTGAAGGTGTCAACACAGCAATAGAAGCTATTGCTGATTTTATACATCCAGAACATCACACAAAAATTGGTTTTATAAAAGATGTTGCAGCTGGAGCAGTCTTTATAGCTTCAATAGCAGCTTCTATAATAGGATTGATAATTTATATTCCAAAGCTATTTTAAACAATTATCCATTAGGATAAACGTTAACTATTTGTATTTTTACACAAACTAAAACCCAATAATGGCGAAAGCAAAAAAACAGACTAAAACCAAAAAGAAAATTAGCCTAAAAACACCTAGTTTTAAGTTGAGTAGTCAACAAAAACTAGTGTTAGGTAGCTTTTTAATTATTTTAGGTGTATTGTTTTTTATTGCTTTTTTATCCTTTTTATTTACAGGAAAAGCAGATCAAAGCACATTATCTGAGTTTGCTTCTAGAGACGTAAAAACTAATAACTGGTTAAGTAAACTTGGTGCTTGGTTAAGCGATTTGTTTATACAACGAGGTTTTGGTATAGCGTCGTTTATTTTTTCTGGATTAACATTCCTTTCCGGAATCTATGTTTTAATGGATTTAAGTAAAGTAAAATTACGCAAACATTGGTTTTGGGGACTTTTAGTTATTATTTGGCTGTCCATATTTTTTGGTTTTTTTACTTATAAAAATGATAGTTTAAGTGGTGTTATTGGTTTTGAAATTAATAGTTTTTTTCAAGATTATATTGGTAAAATAGGAACCATCTTTTTATTAGCGTTTGCATTTATTAGCTATTTAGCTATCCGATTTAAATTTACGCCTCAACGCATAGCTTCGATATTTAAAAAAGCTAAAAATGATATTAAAGACGACTTTAAAGAGGACTTTGTACCAGTTGACAATGCGCATTCAGACGAAGCTGAAGCAATAAAAACAGCTTTTAAAGTTGACAAAGATGTTAAGCCTACAATTAGTAATCATTCAAAAATTGACGATTCAAAAGAATTAGAAATAGAGCTTAAAACTACTGAGAAAACTGTAGTAACTCCTAAAACGGAAACAATTTCGCATAAAATAGAAATTGAAGAACCAAAAGTAGAAATTGAAGTTGAAGCTGTAAAAGAAGAATTGTCTGAAACAGACAACTTAGCAAATAAATTAGTGGAAGACTTTGGACAGTTTGATCCTACTTTAGAATTAGGAAATTATAAATTCCCAACCTTAGACTTACTTAAAAAGTACGATAACGAAGGTGTTACCATAAATCAAGAAGAATTAGAAGAAAACAAAAACAAAATTGTTGAAACATTAAACAATTATAAAATTGGTATAGCTAGTATTAAAGCTACAATAGGTCCAACAGTTACACTTTACGAAATTGTACCAGAAGCTGGTGTCCGAATTTCAAAAATTAAAAATTTAGAGGACGATATAGCTTTATCATTATCTGCTTTAGGAATTAGGATAATTGCTCCAATTCCTGGAAAAGGAACCATTGGTATTGAAGTCCCAAATAAAAACTCGACAATAGTATCAATGCGATCTGTAATAGCGTCGCAAAAATTTCAGAATTCAGAAATGCATTTACCAATAGCAATTGGTAAAACTATTAGTAATGAGACTTTAGTTATTGACTTAGCTAAAATGCCTCACTTATTAATGGCTGGAGCAACGGGTCAAGGTAAATCTGTTGGTTTAAATGCTGTATTAACCTCTTTATTATATAAGAAACATCCAGCTGAAGTCAAATTTGTTTTAGTAGATCCTAAAAAAGTAGAATTAACTCTATTTAATAAAATAGAAAGACACTATTTAGCTAAACTTCCAGATGAAGCTGAAGCTATTATAACAGATAACACTAAGGTAATCCATACTTTAAACTCGCTGTGTATAGAAATGGACAACCGTTACGAGATGCTTAAAAACGCATTATGTCGTAACATAGTAGAATATAATACCAAGTTTAAAGCACGTAAATTAAATCCAAATGATGGTCATGCATTTTTACCATATATCGTTTTGGTAGTTGATGAGTTTGCAGATTTAATAATGACAGCTGGTAAGGAAGTAGAAACACCAGTAGCACGATTAGCACAATTAGCACGTGCAATTGGTATTCATTTAATTATTGCAACACAACGTCCATCTGTAAACGTAATTACAGGTATTATTAAAGCCAACTTCCCAGCAAGAATAGCCTTTAGAGTATCTAGTAAAATAGATTCTAGAACCATTTTAGATGCTGGAGGAGCAGATCAATTAATTGGTCGTGGTGATATGCTATACACACAAGGTAATGATATGATACGTGTACAATGTGCATTTGTGGACACACCAGAAGTAGAAAAGATTGTTGATTTTATTGGTGCACAAAAAGCATATCCAGACGCTTACCTATTACCAGAATATGTTGGAGAAGAAAGTGGCACAAGTCTTGATATAGATATATCAGACAGAGATGCTCTGTTTAAAAACGCTGCCGAAATTATTGTTACAGCACAACAAGGGTCTGCGTCTTTACTACAACGTAAATTAAAATTAGGTTACAATCGTGCTGGTCGTATCATAGACCAATTAGAAGCAGCAGGAATTGTAGGTGGTTTTGAAGGTAGTAAAGCAAGACAAGTGTTAGTACCAGATTTGGTTGCTTTAGATCAATTATTATCAAATGAAAATTAATACAATGAAAAAATTAGTTATCCTATTTTTAAGTATCACTTTTAGTTTTAACGCTATCGCTCAAAACAGTGATGAAGCAAAAACATTATTAGACGAAGTCTCTGTAAAAGCAACAAGCTATGATAATATATCCATAGACTTTAAATATGTGTTAGAAAACACAGAAGAAAACATTAAACAAGAAACTAAAGGAGATGTGGTCATGGAAGACGACAAATACCGATTAAATATTTTAGGTATTACACGTATTTATGATGGTACAAAAATTTATAGCATCAGTCCTGAAGACGAAGAAGTAACTGTATCTAGTGGTAGTGATGAAGATGAAAGCACAATTACACCTAGTAAAATGTTATCTTTTTATAAAGAAGGGTTTACCTATGATATGGATATTGTACAAGATGTAAGTGGTAGAAAAATTCAGTTTGTAAAATTAATTCCAATAGACTCAAACTCAGAGATTAAATATGTTTTATTAGGAATAGATACCAAAACGAAGCACATTTATAGATTAATTGAAATAGGAAAAAACAGTACAAAAACAACTTTAACTGTTAATTCTTTTAAAACAAATGAGCCTTTATCAAAAACCTTATTTACCTTTGACGAAAGTAAATACGAAGACTACTACATTAATAAATTGGATTAATCCTAAGTGAAAATATTAGATAGGTACATACTAACTACATATCTTAAAACTTTTATCAGCGTGTTTGTTATACTCATGCTGATTTTTGTTTTACAAGCTATATGGCTATATATTAAAGAATTAGCTGGAAAAGACCTTGATATGATTACGGTCTTTAAGTTTTTAATGTACATTACTCCTACTCTAATTCCTTTAATTTTACCGCTTACCATACTATTAGCTTCAATAATGGTATTTGGTAATTTTGCAGAAAACTACGAGTTTGCAGCAATGAAATCTACTGGTATATCACTACAACGTGCTATGTCAGGTTTAGGGATTTTTATAGTTGGGTTATCTATCTTGACCTTCTTTTTTAGTAACAATATAATTCCTTGGGCAGAATATAACAGTCATAACCTAAGAAAAAATATTGCTAAAGTAAAGCCAGCTATGGCTATTGCTGAAGGACAATTTAATGATATTGGAGAATCCTTTAATATTAAAGTAGAGAAAAAATCTGGTGAAAACGGAAAACTTTTAGAAAATATAACCATACACAAAAAAAATGGTAACAAGTATTCTGGTAATAATATAGTGATTGTAGCAGATCATGGAGAGCTGGCTAGTAAAGAAAATTCTAATACACTAAAATTAATCTTATTTGATGGTTATTATTATGAAGACGTTATGCCTAAAAAAACTGCAGAACGTAACAAAAAACCATTTGTAAAAACAGAGTTTAAAAAGCATGTCATGAATATTGATTTGTCCGAATTAAATAATATTGATTTAGACGAAAAAAATGTAGACAACAAGTACACCATGCTTAATGTAACAGAATTAAACTATACCATAGACTCCTTAAAAACCCAAAGAACTGAAACTATTGAAGAGTTTTCTACTGCTTTATTAAGTAGAACAAATTTAGGGACACTTAACTTAAATGTAAAAACTAAAAAAGACACTACTTATAATGGCGAAATTTTAGATGTCTTTAAGACCAAACGTAAAATTCAAGTGTTAGACTATGCCATAAATAGCATAAATAGTACACAGCAAATTATAAAATCTAAAAAGAAAGGATTAGAAGGAAAAAATTCTTGGATTTTTAAACATGGTATACAACTTCATAAAAAGTTTGCATTAGCAATTGCCTGTATTATTTTATTTTTTATTGGAGCTCCTTTAGGTGCTTTAATTAAAAAAGGAGGTCTAGGTCTACCAATGGTTATTGCAATTGTATTATTTTTAAGTTACCATTTTATTGGTCTATTTGCAGAAAATAGCGCTAAAAACGGAACATTAAACCCTGTCCTCTCTGCATGGTTTTCTACCTTGATATTATTTCCTTTAAGCATCTATTTAACCAGTAGAGCAACAGCAGACAAAGGATTGTTTGAAACAGATGGTGTACTAGATCCATTAAAAAAACTATTTGGCTTAAAGAAAAAACCTGTATTAGCAGGAGCTAATGGTCTTGCTGAAACTTCTGAAGCATTTCAACAATTAAACGGATTAGACAATAACCAATTAATTGATCTTCAGAAAAATTATAGACAGTATAATAAGACAATCGAGCATAAAAATAGCGCTTTATCCATTTTAAACAAACGAGGAATAACAGAACAAAATCTAAAATTAACAGGAAACTTAGTCAATCATAAATATGAAGACGCTTTAAGACTTAAACAAGCCTATGATGAGGATTCCAAATTAGCATTAGTTTTATATGTCATTGCTTTTATTTGTGTTATTGTTGGTAGTATTTTAAAAAATAATAAATTTCCAACAATAGGTAATATTCTATTTGTATTTGGAATTGTTATGCAAATAGTATTCATTTTTGCTTTAGTAAAAGCCTTTTCAAAGCAATCTAACTTATATAAACATTTAGATAAAGACAGTAATATAAATGGTATTATATATGCTTTATTTGGTTTTCCAATATACATCGCATTGTATTTTATTGAAAAGAAAAACATAGAAAAAGATTTACATATTGCAAAGCAAGACAAAAAGGCTTCTAAAAAACTAAAAAACACTTCTACTATTGATACTTCTAGTGTTGATACCTCTAATATTGAAGACCATTCTAATTACAACATACTATCAAAATTAAGTCTAATTTTCTTTAGTATTGCTTTTATATTATTCGTTTTATACTTTGTATTTAAAAACAATAAATTACCTCAATTTGCCAATTCTGGAATACAAATTAGCGCTATATCTTATATTGTTTTCATCTTTAATTATATAAAATCTACATTAGAATTTAAAAGGATTAAAAAAGGAAATCTATTAACAACACTATTAGGTATTATACTATATCCAATAACTCATTTTTTTAGACGTCAAAAAATCAAGACTTAGTTTTTTGTAACTCATAAAATGCAATATCTTTGCATAACAATTAATTGATATGATTACCACAAAAAAAGAACGTCAGACTACATTTAAACTAAATACTATTGAAGAAGCTATCCAAGACATTAAAGCTGGAAAGGTCATAATAGTTGTTGATGATGAAGATAGAGAAAATGAAGGCGATTTTCTTGCTGCTGCAGAACTTGTAACTCCAGAAATGATAAATTTTATGGCTACTCATGGTCGTGGTTTAATTTGTGCTCCTTTAACAGAGCATAGATGTGAAGAGTTAGATTTACATATGATGGTAAGCAATAATACAGATCATATGGAAACTGCATTTACAGTATCTGTAGATTTAAAAGGTAATGGTGTAACTACTGGTATATCTGCTTCTGACAGATCTCATACTGTACAAGCTTTAATAAATCCAAACACTAAGCCTTTTGATTTAGCAAGACCTGGTCATATTTTTCCATTGGTAGCAAAAGAAGGAGGTGTATTAAGACGTACTGGACATACAGAAGCTGCAATAGATTTTGCTAGACTAGCAGGTTTACAACCAGCAGGAGTTATTGTTGAAATAATGAATGAAGACGGAACTATGGCACGTTTACCTCAACTTATTGAGGTGGCAAAAAAGTTTGATCTAAAACTAGTGTCTATTGAAGATCTTGTTGCTTACAGAATGGATCATGATTCGTTAATTGAAAAGAAAGAAGATTTTAATATTGAAACTAGGTTTGGACAATTTAGATTAAGAGCTTATTTACAAACTACAAATAACCAAGTACATATTGCATTAAGCAAAGGAGAATGGTCTAATGACGAACCTGTTTTAACTAGAATAAACTCTACATTGGTAAATAATGACATTTTAGGAACTTTAACCAACAATGCAGACAAGAAGTTAGACAATATGTTTAAGCTTATAAATGATACTGGAAAAGGTGCAATTGTATTTATAAATCAACAAGCAGAGTCAATGAATCTGCTACAACGCTTATCTGTTTTAAAAGACAACCAAAAACCAGGTACTATAGCAAAAGCTCCAGCTATAGCTATGGATAGTAAAGATTTTGGAATAGGTGCGCAAATACTACACGATTTAAACATCCATAAATTAAAACTTATCTCTAATACGCAACAAACCAAACGTGTAGGAATGATTGGTTACGGATTAGAGATTGTGGAGTATGTAGGTTATTAAAATTATTTACAGTTTATAGCCTTCAAACCAGCTTCCTGTTCCATCAATATTAACATTATTTCCTGTAGAAAAATTTCTTAAATTCACAAACACTTCTTGTCCAGCATTTAAATAATAAATACCACTAACATTTATTTTTACATCATCACCATCCACTATTTGAGTATAGTTTATACCAGTATCTACATTAAAATGTATTCTAAAAAAAGCACTTGTTACAGTATTAGATTGCCTTACAACAGCATGTAAATAATAATATCCAGATTCTGGAACTACAAATCTGTCTGTAGTTGTATTAAAAGCATTAGCTGTATCATAGACCTCAATATCCCAAATATCAGTCTCTACTGTAGTTCCTCCTGCCAAAGGTTTTACTGCAAAACCATTTCCTCTAACTTTAAAAATAACTTTATCTCCTACTGCATTATCAACATATGTTTTTACAGCAGCTTCTGTTGGTACAGCATTATTACTATTTCCTGTTAAAGTACCATCTGTAGAAAACTCGTTAATACTTGTTCCTGTCTCTAATGATAAACCAGAATTGCTTAGTGACATTTTTTGTTCATATCCATTAGCAAAACTTAAATCTGTATCTAATTGAAATCTTAAAAAATCGCTAACGTTTTCTATTCTATAAAAACTATGTGTTCCATTTTCATCTCCATTTTTAAATTCTAATTTAGAAGTATCACCTAATTGAGGAACAACTAAACTAATTCCTGCATTATCAATATCATTAATCTCTAAACGCTCAGTTGGTGTCGCAGTACCAATACCCACGTTTTCATCTTCAAGGTAGACTAAGTCTGTATTTTTTTTCCAAATTTTATCACCAGATGCAATAGCATATGGTACCGTTTTAAACTCAGTTATTCCCATATCTACCAATCCACTTCCTGTATTTATTAGTACTTGCAAAAAATGTACGTCCTCTGACCAATCAACAGTACTAAAAGCAGCACTACCAGATACTAAAGTACCTTCTCCAATATTTACAATAATAACACCATTTGCATCTGTGGTTGGTGTATGAGTTTCAGAATACACATTAGTTTGCGCTACACCTTCTAGTATATTAAATTGTACCTGAATTAAATCGTTAGTTATTGGATTTCCGCTTCCATCTTTTACAATTGCTTTATAGTTTATACCTTGTGCTTGCAATAATCCTATTCCTGTAAAAAGGAAAACTATTGTTGTTATTATTAATTTTTTCATGATTATATGTTTTTATAATGATTGACTTATTTTTTTACAACTCTTTTGGTTACCGTTGTTCTATTTGTTTTTAACTGAAGTAAATAAACTCCACTAGGAAGTTTACTTAAATCCATTGTTTCTGGTAATTTTTGGTTTAAAACAATTTTTCCAGTAATATCAAATAATACAGCAGACTCTATTTTAGCTGAAGCTTTTATGGTAATACTGTCTACCGTTGGGTTTGGATATATTGTAATTGATGCTTCTAACATCTCTGCTTCCACTACACCAAGTGTAGAAAACATAAAGTTTTCTAATCCTGCTGCTAAACCTCCAAAATAATCTTGTGTTGAAGTGTTATCAATATTAGAATTATAAAAACTATCTAAAACACCAGATGCTCCAATTGCTATTGGGTCTGAATTATCAAGAAAAGCAATCTCTCCATTACTTGGCATTGTACTTAAAGAAAAATACACTAAATCTATTTGGTCACCAGCGTTATGAGCGATTAGTGATTGACCTGGTGGATTGTTAAATAAAAAGACATCTTTAGTTCCGTCACCTAACCCTTGACCTGTTAAAAAAGCAGCATCAAATTGTTGGACTTGCCATGTTCTTGCTGCTAATAAACTAGTAGCATTAATAATATCGTCTGATCCAGCAGGTAAGACTAATGCAAATCCCATATCTGATGCATCAGTACTAGCACTAAAATCTGGAATAGCTACAATTTTAAAATCGAAGTTTCCTGTGCTAACAATTCCGTAAGTATAGGCTTGTGCTAAGCTTAAAACGGAAATAAAAAGTAATAAAATAGTTGAGTAAAAAGTTTTCATAATTTAAAATTTAATGGATTAATAGTGATTTATATGTGTTTTAATTTTCGTCTGGTATAGTTGTAGAAATTGTAAAAGTTGGGCTATTAAAGCCATTATCTGGATGCTGCAACACATTATCTTTTATAATGTTACTATCGTTGTCAGAGCCTGAAAACTGTCCATTTCCGTCTAAATCAACATCCATATAATTATAACCTACAACAGTATGAGTAACTGAGCTAAATCCGTTTGCAGGATCGTTTAAAACGTCGTCTTTAATAATGTTAGCGTCATTATCTGATCCTGAAAAACGAATTTGACCATTATCATTTACGTCTCCAGCCCATAAGGCTAAATTTCCATTATCTAAAACAACCTGTGCATTTGTACCAAAGGTTGGTGTTGTAGTTTCTGTAAAGTTGATAGCTGTAGTAGTTTTAGTTAACGAAATAGGATTTTGAGACATCACTCCTAAATGATTACGATGTTTTAATACTACATAGTAGTTTTTTTCTGCAATAGCAATAGATAAAGTAGAAACACCATCTAAAGCCACAACGTCTCCATCACGCTGTAATAATGCTGATCTACCCATAATTTTGTTTCCAGTATCCAATTCGTCTCTAAACTCTAACCATATCCAATCTAGTATATCATCTTCAGCTAAACCAACACCAGAAGAGCCTCCTGTATTAAATACAGATGCACCAACTAAAGCTGCATCTTCAAAAGGTGATGTTGTTGGTAGTAAGGATGTTTCACGTAAGTCATCATTCATTAAACCAGTGGTTTCTGGGTTAATAATTGCACCTTGTAAAAAGACTTTTGGATTAATTTTGATTCTGATAAATCTGGTTAAAAACCCTTCAGATAATTGAATAGTTGATGTTGATCGTTCTGCAACATTAACTTCTCCTATAGTATAGATTAACTCTATATCTGGAGTATTTGAGACTGCTCCACCACTATCAATGGAAAATTTTTCTATGCTTTGAGAATAAGCACTACTTGCTAAACAAAAGAGAGTTAGTAAAAAAAAGTAGTTTGTTTTCATTATTAAATAGTATTGGTTAATTACTACTTAATAGAATGCGTTTTAAAAGGTTAACATCTTAAAATAAAAAAGCTCCAATTAATTAAAATTGGAGCTTTATTTTATATAAAAGCTGACTTTATAGTTATTTATAAGGTGAAAGTACGTGGTTTTAAAGCACTTTTTTAACAGCTTCAACCATTAGTTTAGCTCGTTTTTTAACTTCATCTTCAGTCCAAGACATTTTGATTAAACAAGAAATATTTCTGCCAATAAAATGATCACTTTGGTCAAAAGATTTTTTACTAAGCAAACTTAAAGCGTCTTTTATTTCTTTAGATAAAGGAAATAAAGATTTGGCCTCTTTTAAATGATTCCATTTTCTAACATAATGCCAGTTATTATCAAAGTAGTTCCAACAAACGTCTACTCCACTTTCTTTAAAACCATTAATTGTTTTTCTTGCAGTGTCTAAATCTGGTAAAAAGAAATTTAAAAAAGCATAACTTTCTTGTCCTCCTTCAGGAACTGTTCTAAAAGTAACTTCAGGAATTTTAGATAAAGCCTCTCTTAAAATTGTGTAGTTCTTTTTCTGGACCTCTAAAAACTCTGGCAAGCGCTTTATTTGTGCTAAACCAACTGCTGCATGCAATTCTGAAATCCTGAAATTATAACCTAAAAAAGGATGTGTTTCTGCTCCTCTATCGTTTCCTTCATGGTCATGACCATGATCACTAAAATGATCTGCATTTGTATAATACTGTTTATTATTTGTAATAACAGCACCTCCTTCTCCACAAGTAACTGTCTTTACAAAATCAAAAGAAAAACAGCCTAAATCTCCAATACTACCTAAAGGTTTATTATCATAACGTCCTCCAATTGCTTGACAAGCATCTTCAACCAAAAGTAAATTGTGTTTATTACAAACCTGAGAAAGCGTTTTCATATTAGCCATGCTTCCACACATTTGCACAACCATTACAGCTTTAGTTTTTGGTGTAATAGCAGCTTCAACCGCTTTAGCATCCAAACCTAAAGTATCATCAATGTCTACTAAAATAGGAATTGCACCTAATAACAGTATAGCCTCAAAACTTGCTACAAATGTAAAAGTTGGCATAATAACCTCATCTCCAGCTCCAACACCTGCACTTGCTAATGCTACAGAAACTGCAGAGGTTCCGTTGGATACTAATTGTACATAATCACTCTCTAAAACGTTTTTTAGCTCGTTCTCTAAAGCTTTTGCTTTCCAGTGACCATTACGCATGCCATCAAAGCCATAACGCATTAAAACACCATTATCCATTACATCTTGTAATTCTTTCCGTTCTAAATCTCCAAAGCGTTCAAATCCTGGCATAAATTATATATTGGTTAAAAATCAAATCTAAAAGAATTTAAGCAATAAAAAAAACGTCTAAAAATTAATTTTAGACGTTTTTAAATATTGTAACTTAATTGTTAGTAGTTTTCTAAAACTGCATCTACAAAAGCAAAATGCCTATCAGTTTCTCTTAAAAAGGTGTAACCAGATAATTCTCCAATAACATTTAATTTATCATTTAATGCTACAAGATTTGGGTAACCTCCTGATGCGTTATATTTACTAACTACTTTTTCGTTTTTTTTCAATTGTTCTTCAGAAATAACATCTGTCCGTCTAGGCATATCAATCATAACTAAAACAAACTTTTCTGCTTTTTCTTCAAACGCTTCTGTATTAAAAAAATCCTTTTTTAACATCTTACAAGGTGCACACCAGTCGCTTCCAGTAAAGTATAATAAAATTGGCTTTTCTGAAGCTAATGCTTCTTTTTTAGCTTCATCTAAATCGGTTAACCAATTTAAATTAGTCATATCTTCATCTTCTTCTTGCGCACTTACTGTAAATGAAACACATAGGACAAATAATAAGAGTATTTTTTTCATTTTATAACGATTTTAAAGCTTTACAAAAGTATTGTTTTTTATGAAATAACAATAATCTTGCCACTTTATTGTATTAACGCATAATTATACTTTCTTCTATTGGCTTTCTTACTTTTTTTAATTCAGCCATAAAATCGTCATCAGATCTGTAACCAATTGGCATTACTAAAACAGACTTTAAGTGTTGTTCTTTTAAATTTAAAACACGATCATAATCCTCAGGATTAAAACCTTCCATAGGACATGCATCAATATTTAACAAAGCACAAATAGTCATTAAATTACCCATTGTTAAATAGGCTTGTTTAGTTGCCCAAACTTCCTTTTCTGTTTGGCTTTTGTTATTAAACTCTTCAATTAAAAAGGTTTTAAAAGGGTTTAATATATCGTCTGGTGTATTTCTAATCTCTTTAACTGTTTTAAAATAATTTACAATGTAGTTTGTATCTATTTCTGTTTCAATACAAAAGACTAAAAGATGAGACGCTTCTGCAACTTGATTTTGATTAAATGAAAAAGGGACTAATGCTTTTTGTATCTCCTTATCTTTTAAAACGACTAATTTAAGAGGTTGCAAACCATAAGAGGTTGCTGTTAAATTAAAAGCTTCTGTTATCGTTTTTATATCTTCAGGAGAGATTATTCTTTCTGTATTAAAGCTTTTTGTAGCATAACGCCAATTAAGCTGTTTTATAATATCCATATTGTAATTTTAGTCAAAAATAACGCTTAACACTTTAAGAATAATAAAAAGTAAATAGATTTATATTATTACACTATTTAATAGATTTGTATTTAACTGAATATTAGTTTTTTAAAAAAAATTACATTTTTTATTTGAATAGAACTAAAAACCTATCTATATTTGCACTCGCATTTGGGGAATACCCAATGAGGCACTTTGGAGAGTTGGCAGAGTGGTCGAATGCGGCAGTCTTGAAAACTGTTGAGGGTCACACCTCCAGGGGTTCGAATCCCTTACTCTCCGCAAAAGAAAAACCATAACGAAAGTTATGGTTTTTTTGTTTTGTTATAAAATTGCAAATTAGTATTCGAAATCTAGTTTTTTATTGATTATAAGCCTAGTATATCTTTAATATCACTAATCTCTATTTTACTACCATGTTTATTTTCTTTATCGAATAACAATTTATTTAAATTTAATTCTGCTGCATTATTTAAATTCATGCTATTTATATAAGTATCAATATCTATTTCTTTTTCTAAATGCAATAATTGCTTACTTAAAACTGGATACATATCATCAATTATTAACCATCTAAATAATTTATTTGGATCAAACTCCTTACGCTCAGCAACTAAAGTATTCCTATACATTGTGTAATTATTAGCTAAACGTTTAATAGATCTTGGGTTTGGATTAATTAAGGCAAAATGATCTATAAATAAATGTTTTATATCATCATTTTTTTCGTCAAAAGTTTCAATAGCAATATCAGAAATATCTTGTTCACTAGCATTAAATTCATCTTCTAAACTCTTTAACACTTCTGGATTAGCAAATTTTCCTTCTTTGATATTTCTTGCTATTTTTTGTTTTAACTCAATTTTTTGATTATCACTAAGCTTTGTCTTTTTATCTAATTCACTTTCTTTAACACCTAAAATGTGATGCCAGTATTTTTGTTTTGTTCTTTCTGAAACATTAGGCATTCTTACTGAAAGTTGAAATGCTTTTTCTAGGAACAAATCACCTAATTGTTCATTATTTCTAGACACTTTATCTATAAACTCTTTATAATTATTTTCAAAACATGTAGAAATCCAATTTTTATCTCCTGCTACTACATATAGCACTTTTTTATCTTTAAACAGCGTTTGTATTCCTTCTAATAAATTAACTGTATAAGCTTTATTACAACGATCAATATCATCAATAAAAACTGCTATTTGATAACCTTGATCATTAATATTTGAAATTAAGTCGTTAAAATGTGTTTTGATTCTATTCATTGGATCTGAAGCTCTAAGAAGAAAGGATTTTGCTTCTCCAGATGATTTCATTAAAAAAGGTGTTGACAAAAATTTTGATAGTGAATATATTAAACCAATAACCGAACCTACACTAACTATTAATTTAGCAAAGACCTCTAAGGTTAAACCCTTTGTTTTATTATCAATATTTTCGGTTGAGGGTAATTCTGAAACAACAGTAATCAATGATTTACCATAAGCCAATAATAAACATCCAAAAATTAAAGATATAACTAATGTCATAATTTTATGCCAACCACTATACCAAATTACTCTACGTATATTTTCTCTAAATCTTAAACCTGGTCTATCAAAAAACCAATTAAATTTTGGTTTGGATTGTTGATAAATTTGATCTATAAATGACCACCAAGGTGGAAGAATGTGTTGATTTTGCCAAGCATTGTATTTTATAACAATCCATTTTTTTTGTGATGTATCTAAGTTTTTTTCAAGAAGATTAAGAAACGTAGATTTTCCAGAACCCCATTCTCCTTGAAGATGTATCATAAAAGAATGGTTTAAATCTTTGCTAGAAAATATTTCATTATTAATTAATCGTGCTAAAGATTTAGCAACAGGTTCTCGATTTAATCTATCAATAGTTTCAACATTATCTAAATGGAATGGTATTTTATCTGAATTTATTGATTCATTATCCTCTTGGCTATCTTCAGTGCTTTTATTATTTCCTATTTTAATATCATTATTTCTAATATTATTTTTATCGGACAACTTAATAATATCTGACAGTCTCAAAACCTCAATTACCTTATTGTAATTATCTGTAAGCCAGATTTTAAATTGAGTAACATCTTTATCTGTAAAAGATTCGTCAAAAAAAGCAAAATATTTATCTAAGTTATTTCCAGAAAAAAGTAAATCAATATCTGCAATAATTTTAGAATAGATATTCAACATTATTCTCTCATCTCTACTACCTGGTTTATACTTAGATTCAGTAGGAACATCTGAAAAATCTTCTTTTTTTAATATTACAGCAAAAGTTTTAGCTTTATCATCTGATAAATCAAACTTAATATTTGAACCATATAAGACACGAGTAAGTTCTATAACAAGGTTTAATTTATATTCGGCATTTAATGTATCTTTAATTAATTGACGAACTCTATCTTCATCATTTGCATCAACATTTTTATTCTTTAAACTATCCTTAAAAACTGCACTATATAATAAGCTAAAAATATTTAAGAAATTTGGTATATTATTAAAAATACTACTTAAAATTTGCTCAACATCTTTACTTTTTACTCTTGCAAAAGTCCTTCTATATTTACCTAAGTTTTCAATATCAATAGGCTTATCAAAAATATACCAATTTACTTCTAAATTGTGTCCGTCATTTTTATTATCAATCACTAAACCTATTCCTTTTACCCTTAAAAAACTAATACCTTGATTTGCAAAAGTAGATTTAATGAATATTATATCTCCTTTAGAAACTGAATTAACTGCATTAGTATCATTAGTTTCATGACCATTCTCCCATATCTTATTATCAATAAATCGGGATAATTGATCCACTCCATTCCATAAATGTCCTGCTACAAAATAGTTTACAAGTCCTAAACTATTTCTAAACTCTAATATTTCATTTTCGGTTTTTATATTATTTGGTTTTTCAACTTTTGAATGGTCTATTTTTTTGCTCGATATTTTAGGACCTGTTAGTTTTTGATATTCAGTATATACCTTTTCATCATCCTTTAACTCAGGTTGATTTGCCATATTCTTAATATCTATATTGTCAAAACTGAATTGCTGAATAGAATTATTTAATAGCGCATTATCAAAAGTATTTTTGTCTCTTATACTTAGTGTGTTTTGAAAAACTAAAATGTGAGATGCTTTTTCATTTGAATATAGTTTTTGTAATATCTCTTTTTGATTATTTACTTTTTGAATAATACGGTTTATATCCAGGCTTTTCATTAATGGTACAACTTCAACATAAAAATGCCTTTCAGTATCAGCTAAATCAAAAACTGTAAATTCTTTACTTAAAAGTCTAAAATCAATTTGAAGTTTTATTGAAAATTCTTTTTCTAATGCTAGTTTGACTAAATCTATGTATTCCCTTATATGTAAATTCTCTTTATTCAAAACTAAATTCTATTTTTTGGTTGAATTTTTGACATAACAATTCTAAGCAGTAAAAACTGTCTTGTATAGTTAGTTATATATTAATATGAAATTCTTAGGGATTATAAAAATAGCAATATGTAGGTTAAAACAAAGTAAAACATAATAATTTTATAGTTTATCATTTAGACAATTCTACAACAAAGGTTATTCTATTAAACAAAAAAAATCACAACCTAAGTTGTGATTTTTTATAATATAAACTAAACTTTATTTTTACTCTTTCCAAAACCCTTCAATCTCTTCTAAAGATTTTCCTTTTGTTTCTGGAATAAACTTATAGGTTACATAAACAATAATTAAAATAAACGCTATAAAAATAAAGTAAGGTAAAGAGCCATTCCATGGTGCATTATTATTAGTCTCGCTTCCCATAACCATAGGAAAAGATTGAGATACCACATAATTAGCTGCCCATTGTGCTGCTACAGCTACAGACATAGCTACACTCCTAATTTTATTTGGAAACATCTCTGACAACAATACCCAAACTACTGGTCCCATTGATAATGCAAAAGAAGCAATAAAGATTAACACTCCTATTAAAGATAACATTCCAACTTTTTCTTGTTGTAACGTAACACCTAATAATAAAAACCCAACAATCATACCAATTGATCCAATGTATAATAATGGTTTACGTCCAAACTTATCTACTGTAAACATGGCTACAAATGTGAATACTAAATTAACAAATGCTAATAATATTTGTTGTGCAAGTACATCTTCTTTTCCAAAACCAAGTGCTTTTTCAAAAATATCTGCTCCATAATATAAAACTGCGTTTATACCTGTAAACTGTTGTAACATAGAAAGCACTGTACCTATTGCAATAATAATAAAAACAGCTTTTGCAAAATAATTTACTTTTACACCATCGTCAGATTTGCTTAATGAGCTTTTTATTTGGGCTAATTCTTCTTCTGCTTGATCTTCTTCATTAATTTGTTTTAAGACTGTTAAAGCTTCTTCATCTTGACCTTTTAACGCTAACCATCTTGGGCTTTTAGGAACAAAAAACAAAAGCAATAAAAATAATCCACTTGGGATTAATTCTGACCAAAACATACGACGCCATCCAAACTCTATGTTTTCTGCATCAGTTAAATTATTTCCTATATAATAAGTCGCTAGAAACACTACAAAAAAACCAATTACAATAGCTAATTGATAGTAAGTAACCATACGTCCTCTAATATTTGAAGGTGCGATTTCTGCTATATACATTGGTGCGTTCATAGATGCTACTCCAATACCAAGACCTCCTATAATTCTAAAAACAACTAACATGTCTACGGTTTGTGGAAATAATTCTGGCAACCCAGAACCGTAAGCAGATAATGTAAATAAAATTGCCGAAATAATTAACGACCATTTTCTACCTATTTTTATACTTAATGGTCCAGCTACAATAGCTCCTACAAAACAACCTAAAAGTGCACTTCCAACAACCCATCCTTTTAATCCATCTGTTAATTGAAAATGCTCTGTTAAATAAAACTGAGCACCATTTATAACTCCTGTATCATATCCAAATAATAATCCTCCTAATGCCGAAACCGCAGCAATTAAAAGTAAAAAAACACCTTTTTTCATTTAATTAGTTTTTAGTTAGAGAATCAATATACTATTAAAAAGGTGCGTAAAAAATCAAAAATATTAGATGTATGGTTTTTGTATAGGTGTTATTGAGATTTTTAACTTTATTGAAGTTAAAACAGAATTCTACTTAAAGAAAATGGGGTTATGTGTTTCTCTTTTTTCCTGTAAAGTCATCTATTTTTATTAAAAAAACGGAAGGCATATTACCATTATAAGTTTTGCTTGAAAACTCTTCTATAAAACTTGCTTTTTTATGTTCCTTTTCTAAAATAGCGTCTTTTACTCCTAAAGAAAACTTGTGCAGATACGATTTTGCTTCACTTCCATATTTTTGTTCATATTGACCATGTATTAAAACAGATTTCCATTGAGTAACTGTTTGAATTGTGTTGACTTGTAAAGACACATTAGTATTAGCTCTCATTGCATTCATTTTATGTCCATCTGCAGAATAACATATAATAGCATTACTGTCTTTATCAAAAAAATAAGTAATTGGTATAACAAAAGGTTTGTTTTGGTAGATGTAACCTAAATGCCCAATATAATTATTATCTAAAATAAATTTAATTTCTTTCTCTTCTAAATTTTTAAACATAGTAAAGCTGTTTTTTAATTATTTAATCTTTTTTAAATTCGATGTCTAATTTTGCTAGCATCATAAGTTCTGATTTATTTGTTTTAGAAAAACTTGACGCTATTGCTATTGCTGTTGCAGTCGTTTTTTGCTTGATATCATCAGTAAATAAATTGCTATTATGGATTTTATAATCTAAAAAGCTATTAAAACACCTTTCTGCATTGTATTCATTATCTTCATTTAACCAATTAAATGACTCTAGTATAAAAGTAGCGTCGTTGTTCCAGTTTTTAGTTATAATCTCTTTTAGGGTTTCAATTTCTAATGGTTCTATTACTCCATCAGACATTGTTATTGCATAGAATAGTTTACCAAGATTTTGATAAAATTGCTTTAATGTATTTAGGTTATTATCCATTACTTGATTATTTATGTAATAAAGTTAATTCATTTTCTTTCAATTATTTATGACAATAATCAGTATTTGCTAATAAATCAAAACTATTTTACTAGCTTTATATTTCTAAATAATTAAATTTATGAGTCCTGTTTTTAATGCTATTGCATTATGTTTTTCTGGTGGTGGATATAGAGCTTCTTGCTATGCTTTTGGTAGTTTATCTTTTTTAGAAAAAACCAACTTATTAGAACAAGTAAAAGCATTGTCAACAGTTTCTGGAGGAACTATAACTGGAGGTAAATATGTACAATCATTAATAGACAATCAATCTTTTAATACTTTTTATGGCGATTATTATATCTGGTTACAAAACGATTTGTTAGCACAAAATGCACTACAACATATTAAAAACACTACAATTTGGAACCAAAAAGAAAATAAACACAAACACAAAAATCCAATTAATGCTTTTGCTATCGAGTATAACAAACTAACAAATAATCGTACGTTAGCAGATTTTGTAAATGCAAATACGCATTTAAATAGGATTAGTTTTAACGCTACCGATTTTACAAACTCAACCCAATTTAGGTTTCAAAACATTGATAAACCTGGACGTGTATTTGGGCATGGTAGTTTACCAAACCAATACAAAAAACTAGAAGACAAAATAAAAATAGGAGATTGTATTGCTGCATCTTCTGCATTTCCTGGTGGTTTTGAGCCTATTGCTTTTCCTTCAGATTTTATGCCTAATCCCAAAAGACTAAAAGATATAGGTTTAATGGATGGTGGTATTGTTGACAACCAAGGTGCTTCCGTTTTTTTAACTACCAAAGAAAGTGCTAATCCTTATAGTTTGTTTTTAATAAACGATGTATCATCACCTTACATTAATAAAACTGAAAATGAAGTTTTTAAATTTGCAGAATCAACAACTTTTTCCAACCTACTAACTGTACTTTCAAACCCAATTGTATGGCTTGCATGTATTGCTATTTGCGTATTTTCATTTATAAAAAATTGGTGGTTACTCTACTCTATTACTTTAATTATAGCTAGTTTTCAATTATTGATACAATTTGGATTATTTTCTGTAAGTAGAAAAATAAAAAAGCTAACAAATCTTACTGAAGACTTTAAAGTCAGTCCTAGTAGATTAGGCAACTATCTTATTAACCGTTTAAATAGTCTTTTGGTTATGTCTGGAGTGGTAATGCTAAAAAATGATAGACGTCAAAATGCAAATAAATTATATAAATCCTATAACGAAATTGCTATTACATCTGCAATCTACGAGTTGCGTTGTGAAAGTAGCGACAAGCCAGAAAATGCTTTAGAATGGGATAAAATTAAACCCTATACTAATACCATTTCTAAACCAATAAAAGATATTGCTAAAAATTGTGCTTCTTTTGGTACAACACTTTGGTTTGATGATGATGCAAAAGCCAGCAACATGCAAGATCAACTAATAGCTTGTGGAGAGTTTACAACTTGTTATAACCTTATAGCTTATTTAGTACGTTATCATGAAGATAAAATAAAAGGTCAAGATATTGATTTAACAACTATTTTTAACCAATTATTAAAGTATTGGGAAGCCTTTCAAACTAATCCATATTGGTTGGTAGAATCACGAAAAACAGATTAATAATCGTTAAAAATTTCTAATCCTTCCTCAAATCTTGACGCTTTTTCTGCAGCTTCTCTAATTCTTTGAGTATGATTATTAGTTTGCCATAAAGCAAAAATCAAAAACAAAACAAATCCAATAATATGGAATACTAACCATTTTGGCTCATCAATATTAGAAGGCTTTACAACTGCTAAAAAACAAGCTGCTGCATATACTAATCCATATAAAATAACATTTAGCAAAGAGATTAAATTGTTTTTTAACATTAGACGCATTCCAATATGTCCATAGCTTACAATATTTTGTCCAACTATTTTATTTATAGCTCTCTCTAAATACTGCTTATAACCTTGTAACCCAATTGTACGTTGGTATTGATACAAAACACCAGAAAGAATAAGTAAAACAAAAAATGGCAAAAACTGAAGATAAAATTTAGTATCAATATTTGTGTTTACTGCTTTATCTATAGCACTTACACCTTCTATTAAAAAAAAGACATAACCACCTGTTAAAACTAAAGCACCTTGAGTATAAAAAAATTGATTTCCTACAAACTTTTCAATTTTAGTATTAGTTAGCTCATAGTCTTTTAAAAGGACATCTAATTTACTTTTCTCTATTGCAGATATAGTTTCTTTGGTTGGTTTGTGCATCTTAAATTAATTATAGCGTTAAGCTTTAAAATTAAAAAAATCTTTTAAAACAAACGCTTAATTTTAAAATAGACTATTATAATAAGATTTAAAAATTCGTTTAAAAACAATAAAACCCAAGTTAAAAACTTGGGTTTTATATCTATAGTAGGTTGATTAAGCTTATTTAAGCCTAGTTTCCTTTTTTGTAATCTTCTAAAAATTTAGCTAAACCACTATCTGTTAAAGGGTGTTTTAATAAACCTTCAATAAATTTTAATGGTTCAGTCATAACATCTGCACCTAATTTAGCACAATCAATAACATGCATTGTATGACGTACTGAAGCTGCAAGTATTTCAGTTTCAAAAGCATAGTTATCATAAATGTGTCTGATTTCAGCAATTAAATTTAAACCATCTGTAGAAATATCGTCCAATCGACCAATAAAAGGTGACACATAAGTTGCACCAGCTTTGGCTGCTAATAACGCTTGACCTGGAGAAAACACTAATGTTACATTAGTTTTAATTCCTTTATCGCTAAAATATTTACAAGCCTTAACACCATCTTTAATCATCGGTAATTTAACAACAATTTGATCGTGTAATTCTGCTAAAGCCTCTCCTTCCTTAACCATACCTTCAAAATCTGTTGCAATAACTTCTGCACTAACATCACCATCCACAATGTTGCAAATGTCAACATAGTGCTTCATAATATTATCGTGTCCAGTAATTCCTTCTTTAGCCATTAAAGATGGATTAGTTGTAACACCATCTAAAATACCCATATCCTGAGCGTCTTTAATCTGGTCTAAATTAGCAGTATCAATAAAAAATTTCATTTAAAATATATTTAAGTTGTGTATATTAAATTATTTGGGCGTTTTAACAAGCTGTCACTACTCGGTCTCTTCAAGGAGCTCAGACAGAAAGCCTGTACTGAGCGAAGACGAAGTATTCCATCCTTAACGCAATGCAAAGTTACAATTTAACTTTAGCAAGTAAAATTAATGCCATTAAATTTTTAACAAAACACCAATAATTAACTAGTTAATTAATAATAATTGTATAATTCTCAGAAGTAGAATATGAGCACATGGCGTCTTCATAATCTCCAGTTTCTTCATCATAATACACAGGTGGATCTACATCTAGATATAACGTAAACTCAAACACACCTCTATTTAACGGAATACCTTCAAATATAACCGTTCTAAAGTCAATATACATATCTAAACCATCTGGTAAATCTCCAACAAGTTCAAAATAGTAATCATAATTATTATCTCTTGGTTCGTTTTTAATTCCTGCGTCAAATTGTTGGTTATAAATCTGCTGAAGATAACCTTCTTCTAGAGATATATCAGGTAGTTCAGGTCTTCGATTGATTACACATTCTAAAATATCTTCACAACTTGTAAAAGATAAAATACTTAAACAAAAACAAAGGGTTACTAATTTTTTCATAGTCAGAAATTATGAAAACATTAATATCAAAAAACATACCAAAAACTACAATTTGTAATGGTTTAGTAATAGTTTTTCATAAAGTTTATCTGGCAATAAAAACTTTAATACAATCGAAAATTTCTGCATAAAAGCACCAACTTTATAATGTATTTTTGGTTTTTTTGTATTAATAACTTGATACACTTTTTTAGCAACAGCTATTGGAGAACTACTATTATCTACATGCGCATCAATATCCTTTAATACGTTTGGATATTTTGTATAAGGAGATTCTTTTAAAACTGGAGCATGATAACGTCCTGCTGCGATGTTAGTTGCAAAATCACCAGGAGCAATATTGGTAAACTGAACACCAAAGTCTTTAGTTTCCATACGTAATGCTTCGGTAACAATCTCTAAAGCACCTTTACTTGCGCTATAAATCCCTCTGTAAGGCAATCCCATATAACCAGCAATGGATGTAATATTTATCACTAAACCAGACTGTTGTTTACGCATTTGTGGCAACACTGCTTTAATAACATTTATAGGTCCAAAAAAGTTAGTATTAAAGTTATGTTGGATTTGCTCTTGCGGAATTTCTTCTACAGCTCCATTAATTCCAACACCTGCATTATTAACTAATACATCCAACCTACCTTCTGCTGCAATAACCGTTTTTACTGCTTCTGCAATTGTATTTGTATCGTTAACATCCAAAGCAACCAATTTAAATTTACTATTAGTATACTTATCAGGATTACGACTAGTACCATAAACGGTAAATCCTTTTTGGGATAAAAATTCTCCAATAGATTTTCCTATTCCAGAAGACCCTCCAGTAATTAATAAAACTTTAGACATTATTTTTAATTAATAATTAGAACTGTAAAATTAATAATGAAAGTGATAAAACAGTCTAAAATGAAAAAAGATTTGTTAGAATTAACTAACAAATCTTAATTTTATATCTTTAAATCCTTCATTTTTAAAGGAAAATATAGTGCACAAAAAAAGGCAAGCTACCTACATCACACCGCTACGACCATTTACCTTTGCTTCGTTCCCGACCTGGAGGATTCAACAGGAGCTGGTTGTGTAGGACTTGCCAGTTGCAAAGATACATACTTTTAAATTTTTCACAATCATTTTTTATAATGAATTTTAATAAATAACTTGCTCTCAAATTAGTTTACAAAATGAAAACATATAAACACCTTACAATCATATTTTTAGCAATAGTACTAATAGCTTGTGGTGCTAATATAGAAGAGCAAAAAAAGAGTTTTTCTGTAACTACTAATGCGCAAAATGGTACAATTAGCATAGATAAAACCTTAGAATTAGCGCTTAAAAACCCTAAAAACTTAGAAGTTTCTTCTATAAACTATGAGTTAGACGGAAAAACAATTGAAGCAAAACAACCACTTTTAGGTTTTAAATTAGGAGAACATGTTTTGAAAACTACAGTTAATTTTAATGGAGAAAAAGCAATTGTCAACCAAACAATTTCATTATTAAGCGATACAGCTCCAAAAGTTTTATCCTTAGAAATTGTAAACACTTATCCACACGATAAAACCTCTTTTACCCAAGGGTTAGAGTTTTATAATGGTGTTTTATATGAAAGTACTGGTCAACGTGGCGAATCTAAAATTAGAAAAATAGACTATAAAACTGGAGATGTTATTGCAGAAACTGCAATTCCAGATGCTTTTTTTGGAGAAGGAATCACTGTACTAAATAATATAGTTTATCATTTAACTTGGCAAGGCAAAAAAGGATTTACTTATGATGCAACTACCTTGAAAAAGAAAAGTAGCTTTAACTATGGACAAAGTAAAGAAGGTTGGGGATTTTGTAACGATGGATCAAAACTGTTTAAAAGTGATGGTACAAGCTTAATTTGGACATTAAATCCAGAAACTTTAATAGAAGAAGATCATATACAAGTGTATTCTAACAAAGGTAAGTATGGACGACTAAACGAAATAGAATGGGCTAACAACAAATTATATGCTAACATTTGGGAAAAAAATGGAATTGCTGTTATTAATCCAAAAAATGGAGCAGTTCAGGCTGTTTTAAACTGTACACCTCTAACAAAGCAAATTTCTAACTTTTCTATCAGCGAAAATTGCCTTAACGGAATTGCTTATAATCCTGATACAAAAACCTTTTTCTTAACAGGAAAGCGTTGGGACAAATTATTTGAGGTAAAAATTATTGAAAAGTAAAGTTAACTCACTCAAAAGTAGCGTTTACTCATTTTAGGTTTTAAAATACTATTTCTTTTTGGTTATTTGATGTATTAATCAAACCACCATGAGAAAAGAAATTAAAGTCACTATTCCAGAACCTTGTCACGAAGATTGGAACCTAATGACACCTAAAGATCAAGGACGTCATTGCAAAGTTTGCGAAAAAACTGTTGTTGATTTTACAAACAAAACAGACGAATATATTGTCAAAACTTATGAAAGAGAAGCAAAACTTTGTGGACGTTTTAAAGACAATCAATTAGACAGACCTTTAGCGTATAGTAGAAAAGACAGCAATAACTTTTTAGCAGTTGCTAGTACAGCACTACTAGCCTATCTCTCTTTTGGGACAAGTACTAGTTATGCACAAGGCAAACCAATTGCAGATACAACTTCTGTATCTACAACAACCCAAATTAAAGGAAAAATAGCGCGTTCTATATTACAAAACAAAGTGGTTTCTGGTCGTGTTATTGGTATTAACAACCAACCACTTGCAAGTGTTCAGGTTGTAGAAAAAGGTACTAACAATCTTACTGTTACAGATAAAAATGGCAATTATACTATAAAAACTAGCAGAACTGCAACCTTGGTTTTTACTTATCCTGATTATCAAGAATATGAAATATTAGTTGAATATAACAACTCTATTTCTGTAGAAATGGTTAGGAACGATTATAAAGTTAATCTTAGTAAAAAAATTACTATCTCTGGAGTTATTTCAGATGAAAACGGTTTACCACTTCCCTCTGCTACAATTGTTGAAATAGGCACAAATAATGGTGTTGCAACAGATTTTGATGGTAATTACAGTATAGAAATTAACGAAAGTGCTGAAATAGAAGTTAGTTATGTTGGATACAAAACTAAAAATCATAAAATTGAAAACGCAAATACAATAAACATTAGTTTAGAACCAGACAATACTTTAGAAACTGTTATTGTTGGAGGAGCCTTTTCTATTTATTATTCTGATGGAGAAATAGTTGAACCTGCATTAACTCCAGAAGAATTAGCAGAACAAAAACGTTTAAACGAAATAAGAAAAGACAACAATAAAAAATTCTATTTAAGAAAATTTAAAGAAGCAAGAGCAGAAAGAAAACGTAAACGTCAAGAAAGACGCAATAAAAAGAATTAAAACTTTTACAACTTCATAATAATTGTACTATAAAAAAGTTATATTTTAGTCAACCAAAGTTACAATTACAATTTATGAAGCGTACGCTATATTTTATCTGCTGTCTTGGATTTATTTTATTATGGAGTTCTTGCCGAAAAGACTTTGTTTTTGAACCAAGTACAGGAACCTTAGGATTCTCTAAAGACACAGTATATCTAGATACTATTTTTACAAATATAGGCTCTAGCACATACAATTTAAAAGTATATAATAATAGTAATGAGGATATCTCTATTCCAAATGTGCAATTACAAAATGGAGAAACCTCTGGTTACCGCTTAAATGTAGATGGTCAAGATGGAAAAAGCTTTAATAATGTACAATTATTAGCCAAAGACAGCCTTTTTATCTTTATTGAAACTACTTTTAATACAGATGCCGAACCTTTGTTTGGTAACGAGTTTTTATACACAGACAAAATTTTATTTGATACAGGCGAAAACCAACAAGATGTAGATTTAGTCACTTTAGTTAAAGATGCTAATTTTATTTATCCAGATAAAGATAATACTACTGGAATTATAGAAACATTGACTTTAACAATAAATGGTCAACCTGTTGAAACCGAAATACAAGGCAGAGAGTTACTTCCTGAAGAACTAACATTTACTAACGAAAAACCATATGTTGTTTATGGCTATGCAGCTGTACCAACTGGTCAAACCTTAACTGTAAATGCTGGAGCACGTGTGCATTTTCATGCAAATTCTGGATTATTAGTTAGCGAAGGTGCTACATTAAATATAAATGGAGCATTAAGTAACGATCAAGACCTTTTGGAAAACGAAGTTATTTTTGAAGGCGACCGTTTAGAACCTTTATTTAGTGATGTACCTGGACAATGGGGAACTATTTGGTTGTTTGAAGGCAGTCAAAATAACACTATAAATCATGCTACTATAAAAAACGCAACAGTTGGTATTTTATCAGATGGTAATGCTAATGCAGTAATGGATAAATTAACCATTACCAACTCGCAAATATATAATGTAAGTACGTTTGGTATTTTAGGACGTAATACCTCAATTAAAGCAGATAATATTGTACTAAATAATGCTGGACAAGCTAGTTTTGGTGCTACACTTGGTGGAAAATACAACGTCACGCACTCTACAATTGCTAATTATTGGAACAGTAGTTTTAGACAATTTCCAGCGCTTTTAATTAATAATTTTGTTCTGGATGAAGACAATACAGCTTTTTTATCAGAGTTAACAGAAGCTAATTTTAATAATTGCATCATCTACGGAAATGATAACCCTGAGTTATTAATTGATGAAATCCAGGATGAAGTCAGTCCAATTCCGTTTAATTTTAAGTTTACAAATTGCTTATTACGTTTTGAAGATAACAACAACTTTTTTAGTAGTGAAAATTATGATTTTGATGACACCACACACTATGAAGGAATGGTATTTAACCAAGATCCAGACTTTAGAGATGCTAATGAAAACGACCTGATTATTGGTGACGATTCTGCAGCAAATGGACAAGGTAACGCTGTGTTTTCAACACAAGTACCAAATGATATTTTAGGTATTAGCAGAACTACTAGTCCAGATTTAGGCGCTTATCAGCATATTACATTTGAGTAATCATAGCTAATAATTTCTTAAAACCTTAATATTATTTTTTAGTTAAATCAAAATATGAGAACTTTACTTCTATTAATAATTTTACTTACATCATATTTAGGTTTATGCCAAAAAATTGAGAAATTGACAAAAGAAAGTTTAAAACTTGAACTTGCTCAATTTTTAGTAGAAAAGAATGAAATCTCTAGCATTGAAGATGTTATTAGTTTTCGTGGTATTTATAAAAAACAAATTGAAGAGAAACCTGAAAATGGAATTTATGTATTCAATAATGGTTCTTCTCACTGTCTATCTTTTTTTGTTATTGTTGACAAAAATTCATTTAACATTTTAGATATTTCTACCTTACAAGGACTAAAAGACTCAATTGCTTTAACGTTAGAATTTGCTATTAAACAAAAATATTGTACCGAAATAACTAATAATTATATTTCAAAATTAATAAATGTTTATTCTACCATAAATAAAAACCCAAGACGAAGTTTGGATCTAAATTGTGAATTTGAGTTAAAGTCAACAAAAAGTATTTATGATATAAAATCTTTAAAACTAAAACTTGCTGAATTTCTTGTAAGACAAAACGAAATTAAGAATATTGATTATTATTTTAAAAATGAGTTGTTTTTAATAATTGAAACATTAGAAATGTATTACGGAATAGATAAAGAAAAAAATATAAATTGTGGCGTTTATTCATTCGCATATTTAAATGATGATTATAATGAAAAACACTATTATGTAATTGTAAACGAAGATTGGATAGAAATATTCGAAACAGTTAGTTCAGAAAACTTATTTACTGGAATTAATAAAATATTAGATTTTGCAGAAAACCACAAATATTGTCATTTAAAAACAGGACAGATTATCGAAAAATTAATCGAATATAAATATTCAGAAAGCTGTTATTCTAATTCAGAATTTAAATTACCTTAAATTTAATTACATTCATCTCGATACAATTTTTATACTTCAAAAATCACTCGATGTGACGATAACACAATAAAAAAAGCCTGCTATAATTAGCAGGCTTTTTTTTCCGCGAAAGCGAAATTATATTTTATAATCTAAGCTACAAAAAGAGGTAACTCGCTCATCATAGCATTAACTTTTACTGCTATTTGGTCAAGCATATCTTCATTTTCATGGTTTTGTATAACTTGATCTATTAAATCAACGATAGCTTCCATTTCATTTTCTTTTAATCCTCTTGTTGTTATTGCAGCAGTACCAACTCTAATTCCTGAGGTTACAAATGGTGACTTGTCATCAAAAGGCACCATGTTTTTATTAACAGTAATATCTGCTTTTACCAACGCTTTTTCGGCATCTTTACCAGTAATATTTTTATTACGTAAGTCAATTAACATCATGTGGTTGTCTGTTCCTCCAGAGATAATCTTATAATCACGTTTTACAAATGCTTCTGCCATAGCTGCTGCATTTTTTTTAACCTGTAGCATATAATGCATAAATGGTTCTGTTAACGCTTCTCCAAAAGCAATAGCTTTAGCAGCAATAATATGCTCTAATGGTTCATCCTTGATTTCCTGGAAATACTCCAGAGTCTAAAAGAGACGACATTTTACGTAAGTTTCCGTTTTTTAGTTTTATTCCAAATGGGTTGTCAAAATCTTTTCCCATCATAATCATTCCTCCTCTTGGCCCACGTAATGTTTTATGTGTTGTAGTGGTTACAATATGGCAATGTGGTATTGGATCGTTTAAAATACCTTTTGCAATTAATCCTGCTGGATGAGAGATGTCAGCCATTAAAATTGCTCCTACACTATCTGCTATGGTTCTAAAACGCTTAAAATCTATATCTCTAGAATACGCAGAAGCACCAGCAATAATTAGCTTAGGCTGTTCTTTAGTTGCTATTTCTTGGATTTTATCATAGTTTAATACTCCTGTTTCCTCCTCTACTCCATAAAATACTGGATCGTATAATTTTCCGGAAAAATTAACTGGAGAACCATGCGTTAAGTGTCCACCATGTGATAAATCAAATCCTAAAATCTTATCACCTGGTTTTAAGCATGCATGATACACTGCTGTATTGGCTTGACTACCAGAGTGTGGTTGTACATTTACATAAGCAGCACCAAATAACGTTTTAGCACGATCAATTGCTAATTGTTCTACTTCGTCAACTACTTCGCAACCACCATAATAACGCTTTCCAGGATATCCTTCGGCATATTTATTAGTTAATACAGAACCTGCAGCTTCCATAACTTGGTCGCTTACAAAGTTTTCTGATGCTATTAATTCTAGACCATGTAATTGGCGTTCTTTTTCGGCTTGGATTAATTCAAAAATCTGTTCGTCGCGTTGCATATTTTATTAGAGTTAAATTTTTACCAAAAATAAGAAATACTAGTTGTAAATAATTGAAAAAACTTATATTTACTTATAATTTATAAACAACAAATCAACAATTTTAGATATGCCATTATCCGCTAATAATCCAGATAGAAAATCGTGGTTGCACGTCGATAAAAACTCGGATTTCCCCATTCAAAACATTCCTTTTGGAGTCTTTTTAACTAGAGATGACATCATAACTATTGGAACACGTATTGGTGATACTGCAATAGATTTAGGTGCTTTGCACCAATTAGGATACTTTAAAAACATCCCATTAACGGATGATATTTTTCTTCAAGATACTTTAAACGATTTTATTGCTGATGGACGCAAAACTTGGCGATTAGTAAGAAATAGAATTGCAGAAATTTTTGACGCAGAAAATGATTCGCTTAAAAACAGTGTAAAACATAAAGAGATTGTACTATTCCGATTAGACGAAATTGAAATGCAATTACCAGTACAAATTGGAGATTACACAGATTTTTACTCTAGTATAGATCATGCTACCAATGTTGGTACTATGTTTAGAGATCCAGATAATGCATTGTTACCAAACTGGTTACATATTCCTGTTGGATACCATGGTAGAAGTAGCTCTGTAATCCCTTCAGGAATTCCAGTACATAGACCACAAGGTCAAACATTACCTGCTGGAGCAGCAGAACCTGTTTTTGGACCAAGTAAATTAGTTGATTTTGAATTAGAAATGGCGTTTATAACAACAGATGCTAATGATTTAGGAGAGCCAATTCCTGTTAACGAAGCTGAAGAATACATCTTTGGTTTAGTGCTATTTAACGATTGGTCTGCACGAGATATCCAAAAATGGGAATACGTACCATTAGGACCATTTTTAGCTAAAAACTTTGCGTCGTCAATTTCTCCTTGGATTGTGACTTTAGATGCTTTACAACCATACAAAATTGATAATCCTAAACCTATTAAAAAACAGTTACCATATTTACAACAGTCTGGTAAAAAAAGTTATGATATAAATTTAGAAGTAGCAATACAACCAGAAAAAGCTAAAGAAACTGTAGTTAGTAAGTCTAACTTTAAACATATGTATTGGAGCATGTCTCAGCAATTAGCACATCACACTATAAATGGTTGTCCAGTAAACTCTGGAGACATGATGGGAAGTGGTACTATTTCTGGACCAACGCCTGACAGTTATGGATCTATGTTAGAATTATCTTGGAGAGGAGAAAAACCTGTAAAAATGAATGATGGTTCTGAGCGTAAATTTATTAATGATAACGATACAGTTATCATGAGAGGGTTTTGCGAAAAAGACGGAACACGTATTGGTTTTGGAGAAGTAAAAACAAAACTTCTACCAGTTTTTGAGCCTAAAAAACACAAATAGCAACATACTAATTATCAAATAGTTAACCCTTTAATTTTAAAATTAAAGGGTTTCTTTTTTTGGTTTGGCACAAGTATTGAAATATACTTAATATAGAAACCAATTAAATCCAAAAAAGATGAAAAAATTTACACTTATTGCACTGGTTCTTCTGGTACTAACATCTTGTGTTGGAAGAAAGCAAATCGAAAAACAATTACATTCTGGTAATTATGATTTAGCCATTAGTAATGCTTTAAAAAAGCTAGAAAACAATAAAGATAAAAAGCGTAAGCAAAGTTATATTTTAATGCTTCAGGATGCTTATTATAAAGTTGTTGCTGAAGACCATAATAATTTAAACCATTTAACAAAAGATGGTAATCCAGAATTGTTTGAAACAATTTATAATACATATTTAGATTTAGACTCACGTCAAAATGCTATTAAACGTGTTATGCCATTACAAATTAGTGGAAAGACATTAGAACTTAATTTTAGTGATTATACAGACGAAATTATAGATTATAGAGCTAAAGTATCTGACTATAAGTACACACAAGCTTTAGAGTTAGTACAAACTAATGATAAGTATAACAATCGTGAAGCGTATAAGTTGTTAAGCGAAATTGAACATATTAATGCTAATTATAAAGATGTTAGACAGTTAATGGATAATGCGCATTTTAATGGAACTGACTTTGTTTTAGTATCTATTGAAAATGAAACTAGACAAATCATACCACAACGTTTAGAAGCAGATTTATTAAACTTTAGCACCTATGGTTTAGATCAATTCTGGACAACATATCATGCAAATACAGATGCTACTATAGATTATGATTATGCAATGCAACTACAATTAAGACGTATTAATGTGTCTCCAGAACATGTTACTGAAAGACAATTACTGCGTAAAAAAAACATTGTTGATGGATGGGAATATGTTTTAGATACAAACGGAAACGTAGTACAAGACAGTTTAGGTAATGATGTTAAACAAGATAAAATTGTAACTATAAAAGCTAGATTTTTTGAGGTAAATCAATTAAAATCTACTCAAGTAATTGCAAGAGTAGTTTACACAGACTTAAAACAAAACCAAATATTAGATAATTTTTCAATAGATAGCGAGTTTGTTTTTGAAAATACCTTTGGAACCGTTAGAGGAGACAGAAGAGCTTTAACTAGTCAAGATTTACAATTACTTAAAAACAGACAAATACGTTTCCCTAGTAACGAGCAAATGGTTTATGATACTGGTGAAGACCTGAAGTATAAATTAAAAGATATTATAAACAGTTATAGTTTTAGAGGTTAAAACTAAAAAACTCCCAAATTACTTTGGGAGTTTTTTATAAATGTTCAGTTTTAGGATAAATAACTAAAAACAATTATTTATACAAACAAGATATTGCTTTCTACAAGAAATAGAATAAAATTAATAATTACTAACTTTATTAAGGCATAAAATTTGATGCTCATCTTTTTATTAAAAACTAATTCTTATGCGCTATTTTACTTTAATTTTTATTTTTTTTATTTCACTTTCAAGTTTTTCTCAAGAGGATATTAAAAAATCTCCAATATCATCTATAGATAATAATGAGTATTTTCATAATTATCAAATTGAAAACTTCTATCTACACACCAATAAAAACATCTACTTTACTGAAGAAAGCATTTTTTTTAAGGCTTATGTAGTAAGTGAAGCTAACAACCATCCTAATTTACAAACAACCAACCTTCATATTAATCTTTATGATTTTGATAACAAATTAGTGTTAAGCCATTTGTTTTATGTCGAAAAAGGTAAATCTCATGGTTCTATCAAATTACCTAAAGATTTAAAATCTGGCCAATATACATTACAATTAAATACGCAATGGAATAGAAATTTTAAAGAAGGTTCTAATTTTTCTATTCAGATTCAAAACCTAAAAGACTCAAATACTACTTTAACTACTACAAATACAATATTAAATGAAGTTGATAATGAAAATAAAAAGCAATTAACATCAAAAAAAACTGACTTTATATTATTAGAAAGCAATTCTAAAAAAGCTGATGTTGTTAATTTTAAATTAAGGACCAGTAAAGAAACAATAGAAAAAAAAGAGAACAAATTTGTTTATGCTGCACTTCATAAAAATGGATTTGTAAGCACTACAGCACCTTTTAACTTATCAAAAAACGTACTAACTTATAATTTAAACTTTTTTAAAACAGACCTATTTGATGGGTTAAATACCATTTCTATATTTGATACAGATAATAAATTATTAGCAGAAAAGAGTTTTAATTATAAAGCGGAAAAACAAGTTGATATTTTAGCAAAAAAAGTAAATCAAACTAAAGACTCACTAACCTTAGATTTAAACCTAATTAATGTTTATAAAGAAGCTAATGTAAGTATTAGTGTGCTTCATAAAGATAGTAAAGTTATAGATTATAGTTCAAACATTATAACCACATTATGTAATCAAAACGATGTAAAAAGGTTTCCTTATCAATCTATTTCTAAAAAAACACTTTTATTTGATAACGAAAAAGGTTTAAAACTAAAAGGCTACATAAATACTCCAATAGAAAATCCAGCTGATCATAAAGTTATGTTTTTTACAAATAGTAATAATACAATTTTAACTTATCAATTAAGTTCAGATAAAAACTTTGAGTTTAAGAATTTATCAGTCGCACATCCTTCAGATTATGTCCTTACTTTAATGGATAAAAAAGGAGAACCTAAAGACGGACAGTTTTATATATATAATATTTCAACCAGCTATATTCCAGATAGTATTTTAAAAATGTCTAAAGTTAAAACTGTTTTAGAAACAGAAATAGATAATACAAAAACTGTTACAAAAAAGCTAAAAAATATTGAACTACCAATATCTAAAGATATAGAACTATTAGATGAAATAGTTTTAAAGAACATTGAAAACAAAAAGGCAGAGCAGATTAAAAAAATTAAAAAAGAAAATCCTTTTTTAGGTATAAACGCTGGTCATTCAAGAGAATATTTAATTGATCCTGAAAAAGATTTTATAACTCTTGAACAATACTTAAGAACAAAAATATCTGGCTTACGTGTTGTATATGATGGACCTAGAGTTTATGTTTATAACATAAGAAGAAGCGGATTAAACTTAGAACCAAGCTTAATTGGCATCTCATTAGATGGAATAAACATAGGTCAAAATGGTGGTTTAATTAATCCTAATCAAAGTGTAGCAGATTTTGAATTAATATCTGTTAATCTTAGTGGTCTTGGTAATGGTATAAGAGCGGAAAATGGTATTATTCATTTAATAAGTAGAAAAGGTTCTAATTTAAAAACAAATAATATATCAAAATCTAAAACATATAAAACAACTAATGGCTATAATATAAATCAAGAAACCTTAGAAGATAGCAATTTATTTTACCCAAATAAAACCTCAGAAAACTCTTTTAGTACCATTGACTGGATTCCAAATGTTAACCTAGACCCAAACAAATCTAACATAGTCAAAATAAAAAAGTCAGAAAATCAAAACGTAAAACTTATAATTAATGGCATTAGTGATGATGGAGACTTAATCTATAAGATAATAGACTTGTAGAATTTATACAACTGTTTAATTATAAAAAATTAGAATTATAATTTAGCGTAGTTTATTTAATATAAATCATTAATTTTAAACTATACTTTAAAACCAAATGCGTCATACTACTATAATTATTGCTTTGTTAGTTAGTTTTCTTTCTTTTTGTCAAGAAAATATTGATGAAAATCTTATAGAAACTATTGCTAATAATAGCTATCTACATAATTATAATATTGAAAATTTTTATTTACACACTAATAAAAACTACTATTTTTCCGAAGAAAATATAGACTTTAAAGCTTATGTAGTAAACGAAATTAATAATAAGCCAAACTTAGAAACCACAAATCTTCATATTAATCTTTACGATTTTGATAATAAACTAGTATTAAGTCACTTATTTCATGTCAAAGACGGAAAATCATTTGGTACTATCAAATTACCTAAAGATTTAAAATCTGGAGAATATATTTTACAATTAGACACACAATGGAATAGAAATTTTAAGGAAGGGTCCAATTTTTCAATTACAATTAAAAACTTAAATGAAATAAGTAATAATAGCACTAATGCAACTATAAAAAATACAACTAATATTAATAATACTAAACTAAATAATTTACCAATCACCTTTTTTACTAAAAGTGGAATTTTGTTAAAAAACACAGAAAATACTATATATTTTAAACTAAAAAATAAGGACGATGCTTATGTAGTTGGAGGCATTGTAGATAATAAATTAGGAAGAGAAATAGCAAAAATTATTGCTATTAATAATGATTATGCAAAATGTAATTTTTTTTACGACTCAGATTATACTGCAGTTTTCTATCATGACGATAAAGACAAAAAAATTAAATTACCAGCTGCAAAAAAAATAGGCTTTGCTCTTCTAAAAAGTGCTTTAAATAATAATGAAGTCATTAATTTTCAATTAAAAACTAATCGTGAGACCATTATAAATAAAAAAAACAAGTTTATATATGCAGTACTACATAAAAAAGGATATTTAAAAACTAAAGCTTCTTTTAACTTATCAGAAAACATTCAAAACTATAATTTCAACATATTAAAAGCAGATTTATTTAATGGTACAAACACAATAAGCATATTTGATAATCAAAATAAAATTATAGCCGAAAAATCTTTTTATTATAAAAATAATCTACAAATAGATGTATCTGCAAAAATTATAGAGCAAAAAAAAGACTCTGCAATTATAAATTTAAAACTAAATAATTATTATAAAAAATCAAATATCAGCATTAGCGTAATACACAAGGATAATGAGGTTGTTGATTATAATTCTAAGATTACAAACACACTAAGTGATAAAATTGTTGTTTTTAACACACCAGAAGGTATAGATCCATTTTTTAACAAAAAAAATCTTGGGAATAGTTTTATTTATCAAAAAAAAACTAAACAAAAATTATTGTATGATAAAGAATTTGGAATAAGATTAAAAGGACAATTAAATAGTACTTTAAAAAACCCAACAAATTATCAAGTTACATTGTCTTCCAATACCAATAATATTTTTACTTCAACAAGTTTAAATGCAGATAAAACATTTAAATTCAATAAGTTATATTTAACACATCCTTCAGAATTTGCATTATTACTACTAAATAAAAATGGAAAGTCTCAAGAAGCTCGGTTTTATGTTTATAATCATTATGTAGATTACCAAGCAAATAACATGTTGAAGAGCCGTAAAATAAAAACTAATTTTTCTACTATTTTAGATAGTATAAAAACACCTTTAAAAACTAGTCTAAATATAGATTTACCATTATCTAAAGATGCAGAACTATTGGATGAGGTTGTTTTAGATAATATTAAAAAGAGGGAGCAAAAAAGAATTAAAGAGATTAAAAAAGAAAATCCCTTTTTGGCAATAAATGCAGGTCATTCTAGAGATTATTTAATAGATCCAAATCAAAACTTTATGACACTTGAACAATATTTAAGAACCATACAAGGTATACGTGTATATAATGACACATCATTTGTACGTGTATTAAACAAAAGGATGGGAAATGGATTAAATAATGGCACTAATAATCTAGTTAGTATTTCAATAGATAATACATTTGTATCTCAAGAAATTGGAGGATTACCAAATCCCTTTAGGCCTGTTACAGACTTTGAATTAATATCTGTTAACTTAAGTGGTCTTGGTAATGGTACTAGGTATGAAAATGGAATAATTAATTTAATAACCAGAAAAGGTAAATCTGTTAGCAATAAAAATCAAATTTCAAAAGTATATAAAACTAGCAATGGGTTTAATAAAAACCAACAAGATATTACTGAAAACAGTTTGTTTTTTCCCAATAAATCTTCAAAAAATGCTTTTAGCACATTGGATTGGTTACCAGATATAACTTTAAATCCAAACACATCAAATATTATCAAAATTAAGAAACCAAAAACTGAACACGTCAGGCTTATCATTAACGGAATTAGTGATGATGGAGATTTAATTTATAAGATAATAGATTTATAAAATAAATTATAAAAATTTAGCTAAATCAATCTCATTAATCGCTCCATGGCTTGCATGAGCAACCACTACTCCATTTTTAATCACTATTAACTGTGGACTTTGGTGCATTACTTGAAACTTGTATCCAACTTCGTTAGACACCTCTCTGTAATTTAATAAATCAAGATAATATAAATCTAAATTTCCTTCAATATCAAAAGCATCAGTAAATTGGTTAAGTACCATGCTACTTATTCCGCAACGTGTTGAATGTTTAAAAACAACCTGTGTTTTACCTACAGACAGCTTTTCTATTTCATTTAACTGATTTAAATCCGTTAAAGGTTTCCAAGGTAGTATCTTTTCTTCTTTTGGTTCTTTTGAACCTCCTAATATGTTTTTTAAAAATCCCATAGTTTAAAGGTCGTATATTCCTTATAAACTTACAAGAATTATTTTTTTATAAACTTAACGGTTTTAGATGTTCCATTATTAAATACCAATTTCATAAAATATAAACCAGAACCTAAAGACGAAACGTTATAAACAAGTCTAGTTCCATTTACTTCAAATTGTTGTTGTTTTACTAAACGACCACTAACATCCAAAATTTGCAATTCTCCTTGTAGTTGATTAGTATCATTAATTTGAATATTTAAATCGCTACTTGTTGGATTTGGATAAGCAAAAACTTTTTTATCAACATCAATACCAGAAACAGACAAAGTGCTTTCTTGATACACTCTTACATAATCTATAACCATAGCACTTTCTGTAAAATTAGGGTCAATACTAGGTTGTATTGCAATATTTAATAACAAATATTGATCTGCATCAAAAGGCCATGTACTAGCATCTTTTATCGCTGGATTATATGTGTAATGTATAACTCCATCCACACTAAATACCATTTTTTCTGGTGTCCAAGTTAATGTATAAACATGAAAATCTGACGATGCTGTAGCTATTGTTTGCCCACCATGATTAACTGTGTTACCAGAACTAGAAGGTGTATGCATAGCACTTTGTACAAAGTTTTGATTACTTCCCCAATGCTCCATAATATCAATTTCTCCACAAGCAGGCCAACTTGTAGTTCCATTACCTTGGATATCCCAATAACCACCATCTTCGTTTATGTTTTTGCCTAGCATCCAAATAGCTGGCCAAGTACCAACTCCTGTAGGTAGTTTAGCTCTTACTTCTACTTTACCATAAGTAAATGCAAACTTAGAGTTTAACCTTGCTGAGGTGTATTGTTTTGTGTATCCTTGGTTTGTGTAAGTTTCTTTTTTAGCTAAAATATTTAAAAACCCACCATTTACAAAAGCATTATCAATACGGTTTGTATAATGTTGTATTTCGCCATTATACCAACTTCCTCCATTAGGCAATTGGGTTTGATGATGCCAATTAGAATTGCTAATTGCTCCATTTGTATCAAACTCGTCAGACCAAACTAAATTATCATAAATTGGATCGTTACTAGTGGTTTCATAAAACAAAACATCATCTATATAAGCAATAACTGCATCAAAGTTATTTTCTCCATTAACCTGTATAACGACTCTATTAAAATCTATTCTCTGTGAAGGTGGTAAGGAAGTTTGATCAAGGTTTACATAATTGTCTTCATCAAAATTAAAGGTTACTTCTTGCCAAGCGTCTAATACTAAAGGTTTAATAATTTCACTTTGTGTTGTCCAAGGTTGTGCTATTGTACCATCTTGAAGCTTTAAAGACACTTGGTTGTTTTGCGTTCCAGTTAATCCGCTTGAAGGCAAGTATATTTTTAAAGAAAACGTATTTTTAAGTGAAAAATCAAAATTACTTCCCACATCAAATCTAACATTAGCATATTGTCCACCAATGTCACTATATTCTAAAACTGTATTTGAAGTATTTATTGATTGAGAATATGGATTTGCATAATTATAATTCATTCCACAATTATCTCCAAACCAACTAGTAATAGTTCCACTACCTTCAAAATCGTCTTGCACAACCTGTGCATTAATAGTAACACTTAATAAAAAAAACAATAAATAAAATTGACGCATAATATTAATTTTACTCAAAACTATGAGTAAAAAAAACAACTAACTAAAATAGATACCATACATAGACAATACAGTATTAAAATTATTGGCTATAAAACACCAAAATCAGACAAAATGTCTTTAAAATCAATGCTTAAGATGACTTTTTGGCATTTAAATGGTGTTATTTACAATTGGTAGGATAATTGACTTATTGTACTTGTAAATCAATAATTAAATAATAATTTTCGCTTAAGCGGAAATAAAAACAACATAACAATATGAACCCAAATAATTATACAATCAAATCGCAAGAAGCCATACAACGTGCGCAACAGATTGCGCAAAGTTATGGTCATCAACAAATAGAAAATGAACACTTTTTTAAAGCCATTTTTGAGGTTGATGAAAACGTATTACCATTCATTTTAAAAAAACTGAATGTCAATATTAATGTATTAGAATTAGCATTAGACAAACAATTAGAGAGTTTTCCTAAAGTTACAGGAGCAGATATTATGCTGTCTCGTGAAGCTGGAAAAACTCTAAACGAAGCCTCTATTATTGCAAAAGCAATGAATGATGACTACGTGTCTATCGAGCATTTTATTTTAGCTGTTTTTAAATCAAACAGTAAAATAGCACAAATGCTTAAAGACCAAAGTGTAACAGAAAAAGGTTTAAAAGCAGCAATTGATGAGCTTAGAAAAGGAGACAGAGTAACATCACAAAGTCAAGAAGAGACTTATAACTCGCTTAACAAATACGCTAAAAACTTAAATCAATTAGCAAGAGACGGAAAATTAGATCCTGTTATTGGTCGAGATGAAGAAATTAGACGTATTCTTCAAATCTTATCTCGTCGTACTAAAAACAACCCAATATTAGTTGGTGAACCAGGAACTGGTAAAACTGCAATTGCAGAAGGTTTAGCACATAGAATAGTAGATGGAGATATTCCAGAAAATTTAGTGGACAAACAAATTTTTGCACTAGATATGGGAGCACTTATTGCTGGAGCAAAATTTAAAGGCGAATTTGAAGAACGCCTAAAAGCTGTAATTAAAGAAGTTACAGAAAGTGATGGTGATATCGTCCTATTTATTGACGAAATCCACACACTAGTTGGTGCTGGTGGTGGACAAGGCGCAATGGATGCTGCAAACATTTTAAAACCTGCTTTAGCACGTGGAGAGTTGCGTGCTATTGGAGCAACTACTTTAGACGAGTACCAAAAATACTTTGAAAAAGACAAAGCTTTAGAACGTCGTTTCCAGAAAGTTATGGTGGACGAGCCTGATACAGAAAGTGCGATTTCTATTTTAAGAGGAATTAAAGAAAAGTACGAAACACACCACAAAGTACGCATAAAAGATGATGCTATAATTGGTGCTGTAGAGTTGTCTCAACGTTACATAACCAACAGATTTCTTCCAGATAAAGCAATTGACTTAATGGACGAAGCTGCTGCTAAAATGCGCATGGAAATCAACTCTAAACCTGAAGAATTGGATGTTTTAGATAGAAAAATAATGCAATTAGAGATCGAAATTGAAGCCATAAAACGCGAAAAAGATGAAGCTAAGCTTAAAACTTTAAGTTCTGATTTAGCAAATTTAAAAGAAGAACGAAACGAAATAAATGCCAAATGGAAAAGCGAAAAAGAAGTTGTCGATAACATCCAAAACACAAAGCAAGCTATAGAAAACTTCAAGCTTGAAGCTGAAAAAGCAGAACGTGATGGAGATTATGGTAAAGTAGCTGAGTTACGTTATGGTAAGATTAAAGAAGCACAAGAAACGCTAGAAAAATTGCAAAAAGACTTAACTGATAATCAATCTGAAAGCTCTTTAATTAAAGAAGAAGTGACCTATGAAGACATTGCAGAAGTAGTTGCTAAATGGACAGGAATACCAGTAACAAAAATGTTGCAAGGTGATCGTGAAAAGCTATTAAAATTGGAAGACCAATTACACAAACGTGTGGTAGGACAACAAGAAGCAATTGTAGCAGTTAGTGATGCTGTAAGACGAAGTCGTGCAGGATTACAAAATCCTGACAAACCCATTGGCACCTTCTTGTTTTTAGGAACAACAGGAGTTGGTAAAACAGAATTAGCAAAAGCGTTAGCTGAGTATTTATTTGATGATGAAAGCGCCATGACTAGAATTGATATGAGCGAGTATCAAGAACGTCATGCAGTAAGCAGATTAGTTGGTGCGCCTCCAGGATATGTTGGTTATGATGAAGGCGGACAACTAACAGAAGCTGTTAGACGTAAACCATATTCTGTTGTGCTTCTAGACGAAATTGAAAAAGCGCATCCAGACACGTTTAATATCTTATTACAAGTATTAGACGAAGGTCATTTAACAGACAACAAAGGTCGTATTGCAGATTTTAAAAACACCATTATTATAATGACATCCAATATGGGAAGTCAAATAATACAAGAGAGATTTGATGCTGTAAAAGATGTGGACACTGCTATTGAAGGTGCAAAAGTAGATGTGTTAGCTTTATTAAAACAAACGGTTAGACCAGAGTTTATAAATAGGATTGATGACATTATAATGTTTACACCTTTAACACAAGACAATATTACTGAAATAGTAGGATTACAGTTAAAAGGCGTTTCTAAAATGATTGCAAAACAAGGGATTACGTTTGACGCAACACCAGAAGCAATAAAGTACTTAGCAGATAAAGGTTACAATCCAGAATATGGAGCACGACCTGTTAAACGTGTCATTCAAAAAGACGTTTTAAATCAATTAAGCAAAGAGATTTTATCTGGACAAGTAACAACAGATAGTATTATTTTACTTGATGCTTTTGACGGTGAATTAGTCTTTATAAATCAAGGTGATTTAGTTACAGAAGAATTTTAATTTGGTGACTAAACATTGTCAAAATCACAAAGTTCTGTTAACATAAAATAAAGCGTAAAATAGTACGTTTTTATAATGGTTGGTTAGTTGAAAAGCAACACAATACTTGACAAAAGTGGCGTGTTGCTTTTTTTTATCAATTAATATACCGATTGGTATATTTTTATTATATTTGAATCATCATGATTTCAAAATCACAACATACAACTCAATTTATACTTGAAACAGTTGCTCCAATTTTTAATAAAAATGGTTATGCAGCAACAAGTTTAAGCGATTTAACAAAAGCTACTGGACTTACTAAAGGTGCAATTTATGGTAATTTTAAAAACAAAGAAGAATTAGCAATAGCTGCATATAAATACAATATAAAAATTGTAATGAGTGCTATCTCAAAATATATTGAGCAAGAAGATTCTCCTATTAAAAAACTATTTTTAATTGTAGATTTTTATCGTAATTATTTTCAATTTACTTCAAAAATGGGTGGCTGTCCTGTTATAAATGTTGGTGTAGATGCTAATAACCAAAACCAAAAATTATTAGAAAAAGTAAGACATGTTATAGAGCGTATTCAAGGTCAATTAGCAACTATAATTGAAGATGGAATTGAGGCTAATGAAATTTCTTCAGAAATTAATGTAATGCAATATTCAAAACGTATTGACACCATGATTCAAGGCGCTATTTTTATGGCTCATACAATGAATGATAATTATTATATTAAAGATACAATGGATCAAATTGATCAAATGATTATTAACCAAATGAAAGCATAATATTTTTTTAACCCTAAATATACCGTTTGGTATATTTTAAACACAAAATAAATGATGAATAACCTTCCAAAAATTGTAACAAGTAAAACTAAAATTAGGTTTCAAGATTGCGATCCTTTTAACCATTTAAATAATGGTAGTTATATTAACTATTTTATAAATCACAGAGAAGATATGATATTAGAACATTATGATATTGATATGTTTAAAATGGCAAGAAAAACTGGGCAAAGTTGGGTTACAAATAGTAATCAGATTGCTTATTTAAAACCAGCGTTTTTAATGGAAACTGTAACTATAGAGTCTCAGTTGTTTAGAGAAAGTAGTAGCGATTTAATGGTGGAAATGCGCATGTATGATGATAAAAAAACGCATTTAAAAGCTATAATTTGGTGTGGTTTTACTCACTTTAATATCTTAGAACAAAAAAGAGCAATGCATAGTGAAGATATAAATAGTCTATTTAAAACTATTTGTAATCCTATTGATGCTAAAACTTTTGAAGAGCGCATACTTCAGCTTAAAACAAAAAAATAGTCTTTAAAAAAATTATTAGCTAAAGCAATACAATACTTGACAAAAGTGGCGTGTTGCTTTTTTTGTAAACTATAATTAACATATATTGTATACATCTAATTAAAAAACACTTTAGTTTGACTATATCTCAAATCAAAAAACATTTAATATTACTTTTTATCATAACCTCAACTTTAGGGTTTGCACAAACTAAGTTTAAAAGTGTATTAAATTCTGAATCAGATTTTAATACCTTAAAAACAACTCCTGTTACTAATAAATATGGGAATGTAGATGCATTAAAAGTTGTTTTTGATATTAAAGAAAAGCAATTGTATTTTATAAACAGTAAAGTCTATAAATACCATTATAGATTCTGTAAAGGCTATTTAGAAATACCAGAGACATTACAACAATTTAATGGTTCAAACTATAAGGCTCAGCATCCAAAAAAACGTTTTTTACTAGGTAATATCAATCATTATTTAGCTAACGATTCTTATAATTTAGAGTTGTCGCCAATTGATGAGATGCAAATTTCTGACATCAAAACATTTTATGAAGCCATTAAAAAAGCCACCTATTTTAAAACCTTTAATTTCTTTTTAAATACTGCACGACTAGAAAAACTAGAATCTGTTTTAGACATACCTACTCTATCTGCATCAGATTTATATGGTGACCAAACCTATCAAGCAGTAAGTACACAAAAAAACTATGGTTGCTTAAAATTTGTATCTGTAGACTCTTTAAAGCACGAAAACATAACAAAACACGATATTATTGTTATTGACCAACCAATATTAGAATTACCTATTACAGCTGGTGTTATAACTACTATTTTACAAACACCTTTAAGCCATATTTCTGTTTTAGGTAAAAATAGACAAATCCCAATTGCAGCTTATACCAAAGCGATGCAATCTGATATTTTAAAAAGCTATGATAACCAATATGTGTCTTTTGAAGTCGCTTTAGATACGTTTTACATCAAACCAATTTCAAAAGAGCAGTTTGAAAGAAAAACGAAAAAGAAGAAAAAAACAACACTATTTTTAGAAAAAAACACCAACGCAAAATCATTAATTAATGCAGACGACTTAAGTCAAAAATCTGTAAATACTGTTGGTGGAAAAGCTGCTAATTTTGGTGTACTTTACGATCTGGCAAAAAAAGAAGACTTTAAAATTCCGGAATCTGCTTTTGCAATTCCGTTCTACTATTATGAAGCGCATTTAAAAGCATCTGGAGCTGATACTTTAGTCAAACAAATGGTTTATGATTATAAAATTAATCAAGACACAAAAACATTAAGTAAACAACTAAAAGCCATTCAAAAAAGAATAAAAAAAACACCACTAAATCCTGATTTAATAGCAAAAGTAGAAGCCAAAATAAAAAGTTTAGGCAATGATATGCGTATGCGTTTTAGAAGCTCGACAAATGCTGAAGATATTGTAGGATTTTCTGGAGCTGGATTATACGACTCCAAAACAGGAATTGTAGGTAGCGATAAAAAACCTGTTGAAAAAGCCATTAAAAAAGTCTGGTCAAGTTTATGGTATGAGCGTGCGTTTTTAGAGCGTGACTACTTTAGTATTGATCAAAACAGTATTGCAATGGGTGTTTTGGTACATCGCTCCTTCCCTAACGAAAAAGCTAATGGTGTAGCCATTACCAAAAACTTATATCGTAAAAACTATTTAGGAAATGTTATAAACGTACAAGTTGGCGAAGCTAGTGTTGTACAACCAGAAGATGGCGTAACCTGCGACCAGATTATTTGTTATTCTGGATCGTCTTCTAAATTATATAACGAAAAACGCATTGTAGAAATCATATCACATTCTAACCTAAATAATGGTGAGTTAGTAATGACTGAAGCAGAAATTATTAAACTATCTGAACAATTAGAAAAAATCAAAAAACACTATTATTACAACGTCTACAAATCCAAAAAGAAGTATTTAGAGTTTGGGTTGGATATCGAGTTTAAATTAGATGGTGAGGATAGACAATTGTATATAAAGCAGGTTAGGTATTTTAATGATTAAAATCAATTAATAACATTTTTAATATTCTTTCTTTTTATTAATCTCCCATTTTCCCATTTTTCTATAAAGTTTAACTTACCATTTTTATCGTAATATTTAAAATCGCCATCTTCAATTCCTTCTTTATAGTTAGCTATTAATCCTAATTCTCCATTGGGATGGTACTCTTTCCAAATACCGTTTTGATTTCCATTTTTATAAACTCCAGTTGCTCCAATCGTCTTTCCATCTAGATGATATTCGATCCATTTTCCTTCAGCTTTACCATTTTTCATTATTCCTTTTTCTTGTAGTTTTCCTTCTCCCCATTTCATTTCCCATTCACCATCAAATTTCCCATCAACATAGTAGCACTTTAAATGCTCATCACCATCACCAAAATATGTTTTCCAAACACCATTTTCTTTACCATTAATATAATAACCTTGTTCTTTTATTATACCATCATTATAATAATAAATCCATTTTCCTGTTTTCAATCCTTCATCATTATAAACTCCAGAATCTTTTTTTGTTTCAGTTTTATAAAAATCTTTATTTTCTACTCTATTATTTTTTTCAATATGTGATTTTGTATTTAGTATCTCTTTTAAAAAAGTCTTTTCGTTTTTTTTTGTTCTTGACTGGATAACTTTTGTTATTAGAATTAATAAACTAGAAATTATTAATAATAACCAAACAACCTTTTTTTTCATAATAGAATTGTATTATTATAATTTTAAACACTTCTCACTCTTCACTAACTGCTCGTTAAACAAACTTTCAGTAACCTCAGTATTCCAAAATGGTATCATTTTGTTCATTATTGCTTTTCCTTTTTCAGAATGTAATAGCTCTGGAAAGGCTTGTTCTAAAACCTCTAACATTACTGATGTTGCAGTAGATGCTCCTGGAGAAGCACCTAATAAACAGGTGATGCTACCATCTTTACTGCTGACTACTTCTGTGCCAAATTGCAAGACACCACCTTCAAATTCGTCCTTTTTAATAATTTGCACACGTTGTCCAGCTACTAAAATCTCCCAATCGTGACTTTTAGCGTCCTTCATAAATTTACGTAAGGCATCCATCCTATCCTCATGAGACGATGTGACTTGCTCTATTAAGTATTTAGTTAATGGTAAATTATGCCAAAACGCACCTAATAATGGCGAAATATTATCAAATTTAACCGATTTAAACAAGTCAAAATTAGAGCCTTCTTTTAAAAATTTAGGGCTAAAACCTGCAAAAGGTCCAAACAACAATTCTCGTTTTCCGTTTATATAACGTGTATCCAAATGTGGTGTTGACATTGGTGGATCACCAAGTCCTGCTTTACTGTATACTTTAGCATTATGTTGTTTAATAAGGTCTGGATTTTTACAAACTAGCCATTCTCCACTTACCGGAAAACCACCATAACCTTCTTTTTCTTCAATTTCTACTTTTTGTAATAACAACAAGCTTCCACCACCTGCTCCTATAAAAACATGTTTAGATTCTAGATTATATTTTTCTTTCGTTTTAAGGTTTTTAACTTCTACAGTCCAATCAATATCTGGACTTGGGTCAATATCTTTAACTTCCATATTACAGTACACTGGTGTATCATATTTTGTTTCTAGAATATTAAATAAGGTTTTAGTTAACACACCATAGTTTACTTCTGTACCTCTATCAATCCTAGAAGCAGCCATAACCTCATCCTCCTGTCTGTTTTCCATTATTAACGGAAACCACTGTTTCATTTTACTACTATCTCTAGTAAAATCAATAGTTTCAAACATAAAATGGTGTTTCATGGTATTAAAACGTTTTTCTAGATAGTCAGCATTTTCTTGACCTAAAACCCAACTATGATGTGGTACAGCAGCAATAAAACTATTAGGATTGTCTAACAAACCTTGTTCTACTAAATAACTCCAAAATTGTTTAGAGGTTTCAAACTGTTGGCAAATTTTTATGGCTTTTTTTATAGAGATTTCTCCATCTTTTTCTGGACAGTAATTTAGCTCGCAAAGTGCAGAATGTCCTGTTCCAGCATTATTCCATGCTGCAGAACTTTCTTGAGCAACGTCATCTAGACGTTCGACAATTAATACTTTTAAATCAGGTTTTAAGATTTTAGCCATTAGTGCTAAAGTTGCACTCATAATTCCACCACCAACACAAATTAAATCGTATTCCTTCTCTATTTTGTCCTTATTCATTCATCTATTTTTTTTAAATATAAAATAAATGAAGCGTTTAGTTGTTTTTAAAACAAAAAAAAAGCCACTTAAAAAGTGGCTTTTCCAATTTTGATAACTAACTCTTAAAATAATAACTTGATACCAAAATTAACGTTCATAGAGTTAAATCCTAAAGATGTTGTTCCTACAGCATCTCCTTCATCTGGAGAAATTGCATTGTATCCAAACTGACCAAATGTAGCTTCTAATGTTAATACATCAGATACAAAAAAGTCAATTCCTGGTCTTAAGTTAAAACCGTAACCAGTTGCTCCATCATATATTTGTACTGGTACATCTGCTTGACCAAAAATGTAAAACTGATCATTAATACTCCAATATTTTCTAACTAAAGGCATGATTGTAATTGCATCTACTGCATCAGCTTCACCAACAGTAGTAGAGCTATAACCAACTCCTAAACCAACTGTTACAGAAGGAGAAATAAATGTACCAACTACTGGTAAAATCCCAAATGTACTTGTGTCTGTAGCTTCGCTATCATTATATTCTAATTGACCTAAAGCCCACCATGCACCTTCTAATCCTTTATTGTCATCTTGTGCAGATACTTTAAAAGAGAATAATAAAACTAAAGCTAATGGTAATAATAATTTTTTCATGATTTAATAATTTATTGTTTGTTTATGGTACAAATTTAGGTGAGTTCTAAACCTTAAAAACTGACTTTTATCATAGTTTTGAAAAGTTTTTATTCTTGCTTTTGTAAGGCTAAAATTTGAAGTTTATTCAAAGTGATTTATACTCAAAAAACCATTAACTTTATACCATAAATATTAAAGATGAATTCATTAAGTCAATATATAGATCATACCCTTTTAAAGCCTACTGCTACTAAAACAGATATATTAAAGTTGTGTAAAGAAGCAACAGAACATCAGTTTTTCTCTGTTTGTGTTAATAGTTGCTATGTTAGTTTGGCTAAAGCCGAATTAAAAGATAGCAATGTTAAAGTTTGTAGCGTTATAGGTTTTCCATTAGGAGCAATGAGTACTAAAGCTAAAGTTAAAGAAACCAAACACGCACTTAAAGATGGTGCAGACGAAATTGATATGGTTATTAATCTAGGCTTATTAAAAAGCAAAGATTTTAAAGCTGTTTTAAAAGATATTAAGTCTGTAAAAAAAGAAATGCCAAATCATGTGTTAAAAGTAATTTTAGAAACTTGTTATCTAGATAATAAAGAACTTGTAAAAGCTAGTCAATTAGCAATAGAAGCTGGAGCAGATTTTATTAAAACATCCACAGGTTTTGGTACAGGTGGAGCAACTACTGAAGCTGTAAAACTAATGAAAAACACCATTAATAATGGTTTAACTAAAATAAAAGCATCAGGAGGTATTAGAGATACCAAGACTGCTTTAAAATACATTAATATTGGTGTGCAACGCATTGGTACATCTAACGGAATTGCAATAGTGACAGGTAATTCTTCAACAAGTATTAACTATTAATAAAAGAGTAAAAACTTTAGACACTTTAAATACTTTCTAACTTAAAAACTATCTAACAAAAATGAGTATACATATTGGAGCAAAAAAAGGAGATGTTGCAGAAACTATATTATTACCAGGAGACCCTTTACGTGCAAAATGGATTGCCGAAACATTTTTAGAAAACCCAGTATGCTTTAACGAAGTTAGAGGTATGCTAGGTTATACAGGTACTTATGAAGGTAAACGCGTCTCTGTAATGGGAACAGGAATGGGTGTGCCAAGTATTTCTATTTATGCTCATGAATTAATAACACAATTTGGAGTAAAAAATTTGATTCGTGTTGGTAGTTCTGGGTCTTACCAAAAGCACATAAAAATTAGAGATGTAGTTTTAGCTATGGCTGCTTCTTCAAACTCTGGTGTTAACGAGTTGCGTTTTGGTGGTGCAGATTACGCTCCTACTGCTAGCTTTGAACTATTTCAAAAAGCTGTTGAAGCTGCAAAAAACAAAAATGTCCCAATTAAAGCTGGAAATGTTTTTACGTCTGACGAGTTTTATGCAGACGATTTTGAATCCTACAAAAAGTGGAGCAAATTTGGTGTACTGTGTGTAGAGATGGAAACTGCTGGATTATATACTGTTGCAGCAAAGCATAACGTAAATGCGTTAACTATCTTAACCATTTCAGACTCATTAGTCACAGGAGAAAGTACAACAAGTAAAGAGCGCGAAACAACGTTTAAGGACATGATAAACATTGCGCTTGAGCTAGCTTAATTATTAAATATGAAAAAAATACTACTTCTAATTTTTGTTCTTTTATTTACTTTTTCTATAAAAGCACAAGACGATAGTAATACCACACATGAAAAAACTACGTATTACTTTATTAGACATGCAGAAAAAGATAAAAGTGATGCAACAAACAGAAATCCAAAACTGATAAGAAGAGGAAAACGTCGTGCTAGACAATGGAAACGTTATTTTAAAAGAAAAAAGCTAGATGCTATATACTCTACAAACTATAAACGCACTTTAAGCACAGCATTTCCAACAGCAAACAATAAAAAATTACCAATAATTTTATATAATCCTAGGCAAACAGATTACGAAGCTTTTAAAAAAGAAACCCATGGACAGTCTATACTAATTGTTGGACATAGTAATACAACACCAAGTTTTGTAAATGCAATAATTGGGAAAGACAAACACCAATCTATTGACGAAACCATTAATAGCAAACTTTTTATTGTAACCATTACAAATGGAAAAGTGATAGATCAAGTTTTAGACATAAACTAATGCCTAGCTTAAAACCTGTTACAATAAACAATCACGAAGCATTATTTAAATTAATGCAACGTATTTACCCTCCTGCTTATAAGCAATTATGGTTAAATGAAGATTGTTCTTGGTACATACATTCGCAATATAATTTTGAGCAACTTAAAAAAGAATTACAAGACACAAATGCAGAGTATTACTTTATTATGGATGCCAAAAAAGACATTGGTATTTTAAGATTAATCCATCAAAAAGAAAAAGCCACAACTAAACTTCATAGATTATATCTAGACCAAAATTACCAAGGTCAAGGGATGGGTCAAAAATTAATGCTTATTATTGAAGCTTTTGCTAAAGTAAATAATTCTAAATCTATCTGGTTAGAAGCAATGGATACTCAAATACAAGCATTACAGTTTTATAAAAAACAAGGTTTTACAATTGTACAGACCTATCAATTACCTTTTAAATTAATTCATCAAAAATTAAGAGGTATACATAAAATGACTAAACAATTATAATAGGTTTTACTACTATTTTATTAGCTTTGCACCAATGCAAAAAAAGATAAACATACTTAATAAAAAGGCTAAGTTTTTATACGAAATTATAGATACCTATACTGCTGGAATAGTATTAACTGGTACTGAAATAAAATCTATTAGAAACAGTCAAGCCTCTATTGCAGAATCTTTTTGCGAGTTTAATGAACAACATGAATTGTTTGTTATAAACATGACTATTCAAGAATACGCTTATGGTAATTACTACAACCATAGACCAAAAGCAGAGCGTAAATTGTTATTAAATAAAAAAGAACTTAAAAAACTAGAAAAAGAAGTCAACAATTCTGGTTTAACCATTATTCCTTTACGTTTATTTTTAAACGAAAAAGGCTTTGCAAAGCTAGATATAGCTTTAGCAAAAGGAAAAAAACTATACGACAAACGCGAAACTATTAAGGATAGAGAAAACAAGCGTGACTTGGCAAGAATTAAGAAAAATTTCTAATAACTTTATAATTTCTATAACAACCTAAAGCTTGTTTAAGTTATATGTTTGGTGTCAGACAACCATTTTATAAAAATGTACGTCTATACTATTAAACAACCAACTTAAATGAAATATTCTCTTTTTACACTATTTGTATTATTTAGCACTATAACATTTGCCCAAATAACCGGAACAGTAACATCTCAAGAAAAACAAGCACTTCCTGTAGTCAATATTTTTATTGAAAACACAAATAACGGAACCACTACAAATAATGATGGTAACTACTCTCTTGATATAAATAAAACAGGAGACTATACTATTACATTTCAATATTTGGGATATAAAACTTTAAAAAAGAAAGTAACAATAAACCAATTTCCATTTGTATTAAATGTAGTATTAACAGAAGAAGATATTAATTTAGATGAAGTCGTTATTAACTCTGAAGAAAATCCAGCAAATGTCATTATCAGACAAACCATAGCAAAGCGTAAAGACAATTTAAAAAGAACAAATACTTTTAAAGCAGAATTTTACTCTAGAGGGTTTCTTAAATTAATTAATGTTCCAGAAAAAATATTAGGACAAGAAGTTGGAGATTTAGATGGTGCATTGGACTCTGTTACCAGAAGTGGAATTGTTTACCTTTCCGAAACCATTTCCAAACTAGAATACTTATCTCCAAAACCGTTAAAAGAAACCATTACAGCTTCAAAAATTAGTGGAGACAGTAATGGCTTTAGTTTTAATAACGCAACAGATGTCGAGTTTAACTTTTATAAAAATACTATAGAATTAGGTAGCGAGATTGTATCACCAATTTCGGATTTTGCTTTTAATTACTATCGTTACAAGCTAGTTGGAACATTTTATGATGATTTAGGAAACCTAATAAATAAAATAGAACTACTCCCAAAACGAAAAAACGATAAAGCGTTTGGTGGCTTTATTTATATTGTTGAGGACGACTGGAGTCTATTTGGTACAGATGTATCTTTAACTGGTCAACAAGCACAAATACCAGCAGTAGATTTGTTTAACATCAAACAAACCTATACCTATTACAATACAGATAAACTATGGGCAAAAACAACACAATTATTCGATTTTAATTTTAGTATGTTAGGTATTAATGGAGATGGTCGTTTTACTGCTGCTTATAACGATTATGATTTTAATCCAAATTTTGACAAGAAAAATTTTACTAGAGAAATCTTGTCTTTTGAAGACAATGCCAACAAAAAAGACTCTATATTTTGGGACAAAAAAAGACCTGTTCCGTTAACTAATGCAGAAGCTGAAGATTATGTTAGAAAAGACAGCATCCAGTTAGTTAGAGAGTCTAAAACCTATTTAGATTCGGTTGATAAAGTAGACAACAAATTTAAATTAGGTAATCTTTTAGGTGGATACAGTTACAATAACTCCTATAAAAAAACTTATTTTAACATCTCCTCTCCTATTAGTAAATTAGGGTTTAATACTGTCCAAGGATGGAATGGATCTGTTACTGCAAATTACACTAAGGGTTATAAGGATTATAAAAAACACTTTAATGTATCATCCACAATCAATTATGGAGCGTCGGATGAAAGGCTTAGAGCAATTGGAAAAATAAACTACAGGTTTAACCGCAAAAACAGAGCTTCCGTATCGCTTTCTGGAGGAAGTCAAGTCCAACAATTTAATCCTAGCTTAACAAGTTTAGAAGCCTTAAACACGTCGTATTCATTATATGCAGAGAAAAATTATTTAAAAATTTACGATCGTAGTTTTGCACAGCTTAATTACAGTCAAGAGTTATTAAATGGACTGTATCTGTATTCAGGGTTAAGTTATAATCGCAGACAACCATTATTTAATACAACAGATCAAGCTTGGTATCCACAAGATAATAGAGATTACACCAGTAATAACCCTTTAGATCCAACTGCAAATGGTGTTGCGTCTTTTGATGCACATCATATTATGAAGTTTAACTTAAATACACGCATTAATTTTGGTCAAAATTATATGACCTACCCTTTTGGTAAATTTAATATCCCAAATGGTAAAATACCAACCTTGTATTTAGGGTATCAAAAAGGCTTTGGAAGTAGCAATGACAACTATAATTTTGACCAATTTAAAGCACAATTATACCAAAATGTTAACCTAGGCAATAAAGGAGATTTAACTTATATAATAAAAGGAGGACTCTTTAATAATGCAGACAACATAGCATTTATGGATTATCATCATTTTAATGGTAATCAAACCAATGTTGTTATGGATGGCAACTATATTAACAACTTTAAAATACTACCCTATTATGCGTTAAGTACTAATAAGGCTTACGCCGAAATCCATGCAGAACACAATTTTAAAGGTTATATCTTAAACAAAATCCCTTTATTAAATAAACTAAATTTTAATTTAGTAGCAGGTTTTAATGCAGCAGCTACAAAAGAAAACAAACCTTATACAGAGTACTCTTTAGGATTAAGCAATTTAGGTTGGGGAAAAATGCGTTTTTTACGTGTAGATTATGTACGTGCTTACCAAGGAATCGGATTAGTAAACGATACCTTTATGTTTGGGTTTAGTTTTTAACCCAATTCCTGCGAAAGCAGGAATCTCATACTACTAAATTTTAAGACTTGACTTTGTCAGAAAAAACAACTAACTTCGTTTACTTGTGCTGAACTTGATTCAGTAACATTCGATAAAGAGAATTGAAAACTCTCCTTATCTATACATTGTGTAGCATAAAACAAAACTATGTGTGATAACAAAAAAAATATAACCTTTTGCACTTGCAATGAAAAAGCATCCAATGACGCATTGAAATGCAAAGTGGAATCTTTCAAAGTGTTAGGTAATGAAGAAGAGTATTACAAGCGAGTTTATTACTGGATATTAGAAAGAACAATTCGGAAAAGAACAAATGAAGAGAGAAGTATGATAATGGGTGAGTTATTTCGACCTTCTAAAAAGTTGGATAAAGAACTCACTGCTGAATTCGTTGTTGAAGAGCTTAATAAAAATGCTGAATTTGATTTTGAATACATACCAGAAGATGGTGATGAATTACTTATAGGAATAGGTTATAAATTTGCTCAATTTGAAGATTATTCTAGACCAATTCTGCCAAGACCTATGAAATTTGTTTATGAAAAAAAAGAATGGTTTTTTGGTTATGTTAATCACTTTGAATATGAACAAATAGAACTAAACAAAGGAAAAATTACGCTACACAACAATGTATAACCGCCAGTGCTTAACCGAAAAATATTAACCTTTATCCCGTAACTTACGGTTATACGAGACCGTTAAACGAACCTCATTTAAAAATCAATTATTTTTAAAATTTAGATCTCATTTTACGCACTAATTCTTATCCTCCAAAAGCGGTACAAATCTAAATTCGCCAAGCTCGGTTTTTTCAAAGTCTTTTTGACTAGTTCTAACAAACAATGTCATAATTTGTACATCGTCTCCAACTGGTATTACTAAACGTCCACCAATTGCTAATTGCGCTAATAAAGGGTTTGGAACAAAAGGTGCACCAGCAGTAACAATTATACTTTTAAAAGGTGCTTCTTCAACTAGACCTTTATAACCATCTCCAAAAATTAATTTTTTAGCTCTGTAACCTAATTTTGGTAAAAATCGACTGGTCAATTTAAACAATTCTTGCTGTCTTTCAATACTATACACTTTAGCACCAAGCTCGCATAAAACTGCAGTTTGATAACCGCTTCCTGTACCAATCTCTAATACTTTATCTCCTTTTTTAACTTGCATTAACTCGGTTTGAAAAGCAACTGTATAAGGCTGAGAGATAGTTTGATCTGCTGCAATAGGAAACGCTTTGTCTTGATACGCATGGTCTAAAAAACTAGAATCCATAAATAAATGTCTTGGTATTTTACCAATTGCAGACAATACTGCTTCATTGGTTATTCCTTTGTCCTTTAAAACCGCAACAAGTTGTTGACGTAAGCCTTTATGTTTAAAAGTATCTTTCAATGGTAATGGATAGTTTAGAGCCTAAAAATAGTTTAAAAATTTCAACGTTGAAAAGGAATTTCATTCAATTTATAAATTCTTTTAAAAACATCTATTTAATTGTTAATTTCATATAAAATACTGTGCAAAAAAACTTATTTTTGTTGAAAACGATATAAACTATGCTAAAAGCTGGTGTATTAGGTGCTGGTCACCTAGGGAAAATTCATTTAAGATTATTAAATCAATCAGAAAAATTTGACTTAGTTGGATTTTATGATGCAGATGAAGACAACGCTAAAAAAGTAGAAGCCGAATTTGGCTACAAATATTTCAATACTATTGAAGGATTAATTGATGCAGTAGATGTTGTAGACATTGTTACGCCTACTTTGTCACATTACGATTGTGCTAAACAAGCAATTGCTAAAGGCAAACATATTTTTGTCGAAAAACCAATAACTAACACTGTACAAGAAGCAGAAAGTTTAAGAACTTTAGTTGCAGAATATGGTGTTAAAGGTCAAGTTGGTCATGTCGAGCGTTTTAATCCTGCATTTATTGCTGTTAAAGACCAATTAGACAGTCCAATGTTTATTGAAGCACATCGTTTGGCTGAGTTTAATCCACGTGGTACTGATGTACCTGTGGTTTTGGATTTAATGATACACGATATTGACGTTATTTTAAGCGTTGTACAATCTAAAGTTAAAAACGTATCTGCAAGTGGTGTGTCTGTTATTAGTGATACGCCAGATATTGCAAATGCACGTATCGAGTTTGTTAATGGTTGCGTTGCCAATCTTACAGCAAGTAGAATTTCGCTTAAAAACATGCGTAAAACACGCTTTTTCCAACGTGATGCCTATATTTCTGTTGACTTTTTAGAGAAAAAATGTGAAGTTGTAAAAATGAAAGATGCACCAGAAACACCTGGAGATTTTGATATGGTTTTACAAAATGCAGAAGGTGTCAAAAAACAAATCTATTTTGATAACCCAGAAATCTCTGCTAACAACGCTATTTTGGACGAGTTAAACTCTTTTGCTGATGCTATAAACAATAATACAACACCTATCGTAACTTTACATGATGGTACAGAAGCATTGCGTGTAGCAACAATGATAATTGATCAGTTTTAGTTCCCACAAAAGTGAGACTCTCTTTCTTTAAACTGAAAGAATATTTAATAAAAATATTAATATGATTTCTGCTTTCGCGGAAATGAAAAAATATAATTTTTCAATGAAAAACATAGCTGTAATAGGTGCTGGAACAATGGGTAATGGTATTGCTCATACCTTTGCACAATCAGGTTTTAAAGTACAATTAATAGATATTAGCGAAGCGTCTTTAAAACGCGGAATGGATACCATTGCCAAAAATTTAGACAGAATGGTTGCTAAAGACAGGATTACAGAATCTGATAAAACAGAAACGTTAAGCAACATAACCACATTTACTAACATTGATTCTGGTGTTAAAAATGCAGATTTAGTTGTTGAAGCTGCTACTGAAAATCTAGATTTAAAGCTTAAAATATTTAAGCAATTGGATGAGGCTTGTGGTAAGGATACTATTTTAGCAACCAACACCTCTTCTATCTCTATCACACAAATTGGAGCAGCAACTTCAAGACCAGATAAGGTTATTGGAATGCATTTTATGAATCCTGTACCAATCATGAAATTGGTAGAGATTATTCGTGGTTATAATACTAGCGATGAGGTGACTAAAACTATTATGGAATTATCTAAAACTTTAGGTAAAACACCAACAGAAGTAAACGATTATCCAGGTTTTGTAGCCAACCGTATTTTAATGCCAATGCTTAATGAGTCTATCGAGACGTTATACAATGGTGTTGCTGGAGTAGAAGAAATTGACACAGTAATGAAGCTAGGAATGGCACATCCAATGGGTCCATTACAATTAGCAGATTTTATTGGGTTAGACGTTTGTTTATCCATCTTAAATGTTATGTATGACGGATTTAAAAACCCTAAATATGCACCTTGCCCATTATTAGTAAACATGGTAAATGCTGGTAAATTAGGTGTTAAATCTGGTGAAGGTTTTTATGATTATTCAGAAAGCAGAAAAGCTGAGAAAGTTTCGAAGCAGTTTATATAGTTAAAAGAAAAAAGGCATCAGTTAGTAGTACTATTAACTGATGTTTTATTATCAAAAACATGACCAAAATCCTTCCTTTTAAAGCAGTAAGACCAACCAGAGATAAGGTTAGTTTAGTAGCTTCCAGATCTTATCAAAGCTACACACAAGCAGAAAGAGAAGCACGTTTGGACCATAATCCTTTTTCGTTTTTACACATAGTAAATCCTGGATATAAGTATCATAAGGAGATTTCTGGAGAGACACGTTATAATTTAGTTAGAAATAGGTATTTAGAATTTAAAGAAGACCAAGTTTTTAAACAAGACCAAAAACAGTGTTTTTATATCTATAAAATAGTAGACAGAGATCGTCAAGTATTTAATGGTATTGTAGCAGCAGCAAGTGTTGAAGACTATAATAATAACATTATTAAAAAACACGAAGACACTATAGCTTCTAGAGAAACCATTTTTAAAGATTATTTAAAAACAGTTGGTTTTAATGCAGAACCTGTACTACTAACCTATCCTGATAACGATACCATTTCAAAAATTATAGCTAAAAAACAAAAAGAACGTGCAGAGTTTGAATTTACTACAACTTATAGAGACACCCACTATTTGTGGTTAATTGAAGATGAAAACGATATAAATGCTATAGCCAAAACCTTTAGCCAGATGAAAACGCTTTATATAGCAGATGGTCATCATCGATCGTCTTCCTCACAATTACTTTGTGAAGATTTAAAATCTGAAAACAAAAACCATACTGGAGAAGAAAACTATAACTTTTTTATGAGTTATTTAATTTCGGAATCCGAATTACGCATACACGAGTTTAACAGATTAGTTAAAGACCTTAATGGATTAACCAAAGAAGAATTTTTAATCCAATTAGACACTATCTATCGTATTGAAAACAGAGGTTCAATGCCTTATAAACCATCAAAATCGCATCATTTTAGTATGTATTTGGATGGCGAGTTTTACTCTTTATATCTTAGAAAATCAAATTATCAATTTAATACGTCTTTAGACCAATTAGATGCACAAGTATTATACAAAACAATATTAGAACCTATTTTAGGAATATCCGATTTGCGTAACAATGATCGTATCTTTTATCTAAGTGGAAAAAAAGACATTGTTAACCTAAAAAGTAAAGTTGATAGCAAAGAGTTTATAGTTGGTTTTGGCATGATTCCTGCGACTATTGAACAAATGAAACAAATAGCAGACGATGGACTAACAATGCCTCCAAAAAGCACGTATATTGAACCTAAAATTAGAAGTGGTGTTACTATTTATGAATTTTAAAAGTAAAAATAATATGAAGCAACTATTTACATTATTTAACTTATTAGCATCTATCATGCTTTATTCTCAAGAGTTTGAAGGTACTGTTACTTATAAAATGGATTACACCATTAAAAGTTCTGAATTAGACTTACAAGAGTTGAAAAAATTAATGGGAACAGAAGCTAAAACGCATTTTAAAGATGGATTTTATTTAGAAAAAACCGACTCAGACTTTATGAGTTATCAATTATATAGTCCAAAAGACACGTTAGTATATTATAAAAACAACATAAAGTCTGATACGATTAAATATAACAGAGTAAATACTAAAACTGAAGAAGAGTTTACTTATAAAATTGAAAAAAATACAGACACTATTTTAGGTTATAAATGTGACAAACTAATATTTAAAGATAAATATGGAATTAAAACTTATTATTACTCTAGCGAGTTATCTTTAGATCCAGAAGATTATAAATTCTTTTTGGTTTCTAATAAAAACAAAATAGTTAGTTTAATGAAAGCAATTTATCTAAGGTTAGAAATGACATTTCCTGCATTTACTGTTGATATCATAGCTACTGAAGTAAAACATACACAACTAAAAAAATCCTTATTTAAATTACCTAAAGACCATAATTTAATTGATGGCAATTTTTAAAATGAGCATAAAACAAAACCTAATTACTATAAAACAATCCCTTCCAGAACATGTTACTTTAGTTGCAGTTTCAAAAACAAAACCAGTTGCAGATTTAATGGAAGCCTATGATGCTGGACAACGCATTTTTGGAGAAAACAAAATCCAAGAAATGGCAGATAAATTTCAGCAAATGCCAAAGGATATTAAATGGCATATGATTGGTCACGTACAAACCAATAAAGTCAAATATATGGCTGGATTTGTAGATTTAATACATGGTGTTGAAAGCTTCAAACTACTTAAAGAAATTAACAAACAAGCCTTAAAACACAATAGAGTTATTGATTGTTTACTTCAAATTAAGATAGCTTCAGAAGATTCTAAATTTGGTATGAGTGCTGAAGACGCAACAACTTTACTTCAGTCTGAAGACTTTTCATCTTTAAAAAACGTTAGAGTAACTGGTGTGATGGGAATGGCTACTTTTACTGATAATCAAGATCAAATTAAAGAAGAATTCAGTTTATTAAAAACAACTTTTGAATCACTAAAAACTATTCATTTAGATTTAAAAACAATATCTATGGGAATGAGTGGAGATTATCCTTTAGCAATTGCTTGTGGTAGTACTATGGTTAGAGTTGGAAGTAGTATATTTGGTGTACGCAACTAATAGTTAAAAGTGAAAAGATAAAAGTTTATCGCAAAATTTATGAGTGAATCAATTTTAAAAACAAAAAGTTACGGTTTTGCTTTACAAGTAATAAAATCGTATCAATTGATTTCTTTAGAAAAAAAAGAATTTACTTTATCCAAACAACTACTTAGAAGTGGCACATCAATAGGTGCAAATATAAGAGAAGCAGAATTTGCTCAATCAAATAAAGATTTTATTAGTAAAATGAGTATAGCTTTAAAAGAAGCTAATGAAACTGATTATTGGATTTCATTAATTCATGATTCCAATTATATTGATGAAAGCACATTTAAAACATTAACTTTTTCTAATAAAGAATTAATAAAAATGTTAGTTTCGACAATTAAAACTATGAAATCAAAAACTAAATAACTTTTAGTTTTTAACTATTAATTTTTAACTGTATTGTACACAATAGTCGACATAGAAACCACAGGTGGTAAGTTTAACGAAGAAGGAATAACCGAAATAGCCATTTATAAATATAATGGCCATGAGGTTGTAGACCAGTTTATAAGTTTAGTCAATCCAGAACGAGATATTCAGCCATTTGTAGTTAACTTAACAGGTATAAATAGTAAAATGCTACGTAATGCTCCTAAATTTTATGAGGTTGCTAAACGTATTGTAGAAATTACAGAAGACACCATTTTAGTTGCTCATAATGCGCAGTTTGATTATCGCATTTTAAAAACAGAGTTTAAAAGACTAGGTTTCCAGTTTGAGCGCGAAACCTTATGTACAGTAGAGCTGGCTAAAGATTTAATTCCTGATCAAAAATCCTATAGTTTAGGTAAATTAGTCAGGTCACTTGGTATACCAGTAACAGACAGACATCGTGCTTCTGGTGATGCATTAGCTACAGTAAAATTATTTAAATTACTATTAGATAAAGACACAAATAAAACCATTATAAAAGAATCTATTAGAAAAGAGCCCAAATTCCAGATGGAACCTCGTTTAATAGATATTGTTGATAATTTACCATCTATAACTGGAGTGTATTATATGCATAAAGCAGATGGAGAGATTATTTATATTGGCAAAAGTAAAAACATAAAAAATAGAGTCAATCAGCATTTTACAGGTACAACACCTAAATCTAAAAAAATGCAAACTCTTGTAGCAAGAGTAACTTATGAGTCTACTGGAAGTGAGCTTGTTGCACTTTTAAAAGAAAGTGAAGCAATCAAACAAAACAAACCAATACTTAACAGAGCTTTACGCAGAAGCATATTTACACATGCTTTATATAGTTTTACAGATCATCATGGTTATATCAATCTAACTATAGATAAAGCAGATGGTAGAAAAGAAAATGTAACCACTTTTAGCACAAGACAAAGTGGTCGTCATTTTTTAGAAAAAATGGTCGAACAATTTGAATTATGTCAAAAATTATCTGGATTATACAAAACAAAAACAAGCTGTTTTCATTACGATGTAAAAAAGTGTGAAGGTGCATGTATTGAAAAAGAAACTCCAGAACAGTACAACCATCGTGTAGGAAAATTATTAAATAAGTACAGCTATAAAAACCAAAACATGGTTATTATAGATAGAGGTCGACAAATTGAAGAACGCTGTGCGATACTGATACAAAACGGAGTGTTTAAGGGTCTTGGTTTTTATAATTTAAATTATCAAATAAATAATATTGAAATTTTAGAATCTATTATTACTCCAATGGAGAATAATAGAGATCAACAACACATAATACAAAGTTATTTACGAAAAAATAAACGATTAAAAATTTTACAGTTAGATAACTAATTACATATATAGTTACTTCAAATAATAACACTATTCTAAAATGTTATATTTTTTATAGTATTTTTACATCATGAGTTCAAATAAAAAACAACAAACTTGGAAGGAAAAACTTCATACCATAATATATGAAGCAGATACACCTGCTGGAAAATTGTTTGATGTTGTATTGCTATTTTTTATTATAGCAAGTATCATATTAGTGATGCTTGAAAGTGTTAATAGTATTGACACAAAATATCATGACTTATTAAATATTGGTGAATGGATTGTTACTATTTTATTTACTGTAGAATATATTTTAAGATTAATAACAGTTAACAAACCGCTTAAGTACGCTTTCAGTTTTTATGGAATTATTGATTTATTATCAACAATTCCAAAGTACTTGTCTTTAATATTTGTTGGTACACATGCACTAGTTGCATTAAGAGGCTTACGACTATTACGCGTTTTTAGAATCTTAAAATTAGGTCGTTATTTAGGTGCATCAAATACTTTAGTAAATGCTATTAAAGCTAGTCGTGTCAAAATATCAGTGTTTTTATTTGCTGTAGTTATTATCTCTATTATTTTGGGGACTATTATGTACATGATTGAAGGCGAAGAAAATGGCTTTACCAACATCCCAAAAAGTGTCTATTGGTGTATTGTAACCCTTACTACTGTTGGTTATGGAGATATTGCGCCTCAAACGCCTTTAGGACAATTTATTGCCTCAATAGTTATGGTATTAGGTTATGGTATTATTGCAGTTCCTACTGGAATTGTTACGTCAGAACTAGCAAAATCTTCAGATAAGAAAATAGATACCAATACGCAAGCTTGCCCAAATTGTACTGCAGAAAGCCACAAAGACAATGCAGAGTTTTGTTATGACTGTGGACATAATCTACATTAGCAACTACTTATTTTGAGTATAAACAACAAATACCTTATCTCGATAATTGGACCAACTGCTATTGGTAAAACTACTTTAAGTATTAAGCTTGCCAATTATTTTAAGACAGAAATCATATCTGCGGATTCTAGACAGTTTTTTAAAGAAATGAGTATTGGTACTGCTGCTCCAACAAAACCAGAGTTAGAAGCTGCAAAACACCATTTTATCCATCATAGATCTGTAACAGAAGACTACAACGTTGGTGCTTTTGAAAAAGAAGCACTTGATTGTATTAAAAACCTTCATCAAACGCACGAAATAGTGATTATGGTTGGTGGTTCTGGTTTATACGTAGATGCAGTAACTAAAGGACTAGATTATTTTCCTGAAGTAGATAAATCTATGAGAGAACAACTAAATAATAAATTAGAAACTGAAGGTTTGGAAACACTACAGCTTCAGCTAAAAAAATTAGATTTAGCATCTTATAATACTATTGCTTTAGATAATCCACAACGTGTTATACGTGCTTTAGAGGTTTGTATTGGAAGTGGACAACCATATTCTTCATTTTTAAATAAGGATAAAAACAAAAGACCTTTTACAACTATTACTATTGGCTTGGATGCAGAACGCAGTATTATTTATGACAGAATAAATAGACGTGTCAATATTATGGTTGAAAATGGTTTAGTTGAAGAGGTTAAATCCTTACTACCCTATCAAAAACTAAACAGCTTAAATACTGTTGGCTATAAAGAGATTTTTAATTTTTTAAATAAAGAATGGTCGTTAGATTTTGCAATTTCTGAAATACAAAAAAACTCGCGTCGTTTTGCAAAACGACAGCTAACCTGGTTTAAACGTAATACTGAAACCATTTGGTTTGATTACCAAACACCTATTGAAGACATAGTTTCAAAAATTAAAACTATTATTAAATAAGCATAAAAAAACCAGCAAAAAGCTGGTTTTTTTATAAACTATTATAAGTTTTTTAATCGTTTTGATTAACCACTAATCTAAAACCTTCTCCATGAATATTTAAAATTTCAACCGTTGGGTCTAACTTTAAATATTTTCTAAGCTTTGCGATGTAAACATCCATACTTCTTGAAGTAAAGTAATTATCATCTCTCCATATTTTTGTTAATGCTAACTCACGTGGCATTAAATCGTTTTCATGTAATGCTAACATACGTAGCAGCTCGTTTTCTTTTGGAGATAACTTAACAGCTTCTCCTCCATTATACTTTAAAAATCTAAGTTTAGAGTTTAAATCAAAACCACCTATTTTAAACTCAAATTGTTTGCTATCTGCAACCGTATCGTTTGCTTTACGTTGCATGATGGCTTTAATTTTCATTAATAAGACTTCACTATCAAAAGGCTTATTTAAATAATCATCTGCTCCAACTTTATAGCCTTTAAGCACGTCTTCTTTCATAGCTTTTGCTGTTAAGAAAACAATTGGTACATCTGTGTTTTTTTCTCTAATTTCTTTAGCTAGAGTAAATCCATCTTTATAAGGCATCATGACATCTAAAATACATAGGTCAAAATCGCCTCTTTTAAATTTTTCAAAGCCTTCCATACCATTTTTGGCGTGTGTGACTTCGTAATCATTCATTGCTAAATAATCTTTTAAAACGGTTCCGAAATTTGGATCGTCCTCTACTAATAATATCCTTTTTAATTGTTCATCCATAATATTACGAGATTAATGGAAGCTTTATTGTAAATGTACTTCCTTTTTCTTTTTCACTTTCTACTGATATATGACCTTGATGGTCTTCCACTATTCTTTTTACATAAGCTAAGCCTAAACCATGACCTTTTACATTATGTATATTTCCTGTATGTTCTCTATAAAATTTTTCAAACACACGTTTTTGAGCTGTTTTACTCATACCACTTCCGTGGTCTTTTATATGCACTAAAATGTTATTGGATACAACTTCTGTAGTAACAATTATTTTAGGTGCTTCTGGAGAATACTTAATTGCATTATCCAATATATTAACTAAAACATTAGTAAAATGAGTATCGTTTGCTAATACTGATGACCTTTCTGCGTCAAGATGTGTTTCTATCTCTCCGCCTCTATCTTCAACGATTAACTCTACATGACTAATAGCATCTTCTACTAAGTCGTTAAGGTCAATACGTTCCTTACTAATATTTAGTTCGTTTTTTTCAAGTTTAGATATTCTTAGCACATTTTCTACTTGTGCATGCATGCGTTTATTTTCTTCTTTTATCATTCCTAAGTAACGTAAAACCTTTTCTTTGTCATCAATTATCTTAGGGTTTTTAATAGAGTCTAATGCCAAGTTTATTGTTGCAATTGGCGTTTTAAACTCATGTGTCATATTATTGATAAAGTCTGTTTTTATTTCTGAAATCTGTCTTTGTTTAATTAACTGGTATAATGCACTAGAATATGCAATTATTATAATTAATGTAAACACAATTGACAAAATTAACATCGTTAAAATTGACGAAAAAATAAATTTACTACGTTCCGGAAAATTAACTAATAACCTATAATTACTTTTGTCATTTTCGTTATAAAAAAAGGGAACGCTAAATGTTGATGACTTATCAAGATTAAAATCTTGTGTTTTAATTTTTGTTGATAAATCGTTACTATAGATAGCAAACTCATAATCAATATCTATATCATCTTCTAAAAGTTTTAATGCTAATAATCTATCAATCTTATCAAGATTAACTCTTTTATGTAATGGTTTTAAGTATGCTTTGTCTTTATAAACAGTTTCTAATGCTATCTGAGTACTTTCATTTAAATTACTTAATTTAGAAAGCATTGATAAATTATTATTTCCATCGACTGAGTTGTTTCCAATAATTTCTGTCTCTCTTTTTTGTAAAATACGTTTTACATTTAAACTATCTAAACCTATGTCAAAGAGCGCAGAAGATACTTTAAAATTTTCTTCCAAAATTCCGTTTCTGTAAATTACAGTTTCATTTGTATCTGGATTATCTTCTTTTAAATATATATTTATTATTGCAGTGGTATCATTAATTACTCCTTGCCTTAATAATTCTGTAAATTTTCTTAAATAATCTTCCTTTTCTTCTTTTTCAATTGTATTGGACACATAACTTAATGCTTTTTTAACATTATGGTTAAACTGTTTTTCTGTGTTTTGAAGTGAGTTATTAATATAATAGGCTTGAACCAAGATAATTCCTATTAAAGAACAACTCATTAAAACGACCAATACAAGAAAAATCCTTTTATTCATCAATCAAAATTAAGATTTTAACATTTACCAATCTTAGCATTTAACCTTACATTAACAAAAACGTTAAAATTTAATGATTTGTTGTGCTTTTTAAGAGTTCTTGATGGATTTTATTAACCTGTAATTTAGTGTTCTCTAAATCTGTATTAGTAATTACAAAATTAGAGCGTTCTATTTTTTGCTTGTCACTCCATTGGTTATTCATTATGGCTTTTACTTTTTCTTTAGAAGAATCATCACGTTGGATTACTCTTTTAATTCTTACATTTTCTGGTGCAACTACTGTAATAATGTAATCGTATTTTTTATAACTACCGTTTTCAAAAATAATAGCAGCTTCACTTATGACATATTTAGAGGTTTGCTTTTTTACCCATTTCTCAAAATGTCTAGCGACTTTTGGGTGTACAATAGCATTCATTTTTTGTAATAACTCTTTATTACTAAAAATTTGACTAGCAATAAAAGGTTTATTTAAACTGTTATTTATGTATGCTTGATCTCCAAAAAGCTGAATAAGTTTTCGCTTTATAACTTTAGAACGATTCATTAATGCTTTAGCTTCTACATCTGCTATATAAACAGGAATATCTAATTTTTTAAAAAAATTAGCCACAGTAGTTTTTCCGCTACCAATTCCGCCTGTTAATCCTACTGTTTTTGGTGTCATTCTGTTATAATAAATTCAATTTTCTGCTGAAGCAGCCTAATGTTTTTTACATCCTTTGGTTGCTTTACTACACTAGGTGTAAGATAAGAAACTTCTGAAGCGTCTTCATAATTACAAATAACTTTAAAATCCTGACTAGTTATGTTGTTATAATTCTCTAAACTTGTAGTATAACTTAATGAGACATGTTTAGGAAAGTAATTAATTGTTTTTCCTGCTGGAATATTAATAATTTCTATTGGTAATTCTACTATTCCTTCAGAAAATTTTGAAACATTAATTGATAGACTAACCTGCTTCATATTAGTTTTAATATCATTAATACTGTCTAAATTCAACATTACTAACTGATCTATGTTAGCTTTTACATTACTTAATTTCAATTTTTGTGTTTCAATTTTTTTAATTTTCTTCAAGACTGTACTTGGTCCTATTAATTTAACACTATCAGGAGTAGTTTTTATATTATCCAATGTATTAAATCCTTGAGCATAGTCAATATCAATATTTAATACAACTGGGACAAGCTTGACATCATTAACATCAAATCTAAATAGTAAGGTATCAGGATTTATACTAATAATCTTTTTATCTATACTAAATTGATTATTGATATTAGAATAGCCTTTTGACACACTCCATATTAACATAGAATCTTTTTTTGATACATCTTTTTCAAAATCAATATCTAATTCTGGACGCGTTATAGCGTATTTAAGCCAGTTAAAACCGTTAGTTTCAAATGTTATGTTTAAAGCTGGTTTATCTGTATTAACTATGACGTGTGTGGCATTTACATGTTTTGGCTTAACTTTAAAAGATAATGTTCCTGTATATACTTTTGATAATTTAGTTAACACTAAAATTAAAAATGCCAATACAAAAAACAGTAGAAAAACATTAATCTTCCTGCTTCTAAATAAGTTACGTATTTTTAATTTTAAATTTTGCATTATTTATTTTTAAAAAACAAATGAGGAAAAATAACTTCTGGTTTATTACTATTAAAACTTAATAGCAACGTAGATTTTAAAAACCCATAACCATAACCTAAAAACTGAATAGTAACAGCTAATACTACTTGAAACGCAATAATCAAGTTTTTTGTTTTGATTAAAGCTAAAATAAATATTACAGCATAATAGCCTAGAAGTAAATATAATGGAAAATAAATTTTAAAAATTGATAAAGTTATTGCAAAAACAACTCCTATACAAAACAACGTTGGAAACCAATAGGTTATTTTTTTTGTTTGTGGATGCCATTTATTAAGGATTGGTCTAACAGATCCAAACTTATTGACTTGTTTATAAAATTTAGACCAAGAAATACGTCTTTTATGATACACATACGCTTCTGGAATAAGCTTAGTATTATATCCTAAATCCCATAATCTAATTGTTAAATCTGGATCTTCTCCAGGATGTATATTACCAAAACCATTAGTGGCTTCAAATGCTTTTTTAGACAAACCCATATTAAAGCTTCTTGGTTGAAACTTGTCTACACTTTTTTTATGTCCTCTAATACCACCAGTTGTAATAAAAGAAGTCATACTAAAATCTATAGCTTTTTGTACATCAGAAAATGACTGATGTGCTTTGTCTGGTCCTCCAAAACAATCTACATAGTCTTGTTTTAAGCTTTTAATGGCTTCAATTAAATAATTACTTGGCAACAAACAATCACTATCCAAAATAATAAAATAGTTCCCTTTAGCTTTTTGCATTCCATAGTTTCTAGAATCTCCAGGTCCAGAATTTGGCTTAAAATAATATGAAATATCTAACTGATCTTTATATTTTGTTATAATTGCTTCAGAAGTAATATTAGAACCGTCTTCGATAATAACAATTTCAAAATTATGTCCTCCATTTAATTTAGAAAAGCTCTCTAGAAGCTCTTCAATTTCGTCTGGACGATTAAAAACTGGTATTATAAAAGAAATGTTTAATTCCATTTAACAAATGTAAGTTAATAGTATAAAAAAAGCCACCTAAAAAAGGTAGCTTTTATATAAGTATTAAAGTTTAAGATTAGTTCTTAATTACTTTTACCGTTTCCGTTACGTTATCAATAGTCACTTTAACAAAGTAAGCTCCTGATTGTAAGTTAGACATGTCTAAAATATTATTTACACTGTTAGGTATGTTTTTGTATACTTCTTGTCCAATCATATTGTAAACAGATATATTAGAAATCTTTTTTTCTGCTTTTAATGTTAAAGTATTATTTACAGGGTTTGGGTAATAAGAAAACAAAGCATTAGAGTTAAACCTATCTATTGAAAGTGATGAGTTTAATGCTGCTGCAGAAATCTGAAAAGTACCATCTTGAGGTCCTTGAACTTTTGATGCTGAAGCTCCATACTCATTTACTCTTAAATAAATTACTTGTCCTGCTACAACATCTGTTCCTTCTATAAGCGTAATTTGAGAGAAATTTCCAGCTCCAGAGTCATCATCGCATGCTATTTCTGTTCCGCTACAATCTGAAAAAATTGACAAAACAGAATCTGTTAATGCTGACGTCCCAGAAGGATCTGCTTGGGTTGCTATAATATAATTTGTCCCAGCAATTAAATTTGAAGGCACAGTTACTGTAAACCAAGTATCTCTTCCACTTCCATTAGAACCACATGTAGAAATCACACCAGAAGCAGTATTACTTACTGTTGTACCTGTCATCCATATTTCTGCGCCAATCACAGAAGATGTAACAACAGTTGCTGTACTACAATTATCATTTTCTGGAGCGCAATTAAAAGTTAAAGGGCTACTAGTACTAAAGCAAGTAGAATCATCTGCATTAACAGTGTCAATAGTTACTTCTTCTCCAAATTGATATGGTCCAAAAGTTATGGTGCCAACTGATGTTGCAGTTTGTAAAGTACTTCCTTTATCATCTGTTATATTAATTGTACTAGCTGATCCCATATCTGTTACTTCAACATCAATACTAAACTGGTTGTTTACACAATCTTCAACAGTTGAATAATTAAAAGTTGAATTAATACAACTATTTTCATAAATATCTAATGTATAAGTTGTTGTTTGTGGTTGAGGAAAAGTCGAAATTACTATATAGTAAGTTGTTCCATTAGTTACAACTAAGTCAATCTCTCTTATGTTTGCGGTATCATCTGAAGCACCAGCAATACAAGCTGTTCCTATATCTGTACAATCTGTATAAACAAAAACTCCTGAATAAGCAGCTATTGCATCTAAATCGATACTAATTTGAGTGTCTGCTGTTGCTGTATAAGCATAAACTACATCATCACCATTTAAAAATGTATCTGTTGTTCCACAACCTGTAGAACCTGGAGAACCATCATAGTCATCTCCAAAACCATTAGTATTATTTACATCGTTATAAGGTATAGATGAAACTATTAGAGGATCAGTACATAAAGCTCCTGTTGGTGCTCCTGCTGAAGTAAAACTCCAATAACTACAATTTGTATTTCCTGTTGGTCCATTTTTTGGCACTATTTTCCAATATACAGTTTGATTAAAACCTACATCTGTTAAATCAAAATTTGGAGTTGCAGAGTTACCTCTTAATACTTGATCTGAATAATCAGGTAAAACTCCAGCGTAAATATCATAGCTTGTAGTTGTTGGACCAGAAGTTGCTTCGGACCAGTATAAAGTTACAATTCCGGCTGTAATATTAGTGCTAGTGTTAGATGGTGTAGGATTTGTTGCGCAGTTTGGTGCGTCTGGCAAAGTATACTCTGATAAACAAAATGATAATGGATTAACAGAAGATGTTCCAAAATCATAAACTTGTAATATTAGATTCTGACCAATACTCCACCCGCTTAAAACATAATCTGCTGAAGCAAAAGTATCAATACAGGTAATTTGATTGCCAGTAGATGCATCTCTTACAATTATTCCAGGATTACCTTCTCCATCATTCCAAATTAAAGCATCTGTAGTTGCTGTCCAGCTAAAAAACATATCTAAACCTGTATTAGAACCATCACAAGTTCCATCTAGACCACTATCTGTTACACCAGAAGAAAAATCATAAGAAAAAGTATAAGTACTAGTATTACATGTTGTGTTTTCTGACGATGGTGTAATTGCAATCGGGTTAGAAATAACATCTCCATTCATAAATACATCAAAAACAGTATTAGAAATTTTTGGTGTAGCAAAACTGTTAGCGTTAAAAGCAATTGCTAATAATAAAAATAGTAACGTAATTTTTTTCATCTTAATAAAATATAATTTTTTAGTGCTAAATCTATTTAAGTTCAAAAAAACTATATTATTATAAACTTAACAAAACAATATACATAATTTAATTCAAAAGCATAAATGACTTTATTTTTTAATATAAGATTACTATTAAAAGTAAAAAACATAGACTAAATTAAATACAACTCATAAAAAAAGCCACCTAAAAAGGTGGCTTTTAAATAAGTATTAAAGTTTAAGATTAGTTCTTAATTACTTTTACTGTTTCTGTTACATTATCAATAGTTACTTTAACAAAGTAAGCTCCTGATTGTAAGTTAGACATATCTACAGTATTATTTACACTATTAGGTGCATTTCTGTATACTTCTTGTCCAATCATATTATAAACAGATACATTAGAAATCTCTTTTTGAGCGTTTAATGTTAAGTTATTACTTACTGGGTTTGGATAGTAAGAGAATAAGCTATCTGCATTAAAATCATTTACTCCTGCAGTAGCTTCTGCTACTGTTAATGTAAATGCTCCTGGAGCCTGAGCTCTAGCAGTACCATCATCAGTAACACTAATATAATAAGTTGTTCCATCTGTTAAACCAGTAACAGAAGATGTGTTACAAGATACTTCTGTTCCTGCACAATCTGAATATACTGTATAATTAGCAGCAGTAGTAGTAATAGTTACTTCTCCTGAAGTACCTGCAACAAAGCTGTACCATAAATCTGCAACAGTTGCAGGGTTACAAGTTGATGCTACACCAGAATCAGTTGCTCCAGTATTATCAGCTGAAACCTCAACTCCAAACATTAATGCTTCTGCATTAGCACATTCGTCGTTAGGTATAACAGTACTTACATTTACATATAAATCACCAGTATTACTACCTGCTGTAGTTACATCCCAAGCAGTTGTACCAAAAGTCATATTATAAGATCCAGCTGCTACATAATAAGTACCTGCTGGTTCACCAGAAATAGATAATAAACTTAAAGTCCCAGTTCCTCCATCATCATTATTAGATATAAAGTTACCTGTAGCATCATATATACCTAATTCTGTATCAAATGCTCCACCTTCTGTATCAACAGTAAAGTCTGTACAAGTTCCATCATAAACTAACTCATACCAGTGGATTTCTCCTGAAGCTAATGTATTAATCGCTGCATCATTTGCAACGCCACAACCACCACTTAAAGTTAATGTACCTACAGTTGGAGGTGGACATGTTGTATCTTCAAGTCCTGATTCTGAAACATCACAAATACTATCATCTGGATGAACAATTGTTAAAGTAATAGCAGTTCCATTTGCAAAAGGTCCAACAGTAGTTGTTCCTAAAGCAGAAATAGTACCAACACTAGCTCCACCATTTTGTACATCATAAGATGCTCCTGATCCTAAATCTGTAACATCAATATCCACAGAGAATCCATTTACACAATCTTCAACAACTGTAAAAGTTGCAACTGGTGCATCACAAGCTGGCATCTCTGTAAAAGAAACATTATCAATTGCTATATCACCTTCATAAGTACCTGCGCTTGTAGCTCTAATTACTACTTGTACTGTTTGACCAGCATAAGCTGCTAAATCTACAATTGCTAAAGCCCAATCTTCAGTTTCTGAAGCTTGTTGCTGACCAGTTACAGAAAATTCACTAACACCATCTACTAATACTTCTAAAGTACCTATTTGAGCTCCAAACATATGGTAGTTAAAAGTAATTGCAGGTGCAGTTAATGCAGTTAAATCCATTAATGGTGCAGTTAAATCTGTAATATCACCTGCTGTACCACCAGAAGCTTCAGTATAAAAATAATTACCTGTAGTTATAGTATTAGATGGTCCTGTTCCTGTTGAACCTGTATCAGTTCCAGGAGCAGACTCCCAAAAATAAGTTCCTCCAGATCCTGACCAGCAGTTTTCAAGTGTAAATGCTGCAGCTGAAGTTGTAAATGTTTCAAAATCTTCTGTATAAGGTGCTGCCATAGCTACACATGCTGTTGTAAAGCTAAAAGGTCCAGCCCAAGGAGATAAACTTCCACCACCACAATCTGCTTGAACATAAAATTCGTAATCATTAGCATCAGTTAATCCACTTGCTTCATAAGGATTTGTAACACCTGTAGCAGTTGGAGACATTGATTGAGATTCTCCACCTGTTATATCAACTATTTCAACATTCCAAGTAGTTGCAGTTCCAGCTTCTGTCCAACCTAAATCGGCACCACTAGCTGTAATACTTGAAACTGTTAAAGTTGTTGGTGTTAAACAGTTAGGAACAGTTTGAAAAGCGAAAGGTCCTACCCATTCTGACACATCACCACCTGTACAATCTGCCTGAACGTAAAACTCATAATCATTACCATCAGCTAAACCAGTAGCTGTATAAGGATTTGTTACACCAGACTCAGTTGCTGTCATTGTTTGAGCACCACCAGCAGTAATATCTACTAATTCTATATTCCATAAAGTTTCAGTACCTTGACTAGTCCATCCTAATACTGCCTCTTCTGTAGTAATTCCAGTTGCTGTTAAAGCTGTAGTTGGAGGGCATGTTACTGAAATATTTGTAAAAGATGTTACATGACATGAAGATGTTGATCCACATGCAGCATCATCTGTAATATGAACTCTTACATCTGTTCCTGTAGCTGTAACTTCTAATGGAGAAGGTCCAAAACCAATAACTACATCTGCTAAATCTGTTACAGTAATGTAAACATCTGCTCCAGCAAGTGTAGCAACAAACTCGTAATCATCTCCAATAATTAAACCTGTAACTGTATTATACTCTGAAGTATATGTACAAGTTGATACTTGTTGGGACACTCCTGAGTTATTTGACACAGCATTTCCAAATGATGTTGTGTTAATACATTGTGCAGTAGCAAAAACGCTAAGCAACATTGTACAAATTAAAAAAGTAATTTTTCTCATATTAAATTTATTTTAGTTAATAATTAATTAATCATCCTCTAAAAATATTGATTAATTCGTAACTACAAAGCCTTAGTACTATCAAATCGATAAAATACAAAATTAAAGGTTGAATGACCTATTTACTTAACACAAATTCATAACTAATTGATTGTAAGAATTTTCGTAATTTACTGTGTTGACATAAAAAAAGCCTTACAAAGAATGTAAGGCTTTAAAATTATATTGAGTTTTTGTTATTTATCTTCTGCATCAACAAAAGCACTCATTACTGCATCACTTACACCCATGTTACTAAATCCTCCATCATGAAATAAGTTTTGAAGTGTCACACGTTTAGTCAAATCGCTAAACAAAGAGACTGTATAATTGGCACAATCTAAAGCTGTAGCATTACCTAAAGGCGACATTTTTTCAGCGTAAGCTATAAACCCATCAAACCCTTTTACACCACTTCCTGCTGTAGTTGGTGTTGGAGATTGAGAAATAGTATTTACACGTACATTTTTATCTCTTCCAAAAAAGTATCCAAAACTTCGTGCAATGCTTTCTAAATAGGCTTTATTATCTGCCATATCATTATAATCTGGAAACACACGCTGAGCTGCCATATATGTTAAGGCTACAATACTTCCCCATTCATTCATTGCATCTTGTTTGTACAATGTTTGCATTACTTTATGAAATGACATTGCAGATACATCTGTACCTTTTTGTGTCCATGCATAATTTTGATCTGTATAGTGCTTTCCTTTTCTTACATTTATTGACATACCTATAGAGTGCAATACAAAATCTAATTTACCGCCTAAAATTTCAGTTGCTTGAGATACTAAGTTTGCTAAATCTTCTTCACTTGTTGCGTCTGCAGGAATAATTTGAGAACCCGTTTTTTCTGCTAAAGCATTAATTTGTCCCATACGCATTGCTACTGGAGCATTGGTAAGTACAAAAGTTCCTCCTTCTTCGTGTACACGTTCTGCAGTTTTCCATGCAATAGAGTTTTCGTCTAATGCTCCAAAAATAATTCCTCTTTTTCCTTTTAATAAATTGTATGACATATTGTAATTGGTTTATTATGTTGGTTTGTTTTTTTTTGACTATTCAAAGATAGTATTAATTCAATAATTGCTTTGCATGTGCTATTGCAGAATCAGACAATTGTGTTCCGCCTAACATTTGTGCTAGTTCCACTACACGTTCATCATAATTTAGTTTAACTAAATTAGTTGTTGTAACTTCATTTACATCTTCTTTATACACTTTAAAATGCGAGTTTCCTTTTGCTGCAATTTGTGGTAAATGTGTAATACTAAATACTTGCATTTTAGTACTCATTTTTGACATAATTACTGCCATTTTATTAGAGATTTCTCCAGAAACACCAGTGTCTATCTCATCAAACATAATAGACGGAAGCTTTACATATTTTGACAAAATGTACTTTATAGCTAGCATAATTCTTGATAATTCTCCTCCTGAAGCTGCTTTTTTAAGCACATTAAATTGACCGCCTTTATTTGCTGAAAACAAAAAGCTTAAATGGTCTTTCCCGTTTGACAAAAATGTTTCAGATTGTTCTAAACTTATATTAAACTGTGCATTTGGCATCCCTAAATGACTTAGGATTGTTTCTAATTGTTTTTTTAGTTCAGGAATTGCTTTGCTTCTTTTATCTGTAATATTTTTTGTTTCAGTATTTAATATATTTTCTAAAGCTTCAATTTCTTTTTCTTTTAATCTTATATCTTCATCTGCATTTTCTGTTGCTTCAACTTTTGTAGCCAGATTATCCTTTATTACTATTAACTCTTCAATAGTATTTACTAAATGCTTTTGCATTAAACTATTGATGTTAGATAGTTTTGCATTAACAATATCTAGCCTATTTGGATCTGCCTCAAGATTGTCTTGAAAACGCTCCAAATCCACCAAAACATCATCTAAATCAATCAAACTACTATCTACTCTTTCAAATACACTCTGATAGATGTTAGACATTGAGCTTAATTTTTGCAAAGCTCCTTTTAGCTCTCTTAAAGCTGTTAAAACTCCTGATTGTTCTTGACTTAACAACGTATTTGCTTGTTCTAATTTTAACTGAATAGCTTCTACGTTATTTAACAACTCATATTCTTTCTCTAAATCTTGTAGCTCTCCTTCTTTAAGATTAGCTTCGGTTAATTCGTTTAATAAAAATGAATTATAATCGTGTTCTTTTACTGCTTCAGCTTGAAATTGCTGCAATTGCTTTAATTGTTTCTGAAGTGTTTTATATTGTTTTAGCTGAGTTGAATAGGCTTCAATATCTGCTTTAGTATTTGCTAAAGCAGATATTACTTGAAATTGAAAAGCATCATCAACTAATTGAAGTGTTTCGTGTTGCGAATGTATATCTATCAGGTGTTTTCCTAATAATTGAAGACTTGATAAATTAACAGGAGAATCGTTTACAAAAGCTCTAGACTTTCCTGAAGGCAAAATCTCTCTTCTTATTATTGTTTGGGCTTCATAATCTAAATCTTCTGTTTTAAATAATGATTTAAGCTTATATTTTGAGATATCAAAAACTGCTTCGATTATGCATTTTTTTTCTGGGTTACGCAAATTAGATAAATCTGCACGCTTACCTAATATTAAAGACAAACCACCTAAAAGAATAGATTTACCTGCTCCAGTCTCTCCTGTAATAATGGTAAATCCATCATTAAAATTAACTTGAAGTTGATCTATTAATGCGTAATTTTTTATGGTTAATCCTGTAAGCATTCCTAAAGTTAAAGATTACAAAGTTAAAAATTGAAATTTTTTTAGTTTTTGCCTTTTATAGGCTAAAAATAAAAGTCATTAAAATTTTATATTTCTCCATTTAGAAGAATGCATTGGAGCTACTTTATTAAGTGTTTCGATTAACTCTACAATATCTACACTTGGTCCATCAGTAAAAATTTGTTCGATTTCTTCTGCTTTTGCATCAAAAAATATACGAACTAAATAAGAATTAGGACGTCTTCTATTCATGTCTTTAAAGTAACCTAAAGCCAAAGCAATTTCGTTTTTAGCGTCCTTTTGGTTTTCGCTCATTGTGTCTAAACCACGTCTGTGGTAATTATACATAACGGTTCTAAACTCTTTAAACATAGGTGACATTAAATTGTCAATTAATGCAAAGCGACTTTGTAATCCATCTTCAAGTTTCCATCCTGAATAGTTTTCTTGCTGAGAAAAATTTACAATGTTTTGAGCTTGTTTAAAATAAATGTCTCCTCCTTCTTTTTTAAAAGATTCTCCATCCATACCTAATATCATATTAATATGAAATGCTAATACAGATACTAGATTAGAAGCGTATTGGTTTGGGTTATAAAGTAAATTCTGAAACTCGACATACTCAAAAGTAAAATCTTTATCATTTACATTATAAATTGGTGTTGTATAACTAGATCCAAAAACTGGTCTTGAAGACTGTACTTGTAAAGTTGCTTTATAATTGTTACCAGAATATTCACTGATATTAATAACAAAATTACAATCTATACGCTCTTGTGGTTCTACTTTTAATTTGGTCCATTTTGTATTAGAAATAAACTCTTTTAATTGTTTTTCTAACGTTTTAAACTGTTGTAAGTTTTCGTTACCAGTTTGTTGCGCATTTACAACTACTGTAGCATTTAATTCTTGTGCGTTTACATTTATAGAAACACTAAAACAAATTAAAATTAGAAATAAGATATTACGCATCTATTGTATTTATTATAGTATTAAAAAGATCTTTTGCAACTTCGGTTTTTGATTTTAACTCGTAAACTGTCGCTTTTTCATCTTTATTAATTAATGTTACTTTATTAGTGTCTGACTTAAAACCAGCACCTTTATCGTTTAACGAATTTAAAACAATTAAATCTAAATTCTTCTTTTTTAGCTTCAATTTTGCATGTTCTAACTCGTTATTAGTCTCTAATGCAAAGCCTACTAAAAATTGATTAGTTTTAATTTCTCCTAAAGATGCTAATATATCTTTAGTTTTTTCAAGTTGTAAAGTTAACGTAGAATCTTTCTTTTTTATTTTCTGAGTAGCTACATTTTTTGGTCTGTAATCTGCAACTGCAGCAGATAATATAGCAATATTAGATTTTTTAAAATGAAGATGAGCTGCATCATACATGTCCTGTGCACTAACAACTGGAATGATTGTAATTGATTTATGATTAACCTTTTGGTGTGTTGGACCTGTTATTAAAACAACTTCTGCTCCTAAATTTGCTGCTTCTTTAGCTATTTCGAAACCCATCTTCCCTGAGGAATGATTACCTATAAATCTTACTGGATCTATTGCTTCATAAGTTGGTCCAGCTGTTATTAATACTGTTTTATTTTTTAATGGTAAGCCATCAATAATATCGTTTTCAATAAATGTAACAATATCTTCTGGTTCTGCCATACGACCTTGCCCAACTAATCCACTAGCCAACTCTCCTGAAGTTGCTGGAATCATTACATTACCATAACTTTTAAGTTTTTCAAAGGAATTAACTGACGAAGGATGAATATACATATCCAAGTCCATTGCTGGTGCAAAATACACTTTGCATTTTGCTGATAAATAGGTTGCTAACAATAGATTATCGCAAGTCCCATTTGCCATTTTAGATAACGTATTTGCTGTTGCAGGTGCTATTATAAAATAGTCTGCCCAAAGACCTAACTCCACATGGTTATTCCACATAGCGTTATCATCTTGATCGTTTGTAAATGTTGAGTGTACTGGGTTTTTGGAAAGTGTAGATAATGTAAGCGGAGTTACAAAATCTTTAGAAGCAGGTGTCATAACGACTTGTACGTTTGCACCTGCTTTTATAAATGCTCTGACTAATGTAGCAGTCTTATAAGCAGCTATACCAGCACTAACGCCTAAAAGTATATTTTTGCCACTTAGTATAGACATAGTTTTAGTCTTGATTATCTTGCTCTGTGTTTCTGTGGTAGATTTTGCCATCTAACCATTCTTGAACTGCTAAAGCATGAGGTTTTGGTAATTTTTCGTAAAATTTTGATACCTCAATCTGCTCTTTGTTTTCAAAAATCTCTTCTAAGCTATCATTATATGTAGCAAACTCTTCAAGCTTTTCTATTAATTCTTTTTTGATTTCAGAATTAATTTGCTCTGCTCTTCTAGATATAACAGAAATAGCTTCGTAAATGTTGTTTGTTGGCGCATCTACTTGATTTCTATCGTATGTAGTAGTTGTTAATGGAGCGTCGATCTTTTTTAAATCCATAATATATATTAGCTTTTGGTACTATATTGTTCTAATTGTTCTTTTAATACTTCTATCATCTTATCTGCATCCTTAATATACTCTGATTCTGAATAAGATCTTTTAAAATTGTTGTAATAAGTAATAGCTGTATTTAATCTTTTTTCTTTTTTGTATTCAACACTTTTTGTTGCTAATTGATAAGCCGAATCAAATCTGTAAAACATCGCTTTTTCGCGTAGAGATGTCCCAGGAAAATCTGCTATAAAATTATCAAAAGCACTAATTGATGCTTTATAGTCTGTAATATGATTGTATTGTTTTGCTGTACTAAAAGCCTTTAATTCTAATTTATATTCTAACTCTTTAACCAACTGATTAACTTTTGGCATAAATTCGGAATTAGGGTATAAGTTGGCAAATAATTGCAGTTTTTCTAAAGCATGATTAGTTTCATGTTGTTCTTTAGAGAATACAGGAGACAAATCTGCATAACTTAAAGCACTTTTATAATACGCCTCTTCAATTTTTTCGCTTTTAGGATAAGCAGATGCAAAACGCTCAAATTTATAACCAGCTAAATAAAACTGTTCCATTTGGTACTGACAATCTGCATCTAAATACATCAATTTTTCAGCTTGAGGCTTCCCTCTATATAAAGGTACTAACTGAGTAAACAAACGACTAGCTTTGTTAAACTTTCCGTCGTTATACAATTGTTCTCCCATTTTAAATTTTTCTGCAATGTCCTCAGACTTTAAAGCCTTTTGGTACTCATTACACGAAGTAAAAACTAAAAACGTAACTAAGATGTAAAATAAATTCTTCATAAAATTTTAACGAAGCGCAAAAATACGCTATTTAAATGGATTTTAAAAATATAATTTGATTGCTAAATTAATTGAAGAAATCAAGATTGACATAGGTTTAAGTATTATTTAACTTTTATAAAAATTAGACATAAAGTCATCAATCTTATTTTGTAATTGGTCAGTTGCTTTTACCAAAGGTAATCTTACTGTTTTGTTACAGAGGTTTAAATTATTTAAAACTGCTTTAATTCCAGCTGGATTATTCTCTTCAAAAATTAAATCTATAATCTCCATCATTTTAAAATGAAGTGCATAAGCCTCTTTTGCTTTACCTTCTAATCCTAACTGAATCATTGTAGAAAATTCTTTTGGTAAAGCTTGACCTATAACAGATATTACTCCTGCTCCACCTGCTAATGTTACACCTAAAACTAAATCATCATCTCCAGAAATAACAGAAAAATCTTCTGGTTTATCTCTTAATAACTCTAAATATTGAGCCATATTATTACCTGCTTCTTTAACAGCTACAATATTTTTAAAATCTTTAGCCAAACGCAATGTAGTTTCTGGCGACATATTTTTAGATGTTCTTCCAGGTACATTATATAAAATTATTGGCACTGGACACGCTTCTGCAACTGCTTTAAAGTGCTGGTACAAGCCTTCTTGCGTAGGCTTACTATAATATGGTGATACAGATAAAATCCCAGCAAATTCTGATAAATCTGTTGCTTTTATCTCTTCTATTACAGTTGCTGTATTATTACCTCCTATACCTAAAACCAACGGTAAACGACCGTTATTAGTTTTAACAATAGCCTTGATTATATCTTGTTTTTCTTGCTTTGTAACCGTAACACTCTCTCCTGTTGTTCCACTAATTACAATATAATTAGTACCATTAGCAATATTATATTCTACAATTTTTTCCAATGCATTGTAATCCACAGATAAGTCATCATTAAATGGTGTTACAATTGCTATTCCTGTTCCTAAAAAAGGGTTATTCATTACTTATTTTATTTAAAATGTTCAGGTATTTTATTAATTCTGTTTTAAAGATAGCTTTATCTTTAATTTTTGTGTCAATTATTAAATCGTTTATTTTTTGATTAGCATTTGCAATACCAACTTTAAATTTTGCTTCTGTTGTAGCAGATATAACTTGTAAGGCTAAAGATTCTGTTTCATAAAAATTGACAAGCAAGTCAAATGAATTTGCAATAAAATCTTTTGCTACTTGAGATTTAAATTGACCTTTCCACCCTAAATCTTTTTCAGAAAAAGTATTATTATACACAGATGTTTCTTCTTTTTTTCCATTAAAAAGAGATAAAATTTTAAGATTGTTTTGATTAATCCTTAAATCTTTTACAAAACTGTTAATCCATTCTAAATCAGAAAACTCTTTACTATTAACAACAATACCAACAGTCTTTATAATGGTGTTATCAGCATTAACAACTCTATTTTTAATAGATTTGTTAATATACTTTTTATTAGATTTTTCTTTAAAACCTTTTAAAATCATCTATCTTTATTCCTTTGTTACAAATGTAGTAATTGTAACTATATTTTGACTTTAAATTATTCAACTTTAAATATGAATTATAAACATCTTTTTTTACTGCTTTCAATTATTTTTTTTACTTCATGTAAGAATGAAACCTATTCTTTAAGTAAGATTGAAGGAAAACAAGTACCAGTTAGCGACACTATATCTATTGATCCAGCGATTGATGCATTTATCAAACCTTTCCGCGAAAGCGTTAATAAAGACATGGAAGCTGTTTTATCTTACGCTCCAAAAACTTACACAAAAAGAGATGGCGATTTTAATACTGCAATAGGTAATTTAATGGCTGAAGCAGTTTATACACAAAGTAATCCGATTTTTAATAAAAGAACAGGTAAAAACATTGATATGGTATTACTTAATCATGGAGGAATACGTGCTATAATATCTAAAGGAAATATTACAACTAGAACTGCTTTTGAAGTTATGCCATTTGAAAACAGTATTGTTATTGTAGCTTTAAAAGGGAAACAAATAGATAGTCTAACCTATTACCTTAGTAAAGCAAAACGAGCGCATCCTATAAGAGGTTTAAAATTAACTTTAGACAAAAATTTTGATATTAAAGAAGCTTTAATTAACAAAAAACCTATTGAAAAAGACAAAACCTACTATGTAGCAACTAATGATTATTTATATAATGGTGGAGACAGAATGCGTTTTTTTCAGGTAAATGATAGCCTATATCAATTGGATTACAAAATAAGAAATGCAATGCTAGATTATTTTAAAAAAACAGATACGATTAACCCAGTAATTGACGATAGATTTACCCAAACCAAATAACCATACAACATGAAACGTAGAGACTTTATACAACAAGCAACAGCAGCTACAGCTTTAATAACGGTTGGTGGTTATGGATTACAATCTTTTGCTACTTCTGCTAAAACTAAAAAAATTACCATTTTACACACCAATGATGTACATAGCCATATTGACGCATTTGGTCCAGAAGATGGCAGAAACGCTAATCAAGGTGGTGTTGCAAGACGCGCCACATTAATAGAAAACATCAGAGCTAACAACCCAAATACATTACTATTAGATGCTGGAGATATTTTTCAAGGCACACCATATTTTAACTACTATGGTGGCGAGTTAGAGTTTAAACTAATGAGTAAACTTAAGTATGACGCAGCTACTATAGGAAACCATGATTTTGATAATGGGATTGATGGTTTAAATGCGCAATTACCACATGCTAGTTTTGATTTTATATCTGCTAATTACGATTTTTCAAATACCATAATGGATACACATGTTAAGCCTTATAAAATCTTCAAAAAAGACGGATTAAAAATTGGCGTCTTTGGCTTAGGTATAAAATTAAAAGGACTAGTAGACAAAAAAATGTATAAGGAAACTGAATATTTAGATCCTATTGAAACTGCACAAGAAATGACACGTGTTTTAAAAACAGACCAACAATGCGATCTAGTTATATGCCTATCTCATTTAGGGTATCATTACAAAAATGCTCCTGATAAGATTAGCGATTTAAATTTAGCAAAAGCTACAAAAGATATTGACTTAATTATTGGTGGACATACACATACTTTTTTGCCAAAACCAACAGTTGCTAAAAACCTTGAAGGTAAAAATGTATTGGTAAACCAAGTAGGTTGTTACGGAATTAATCTAGGAAAAATAGATTTTTACTTCGAGCCTGACAGCACTAAAAAAGCTGAAGGAACATCAATAATAGTATAACTATTAAACTAATGACGTTTGCTTTTTCATTGCAATGTATTTTAATTTAATATATACATAGAAAAAATAGAACCCTATTCCCATTAAAATAGAATATATTATTTGTAATAATTGCTCTGACGAAATAAACAAGTAAGCTACTTGAACCATTTCTGAAAACACTATAGATACACTAGCTAAAAACAGCAATAAGCCTTGTTTTGTTTCGTGATACAAATAATGTACTAAAGATAAGGATAGCACTAATAAAATTAACACATTATAGGTTACCTCTATTGCAAAACCAAAAGTGTTTACCACTAAAGATTGGTCTTGCATAATCATTTGGTTTAATGCATAAACTATATATACATTAAATACCGTTAAGACTATTAAATGCAACTTAAACTCCTTTATCAAAAGCTTTAAATTTACATCTTTAACAAGAAAAATAATTAACGAAGCATAAGCTGCATTTACCAATAAATGCGCGACATAGTAAGATAAAATTTCATTGCCAACAAAAACCACTTTAAGTATTTCTACTATTGAAAAGGCAATTAGAAAAAAACCAAAGAAATGATTTTTCTCTTTAGCCTGACCATAGTACAAATATGCAAATAATGGAAAGATAATAATCCAACAATAGTTAGAAAGAGAAGGTGCATTAAATATCCTTCCTGCCATAATTAAAGTGACCAGAATTACCAAAAGTATCGAAACACTATTAAACTTTGTTAATTTCATTTTTTTTTGATTTGGGAGGACAAATATATAAAAAAAATGTAATTAAACGTATAAAATTGCTTTTAATCGATTTAAATAATGATTATTCTAACATTTTAAGGAAATCATTTTCCGAAATCAAGTCTATATCAAGTTTTTCTGCTTTATCCTTTTTACTTGGTCCCATATTATCTCCAGCAACTATAAAACTTGTTTTAGAAGAAATTGAAGAGGATACTTTTCCGCCATTATCTTCTATCAGTTTTTTAAGCTCTGTTCTAGAAACTTTATGAAACACACCAGAAACAACTATTATTTTTCCTTTTAATTTATCGGTTTGATTAGCTAATTTTTCTGCAGAAAGCTCTAATTGTAATCCGCTAGATTTTAAACGGTTTATTATTTCTTGATTTTCTGGATCAGAAAAGAAGTCCACCACACTTTGTGCTATTCTTATTCCAATTTCATTAACCTGTTCTAAATCTAAAACCGAAGCAAAAGCTAATGCATCAATACTTTTATAATGTTTTGCTAAGGTTTTTGCTACAGTTTCTCCAACAAAACGGATTCCTAAAGCAAACAACACACGCTCAAACGGGATTTGTTTTGAAGCTTCAACACCTGCAATTAAATTATCTGCACTTTTTTCTGCCATTCTTTCTAATGGTAACACTTGCTCTTTAGTTAATGCATATAAGTCTGCATAATTTGTAATCAAGTCAGCATTTACTAACAAAGCAACAGTTTCTCCTCCTAAACCTTCAATATCCATTGCTTTTCGCGAAATAAAATGCTGAATACGTCCAATAATTTGCGGATTACAACCATTATAATTTGGACAAAAATGCTTAGCTTCTCCTTCCTCACGTTGTAAAGCTGTACCACATTCTGGACATTCAGTAATATATTGAGTAGGCTGGGAGTTTGCAGGTCTTTGTGAAAAATCTACAGCAATAATTTTAGGAATAATTTCTCCTCCTTTTTCGACAAAAACAGTGTCGTCAACTCTAATATCCAGTTTTTCTATTTGATCTGCATTATGTAAAGACGCACGTTTTACAACGGTTCCTGCTAATTCAACAGGTTCTAAATTAGCAACAGGAGTAATTGCTCCTGTACGTCCAACTTGATAAGTAATGGTATTTAAAACTGTACTAACTTGTTCTGCTTTAAACTTATATGCAATTGCCCAACGTGGTGCTTTTGCTGTAAATCCTAATTCTTCTTGTTGTTGTAAATTATTTACTTTTACTACTACTCCATCAGTTTCATAAGGTAAATCATGTCTGGCTTTATCCCAATGTTTTATAAAGTCAAAAACAGCATCAATACTACTGCATAGCTTTGCTTCAACAGGGACTTTAAATCCCATTTGACGCGCTTCATCTAGGCTTTCAAAATGTGTTTTATAAGTAAAGTTATTACCCACTAAACCATATAGCAAACAATCCAAAGGACGCTTTGCTACTTCTGCACTATCTTGTAGTTTTAAGCTACCAGATGCTGTGTTACGTGGGTTTTTATAAGGATCTTCTCCATTTGCAACACGCTCTTCATTCATTTTATTAAAACCATCAAAGGGTAAAATAATTTCGCCTCTAATTTCAAACGTTTTTGGAAAAGCACCTTTTAATTGTAAAGGCACAGAACTAATTGTTTTAATATTTGCAGTCACTTCATCTCCTTGAAATCCATCTCCTCTAGTTACTGCATTAAATAACTTTCCGTTTTGATAGGTTAAATTTATTGATGCTCCATCATATTTAAGCTCGCAAACATACTCAATAACACCATCTACTTGTTTTTTTACTCTAGTTTCCCAATCTTGTAAATCCTCTAAAGAATAGGAATTATCCAAACTATACATGCGATGTTTATGTACAATGGTGTTAAAATTTTTAGTCACTTCTCCTCCAACTCTAACGGTTGGCGAATTGGAATCAAAAAACTCTGGGTGTGCTTCTTCTAAAGCTTGTAGCTCTTTTAATTTAATATCAAAGTCATAATCACTAATAGTTGGATTATCTAACACATAGTAATTGTGGTTATGTTGACGTAACTCTTCTCTTAGTGTATTTATTTTTAATTGTATGCTCATTACTTAATTCTTAATTCCTTTTATCATTCGGTCTTTTCCAAATAAATCTTGTCTTAATTCTATTTTATCAAAACCATTATCAACTAAAAGCTGAATCATTTCCTGTCCAAGATATTCATTAATTTCAAAATACAACTCACCATTTGGCTTCAAATTATTAACAGCAAACTGCGTTATTGCCTTGTAAAATACTAGTGGATTATCATCGTTTACAAATAAGGCTAAATGTGGTTCGTTTTTTAAAACATTGTCATGCATTTGCTTTTTTTCAAGGTTTCTAACATATGGTGGATTGGAAACTATGATGTCAAAAGTAGATTGTGCATCAAGTGCAGAATGACAGTTTTTTAAAATATCGGCTTCAATAAAATCAATATTAATTTTATTTAATTCAGCATTTTGCTTTGCTTTTTTTAACGCTTCTTTTGACACATCTAAAGCATAAACCTTAGCGTTTTCAATGTTTTTAGCTAAACTAATCGCTATACAACCAGTTCCTGTTCCAATATCCAGGATTGAAAATTGATACTCTTCGCTTTGCTCTGAATGACAATCAATAATTAGCTGGACTAATTCTTCCGTTTCTGGACGTGGTATTAAAGTGTGTTTATCGACTTTAAAAGGCAATCCATAAAATTCAGTCTCACCTATTATATATTGAATTGGTTTATGCTTTTTCAATAAATCTAATGCTATAAATATAGGCTCCTGCTCCTCTTTAGTAATTGCAAAACTAGGGTCTAAAGCCAAGTCCAATCGATTATATTTATAATACGCTTGAGTTAATATAAAAAAGAAGGATTGCACTTCTTCTTTTCCATAAATAGCGTCTAATTCTGTGTGAAATATGTTTTTTAGGTCAGTTAATTTCATAATTTTTTTATCATCCAAATTCCACAAGCAGTATGTCCTGTTTGACCTAATGGTGCATCTAAATGTTTAAAACCAAAAGTTTCATAAATATGTATTGCTGCTTTTAATTGTGGTGCACTTTCTAAATAACATTGTTTATAGCCTAATTGCTTTGCAGATTGTATACATTTTTCAAACAATAATTTACCAACACCTTTACCTCTAACTTTAGGCGAAAAGTACATTTTTTGTATTTCACAAACATTAGATTCAAAATTCTTTAAAGGCTTTATTCCTCCACCTCCTAAAACTTCTCCTTCTAATAACACTACATAATATATATCATTATCATTTTGATAAGATTCAAACATCGTTTTGGTTTCTGGATCCTCATACGCAGTGCCTTTTAACGGAATATCAAACTCATAAAAACACTCTCTAATAACTGCTTCGATTTGAGCATTATCTTGTGGCTGGATTTCTCTTATTTCAATAGTAGTATTACTCACTTTTTAATAGTATTTTTACACCAAATTTCAGAGGTTGAAGATACATTAAATCTAAAAATTTAAAGATGAAATACAGACTAATCTTATTAACAATACTATTCACTTTTTTTAGTTGTAAAGTGACAGATAAGCCAGAATTTATTAAAGTAGAAAACATTAAAGTATTAGAATCTACTTCTAAATTTGTTACTATTTCTGCAGATGCTTTTTTCTTGAATCCTAATAATATTGGAGGTCAATTAGAAACAGATGGAATCAAAATAATACTAAACAACAATGAAATAGCGTCTGTTACTGCCGAAAAGTTTAAAGTGCCAGCAAAAAAGGAATTTACTATTCCACTACAAGCTAAAATCCCTACAGAAAATCTTTTAAACGATAAAAACCTGAGCAGTATTTTAGGAAGTCTTTTTAATAAAAAAATGAAAATTCAATACTTAGGCGACATAAAATACAAGATACTTGGTGTATCACACAAATACCATGTTGACAGAACTGAAGACGTAAAAATAAAACTATAATTTGTCGCACGAATATTACATAAAACGTTGTTTGCAAATTGCTAAAAATGGATTAGGAACTACACGACCCAATCCAATGGTAGGCAGTGTAATCGTGTACAATAATAGTATTATTGGAGAAGGTTATACTAGCCTATATGGAAGCAATCATGCAGAAGTTAATGCCATACAATCTGTTTATGATAAATCGCTTTTAAAACAAGCTACAATATACGTAACACTGGAGCCTTGTAGTCATTTTGGAAAAACACCACCTTGTAGCGATTTGATTATAAAACATCAAATACCAAACATTGTTATTGGCTGTATTGACGACAATCCAGAAGTTGCAGGAAAAGGAATTAAAAAACTAAAAAATGCTGGTTGTAATGTTACAGTTGGTGTTTTAGAAGAAGATTGCAAAGCACATCACAAACGATTTTTTGCATTTCACAACAAAAAACGTCCTTATATTATATTAAAATGGGCAGAAACATCAAACGGATTTATTGCTCCAAAAACAAAAATCAAAAACAAACCTGTTTGGATTACTAATCAATACTCTAGACAATTAGTACATAAATGGAGAGCCGAAGAGCAAGCTATTTTAGTTGGAACTAATACTGTAATTAAAGACGATCCTGTTTTAAATGTAAGACATTGGACTGGAGAAAACCCAATTAGAGTAGTCCTAGACAGAAATAATATATTAACTACAGAATACTCAATTTTTAACAACGAAGCTGAAACCATTACCTTTAAAGACCATTCAATAAAAGAAATTTGTAATCACCTTTACAAACAAAACATTAATTCTATAATAATTGAAGGTGGAGCAAAAACACTACAACAATTTATTGATGAAAATATTTGGGATGAAGCACGCGTTTTTACTGGTCCTGTCACCTTTAAAGAAGGTATTATTGCGCCTACATTTTCTGGGCAATTAACTTTAGAAGAAAAAATAAAAAACGATACCTTAAAAATATACACCAATGATTAAAACTATAATCTTCGATTTTGGAGATGTTTTTATAAACCTAGACAAAGAAGGTGCAATGCAAAATGCATTGGAAATTTTTAATATCGAAACACTCCCTGAAGAGTTAACATCTTATAACGCTTTATACGAACAAGGATTAATTAGTACAGATGAGTTTTTAGATTTTTACTTGCAAAACTTTCCAGAATTAACAGAATTAGAATTAATTGATACTTGGAACTCTATTATAAAATATTTTCCGAAACGTAGATTAGAGTTTATACAGCAATTAGCTAAAGACAAAAAGTACACACTTATTTTATTAAGTAACACTAATGAGTTACACATAGATCATATTAAAGAATACGTGTCTTTTTACGAAGATTTTAAAGCTTGCTTTAATAAATTCTACTTATCGCATGAGGTTATGTTACGTAAACCAAACACAGATATTTTTCAGTTTGTACTAGATGAAAACAAACTAAATCCAGAAGAATGTTTATTTATTGATGATACAACTGAAAATACAGAAGCAGCATCAAAATTAGGAATACACGTGTGGAATAATAATCCAGAAACTGAAGATATTATTGATCTTTTCACCATTAAAAAAGACTTATTTTAATGTTCTTAATACTTAGTATTTGTGCTTCGACATTAATTTTTGTCATTTTTAAAATTATTGGCAAACGCAATATCAATACACTTCAAGCTATTGTTGTAAACTATTTTACTGCTTTTACTTGTGGTGTTTTAAGCTATGATTCTCCTATTGTAATCAATGACATTATTGCTTCAAAATGGTTTTTTGGTGCTCTGTTTTTAGGCGTTTTATTTATTTCAGTTTTTAATGTTATGGCATTAACAGCGCAACGCAATGGATTATCTGTTGCTTCTGTTTCTAGTAAAATGAGCGTTGTAATCCCTATTATATTTGGACTATTTGTATACAACGAAGCTTTGGGTTGGCAAAAAGGATTGGGTATACTTTTAGCACTAGTCGCAGTATATCTAGCTTCATTAAAAGAAAAAAACAAAGCTTTTTCCTATAAAAACTTATGGCTTCCAATACTTTTGTTTTTAGGTTCCGGAACAATTGACACTACAATTAAATATATTGAAACTACCTATGTACCAGACAATGGTATTCCTATATTTTCTGCTACTATTTTTTTAATTGCAGGTTTAATTGGTATTGGCTTACTTTCAGCGCAAGCGATACAAAAAACATTAATATTTGACACAAAAAGTATCATTGCAGGAATTATTTTAGGAATAGTTAACTACTACTCTATTTATACATTATTAAAGGCTTTAAATGCTGAAAGCTTTGAAAGCTCGACCATATTTACTGTAAACAATGTTGCTATTGTTATGTTTTCCACCTTATTAGGTTTGTCACTATTTAAAGAACGCTTATCTATAAAAAATTGGACTGGAATTGGAATTGCAATTATCTCTATAATTCTAGTAACTTTAGCTTAAATTATGGAAAACGATGCTTACAAAACAATAACACAACCTTCTGAAGAGGTGTTGTTTAAAGACAAAAACTCTAAGTTTTTTGGCTACGCATTTCCTGTTACTAATGAAGATGATGTAAAATCATATTTAGAAATATTAAAAAAACAACACCATCAAGCCAGACATTGGTGTTATGCTTATCAAATTGGTACAGAAACGATTGCTTACAGAGCAAATGATGATGGAGAACCTAGCAATAGTGCTGGAATGCCTATTTATGGTCAAATTCAATCTTTTGGTCTAACTAACGTTTTAATTGTTGTTGTACGTTATTTTGGAGGCGTTAAATTAGGTGTTGGAGGATTAATAAATGCATATCGCACTGGAGCGCAATTAGCAATAGAAGCTTCTAACATTGTAGAACGCACCATAAATATTGACTACTTAATAACTTGCGAGTACGATTTAATGAATAAGGTCATGCGAGTCATTAAAGAGAAAAATCTAAATATTGTACATCAAAAATTAGAATTGGATTGTCAAATTACAATTTCCGTAAGAAAAAAAGATGCAGAAAATATTTATTCCGTCTTTGAGTCTATATACAAGGTACAAATCAAAAAAACAGAAGATTAATCCTTTAAAGCTTCAAGAAAATATTTAGGCGGTCTTGTTGGTCTATTTGTTTTCATATCAACAAAAGCTAAAACGACATTTGCATTACATAGAATTTCTGACGATTCATTCAATATTTCGTACTCAAATTCGACAACAGCAGTAGGTGCTTTTTTGAGTTGGGTTTTTACTTTAATCAGGTCGTCATAATACGCTGATTTTTTGAAATTTATAGACAATGAAATTACAGGAAGCCCTACACCTTCTTCCTCCATTTTTTTATAAGAAATTCCCATTTTACGCAACCATTCTATTCTTGCTAATTCCAGATATAATGCGTAATTTCCATGATGAACGACTCCCATTTGGTCAGTTTCTGCATATCTCACTCTAATTTCAATTTCATCTTGTTTTATACTCATTATATTATTTTTTTTTTGTAGATTCGAATCGCTAAACAACATGCAAAAAAAAAACTAAATAATCAATAGCAAATCATTTTTTTTTTAAGTTTTTTGTTCACATATTTGCCTAGCTAACAAAGGGAGGTCTCTTATTGCTAAATTCGAGATCAAATAACTAACTTATATATCTTTTATAATTAACATGAGTGTAACTGCGCAAACGGTATGGAATAATTGTCTTCTTTTTATAAAAGATAACATCCAACCACAAGCATACAAAACCTGGTTTGAGCCAATTGTAGCGGTTAAGCTAACAGACAACGCTTTAAGTATCCAAGTACCAAGTAAGTTTTTTTACGAATGGCTGGAAGAGCATTATGTTAAATTATTAAAAGTATCATTAACAAAAGAGTTAGGTGAAACTGCCAAGCTGGTTTACATTATTAAAATGGAAAACACTTATGGCAATAAACAACCTTTTACAGAAAGAATTCCAAGTTCTAATAGAAGTGCAGTAAAATCTCAGAATATAGATGTACCTCTTAATAATAAAAATCCAGAACTTAGAAATCCGTTTATAATTCCTGGAATTAGAAACGTAAAAATTGAATCTCAACTTAATCCAAACTATAATTTTGATAATTTTTTAGAAGGTGACTCAAACCGTTTAGCACGTAGTGCTGGTTTAGCAGTATCTGCAAAACCAGGTGGAACATCTTTTAATCCTTTATTAATTTTTGGTGGTGTTGGTTTAGGTAAAACACATTTAGCGCACGCTATTGGTGTTGATATAAAAGATAAGTATCCAGAAAAAACAGTATTATATATTTCTGCTGAAAAATTTACGCAACAATATATAGACTCTGTTAAAAAGAATAACAGAAACGATTTTATACATTTCTATCAACTTATAGATGTATTAGTTATTGATGATGTACAATTCTTATCTGGTAAATCTGGAACACAAGATGTATTCTTCCATATTTTTAATCACTTACATCAAAACGGAAAGCAAGTTATTTTAACTAGTGACAAAGCTCCTGTAGACATGCAAGATATTGAACAACGTTTATTATCTAGATTTAAATGGGGACTTTCTGCTGAGTTACAAACTCCAGATTTTGAAACAAGAGTATCAATATTAAAGAATAAGTTATATCGTGATGGTGTAGAAATGCCTGATGATATAGTTGAATACGTTGCTAAAAATATTAAATCTAATATTAGAGAATTAGAAGGTGCAATTATATCTTTAATCGCACAATCTTCTTTCAATAAAAAAGAAATCAATATAGATTTAGCAAAACAGGTGGTTGAGAAGTTTGTTAAAAACACAAAACGTGAAGTATCTATAGATTATATCCAAAAAATAGTCTCTGATTATTTCCAAATGGATGTAGAGACATTACAATCTAAAACTAGAAAACGTCACATTGTACAAGCCAGACAATTAGCTATGTTTTTTGCAAAAAGACTAACTAAAGCTTCACTAGCAAGTATTGGTTCTCAAATTGGTAAACGTGATCACGCAACGGTTTTACATGCTTGCAAAACAGTAGATAACTTATCATCTACAGATAAGCAGTTTAAAAAATACGTTGAAGATTTAACCAAAAAACTTTCGGTTTAAATTTTATTTTAAAATGACTAATATTTTAATGGTATGCTTAGGAAACATTTGTCGTTCTCCTCTAGCTGAAGGTATCCTAAAGTCTAAATTGAATGCTGATAAATTTATAGTCGATTCTGCAGGGACAAGTAGTTATCATATTGGCAATAAACCTGACACAAGATCAATAACTGTTGCGAAGCAAAACGGAATTGACATTACAAAACAACAAGCTAGGCAATTTGTAAAACAAGATTTTAAAGATTTTGATTGGATTTATGCAATGGATAATTCTAATTATAACAACATCATTGCTTTAGCTGCAAATGAAGAAGAAAAAGCAAAAGTAAAACTTATATTAAATGCTTCATTTCCAAACAAAAATTTAGATGTTCCTGATCCTTATTATGGTGGAGACAAAGGGTTTGAAAAAGTATTTACTTTACTTGATCATGCATGTACAATAATAAGTAAACAGTTAAATAGTAAAACTTAATTTACTTACTTTTATATAATGAATAAAGGCAAACTCTATTTAATACCATCTACATTAGGCGACTCTAATCCCTATGACGTTTTACCTTCTCAAGTAAAACAAGTTATAGATAGACTAGACACCTTTATTGTTGAAAACTCTAAAGCTGCCAGAAAATTTATTAAAAGCATAGCTCCAGAAAAACAACAATCAAGTTTAACCCTTTTTGAGCTTAATAAATATACTGAAGCATCTGATCTACCCAATTTTATAAAAAACTGTTTAGACGGAAAAGACATAGGATTATTATCTGATGCTGGATGTCCTGGAATTGCAGATCCTGGAGCAGATATTGTAAGTTTAGCACACAAAAACAACATAAAAGTTGTTCCATTAGTTGGTCCTTCCTCTATCCTATTAGCTATGATGGCTTCTGGTTTTAATGGACAAAGTTTTGCGTTTAATGGTTATTTACCTATAGATAAAAGTGAAAGAAAAGCCGAATTAAAACGTCTAGAACGTCTGAGCTTTGAACACAATCAAACACAGTCTTTTATTGAAACACCATATAGAAACAATAAATTATTAGAAGATTTATGCACTGTTTTAGGAGATAATACAGAGATTTGTGTTGCTTGCGACATTACATTACCTACAGAGTTTATCAAAACAAAAAAAGTAAATCAATGGAAAAAAAATAGTGTCGACCTTCATAAAAGACCAACACTATTTGTAATTCATAAAAGTTAATATTAAGCTCTAAAATAGTTTACTTTCACTCTTTTTAAAGGCTTAATTAATGATGTATCATATCCAGAAAACTTTTTCATATAATATTTTATAGTAGCTCCATTTGCATCTGCAAAACCTTTTTCTCCATAACTCCTAAGATACTTTTTAACACCTCCAGGACCTGCTAAATGTGCAGCAGCCAAGATACCAGATTCAGTAATTTCTATTCCATTAATAAACTTACCATCAAAACGCTTAATATCACGTCGTAAGACCCATTTATTACGTTGTGCATTTGCAATAAATGCTTTTTCTTGTAATTCTGGATTGTTTAAAAAATGATTAGGATGATGTATACCTATTAGTTTTAAAGTACTTTTTCCAAACTGATATTTACCTAAATATCCAAATTGATTGACTCTAAAATAATCGTTTTGAGATTCTTTAAACCCCAAAGCTTCTTTAAAGCCTGTAAAGGTTTTTCCTAAATGTGGAGAAAAGGCTTCAGGTTGATAGCAATTTTCAACAGAGGCTTTCTTATTTATTTTCTCTGTGTCTTGTTGTGCAACAAAAATAACTACACTTAAAACACATATTGTAAGCACTAGCGATAATAACTTGCCAATATTTTTTTTCATTGTTTTAGATTTTATAGCCTTAAGTAATTTAAAGGGATAGGCTAAAATTTCGTCGCGCAAATATACAACAAATTATTAAAATCTGAAAATCAGCTAGTTAACTATTGTTAAAAGTAGACAAGATGCCCAATCAGCTTGCCTCTATCATTAATTTCTAACGTTGGAAACGGAACTTTAATGACATTAATAATATTAAAAAACTGCTTCAAAAAAGCAGATTTAGTCTTAATCTTAGTTAAATCTGCATCTAGACTTAAATAAAATTGCTGGCTTCTTTGTTGATTAGGAAAACTAATTGTTTGCAGATTGCCACTTCCATATAACAACCCATCAACTCCATATCCAACTGCTACATTTAACCACTTAGGAAGTTTACTATCTTTAAAAAAAGACTGCACATTAGCACTTAACCAATAGGTCTGACCATTATAGTCTTTTATGACTTCTTCTAAAAAACCATGACCTAATTTATTTGGATTTAAATTAGCATAAGGGCTTCTATTAAATGAATATTTTAATTGGACACGTTGCTCATTCCACAATAGTTCTTGTCCAATAAACAATCCCGCTCCAACGGTATTTGCTGTAAAATCTCCCCAAGAAAAACCCCATTCTGAAGAAAAACCATCTAAAACTTCTACAGCAGTTAAAAATGTAAAACCTAACGTACCACCAAAAATGAGCTGATTTTTTTCACTTACACCACTCCATTTTAAAGTCTGAGTACCATATTTTCCTAATTGATAAGCTGTAAATGTATGTCCAAACTTATCCATCTGAAACCATTCTGAATTATCATTAATTGTATGAAATTTTGATTGCTCAAAATCTGAATACCATAACTGATTTAAACCAATAATAGAGAGTGCTGTCAAACTGCTTTTAGTAATAATTACAGCGTTTCTTCTTTTAATATGAAGTGTGTCACTTGGTGCAAAAAAAGAAGTAGTATCGATTTGTGAAACAACACTAATCGAAAAAAGTAATATAAATCCTACTATAATTGATTTAAACAAAAAACTATCTATTTACACCTTGACCATTAATCCACCTAACATACTCTTGTCTATTTGCATTGTGTTGGCTTAGTGTTTTTGCAAATTTATGATAACCAAAGTTTTTAACATTGGCTACAAAATAATAATAATTATGGCTCTCTGCATTTAAAACAGCATCTATAGCAGATACATCTGGCATTGTTATAGGTCCTGGAGGAATGCCTGGATATTTATAGGTGTTGTAAGGCGAATCAATTTCTAAATCCTTAAAAAGTACACGTTTAATAATTTGATCAAAATCGTTTTCAGTTTTCTTTTTTGCAAAAATTACTGTAGGATCTGCTTGTAAAGGCATTCCTTTTTTAATTCTATTTAAATATACTCCTGCAACTCTTGGCCTTTCATCTACTTTAGCCGTTTCTTTTTGAACAATTGATGCAATAGTCATAACCTCATTAACTGTTAGGTTTAAAGCTTTACGCTTTGTTTGACGTTTATCATTCCAAAAACGGTAATATTCCTTAAGCATACGCTCTCTAAAACCCTCTGCAGAAGTATTCCAGAACACCTCATAACTATTAGGAACATACATATTTAAGACTGTAGCTTCTGTAAATTTATGCTTGTCCATAAACGTTTTATCTGTCATTATTTTTAAAACAGAAAGACTATCAGGTTCTATCTGTTGTGCAATACGTCCAGCAAGGTTTTGGATACGTTCTTGATTATTAAAGCTTAATTTAAATGGTATATTTTTACTTCTAATCGAGTTAATAATATCATTATTACTCATATCCTTTTTAATTGCAAAGCGACCAGCTTTAATATTAGTTGTATATTTTTTACGTTCTGCTAAAGCATCAAAACTTTTAATATCCTTTAATAATGGCACTAATTGCTCTCTAACTTGTTCATACTTTGCGTTAGTTGGCACTTGTATATAAGCTGTATCGTTTAAAAAAGCAGTGTTTTGTTTAAACATTGCACCATAAATAAAATACGCAAAATATGCTGCTACTGCTAAGCCTACTAAGGCTATAGCCATTAAGATTTTTTTAATATACATCTGTGTTTATTAATTGAAATAAATATTCGTTTTTATATTGTCCATTTAAAAAATTCCAGTCTTTTTTAAGACCAATTTCTTTAAATCCTTGATTTTTAAATAGTGTTAAACTTGCTGTATTATCTTCAGAAATATTACAATATAATTGATGTAAATCTAAATGAGTAAAACAGTAATTTGTTAGTAGTTCTAAAGCTTCTTTACCATGACCTTTTTGTCTGTTTTCAGTATCTTTTACCAAAATACCAATTCCAGCACGACGATTTTTAAAATCGAAATCAAAAATATCTATCATTCCTATTGACTCCTCTTGATTATTACAAATAACAAATCGCAATTGTTTTACTTCAAAAATATCTTTATGTGCATGATCTAAATATTGTTTTATCAAATATTTAGAATATGGAGTGATTGTATTGCTAATTTTCCAAATAGATTCGTCATTTTCAATACCATGAATAAACGTTAAATCTTCTGGCTCTAAAGGTCTTAAATAAGTATGTTTTCCAGTTAATGTTAGCATTTTATTTCGCCTTTAAAAACTTGAGTAGCTGGACCAATTAGCATGACCTTTTTATAAGTATCATTATCTGTATTAAATGACACTTTTAATTGACCTCCTTCTACATTTAAATTAATGATTGTATGCTTTGTTTGGTTTGTTTTATGCATTGCTATCGCTACAGCTGTAACTCCTGTTCCGCAAGACAAAGTCTCATCCTCTACTCCTCTTTCATAAGTCCTAACTGCAAAAGTGTCATTGTTGATTTTTTCGACAAAATTAACATTAGTACCAGCTTGATTATATGGTTGCCCATATCTTATTTTTTCGCCTTCATTTTTAACATCAAAAGTTATTAAATCCTCAACAAATTGAACATGATGTGGTGATCCTGTATCTAAAAATTGATGTGTTTTAAACGTATCAATACTAGTAACATCTTTCATTTGAAGATGCACTAAACCGTCTTCAATCTTAGCATAATGTAAACCATCAATTGCTAGAAAAGTAGTTTCAGTTTTTATAAGCTGCAAAAATTTCGCGAAAGCGACAATACAGCGTCCACCATTACCACACATACTACTTTCGTTTCCGTCTGCATTATAATAGACCATTTTAAAATCGTGATCTGGATGATTTTCTAATAAAATCAACCCATCTGCACCAATACCAAATTTACGATCACATAAAAAAGCTACCAACTTAGTGTTATTTTTATCAAAGGTGTTTTTTCTATTATCTATGATAACAAAGTCGTTTCCTGTACCTTGATATTTATAAAAAGTCACTATCATTAATTTAAAAAATTGAAAAACAAATATAAGTTATTTAGGTTGTTAAAACCTCGTTAAAGTTGAAATTGACACTCAATATTTAATTAATTTTAAGCGTTAGTCTAATAAATCTAAACTAAGTATTATATGAAAAAGATATTAACTTTGGTTTTAGTTTCGGTATTAGGAGGCGCAATTACCCTAGGAACTTACAAAACCTTTCTTGAAAAAGAAGAACAGACCATTGCTACAAAAACTGATAATAACTCTGTTTTTTTACCAACCAATTATAAAACTACAAATACATCATCTTTAGCTACTGCAGAAGGTATTGATTTTACTACAGCTGCAGATAAAACTTTAGATGCTGTAGTACATGTTAAAAATGTAGCTGTAAATAAAAATGTAAGACCAACAATACAAGATTTTTTATATAATCGTATTCCGCAACAAAGACAATTAGGTACTGGAAGTGGTGTAATCATTTCTCCAGATGGTTATATAATTACTAATAACCATGTTATTGAAAACTCCGATCAACTTAGTGTTACACTTAATGATAACAGAACCCTAGAAGCAAAAATAATTGGTACAGATCCAAAAACAGACATTGCTTTATTAAAAGTAGATACTGATGACCAATTACCTTACACTACTTTTGGTGATAGTGATACTGCAAAAATTGGCGAATGGGTTTTAGCTGTTGGTAATCCATTTAATTTAACATCTACAGTTACTGCAGGAATTATAAGCGCAAAATCTAGGGATTTAAGCGGAAAAAGCACACAATCTTTTTTACAAACAGATGCTGCTGTTAATCCAGGTAATTCTGGAGGTGCTTTAGTTAATACAGCTGGAGAGCTAATAGGTATAAACACAGCTATTACGTCTCAAACAGGATCGTATATAGGATATTCTTTTGCTGTACCAAGTAACATTGCAAAAAAAGTAGTGCAAGATATTATGGAATTTGGTAATGTCCAAAACGGAATTTTGGGTGTTATTGGTGGTTCTTTAAATAGTGCTTATGCAGAAAAACTAGGAGTTGCAGAAACCGAAGGTTTTTATGTTGATGATGTAGAGGAAGACACAGGTGCTGAAGCTGCAGGAATAAAAAGTGGCGATATTATTAAGAAAATTGATAATATATCAATCAAAAAGTTTAGTGATTTAAGAGGTTTTTTAGACTCTAAAAGACCTAATGATATAGTTAATGTTACTTTATTAAGAAATGGTGTGCAAAAAGACTTACAAGTCACTTTATTAAAAAATAACACATTTATTTTACCTGTAATTGGAGTAATAAAAAATGCAAAACCACAAGACTTAAAAAAACTAAAAGCAAAAAATGGAGTAAAAATTACCAAAGTTAATGGTACTTACGGAAGATATTTACAAAGTGAAGGTATTGAAGAAGGTAATATCATTACAGCAATTAATAATATAAAAGTAAACTCTATTGAAGATGTAGATCAAATACTTAAAAATAGAGATACGTATCAACCTTTAAGCATTGAGTTAATAAACTCTAAAGGAGAAACAAATCGTTATGGTTTGAGATAATTTTTTTATTGTAAAAATAAAAAAGCACTTAATTTAAATTAAGTGCTTTTTTTATGCCAAAACACTTTACGAAATCGTTTGAAATCAATACTTTTGCCAAAATTTTAAAATCAAAATTAACAACACACACTAAACAAAACACAATGTCTATTAACGAAACTTACGAAAACGAATTAGCGTTTCAAGCTGACAGACGTAGAGCAACTGTAGAATTTATTAAAATTGTTAGCGACCTTTGGTACGATAAATCAATAGAATTGGTCATTTTTAGAAACCAATTAATTGACAGAAATGTATCAGAAATTTTAAACCTTCATGAATATGCTGGCGAGTTTGTACAAAAACCAATTTCAATTTTTGATTCTGTAGAAATTGCCCAAGCTATTAAAACTTTAGACGTACCTCCTGCTAAATTAGATATTGGTAAACTGACTTATGAGTATCATTTAGAAGAAAAAAAGTATAGCAATGCTATGGCGTTTGTAGCTAACAAACTAAAAGGAGCTAGTAAAACTAAAGATATTACACCTAAAGATGTAGTTCTTTATGGTTTTGGACGTATTGGTCGTTTAGTAGCTAGAGAGTTAATGACACGTACTGGTAAAGGTAGCCAGTTACGTCTACGTGCTATAGTAACACGTGGTCAATTAGATGCTACTGTTTTAGAAAAACGTGCAGCATTATTACGCAACGACTCTGTACATGGTGATTTTTCTGGTACAGTAACTACAGATCTAAAAAATAAAGCTTTAATAATTAATGGTACAACTGTAAAAATTATTAATGCCAATCAACCAGAAGATATAGATTATACTAAATACGGAATCAATGATGCTTTAATTATTGATAACACTGGTGTTTTTAGAGACAAAGAAGCCTTAACACGTTTAAAAAACTCTCCAGGTGCAGATAAAGTTTTACTAACAGCACCAGGAAAAGGAATTCCAAATATAGTGTATGGTGTTAACCATTTAGAGAACAATCCTGATACGTTAGATATATTCTCTGCTGCGTCTTGTACAACTAATGCTATAACACCTATTTTAAAAGCTATGGAAGACACTTATGGTGTAAAATCTGGGCATTTAGAAACTATTCATGCTTATACAAACGATCAAAATCTAGTCGATAATTTTCATAAAAAATACAGACGTGGTCGTGCAGCAGGTTTAAATATGGTTATTACAGAAACTGGAGCTGGAAAAGCGGTATCTAAAGCATTACCTAGTTTTGAAGGTAAACTAACATCAAATGCTATTCGTGTTCCTGTACCAAATGGATCTTTAGCTATTTTAAACTTAGAACTATCTTCTAAAGCTAGCGTAGATAGTATTAATGCAACATTAAAAAAATATGCTTTAGAAGGTGACTTAGTAGAGCAAATTAAATATGAAATGAGTGATGAGCTGGTATCAAGCGATATAATTGGTAGTTCTGCTCCTTCAATTTACGATAGCAAAGCAACCATAGTAAGAAAAGATGGTAAAAACGTTTTATTATATATTTGGTATGATAACGAGTATGGCTATAGTCATCAAGTAATTAGACTTGCTAAGTATATTGCTAAAGTTAGACGATTTACTTACTATTAACATCCAATAATAAGTTTTAAACGTATATATAAAGCCTTACAAATTGTAAGGCTTTTTGTTGTTTTTTAAGCTGAAAAGCAAACCATTTTTTATATTTTCGCAAAGCGAAAGCTAACAAATTAAATAACCATGCATAAATCAAACTATCTATTAGTCGCTTTTTTTATTTTTCTAATATCGCTTCCTTTAGCTGCACAAACACAAACCGAAGCTGAAGATGAGAAGTTGTCATTAGATTCTGGAACTCTTGAAAATCAATTTGAGTTTCTAACCAAAAAATCTACTAATTGGAGAGATGAACGTGGCCAATCTTATGAAGTTATAAGAAACGAATGGATTGCAAAAATCAAATCCCATACTTTAGATTCGCTTAAAGCATTAAAAAAAGAGCTACTAAACACACATAGTAAAGTTGCATCTCAAACTCAAGAAATTGAACAATTAAAAAGCAGTTTATCCAATACCAAAACTAATTTAGATGCTACAAACCAAGAAAAAGACAGCATGACGCTATTTGGTTTACAAATGAGCAAAGTAGGATACAACACTTTACTTTGGTCTATCATTGCTGGCTTATTAGCATTATTATTCTTTTTTATATTTAAATTCAAGAATAGTAATTCTATTACAAAACAAGCCAGAATAAAACTAGGAGAAACAGAAGAAGAGTTTGAAGATCATAGACGTAATGCACTAGAGCGTGAGCAAAAAGTAAGACGTCAACTTCAGGACGAAATCAATAAAAACAGAAATAGTTAATCTAAATTACTTCATTAAATATTTAAAATCTGTAAATTGACATTTACAGATTTTTTTTATGACTATTTTAAAAGCAAACTACACACACCTAGATCAAATTGTCCCATTATTTGATGCGTATCGCGTATTTTATAGACAAGTGTCAAATCCAGAAGCAGCAAGACAATTTATTAAAGCCAGACTAGAAACCCAAGACACTATTATTTTAATCGCTTTCGCGGAAAATAAGCCAGTTGGTTTTACACAACTTTTCCATAGTTTTTCAAGTGTAAGTATGCAGCCTTTATTTATATTAAACGACCTATATGTAGATAGCAACTATAGAAAACAAGGTTTTGGAGTTGCACTATTAAACGAAGCAAAAAAACTATGTATAAATCTAGATTACAAAGGTATAGCCTTACAAACCGAAACCACAAATCCAGCACAAAAATTATACGAAAGCTTAGATTGGAAAATAGATAAAGACCTTCAATATTTTTGGACAAACCAATAAAAAAAGCGCAATCGTTAGATTGCGCTTTTTTAAGTTTTATAGCTAAAGGTTAGAAGCAGTTTTTTACATAGACTTCCATTCTTTTATAGACTCTTCATTCATTTTAATATAGTCAGCATTTCCTGCTTTCTCTGCTCCTTTTAAAGAAGCTTTTGCAGCTTTAATAGCCCCTTTTTTATCTCCAGCTTTAGCATAAATTAAAGATTGCTGACGTAAATACCAAAACTTAGGGTCATCTTTTGTCATTTCTACAGCCATGTCAATCCATTTTACAGCTTGCTTAATATCTTTTCCTGCATTTAAGTAATATACAGCAGCACTATAATAATCTCCAGCACTTGGACCAGCCATTACTTTATCAATACTAGCACTTACCTTTTTATCTGTTGGCACATCAATTTTTACTCCAACATATGCCTTTTCCCACATCATACCAAGCATTGTAGATCCATTAGTCATATCATCAAAAGACATTGTAAAGGTTTCAATATCCATAGGTAATGGATAAACTTCTGCTGTAACTTTAGCAGCAACTTTACTCTCATCCCATGTTTTAGGTGTTCCCCAATTATTAGTATCGTTATAAAAAACAACATCCCAACTTTCTGCATTAGGAGTAGCAAATACAGCATAAGATCCAGCTTTAACTTCTTTTCCTCCAATAGTAACAGCATCACTAAAAGTAATAGTCGTATTTTTATTTGCTCCTGTTCTCCATAATTTACCAAATGGTACTAAATCTCCAAATATCGTACGACCCTTCATAGATGGTCTAGAATATTCTAGAGTAATGTCAGTAAGCCCAACTTTTTGCTCAATTTTTTGAAATGGACTTGGCTGTGGTGCTTTAACTTGTGCGTTAACAGCATAAGATACTGTTAATGCCATAAATAATGTAATTAGTTTTTTCATGGTCTTAGTTTTTTTGATTTTTTTAATAGTCTATAAATTTAAGCATAACTAACACCTAGTTTGTTAATAAAAACTTAAAATAAAGTTGAAACGCTTTTTTGATTAAATTATTAATCGTAATATTGCGATGTACAAATTAATAGATTAAAATGGGATTAGTTAAAACCGAAAAATTTTCAGATTCACAAAACCAAATTGCATTATTTGCAAAAGCGTTTGGGCATCCAGCTAGAGTTGCCATTATACAACATTTATTTAAAATAAATGCGTGTGTTTGCGGTGATTTAGTAGAAGAAATTGGTTTAGCACAACCTACAATTTCTCAACATTTAAAAGAACTTAAAAATCTTGGATTAATACAAGGCACAATAGAAGGCACAAGCGTTTGCTATTGTATAAACACAGAAAATTGGTCTGCTATGAAAACCTTATTAGCCAGTTTTTTAGATAACGATTTAAACAGCAACTCGTGTTGCTAAACACATAATATTAATCATAATAAAACTTAAAATTATGACACTTTCAGAAATAAAAAAGCACTTAACAAATTTAGAAACAATATCATTTACTTTACCTGATGGCAGCTTAGTACCAAGTCATTTTCATGTTACAGAAGTAGGAAAAACTACAAAGCATTTTATAGATTGTGGTGGAACTGTAAGACAAGAAAAAAAGGTAAACTTTCAATTATGGAATGCTAATGATTATGACCACAGACTACATCCAGAAAAATTAGTAAAAATTATAGAATTGTCTGAAGATATTTTTAATCTTGACAATTTAGAGATTGAAGTGGAGTTTCAAGGAGAATATACCATTCAAAAATTTGGATTAGGTTTTGAAAACAATTCTTTTCAACTAACTTCCTTAATAACAGATTGTTTAGCAAAAGATAAATGTGGTATTCCAACAGAACAGTTACCAAAAACCGAAACTTGTGCTCCAGGTTCTGGATGTTGCTAAATAACAATAAATATAATTAATCAAAAAAAATGTTTAAAGACATCAACTTATATATAGAAAACTTAAAAACAGATTCAATCTCTGAAGATCGTAAAGCTATTTTACAGCCTTTAATAGATTTTGTAAGTTTAAAAAGCAAACAAAAACAACCAATAGATTTAAATTTTATTTGCACACATAACTCCAGACGTAGTCATTTGTCACAAGTTTGGGCACAAGTATTATCTAACTATTTCAATATTTTTAATGTTACTTGTTATTCTGGAGGAACAGAAGCAACTGCTTTATTTCCAAAAGCTGCTGAAACACTATCAAAAACAGGTTTTGATATTAAAACAATTGCAGAAGGAAACAATCCAATTTATAGCATAAAATATAATGACAATGCACATCCAATAATTGCATTTTCTAAAACATATGATGACGCATTTAACCCTAAATCCAATTTTGCAGCAATCTTAACCTGCTCAAGCGCTGATAAAGGTTGTCCTTTTATTGCTGGAGCAGAAAAACGTATTCCTATTACTTATGAAGATCCAAAAGCATTTGATAATACAGAGCTTCAAGATGAAAAATATTTAGAAAGATCGACACAAATAGCTACAGAAATGAAGTATGTATTCCAACAAGTAAGCACACAATAAATGAGAAAATATCTAGCAGAAACCATTGGTACATTTGCAATGATTTTTTGTGGTTGTGGAGCCATGACTATAAACGAGGTAACCAATGGAAGCATCTCTCATGTTGGCGTAGCTTCTGTCTGGGGACTAATTGTAATGGCAATGATTTATGCATTTGGTGCAATTTCTGGCGCTCATTTTAATCCTGCAGTATCCATAGGTTTTGCATTTGCTAAAAAATTTGCTTGGAAAGAAGTACCAAAATATTTTATAGCTCAATTTTTAGGAGCCATTATAGCAATAGCTTTATTATGGTATCTGTTTCCAGATAGTCAATTTTTAGGAGAGAGTACACCTATGACAGGTTATCCAGATTTTAAAGCTGGAATTATTGAGTTTATTTTAACCTTTATTTTAATGTCTGTGATAATAAATATCTCAACAGGAAGTAAAGAAATTGGTGTAATGGCTGGAATTGCAGTTGGAGGCATCATACTATTAGAAGCTATGTTTGCTGGACCAATTACAAAAGCCTCCATGAATCCAGTCAGAACCATTGCTCCTGCACTATTTACTGGTCGTTTTGATCATGTTTGGTTTTATATTGCAGCGCATGTTTTAGGAGCTATTTCGGCAGTTTTATCCTATAATTTATTTAATTCTAAACTAGCAAACACAAAGTCTTGTTAAATTTTGTTTAACTATTATTATTTATAGTTAAACATTTTGTATGTTTATGCTATAAATATCTTTACAAGATGGCAAAAAAGAAAAATATAAATGCAATCCAAATAATTTCATATTATATGGATTATGTTTTAGAACATAATGAACAACCAAAATCTGTTTACGTGTTTGCAAAACATAACAATTTTGATGAAGCAAAATTTTATGAACACTTTAGTGGTTTTGATGCGTTAGAAAAGCAAGTTTTTAAAACTTTTTTTGATAATACTCATAAAGCTTTAGAGGCTAATGAAGATTATAAGTCTTTCAACCCAAGAAACAAACTATTAAGCTTTTACTTTACCTTTTTTGAAAACTTAACAGCAAACAGAAGCTATGTAATATATACATTAAACAAGTATAAAAATAGCTTAAAAAGTTTTTCTGCTTTATCAGAATTAAAATCAAGTTTCACCAATTATATTAATGACTTAGATATTGAATTAATTGATGTTAAACAAGACCAATTACAGCGTATTCAAAACAGAGGTCTTAAAGAAACTGCTTGGCTTCAATTATTATTAACCCTGAAATTTTGGATGGATGATACTTCTTCTTCATTTGAAAAAACAGATGTTTTTATTGAAAAATCAGTTAATACTAGTTTTGATGTATTAAATGTAATCCCTCTAAAAAGTATCATTGACTTTGGAAAATTCATCTTCAAAGAAAAAATTCAGATGAATTAATTTAAAAAGCAAACTATTGAAAACAATAGATAAAATACCTACCTCAAAAATTGCACGCGCTACCAAAATGGTTACCACTGGAGCCAAAGTTGGTGTCAATTATTTAAAATATTATGGTGACAAAATCACCAAAACTGAAGCTGAAGCAAAATCTAGATTAGACCAAAACAATGCAGAAGACATCTATGATGGACTAAAAAAACTTAAAGGAAGTGCACTTAAAGTTGCGCAAATGTTAAGCATGGAAAAAAGTATTTTACCACAAGCTTATGTAGAAAAATTCTCTTTAGCACAATTCTCTGTTCCGCCTTTATCAGCTCCTTTAGTTAGTAAAACATTTAAAAAATATTTTGGAAAATTACCAAGTCAAATTTACGATAAATTTAATCTTAACTCAGTAAATGCTGCAAGCATTGGACAAGTACATTTAGCAGAAAAGGATGAAAAAAAACTTGCTGTAAAAATTCAATATCCTGGTGTTGCAGATAGCATTGCTTCAGATTTAGCAATGGTTAAGCCTATTGCAATCAAAATGTTTAATATTAAAGGAAAAGATTCTGATAAATATTTTAAAGAAGTTGAAAATAAGCTAATTGAAGAAACTAATTATATTCTAGAAGTTGAACAAAGCTTAGCTATTGTTGAAGCCTGTAAACATATACCTAATTTAAAATTTCCAAATTATTACAAACAATTATCTTCAGAACGCATCATTACAATGGATTGGATGGAAGGTGAACATCTTTCAGAATTTACTGCTTATAACACAGATCTAGACAAAGCAAACAAGTTAGGTCAGGCACTATGGGACTTTTATATGTACCAAATGCATGTCATTAAAAAAGTACATGCAGATCCACACCCTGGAAATTTTTTAATCTCAAAAGAAGCAGATTTAATTGCTTTAGATTTTGGTTGTATGAAGGAAATCCCAAACGATTTTTATGTGCCTTATTTTGAGTTAGCTACAAAAGAAGTGATTGATAACCCTAAGCTTTTTAAAGAAAAAATGTATGAACTGGAAATATTACGTAAAGATGATAGCAAAGAAGAATTAGCGTTTTTCTCTAATATGTTTCACGAGCTGTTAAGCTTGTTTACTAAGCCATTCAATGAAGAAGTTTTTGACTTTTCAAATCCAGAATTTTTTGATGCTATATCAGAAATGGGGCAACGTTACAGCAAAAACACAGAGCTACGGAAAATGAATGCTAACAGAGGTTCTAAACATTTTATTTACATAAACAGAACGTTCTTTGGGCTATATAATTTAATGTTTGATTTAAAAGCAAAAAACGTTAAAATAAATAACTTTAGGACTTTATAAATGGCATATTTCAGCAGAAAAAAAATAGACGCTTTACAACATCTATACAAGATTAACCTAATAAATAGTTGCTCTGGTTTTAAAAGTGCAAATTTAATTGGAACAAAATCTAAAGCAGGAGAAGAAAACGTAGCTGTCTTTAGTTCAGTCACACATATTGGAAGCAGTCCTCCTCTACTTGGCTTTTTCTGTAGGCCAACAACGGTTATGCGTCATACATATGAAAACATAAAGGAAACTGGGATTTACACCTTAAATTCTATTCATTTAGATAATTTTGAAGACGCTCATCATACTTCTGCAAAATATAAAAAAAGTATCTCAGAATTTGATGTCACAAACTTAGCTTCAGAATATAAAAAAGACTGCTTTTCACCATTTGTAAAAGACTCTCCAATACAATTAGAAATGCAATTTGTTACAGAATATCCAATTAAAGAAAATGATACTATTTTGGTAATTGGAGAAATTAAAGGTTTGTACATAAATGATGATTTATTAGAAGACGATGGTTTTATAAATCTATCTAAAGCAAATATTACTACCATTAATGGCTTGGATGGATATACAATCCCAAAATTAAAAAAACGCTTAGCATACCAAAGACCGAAAATATTTAAGCAGTAAAAAACAAAACCCATGAAAATATTAGTAACAGGAGCAACAGGCTACATTGGTAAGCGCATTATTCCGTTATTATTAGATCAAGGCCACACTGTTTTTTGTGCTGTTCGTGGAAAATTGCGTACCGAAAAAAAATATTCCGACGAGGATAATCTACATGTAATTGAAGCCGATTTTTTAAAGTCAGACACACTTAAAAACATTCCAAAAGATATTGATGCTGCTTATTATTTAATACACTCGATGTCAAACTCGGTTGATCGATTTCATAAAATGGAAGAAGACTGTGCAATCAATTTTAAAAACTATATCGAAACTACTAACGTTAAACAAGTAATTTATCTTAGCGGGATTACCAATGACACTAAACTTTCTAAACATTTACTATCCAGAAAAAACGTTGAAGAGACTTTAAAATCTGACCACTATGCATTAACCGTTTTTAAAGCAGGAATCATTGTTGGTTCTGGGAGTGCAAGTTTTGAAATTATTCGTGATTTAGTCGAAAAACTACCTGTTATGGTAGCACCAAAATGGTTAAACACTAAAACACAACCCATTGGTGTACGCGACGTATTAGCTTTTTTAATAAAAGGTTTAGCTAAACCAGAATTATACAATACCTCTCATGATATTTTTGGTACAGAAATCATGACATATAAGCAAATGTTATTACAATTTTCTGAAGTAAGAAAATTAAAACGATATATCTTTACTGTACCTGTAATGACTCCAAAACTTTCCAGTTATTGGTTATATTTTGTTACATCCACGTCTTTTAAACTAGCCTCATCATTAGTAAATAGTATGGGAATTGAGATTATTGGAGAAACAAGCAACATCAATAGACTATTAAATGTGCAACCTATGTCTTACAAAGAAGCAGTAAAATTTGCTTTTGTAAAAATTGAAGGCAATGAAATTATCTCAAGTTGGAAAGATGCATTTATAAATAGTCGTCATAAAAAACAGGCTTCTACAAAATACCTGAAAGTGCCAAAATATGGTTGTTTTATAGACATTAAAGAGCGTAATGTTTTAGACGAAAAACGCACTTTAGACAAAATATGGGCTATAGGTGGAGAAAACGGTTGGTATTATGGTACAGTATTATGGAAAATTAGAGGGTTTTTAGATAAAATGGTTGGTGGAATTGGCTTACGAAGAGGACGCACTAATAAAACAGAAATTAAAATAGGAGATGCGCTAGACTTTTGGCGTGTTTTATTGGCAGATAAAGATGAGAAACGCCTCATCCTTTTTGCCGAAATGAAACTACCTGGTGAAGCTTGGTTAGAATTTAAAGTCGCCAAAGGGAAAGTATACCAACGTGCAACCTTTAGGCCACGTGGACTTTGGGGAAGGTTATATTGGTACAGTGTCCTACCCTTTCATGGGTTTATATTTAAAGGGATGATAAATAAATTGGCTAATGCCTAATTTAAAAGAAAGTTTTAGTAATACAAAACGATCAACAAGTAATAATTAAATACCTGACAAACTAAATTAACCTTTTTAGAAAAGTAACAGAATCTAATATGTTAAATTTTGTTTAACATATTAGTAAAAATATTAAACATTTTGTATATTTGAATTAATAATTAAAAACTGATTATTTGACAATTTGTACCAGTCAAGAAAATAAAAAGTTCATTGACAAACTGCTAAATAAAAAACAAGTTATAATGTGCAGTTTAATTTTTCATCTAAATAAATGATTAAAGAATTTACAATTGAAGAGTTAGATCGCATCATAGAAATGGCATGGGAAGATCGCACTCCTTTTGAAGCTATTACGTTTCAATTTGGAATAAAAGAACAAGAAATAATTACATTAATGCGTCTCGAAATGAAACTAAGTAGTTTCAAATTATGGCGATCAAGAGTGCAAGGAAGAAACACAAAGCACAGTAAAAAACGTGATTTTGAAAAAGGACGATTTAAATGCTCAAGACAAAAACAAATCACACACAACAAAATATCTAAACGATAAAACAGTTTACAAAAATAAGAAGGATAGATTTAGAGTTAAAAAATCCAATTAAAAATAGGTGAAATAAATTTTTTGTGGTTTAAACCACAATAATAAGTTAAAAATTACTTTATTTGAAAATTAATACTATTTAGATTAGTAGTTGGTAAATAAAATTAGTACATTAACTCAAACTATGAGCTAAACTTAGTACCTATATAAGTAAAGCTAAAAAGCCTCTTTTATTCTCAACTAGAATTTTAATGGCTTAAAAACAAAATTATATTATATAAAAAACGTTCTTAGGTACAAGTACGCTTAACAAAAAGACATGTGTATCGTCACGTGGAATTAAAACGAAATTTTTAAAACTAAAAACTATTTTTAATAGTAAAATAGCTACTAAAAAACAACTTAGTTTTAGAATTATTAAAAAAAAGAGTAAGATTATGAGCATTGTAGAAAAAGCAATAGAATTTAAAGAAAAAAAACACAAATTTATTACAACTAGCGATAGAATTATTGCTGCAAGAGAGGTTAAAGAATTAATCCTAGGTGTAAACGAATTATATAAAGTAAATAAAGATTCAGAATTGATGGATCTTATGAAAGACCTAACAGTTATAAAACAAAAAATTGAAAAACGTTTAAAAGGTAGACCGTCTGCTGCATAAAATATAGGTTATTATATTTTAGATAAACACTTAACAAAGTGGTACAATTTAACATAAAAAATTATGTTAGTACCACTTTTTTTATACCCAATAATTAAAAAATCATGAAACATTTAGTCATCATTGGAGGTAGCAAAGGTATAGGGAAAGCCATTACAGAAACCTTTGTTAATACTCATAAAATAAGCAATATTAGTAGGACTGCTCCAGAATTAACTCATCCAAATTTAGCACATTATACTTGTGATGTTTTAAATGAAGACTTACCAGATATACCTAAAGTTGATACATTAATTTATTGTCCAGGAAGTATAAATTTAAAGCCTTTAGGACGCTTAAAGTTAGAGGATTTTAGGGAAGATTTTGAAGTTAATGTCATTGGAGCAGTAAAATCTATTCAAAAATATATTGAGCCTCTAAAAAAAGGACAAAACCCTTCAATCATTTTATTTAGTACAGTAGCAACAAAATTAGGGATGCCATTTCATGCAAGTGTTGCTGCTTCAAAAAGTGCTATTGAAGGTTTAGTAAAATCTATTGGAGCAGAATTAGCACCTACAGTTAGGATTAATGCAATTGCAACAACTGTTAAAGATACTACTTTAGCATCAAAATTATTACGTAATGAAAAAATGATTGAAAACATGACCCAACGTCATCCTCTTAAAAAATTTCTAAACCCTCAGGAAGTTGCTGACATGGTTGCGTTTTTAACTTCAAGTAAAGCAGCTTCAATTTCGGGACAAATTTTTGAAATGGACTGTGGGATAGTCAGCTTTAAATTATAAAACTATGAATCCATTTAAAACATTTCTTGCAACTTTATTTTTAAAAACAGATACTAATCTGACTAATGTAACCTCTATTTATGATATTAAAATTAATAGTTTACAAAACAAACCTATAGATTTTAAATTATTTAAAGGCAAATACATATTATTTGTAAATGTAGCATCAAAATGTGGTTTTACACCTCAATACAAGGACTTACAAAGCTTACATCAAAAATATAATGACAAATTACAAGTCATTGGTATACCATGTAACCAATTTGGAAGTCAAGAACCAGGAGATGCTAATGCTATTGAAACGTTTTGCGAAGTCAATTATGGAGTATCTTTTTTAATTACTGAAAAAGCAGATGTAAAAGGAAACAATCAACATGCTTTATATGATTGGTTAACTAAAAAACAAAACAATGGTTTGAGCAGCTCAACTGTAAAATGGAATTTTCAAAAATACTTAGTTGGTCCAGAAGGTCAATTTTTAGATTATTTCTATTCTATGACTAGCCCAACCAGTTCTAAAATAACAAAATACTTAAATTAAAAATTATGTTTGGATTATTTAAATCAAAAACCGAAATAGAAAAGCTGCAAATAAAATATAATAAACTTATGAAAGACTATTATAGATTATCATCAATAAACAGAAGTCAAAGTGATGCAGCATATGCAGAAGCTAATAAAGTTATGGATAACATTGAAAAATTAAAAAATGAAAATTCTTAAACCTTTAATATTATTTTTACTAATCAATTTTGGCGCATTAGCACTTGGAAGTTGGCTAATGAATAATGGACCAATGACAGATTGGTACACAAGCTTAAATCAAGCTCCTTGGACACCTCCAGGATGGGTCTTTGGTGTGGCTTGGACAATTATTATGGTTTGTTTTTCAATTTATTTAGCATATTTATTTTTAAAATCAGATTCTACAAAGCTAAGGTTAGCTTTTACACTTCAAGTATTTTTAAATGTAATATGGAATTATGTGTTTTTCAATCAGCATCAAGTTGCTCTAGGTTTAGTAGTTATTTCTGCTTTAACAGTTGTAATTTTCACGTTTTTCTTCAGCAATAAAAAAGAAATAAAAAACATAAGTTACTTATTATTACCATACATGGTTTGGTTGTTAATAGCAACATCGCTTAATGCTTATATTCTTTTAAATAATTAAGATGAAAATATACAGGTTACACAAAAAACAGAATTTACCAATTACTAAAACACAAGCTTGGAATTTTCTTTCGGATCCTAAAAACCTAAAAGTCATTACACCAGATTATATGGGATTTAATATCTTATCTGGTGCAGATAGACCAATGTTTGCTGGACAAATTATTCAATACATAGTAACACCAGTTTTTGGTATTAAAACCAAATGGGTTACAGAGATTACACATACAAAAGAAGGCGAATACTTTGTGGATGAACAACGTTTTGGTCCCTACTCACTTTGGCATCACAAGCATTTTATAAAAGAAATTGAAGGTGGTGTAGAAATGGAAGATATTATAGACTATAAAATACCAATGGGATTTTTAGGTCAACTAATGCATCCTATTTTAGTGAAACCTAAATTGGAAGAAATTTTTAAATACAGAACAACTAAATTGGAAGAATTATTTGGTAAATACTAAAGATGAAACAAGCAATTAACATATTTTGGTTTAGACGTGATTTACGTCTAGAAGATAATCATGGTTTATACCAAGCATTAAAAAGTGGCAAACCTGTATTACCAATCTTTATTTTTGATGATGACATTTTAGACAAACTCCCAAAGGATGATGCTCGTGTAACTTTTATACATGATAGCTTAAAAACTATGCAAATTAGTCTTAAAAAACACAACTCTACTATTGCTGTTTTTAAAGGTAAACCAGAAACTATATTCAAACAGATAATTGAAGATTATACAGTAAAGTCTGTATATACAAATCACGATTATGAGCCTTATGCAATTGCCAGGGATAATACTATTAAAACACTTTTAAATTCAAAGAATATTGAATTTAAAACGTATAAAGATCAAGTTATTTTTGAACGTAATGAAATTGTAAAAAAAGATGGTACACCTTATAGAGTTTATACGCCATTTTCACGTATTTGGATTGATACTTTTAAAAGAAAAGGTATTACTTTTTATCCATCAGAAACACTATTAGACCATACTTTTAAAGCAGAAAGATTACCAAATTTAGATTTAGAAACTATTGGTTTTACAGAAGCAAAAATAAAAGTTAAACCTTATACAGTTACACCACAATTAATTGCAGATTATGAAGCAACACGTAATTTTCCTGCACAAGACAATACCTCTAAAATAGGACCACATTTACGTTTTGGTACTGTTAGTGTCCGAAAAATGGTTAATGAAGCTAACAAACAAAGCAATATTACCTTTTTAAAAGAATTAATTTGGCGTGAGTTTTTTACGCAAATTTTATGGCATTTTCCACATACACAAATAGATGCTTTTAAACCAAAATACGATCGTATTGAATGGCGAAACAATGAAACCGAATTTAAAGCTTGGTGCGAAGGTAAAACAGGTTACCCTTTAGTAGATGCAGGAATGCGACAACTTAACCAAACTGGCTTTATGCATAATCGTGTACGCATGTTAATTGGTAGTTTTTTATGCAAACACTTATTAATAGATTGGCGTTGGGGAGAAGCTTATTTTGCTTTAAAATTAAACGACTACGATATGTCTAGTAATGTTGGTAACTGGCAATGGGTTGCTGGTTGTGGTGTTGATGCTGCACCATACTTTAGGATTTTTAACCCAACAACACAGATTGAAAAGTTTGATAAAAAACACCAATATATAAAACAGTGGGTTCCAGATTATCAGGAGCTAACCTATCCTACTCCAATTGTAGATCATAAAGCTGCTAGAGAACGTTGCTTGAAGGTTTATAAGGAAGCAGTAGCCTAAATTTATTATTAAAGAATAGTTTTATTATACTTTAAACTCTATATGTTATTTGCTATTTTAGTACACCAACTATTAAACACAGACAAGCTAAAACATGAGTGAAATTGAAATACAAGCAAAAAATAAAACAAAAGACATTAAACTACATTCTGCTAAAGCAATAAGTGGAGCAACATTTTTAGGTGAACCATTAGCTGCTGGTTATTTAATTAGCGAAAATTTTAATGCTTTAAATAAACCAGATGAAGGACGTAAATCTTTAATTATAGGAATTATTACAACCATTGTACTTTTTGGAGGTATATTTTTAATTCCTCAAAATATAATTGAAAAACTTCCTAGAGTATTAATTCCATCAATTTATACTGCAATTATTTGGGCAATCGTCGAGTGGAAACAAGGAGATGATTTAAAGATCCACAAAGAAAATGAAAATTCATTTTTTTCAGGTTGGAGAGCTGCTGGAGTTGGTTTTATTTCACTATTAATAATTGGAATTGGGCTATTTGGATATGCTTACCTAGAATCAAATAATCCAGCTTATAAAATTTATGATACAAAAATCGAACAGTTTTCTAAAAACGAAACTGAATCTCTAACTTTTTATGATAATATAAGTACTAAAAATAATACAACTTTAATAAGCGAATTAGATAATTTAGTAATACCAAAATGGAAACAGAATGTTGATATTATTAAAGAATTAAATACTGTTGATGGTTTATCTTCTGATTTATTAAATCAAAACAAAACGTTATTAAAGTATTCAGAATTAAGACTAGAAACCTTTTTACTAATTAAAAAAGCAATTAGTGAGGATACTGATAAGTATGATAAACAAATAGAAATGTTAAATTTTAGAATTGATAGTGAAATAGATAAGTTAAATCAAAACTAATTTCGAATAAAACCAAATTAATGACAAAACAATTGATACGCAATTTTTTATTATCTTTAAATCAAACTAAAATCTAAATATTTATGAATACTAAAGAAGTTGCTCAACAATGGGCTAATATGTGCAGAGAAGGTAAAAACCTTGAATGTGTAGAACAATTATATGCAGACAACGTGGTTTGCAAAGAAATGCCTGGAATGCCAGGAGAAGTAACCTCTGGAAAGCAAAATATCTGGAATAAAAGTAAAGAATGGTTAGAAAACGTGGAAGCATTTCATGCTAGTTCTATTAGCGAGCCTGTTGTAGCTGGAAACTTTTTTACTGCAAAAATGACTTTTGATTGCACTTTTAAAGACAGAGGAAGACAACAAATGGAGGAGGTTTGTGTATACGAAGTAAAAGATGGTAAAATTGCTAGTGAACAGTATTTTTATAGTATGGAATAAATTTCTTTTAACTAAAAACATAAAAAAAGCTTCAATTAAAAATTGAAGCTTTTTTATAATTATTTTATTTTTCTTTTAAAATAAATTTGAATAACAACATCCTCTTCTTTATTAACTGATTCCAGCATAAGATTTTGGCTATCTAATTTCACTATTTTGTATTGTTCATCAGGAACATATTCTTCTTTAATTGTTAGTATTTTTTCATCTCCATTATATACCCAAGTTCCAGAATGTTCAGTATCAATAGTGCCTTCATTAGTTATATACGAATTGACTATACCATTTTCTAAAAATTCAATATAATTCCTTTCTTCTTCTTTTTCTTGCTCAACTGAATTGACTGTTACTTTCTCTATTTCCCATTTACCTAATATCTTTTCTATAGATTGAAAAGATAACAATGTAAATACTAATACTACAATTAATGGTGTTTTTAAGTTTTTCATAAATTTTAATTCCCTTCAAAACGTTCAATTTTAGCTCCAATTGCTTGTAAACGTTCTACTATTTTTTGGTAACCTCTATCTATCTGTTCAATATTATGGATTGTAGATGTTCCTTTTGCAGATAATGCTGCAATTAACAAGCTAATACCAGCTCTAATATCTGGAGACACCATAGTAGTTGCTTTTAATTGAGACTTAAAGTCATGACCCATTACTGTTGCTCTGTGTGGATCGCAAAGTATTATTTTTGCTCCCATATCTATCAATTTATCTACAAAGAATAAACGACTTTCAAACATCTTTTGGTGTACTAAAACCTCTCCTCTAGCCTGAGTTGCCACAACCAATACAATACTTAATAAATCAGGAGTAAATCCTGGCCAAGGTGCATCTGCAATGGTTAAAATTGAACCATCAATATAGTTTTGTATCTCGTAACCATCTTTATGTGCAGGAATATGGATATCGTCTCCTTGTTTTTCAACAGTAATACCTAGTTTTCTAAACACATCAGGTATTTGACCTAAATCATCCCAACTTACATTTTTAATAGTCAGTTCGCTTTTTGTCATAGCAGCAAGACCAATCCAACTACCAATTTCAATCATATCTGGTAACATGGTATGCTCTGTACCACCTAAGCTATCAACACCTTCAATGGTTAATAAATTAGATCCTACACCAGAAATCTTGGCTCCCATCCTATTTAGCATTTTACATAATTGCTGTAAGTAAGGCTCGCAAGCTGCGTTGTATATAGTTGTTATACCTTCTGCAAGTACTGCTGCCATTACAATATTAGCAGTTCCTGTTACAGAAGCTTCGTCTAACAACATATCTGTACCAACTAATTTATCGGCTTCAACACCATAAAAATAATCTTCGCGATTGTATCTAAATTTTGCTCCAAGATTTATAAAACCTTCAAAATGCGTATCTAAACGACGACGTCCAATTTTATCTCCTCCTGGTTTTGGAATATATCCTTTACCAAAACGTGCTAATAATGGTCCAACCATCATAATTGACCCTCTTAAACCACTACCTTCCTTTTTAAAATCGGCAGTTTGCATATAATCTAAATCAATATTATCTGCTTGAAAGGTATAAGTACCTTCAGATAATTTATTAACCTTTACTCCTAAGTTTCCTAATAAGGTAATTAACTTATTAATATCAATAATATCAGGAATATTATTTATGGTTACTTTTTCTGGAGTTAATAAAACAGCACACAATATTTGTAATGCTTCGTTTTTTGCGCCTTGAGGTTGGATGTTTCCTTTAAGTTGGTGTCCACCTTCAATTTTAAATGTTCCCATAAATATGATTAATATCTTTTTCGGTTTCGGTTTTGGTTGTTGTTTTTCTTGTTAGTTCCTTTTTTATTATTAGAACTTTTAGAGTATTTTTTTCCGCTTGACATCTTCATCAAACGTGATGAATCTGTTAAAGCTTCTTCAGATCCTTTTAAATTAATTTTACCATCAGATAATTCGAATAAATGTGTAAAAATAACTTCATCTTCAACCGTATCTTTATTCCAATTTAAAAAGCATTTTTTCATGTGGTTAGCAATTGTATATAACAGTGCTTCCTTCATCTCACCTTCTTCCCAAGTATTTGCAACGTCAATCATGGTTTTTATATTGTTACCATAAAAACGATACTTTGGAAAATTCTGAGGATACTCTAAAACTTCAGGACGTTCTGACAATTCTTCTTTTGAAGGTACTCCATAAGGTGAATCTGCATCTAATTCAAAATTAGACATGATAAATAATTGATCCCAAAGCTTATGCTGAAAATCTGCTACATCACGTAAATGCGGTTGCATATTACCCATGACAGCAATTATAGATTTTGCTAGTTTATTGCGCTCTTCTTTAGTGTCTTGCAATTTAGCATGGTTAATCATTTTTTGAATATGTCTTCCATATTCAGGAATAATTAAATGTTCACGCTCTGTGTTATACTCTATGTCGTCTATCAAAATAAAAAAGTGTAGAATTTATATGTGTCGCATCGAAGTTTCTAATGCACGTGCAAAATACAAAAAAAAACTATAGGCTTATCACTCCTTCAACTTTTTCTGTAACTTCTAAATATTTTTTAATTACATGATCTGGGTTTTTCATCCTAACATTAATAGAAACGCTAGTATACTTACCATTACTAGACTCTTTAGTTTTAATAACTGCACCCATATTATCAAAAATCGCTTCAACTTGAGCAATTTTTTCTAAGCTTGAAAGCACTATAAATTTATACAAATACTCATTTGGCCACAATGTTGTGTCTTGTAATTGTACTTTTAATTTTGCGTAAAATTCTTCTGGATTTGGTGTCTTATTCATGCTAATTTTATAAACAACAAATATACCAATTTGTTTAGATTTTTTTTTAATGAATTTATTTCGGATTTTTACAATTAAATTATTTCATTTGAAAGCAAAAAAAATAGTCATTACAGGAGGTCCAAGTACAGGGAAATCTGCAATTATTAACGAGTTAATTAAACGTGGTTATACCTGTTATGAAGAAATATCTAGGCAAGTAACCCTTGACGCTAGAGAGAAAGGGATAGAACAGTTGTTTTTAACCAAACCTTTATTGTTTAGCGAATTACTTTTAAAAGGTAGAGAAAAGCAATATCAAGATGCCAAAAATAGTGACAGTCAATTTGTGTTTTTAGACAGAGGTATTCCTGACGTTGTGGCATATATGGATTATGTAAAAGAAGACTATCCAGAAAATTTCATTGCCTCTTGCAAAAAAAACACCTATGATTACGTGTTTATTTTAGCACCTTGGCAAGAAATATACAAAAGTGATGCTGTACGTTACGAAAGTTTTGAGCAAGCAAAAATTATACATCATAACCTGTTGGAAACCTACCAGAAATACGATTACAATTTACAAGACGTCCCTTTTGGAAGTATTGAAACCAGAGCGCAACACATTTTAGACGTTGTAAAAGCCTTATAATGGCACATCCAATAAACATATTAGAACGTTATTGGAAATTTACATCCTTTAGACCTTTACAAGAAGACATTATTAATGCAGTAATAGAAGGCGAAGACACCTTTGCATTATTACCAACTGGTGGAGGAAAAAGTGTCTGTTTCCAGATTCCAGCTTTAGCAATGGAAGGGATTTGTATTGTTATTTCTCCTTTAGTAGCTTTAATGAAAGATCAGGTAAATGCACTTCAAAATAAAGGCATTAAAGCTATTGCTTTAACTAGCGGAATTGCACATAAAGACATTGATACACTTTTAGATAATTGCATTTATGGTAATTATAAATTTTTATACCTCTCTCCAGAGCGTTTACAGCAAGAACTAGTACAAGATCGTATTAGGCAAATGAATGTAAATTTGATTGCTGTAGATGAGGCCCATTGTATTAGTCAATGGGGAAATGACTTTAGACCAGCTTACAAAAATATTACTATTTTAAGACAACTACATCCAACTATAAATGTAATTGCTCTTACTGCAAGTGCAACACCAGAAGTTGTACAAGATATTATTACAGAATTAGATTTTATTGCTCCAAAAGTATTTAAGCAATCGTTTTATAGACCAAACATTGCTTATATGGTTTTTAATGAGGAAGATAAATATTTTAGACTAGAGGCTATTTTAAACAAAAACCCGCAATCTTCTATTATTTACGTTAGAAACAGACGATTGTCACTGGAAATTAGTCAATTTTTAGAGAAAAAAAATATTAGCAGCACCTTTTATCATGGTGGATTAAACAACACAATAAAAGATCAAAACTTACAAGACTGGATTAGTAATAAAAAGCAAGTTATTGTTGCTACAAACGCATTTGGAATGGGAATTGATAAACCAGATGTAAAAACAGTTATACATATTAATTTACCAGATAGTATAGAAAGTTATTTTCAAGAAGCTGGAAGAGCTGGTCGTGATGAGGCTAAAGCCTATGCTGTTATTTTAAAAAACAACAACGATTATAATACGTTAAACAATCAATTTATAAAAGTTTTACCTACTGTAGATTATGTAAAAATAGTATACAGAAAATTAAGCAACTATTTTCAAATCCCTTATGGAGAAGGAGCAGAACAAGTTTTTGATTTTAATTTTAATGACTTTTGTAAAACCTATAAATTTAATACTGTAATGACCTATAAGGCTTTGCAAATATTAGACAACACTAGTATTATTAATCTTAGTAAACAATTTAACAAACGTATTGAGGTACAATTTATAGTGTCTAGTGTTACATTATTTAAATATTTAGACTCTCATAAAGATTTTGAAATTATAATAAAATCTATTTTAAGAACTTATGGAGGGATTTTTGAGCACAATACAAAAATAAACATTAGCTTAATAGTAATTAAAGCATCTGTAAAAGAAGATACATTAGTTTCGGTTTTAGAGCAATTAGAAAAAGATGAAATAATTACACTTAAAATAAATAAAACAGATGCGCAAATTACTTTTATCCAACCAAGAGAGGATGATAAAGCTATAAATAGAATTGCTACAATTATAGAACAACAAAATACATTAAAACAAAAACAGGTAAAAGCAGTATTAGATTACGTTAATAATGACCAAATTTGCAAAAGCAAACAGCTGTTAACTTATTTTGGAGAGCAAGATATTGAGAACTGTGGGATTTGTTCTGTTTGTATTTTAGCGAAAGCGAAACCCAAAACAGATTTTAAAGCTATTAAAAACAACATAATTAAAGTATTAGAGATTGGTAACAAAAACTCTAAAGAGTTATTTAAACAGCTTGATTATAACGAAGAAGATATTAATAATACATTAAAAGTACTACTAGAAGATAATGTTATAGACATTACAAAAACTAATAGCTACAAATTAAAATAGATATGAATAAAGACATAAGAATAGTATTTATGGGAACGCCAGATTTTGCTGTCGCAACCTTAAAAACAATTTTAGACCATAAATATAATGTAGTTGGTGTCATTACAGCACCAGACAGACCAGCAGGACGTGGACGTAAATTAAACGAATCTGCAGTAAAGGTATTTGCAAAAGAACAAGGTTTAACTATTTTACAACCTACAAATCTTAAAAACACAGATTTTTTAGAACAGCTTGAAGCATTAAAAGCTAATTTACAGATTATTGTAGCTTTTAGAATGTTACCAAAAGTAGTTTGGGATATGCCAAAACATGGTACTTTTAATTTACATGCGTCTTTATTACCTAATTATAGAGGTGCTGCTCCAATAAATTGGGCTATTATAAATGGCGAAACAAAAACTGGTGTCTCTACTTTTTTTATAGATGAAAAAATTGATACTGGAGCAATGATCTTGCAACAAGAAACAGATATTGAACCAACTGAAAACGCTGGAAGCTTACACGACAGATTAATGTCTATTGGAAGTGGCTTAGTAGTAGATACTATACAACTTATTGAAAAAGGAGATGTTAAGACGACACCTCAGCCAGAAGATGCAATTTCAAAAACTGCCTACAAATTAAATAGAGATAACTGTAAATTAGATTTTACAGCATCTATTAAAAACACCTATAACAAGATAAGAGGTTTAAGTCCATATCCAGCTGCTTGGTGCCAATTACACAACAATGAAGAGGTATTAGACATTAAAATATACAAAGCAGAGCCTGAAATAGAGCAACATAACTTAGAAACAGGAACCCTTATTAGTAGCAAATCAACACTTAAAGTAGCTGTAAAAGAAGGCTTTATAAATTTATTAGAGATAAAGCTTCCTGGGAAAAGAACAATGGACGTTAAGTCTCTATTAAATGGTTATACTTTTGATAAAGACGCAAAACTTCTCTAAACCCTTTCTATCATTGATATAGCTATAAATCGCTATAAAATGCTCATCTTTATTAACAAATGCCTTAAGTTATTAACAAAACCATGCATTTCCCTTGCTATTACTTGCGTAATAGCATAATCCGTATAATTTTGTAGAGGATTTAACAAAAACTGTTAATCAACAATTTATTAATAATTAAAATTAAAATTATGAACAAAACAGATTTAATCGACGCTATGGCAGAACACGCAGGAATTACAAAAGCTGCATCAAAGAAAGCTTTAGAATGTGCGTTAATCGAAATTGAAGGAGCATTACAAAAAGGAGACAGAGTTTCTTTAGTAGGATTTGGTTCTTGGTCAGTATCTAAAAGAGCTGCAAGAGACGGAAGAAACCCTCAAACAGGAAAAACTATCAAAATCAAAGCTAAAAACGTTGTTAAGTTTAAAGCTGGTTCTGATTTAGCAGGTGCTGTAAACTAGTATTTGTTTAAAATAACTTTAAAAGCCTTCATTTTATGAAGGCTTTTTTTTGTTTTTATATTGTGTATTCAATAAATATATACTACATTTAGATAACAAACCCTTTTAAAATGACTACAACCAAACCAAAAAAAGGTGATTTATTAATTGCAGAACCTTCCATTATTGGAGACCTCTCTTTTAATAGATCTATTGTACTTCTTACAGACTACAATTTAGAAGGTGCAATTGGTTTTATTTTAAACAAGCCATTAAATTATACTATTAGTGATTTAATACCTGAGCTAAACGCAAATTTTAAAGTGTATAATGGTGGTCCTGTTGAACAGGATAACTTATATTTTATCCACAAACGTCCAGATTTAATACCAAATAGCGTAGAGATTTCTTTAGGTATTTTTTGGGGTGGCGATTTTAATGTTGTTGCAAAACTTATTGCAGAAGAAGACATTAGTGTAAAAGATATTAAATTCTTTTTAGGATACTCTGGTTGGGATAGTAATCAGCTAGACGAAGAATTAAAATCTAATGCTTGGGTTGTTACTAAAAACACTTACAAAGAGGATATAATTGAAAAAAGCTATGAAACCTTTTGGAAAGAAAAAATGGTTGAATTAGGTGGTGATTATTCCATTTGGTCTAACGCACCAGAAAACCCCAATTACAACTAACCTAATCTAATTTTTACATTTAATTTTTGAAGTAACAGTTTTGCTGTTTCATTTTTAAATTGCTTCTTCCTGTACTTTGTAATGGGTTGGATTCCTTTTATTACATTGGTAATAAATATCTCATCTGCTTTTTGAAGCTCAAAAGGAGAAATTGAAGCTTCTTCCAAAGTGTACTCTGGAAGCAATCCTATAATTTCAATTAATTGTTTTCTTAAAATCCCTTTTAAACAGCCATCTACTAATGGTGGTGTTTTAATGGTATTTTCTTTTACTAAAAACAAGTTTCCATTTAAAGCTTCGACTACACTTTTATTAGTATTTAATAGTAGGCAATTATCTAATATGTTTTCCTTAGCATAAATATTACCAATAACGTTAATTGCCTTATTGTTGGTTTTAAGTGTAGATAACAAACTTGGTGATAAATAATGATCTTTAAAAAGGTCTACTTCGTATTTTCCTTCATTTAAAAGATAAAAATCATGCATATCTACTTTTGCAGAAATAATAAAATTAACATCATTACTTTCTGGTAAATACAATCCACCTTCTACTCTATCTATTTGGATTTTTACTCGCGCAGATTTTGACTTTAAATTACAAGCCTCAAGGGTTTTATTGATTTGTTCTTCAAGAAACTCCATAGTAAAAGTCATTGGTATTTCCATACGCATCATACGCATAGAAGCCATTAACCTAAAATAATGATCTTCAAAAAACAATAATTTACCATGTACAGCTTTTATAGTTTCAAAAAGTCCGTCTCCATAAGAATAACCACGATTGTTATTAGAAATTACGTTATTATCCTCTTGAAGTATTCCGTTAAAATTTATCATAAAAAAAGTCCCATTTTTCAATGGGACAAATATACTTTAAATGTATTTATTTTTTATGAAGAACCTAATACTTGTTTTAAACTTGATATTTGGTTTGACCACAACATTTTAGCTTCGTCAACTTCATCTTCTTCAGAAAAATCTGTAATCATTATAGACACATCTTTAGTGATTTCGTCTACTTGTATTCTAATTTCAAAATAATATGGATCATCTTCGTCTTCAAGCCACTTAAATTTTATACGTTCTCCAGATTTTTTTGTAATTAATTTTGCCTGTTCTTCAGATCCATCCCATATAAATTTGAATATTTCTCCTCTAGAATTAACGTTATCTGCAAACCATTCTGACAGTCCAGATGGTGTAGAAATATATTGGTATAGTAATGATGGTGAGGCATGTACCACGAATTCCATTTCGTACTTGATTTTTTCTTCCATTTAATTGTAATCTTGTAATAGTTATTTTGTCCAATATATACATTAATTAATAAGTTTAGAAATCATTTTAAATAAATATTTTAATTACAATTATGTTTGCAAGCCATAATAATGTTTTTATATTTGCAATCTCAAAATTATGGCGAGGTAGCTCAGTTGGTTAGAGCGTCGGATTCATAACCCGGAGGTCACGAGTTCAAATCTCGTTCTCGCTACTATAAAAACGGTTTAGAAAGTTCTAAACCGTTTTTTTTGTGCTGTTTTTAGAAATAAATTCTAAAACTCGCATTAGGTGTTATGCCTAATGACCGTTGTAGTGTTTGATTTAATTCATCATTTTTAATCCTGTAAAAAGTATTTACTTGATTTTCTCTATCTAAAATATTCCAAACAGATACACCAATCCTAGCCTTAGTTTTGTCCGAAATTTTTAAATTATATTGAATTGATGCATCCAAGCGTAAATAATCTTCAAGTTTTGAAGCATTAGTATCTGCAAAATTAATGTCTTGATCAACAATTGGATTATCTTCTATTGGAGTTGTGATTGGTTTACCTGTATGCCAATTAAATCCAATTGAAGATTTAAAGTTGTTTTTAGAATATGACAAACCTAAACTAACTGCATGATTTATATCAAAATTACTTGGAAACGCTTTATTTTCTAACTGTTTAAATTGGTGAAAATTATTCATAAAAGAATAGCTGAGCCAAGTATTAAAATGGCTAATTTGTTTTCTCAAAAGTAAATCTACTCCATATACTTCATAACTCCCTTGAGACTTAACAAATTCAAATTGATTTTGAAATCCTTGACTTTGTGTAGTGATTCCTTCTACATTTTTGTAATAACCATCAATACTTACCAACCACCCATTATTATTAAAATTAACACCTAATGACAGTTGTTTACTAGTTATTACCGGAATATCTTCATTATTTGATAATTGCCATCTACGTTTTTCTATTCCTAAAAAATCGTTTTGAAAGTTTATTATTTGTGACGTGTTTTGATGCTTAAATTCGCCTAAAACCTCAACCGTCAAATAGTCTAAAAAACGTTGACTAAAGTTAAATCTTGGCTCCCAAATTTGCTTTTTAAACTTGTCTAAATAATTATATCTAACACCCAAAATAAGGTTAGTATTATTATTTAATGAAGTGTAATTAATTTGTCCAAAAGCACCATGAGTCCTTAAAACTTCAGAGATTAACACTCTAAAAACTGGTGTATCCACATCGTCAAGGTTAGTAACTTCTGTTTCAACAAAATGATATCCTCCAGAGAGTTTAATATTATCATTAAAGCTATAATTTGTCTTTAGTTTTAGGCTAGTTTCAGACACAATATTTTCTTGTAAAAATCGCTAAGATTCTAAAACATTTGCATTAACTGCTTTTAGCTTGTAATCGGTTTCATAAGCTTCAAAAATAGTCTGTGTTTTGGTATTCCATGTACGTTTATAATGCAATCCTCCTGCTATACTATTTTGATTTAATTGACTTGTTCGCGATTGCGGAATGCTATTAACCACAGCAGTTTCATCAAATTGAAGTTGGTTAGACACTGTTATAAAGTTTAACCTTATTTCGTCCTTATCACTAATCTTGTATAGCCAACGTAAAGAGGCATCATAAAAATCGAATGTTTTATCTGAATTAATTGTATTTTCAATATTATTATCGACTTCGGTATTCTGAGAAATTCTTTCAAAATAATTATCATATGTTGGTGTATTAAATAAATCGCTAACCGATTTTCTACCAGCAATTTGAATAGACCCCTTTTTACCTGTTGGTACATCAACAAACACATTTGCATCTGTTAAATTAACACCAACATTTGCTTTGAATAGACTATTAATACTTTGGTCAGTTTGCATGCTAATAGTACCTGAAACACCATCTGTATAGCTTGCATTACTCCCATTTTTTATAAGTGAAACTTGTTGCGTAATTTGAGGGTTAAACATAGAAATCAAGCCGAAAAAATGTCCAGATTGATACATTTTAATATTATCCCAAAGGATTAAATTTTGATCATGAGTACCACCTCTAATATTTAAATTAGAAACTGTTTCGTCAATACTCTGAATACCAGGAAAAGACTGCACGACTTGTAACACATCATTTTCTATCAATCCTGGAAGAATATCAAAATTTTTAAAATCTACCTTAAAAGAACCATCATTAAGTTGGTTAATTCCTGTAGTTATATAATTGGAAATTAAAATTTCTGACAGAGACTGAAAGTCAGGCAACATATAAACTGGACCACAATCTGAGGTTAAAAATTGTTTGTAGCTTCTATTTATAGTTTTGTAACCTAAATACCTAATAGTAAGTAACTCTGATGGCTGACTTACTTCTATCTGAAAATATCCGTTTTCATCAGTTATTGTAGCTTTTTTAAGTCCTTGAATAGTCGCTGATGCTAAGGGTTGAAGATTGTCTTTATCCTTTAAGTAGCCACAAAGAAAAAATTCGCCTTTAGGCTTTACTAAAACAAAACTAGAATTATTTAATGTGAATTGTAAAGGTGTGTTTTTTTCTAAATACACCAGAGTTTGTTTTAATGTATTGCTTGTTGGAGGTGGTTTTAAAGTAATAGATTTAATAACATCTTCAGCATAATTAAATTGTACATTATGCTTCGTTTTTAAATTTTCAATAATAGAAATTAAAGACTGTTCTTTTTTTGTGTCCTGAGCAAATAAGCTAACAGCACTTAAAAAAAATAGGATTACAAAAGCAATACTTTTAGTTATTTTTCCCATTAATAATTACTTGATTCGATGAAATTATTTCATACGTCAAATTCATTGGTTGTGTTATAGATATTAAGGCTTCGTTTAGATTATTATGTGTAAATCCGCCTGTAAATAGTCGGTTATTATCTACGTTGTTACTTGCAACCTTAACATTGTATTGTCTTTCTAATTCTGCAATCACTTGTTTAATAGGTAAAGCATCAAAAACACAAGTGTTTTTTGTCCATTCTGGAGTTGTACTTATTGTTTTAGATTCTATAAATTTTCCTTCTAATAATCTATACGTATCACCAGCTAACAATTGTCTAATAATGGTATCTGATTTAACCTTAACAACACCTTCAAAACACTTTACTTCAAAATAATTATCACGTTGTTTAACATTAAACTGCGTACCAACAACGGTAACTTTACCTTGACTGGTAATTACATCAAAAGTTTTTCCTTTTGCAACTTTAAAATAGGCTTCTCCATCAAGTTTTAATGTTCTGTTATCATCCCAACCTTTTTTATTATAGTTTATAACTGATAATGCATTTAAAACTATTTGAGATTGATCCGGTAACTCAATAGTTGTTTTTTGACTGGCTAGTGTTTTAATTTCTGTATTTGGACTAAAAAAAACTGTAAAATAAACACCAAAAGATATAACTAAAATACTAGCAATTTTAAGCATTGGTGATAACCAATGTAACTTTTTAACAGGTACTTTTTGTGCGTTATATTGTGCTTTAAAAGTTTCAAAATCATCAACATTAGAAAACACTGATGCTTTAAACAACTTGGCTGTTTCAATAATTTCTTCATTAAAAGCATAGTCATCTAATTGCTTAAAAGCCTTTTCTTCAGCTTCTGTCAAGTCATTATTCAACCATTTTTGTAAGAGTAATTCTTTATCCATTTGTATGCTCTTTATTATATAACAACCTTATCTTTAAAATTCCTGATTATTTTATTTTAAAGCCTTCTAATTCTGTTTTTAATATGTTGAATGCGGTATAAATTCGGTACTCTACAACCTTGGTAGTGACACCTAAAAGCTCAGCAATCTCGCTATGCTTTTTTCCTTCAACTTTATTTAATAAAAACGCAACACGCTGTTCTTCTTTTAAACTTGATAATACTTTATTATAACGCTCTAAAAATTGTTCTTTTTCTAATATAAATTCTGGAGACTCGTTGGTGTAGTGCTTATGTTTTATTTGTTGATGCTTTAGCACTACTTTTTGGTGTTTAAACTCATTAAGCATCATATTATTTGCTGTAGTAAACAAAAAAGACTTGGCTTTACTTAAACTTACTTTTTTACAATTATCCCATAGTTTGATAAACGCATCTTGCGCTTTGTCTTTTGGATTATAATGCTCGCCATATTTATAGTATAAAAAATCATGTAGACTTTTAGAGTACTTATTATAAATCTGTTTAAAAACTAATTCTTCACAAATAGTTTCATTGATGTCTTTTTCCAAAGTCTAGTATTTATATTGAATAAAGTTATATAAAAAAAATTAAATAAATTTTTCAGGAGTTTTAAAAGTTAAGTTGTTGTATTAATAAAAGTGACTTTGAAAATGAAAACAACTAATTTAAATAAAGAGCAATTAGACCAATTGGTTTTTAATTTAAAGGAATATGAGATTGATCAATGTAGGTTAAAAGTAATTAATTTAACTAAAAGCTTAAAAGAACATCCTAATCAAAAAATAACAACAATAAGATTAAAAAGTATTTTAGAACGATTAAACTATTTATTAACCTCTTAAAAAAAATTTCAGGAGTTTTAAAGTTTAAGTTGTTATATAATAAAATACCACAAACATTAAAAACATAAGTTATGAAATCAACACAAAAACTATTTACCGCATTTATTTTATTTGCTTTTGTACTACTAAATTCGTGTAGAACAGAAGACATGGAAATTATTAATCCTCCAGAAGAAGACACCTTAGTAGCAAACTCTACAGTCGCTAACCTAATGCAACGTACAGCTAGCAATGATGGCTCAAACGATAATATTATTGATAACTCAAATTGCTTTAATATACAATTACCAGTTACTGTTTTTGTAAATGGTTTAGAAATTACAGTGGACTCTGAATCAGATTTTGATACTATTGAAGCCATTTTTGACGAGCTAGATGATGATGATGACAACATTTCTATACAGTTTCCTATTACCATTATTTTAGCAGATTATACGGAAGTTGTCATTAATAGTTATTCTGAATTTGATAATTTTTCTGATGATTGTAATGGCGAAAACGAATATGATGATGATATTGAGTGTATCGATTTTCAATACCCAATTACCGCTTCAATCTTTGATTCTAACAACCAGTTAATTGAAACTATTACCATCAATAATGATAACCAACTTTACGATTTTATAGATGATATTGACGAAGATGATATAATAAATATCCAATTCCCAATTACTGTTATTTTGTCTGATGGTACTACAATTGTAATTAATAATTTAAATGAGTTAGAAAATACCATCGATAATTTTGAAGACGATTGTGATGAAGATGATGACTATGATTATAATGATGACGATTGTGATAATTGTACTGATACCCAACTTACAAACATTTTAACAGACTGCTCAAATTGGATGGTTGACGAATTAGAACGTAACGATAATGATTTAGAAGACAATTACGTTGGTTACCTATTTAATTTTGCTGCAGATGGTACTATTACTGTAACCTCTGGAAGTGGTAATTTTTCTGGAACTTGGTCTGCAACTGGTACAGGTAATGCTATAGCTGTAACAATTGATATTTCTGGATTACCCGATTTTAATGACACTTGGAATCTTCATGAAATTGAACAAGAATCAGGAGAAACTAAAGTAGAGCTTAGACTTGGTGATGATGAACTAGAATTTGAAAGCGATTGCATTTCTGGTGGTGGTTCTTTAGACGACACTGCTTTAGTAGGGTCTTTAACAACTGGTGATTGGTACGTGACTTACTATTTTGATGATACAGATGAAACTTCAAACTATAGCGATTATGTATTCAATTTTGCTACAGACGGTACATCTACAGCAACAAACACAAGTGGTACTACAAATGGAAGTTGGTTTACATCATCAGGAGATGAAACAGATTTAGAATTAAATTTAAATTTCGGGACAACTAGTCCTCTTGACGAATTAGCAGATGATTGGGATGTATTACAAGTAACCAGCGACATTATAAGCCTTAAAGATATAAGTGGAGATGGCTCTGCCGAATATCTGATTTTTGAAAGAACACCAACAAATACTGGTGGCTCTAACTTAACAAATATATTAACAGACGGACAATGGTTTGTGGCTTCGTATACAGAAGATTCAGATAATCAAACTGCAGATTATAATGGCTATCAACTAGATTTTAATACTAACGGAACCGTAGTAGCAACAAATGGTAGCAACCCTAATAATGGGACTTGGGCAGTACAAAGTTCTGGAAATGTATTAGTCCTAGACTTTGGGACAAGTACTCCTTTTAATGAGCTTAATGACGATGATTGGGATGTATTATCTGTAACTACAACAGAAGTCATCGTACAAGATGTAAGTGGTGGAGGTGGTGGAACTGACACATTAACATTACAAAAACTATAAATAAATAATTAATTTAAATACTTAAAATCATGAAAAAATCATTTTATTTTGGGATGCTTATAATGTTAAGCTTCTCTTTAATGTCATCTACTTGCTCAAACGATGATGACGATGCTAGTCCAAACGATAATAGTCAACAAATCGCACAAGTACAAAGTACAGCTACAAGCGGAACTTGGATAGTGTCTAGTTTTATAGACTCTGGACAAGATGAAACTAATGACTTTAATGGTTATCAATTTACTTTTGGATCTGATGGAATACTAACTGCAGATAATGGTTCAAATACTATTACAGGAACTTGGTCAGTTACAGACGATAGTAATAGCAACGATGATAGTAGCAGCAGTAGTGATATTGATTTTAATATTTTCTTTTCTGTACCTGACACAAGTGTGTTTGAAGATTTAAACGACGATTGGGATATTGTAAGTCATACAGATACAACCATTAGCTTGATTGATGTTAGTGGTGGAAATGGAGGTACTGATACCTTAGTATTTCAGAAAAATTAATAATAGTTGAAAAAGAAAATTAATCCTTCCCTTATCCCTTAAACGGATTAATGATAGCCCCTTTTATTGATTAATGGCGAAATTACTCTAACCTTCATGGTTAGAGTAATTTTATTTTTTTAAAAAACACTTAATCGTTAAAAAATGCATTTTGTAGATTACTGATTTTCAGTATTATAAAAATATTAATTGCACTTTATCGTCTTTTTTTGCCTTTTATGGGTTTTTTTTGAATTATTTTATTTAGTTTAGCAGTCTAATAAAAAATACTAGATACCTCAAATCTATTTAACATGAAAAAAATTACATTATTAATTGTTATTGCATTGACATGCACGTTTTCTTTCTCTCAAGAGAAATATTCAAGAGTCTCAATTAACAATCCAGATCAAGCTACAATGCGTATTATGGCTACTGAAGGCATAGATTTAACTTGTGGAGCAACTCATGATCATGATCATGATGTATTATCTTTAGAGTTAGCAGATGTAGAAATTGATATTTTAAGAAACAACAATATTGCTTTTACAGTTGAGATAGATGATCTAACTAAATTTTATGCTGAAAGAAGTAGAAAAGATAATACATCTACAAATAGTAAACATAAGACCAATCAAACCAACACACAAAGTACAGCAAGAGGTTCTGTCTCAAACGTTGTTATAGATAATATAATACAATATACTGGTTGTGATGAAATTGCTTGGGTAGAACCTTCAAATTTTCATTATGGAACTATGGGTAACTGTTTAACAGTTAGCGAAATGTTGACTGAGTTAGATGAAATGTATACCTACTCTCAAAACAATGGTTTAAATATAGTATCGCAAAAGGCTGATGCCTCTTCAACAGGACAAACGACTTGGGGTAATCCTCAAAACTCAACAACCAACAATGGTTTAACATATACTGGTCAAGGTAATAGTTATTGGGATCCACAGACAATTAATTATTTAAGAATTACCGGAAACCAAAGTGCAACTACTGAAGGATCCAAACCACAAATATTATTTACGTCAATGATACACTCTAGAGAAGTAAGTGCGTTGATGAACAATATTTACTTTATGTGGTATTTAATTGAAAACTATGACACCAATGATGCTATTAAAGAATTAGTAGATAACAACGAATTATACTTTGTACCTATTGTAAATCCTGATGGATTACGCTGGAATGAACATCTTAGCTCAAATGGAGGTGGTATGCAACGTAAAAATTTAAGGCCAAATACTGGAAGTACTTCTGGTAGTACAGCTTTAAGAGGTGTAGATTTAAATAGAAATTTTGATTATTTCTGGGGTTATAACAATGTAGGTTCTAGTGGATCTGCAACTAGCAATACTTATAGAGGTCCATCTCCTGCATCAGAACCTGAAACACAAATTATGGTCGATTTTATTACTAGTCGTAATTTTAAAACTGGTGTTTGGAATCACTCTTATGCCAACTCTGTACCTCATCCATATGGTGGAGTACCTACTTTAAATTCTGGAAGAGAAGATGAGTTTTATAAGTGGCATGAAGAAATGACAAGATATAATAGATACTTATATGGTGCTACTATCTTTTATGAATCTAATGGTTTACCTGATGATTGGATGCTTGGTGGTAATCCTGACAATAATGGTGCAACAGGATCTGGACAAGCAATTTTAGCTACAACTCCTGAACACGGAAGCTCTAGCTCAGGGTTTTGGCCAAGTAATGCTGGTGTTACTTTAAACGCAGAAAACTCAATGCGTATCTCATTAGCTACTGCTTATTATGGTGGTAAATATGCTAAATTACATGACTTAACACAAAGTAACATAAATGGAGCGACAGCAGATTTAGACTTTGGAATAGAACGCATTGGACAAACAGCTAGCGACTTTACAGTTACAATTACTCCAATATCTTCAAATATTACTGGTGTAACGCAAGCTGGAACAGAAACAGGAATTTCTGTTTTAGAGCAAAGAACTGTTACAGCTCAATTACAATTAGCCGGAGGAATTGCTAATAACGAAAAAATAGAATACAATGTAAAGTTATCAAATGATAACGGAATAATTTACGAGGCAGATTTTGAAAAATACTACAACCCTACTCTAATGTTTGATCATAATCCAGATATAAATGGTATTTCTGGTTGGACACAATCTGGAGGTTGGAATAACTCATCTGCTGATGCTTATTCAGGAAGTAACTCATTAAGAACAGGTAACACTGTACCTTATGCAACTAATTCTACAAAGACATTAACAACCTCAAATAGTTATGATTTCACAAACTCTGACGAAGTAATTATACAATTTTATACAAAATGGGATATTGAAAGAAATTATGACTATGTCGAAGTTTTAGCTTCTAAAGACGGAAGTAATTGGTCTCCTTTATGTGGTAAATACACAAAACCAAATACTACAAGTAGCACTACAAGCCATGATAATAAAAGTACAGGGTCTACCTTTCAATCTGGAAGTTCTGGACAAATATATGATGGAGACAAATTAGATAATTGGGTAATGGAAGAGTTTACCATTAATTCTGGTGTAAATGCTACCTTTTTACAAAGTGATGCTACAAATGTTCAATTTAGATTTAATTTTAGAACAGACGCTAGTGATGTATCAGAAAACTATACAACAACATCTGATGGATTTTTCATAGATGATTTTAAAATCATAAGTTTAGAAATTCCATGTGTAACATCAGTACCAACTAGTATAACCGCTGGATCAATAAACGCTACAGAAGCAACAATAACTTGGGATGCAATACCATCTGCAACATATGATTTAAGATATAGAGAGACAGGCACATCAACTTGGATTATGGTTCCTGGACTAACAACATCAAACTTTACAATTACTAACTTAATGGCACAATCAGATTATGATGTCCAAGTAAGATCTAATTGTGATACTACTTCATCTGCTTATAGCTCAACAGTTAACTTTTCTACAACACAGATTACTTACTGTACATCTCAAGGTACTAATATTTCTGACGAATTTATTGGTCGAGTAGAATTAAACGACTTAGATAATGACACAAGTTCTAGTACCTCTTCTGGGTATTCAGATTACACATCAATGGTTGTAGATTTAACTAAAAACACAACTCCTACAATTACGATTACAAAAATATGGAACGGTACTCAATACAATGAAGGTGTTGCGGTTTGGATCGATTTTAATCAAGATGGAGATTTTGATGATTCTGGAGAAGACGTAATTTCAAGTACCCCATCTCAAAGTGTTGTAAGCGGTAATATTACTATTCCACTAACTGCTCCAACTGGAAACACAAGAATGAGAGTATCAATGAAATACAATGCTATTCCAACAAGTTGCGAGACTTTTACTTATGGAGAAGTAGAGGACTATACTGTTAATATAAAAGAACAAACATTAGGTCTTGAAGATAATAGTTTTGAAAACTTAAGTGTATATCCTAATCCGTTTAACGAAACTATTAGTATAAAATTACCAAATCAAATAACTAACTATAATGTTGAATTATTTGATATTAGCGGAAGAGTAATTTATAACTCAAGAAAATTAAACAACTCTACAAACACAATTAGTATTACTAATTTAGGTACACTATCAAATGGTACTTATTTACTAAAAATCACAGATTTAAATAAAAACAAGTCTATAATAAAGAAGCTTATTAAGTAAAAACATCGACGAAATACATATTTAAAAGTCATAACACATTTGTTATGGCTTTTTTATTTATCTAAAAATCAATTAGTTACGCTTTAATTATGTATTTTATCGAATATATTTGCATTTCAAGGATGTTTTATATTATATTTGTCCCATATAATTAGTCCCCAACTAATAACTTAACCAATTATGAAGAATTTTTACTTTATTAAATTAATTGTACTTGCCCTATTCTTAACAAGTCCAATTCAATTGTTTTCATTAAATTCAGATCTTGAATTTTCAAAAAAAAACAATACTAGTTATAATTTAAATGAAGATTATGCACCAACATTTTCTAATGTAAGTGTTTCTGTAGTTTGGCCTTTATACGCAAATGAAAACTCCGTATATATCTATGCTCCAGACGGAACACTTATAAACTCAATTACTGGTTCAGGATCTAGCTATAGTACTACTTTAGAATTAGGGTGTTTAGAAGACTTAAATAATTATTACTTTATAATGTACGATTCCTACAATGATGGATGGAATGGTTCAGATAATATAACAATTACTGCTTCTGGAACAAATGTTGTAAACCAAAATGGAAATAGCGCTACTTCTTCTGGTACTACAGTATATTTTAATGTATCAGGTGGTCTTTGTGCTGGAGAAATGAATATTACTAGTAATAGTACAGATATATTAGATGACAGCATAACTGCAACTGGATCTAATAATACAGATTTTGGATTTGTTGATGTAGCAACAAGTGTAACTAGAACCTATACTATAGAAAATACTGGTGGTGGAACTTTAAACTTAACAGCTCTTTTAAGTCCATACATAACTATTAGTGGAACTAATGCTTTAGATTTTTCTATATCTTCTGCTCCATCAAATACAATAACAGGAGGTGGTAGTACAACTTTTAATATAACTTTTACACCATTAGCAGCAGGAGTCAGGTCTGCTACTATAACAATAGCAAATGACGATACAGACGAGAATCCTTATAATTTTATAATTCAAGGTACAGGTGATGCTCCTTTAACTGAAGGTCCAGGTGGTGTTACAGCAAATTTAAAGTTATGGCTAAAAGGAACTGATGGATTAAGTTACACAGATGGACAAAGCATAAGTATGTGGAATGACCAAGGTAGAGGTGGTAATGCAACAATAAATACTCCAGGTCAAGAGCCTACTTTTTATGACAATACAACTCAAAATATAAACTTTAATCCAGTTGTTGGGTTTAACAATAATCCAAACTCTCCATACGAAACTGACCCTACAGTTACTCCACAGCAGTATCTTGAAGGATCAGCAGGTTTCTACACACAAGAAATTTTTATTGTAGCTATTCCAGATGAAACTGTTAGTAGTACTTATGGAGCAATGGATATGTTTTGTGGTGATGCAGACAGCTCATTAGATACAGACAAAGATGTTACAGGACTAGGATGGGGAGGTTTTACAGATAGATTAGATGATGAAGTATTAACTTTTGCTATAAGTGGTACTCCTGATCCAAATCCTTCAGACTTATCCTTAAGAGGCTACGGAAAAGCACATACAAGTACAACTGCTAACTATACTAACGCTGGAATAATTAACGCAAGAAACAACTCAACTTCTGCTCCAACAGCGCAAGATCTATATTTTAATGGTGAAGATATTGGAACTGGCGAATCTGGAGTACCACAATTTGCTAATGTAAGTGATTCAAGGTTTTGGATTGGTAGAAGTCAAGCTTATAGAGGAAGTTTTAAAGGAAAAATTGCCGAAATAGTTACTTTCTCTAATACATTAAATGATGCAGATTTAACAGATCAAAGAAATAGAGTACAATCTTATTTAGCAATAAAATACGGAATTACTTTAGGGTCAAACGGAACCTCTCAAGATTATGTTGATAGTGATGGTACTGTTATTTGGGATCAATCTTCAAATTCTGGCTATAACTATGATATTACTGGAATTGGTCGTGATGATGATGCAAATTTAAACCAAAAACAATCAAGCAGTATAAATAATGCTACAGATGGTATTGGCTTAATCGAAGGTATTCTAACAATTGGATTAACAGATATTTACGATACAAACAATCTAAACAAAACAAACAACTCCAACACTTTTGATGATAAATCATATTTAATGTGGGGAAATAACAATGCAAGTTTAGATGCTGCTCCAAATACTGTTGCAGTAGATATGAGTGCTGGTATTTCTGGATTATCAACACCTGTAAGTTTTATGGGTATGCAACGTATATGGAAAGTAGTTGAAAATGGTAGTGATATTGATGATGTAAAAGTGTCTATTCCACAAAATGCAATTAGAAATATTAGCCCTCCAGGTAACTACTATATGTTTATCTCAAGTACACCTGTATTTGATCCAACTGCAGATTATAGAGTTATGAAGCAAAATGGGTCTAATCTAGAAACAATTTATGATTTTGACGGAACAAAATATATCACTTTTGGATATGCACCTCAAACTATTGTTGAGCGCTCAGTATACTTTGATGGTAATGTAGATTACATAGACATGGAAGATGCTTTAGATTTAAATACTTCAGGTTTTACAATATCAGCTTGGATAAATAAAGACTCAAAAAACGTTTCTATTTTATCAAAAAGAGATGCAATATATACTGAAGGTTATGATCTTAAAATATTAAATAATGACAAACTAAGAATGTCTTGGGGAGTTTCTGGGACGAATTTTATCGATTCTTCAACAAAAATTCCAGATAATGAATGGCATCAAGTAGCCGTAATTTATGATGGTACAAATGCAAAAATTTATATTGATGGTGTATTAGATACAGATAAAAATTTACCTGCTCCTACCACTACATCTCAATCATTTTTTATTGCAGCTGCAGGTAAAAATACTCCTAACTCACATTTCAGAGGAAATATTGACGAAGTTAGAGTATGGAATACTGCTTTAACTGAAGATCAATTACATTTTTTAATGAATCAAGAGCTTGAAGAAAACTCAAACTTTGTTAATGGTAAAGTAATGCCAACCACAATAACAAAAAATGATGCAGCATCAATACCTTGGTCTAGTTTAGAAGGGTATTACCCAATGTCAATTTATACTTATACAAATACTAATGATGAGTCTGGAAACAACAATCAAGGCGCATTAAGAAATTTAAATACAGTAGATTATCAAACAGCACCATTACCATATAAAAGTACTACAAATGGAGATTGGGATACAAACTCATCTTGGTTAAACGGAAATGTCCAATATATACCAGGAGCAGTATCTATAGTAGATAACACAAAAACTGTAAATTGGAATATTGTTGAAACAAATCACAATATTACTTTAGATAATAGTACTTTACCTTCTGCTAGTAATGGTAACAGAACCGTTTTAAGTTTAGATGTAAAAAGTAATAAATTATCTGTAACTGGAGATAACAATACAGATACAGGAAATGGTTTAACAATTTCACATTACTTAAAATTAGATGGTAAGATAGATTTACAAGGAGAATCTCAATTAATTCAAACAGAAGACAGTGACTTTGACTCAACAAGTACAGGTACTTTAGAACGTGACCAACAAGGTACAAGAGATTTATTTACATATAATTACTGGTCTTCACCAGTTGGAGTTAGTAATGCTACAACAAATAATAATTCTTATACATTACCACAAGTATTTAAAGATGGTACTGACCCAAATAATCCAGTAAACGTTAATTTTATTACAAATGGATATAATGGTACTTCTGGTACACCAATTGGTATAGCAGATTACTGGATTTGGAAATACTCTAACCAGTCTGGTGATTACGCAGATTGGCAACATGTAAGAAGTACTGGAACTTTAAAAATAGGTGAAGGATTTACCATGAAAGGTGTTACAAACACAAGTGGTAATGTTACACTAGAACAAAATTATGTTTTTGAAGGAAAGCCAAACAATGGAGATATTACTTTACCAATTACAGCTGGAAACGAATATCTAGTTGGTAATCCGTATGCTTCTGCAATAGATGCAAATCAATTTATTATTGACAATGCTCCAACAATTGAAGGTCCTGGTAGTACTACTGGTACGCTTTACTTCTGGGAACATTGGGGAGGAGGATCTCATAATTTAGGTGATTATCAAGGTGGATATGCTACCTATAACTTATCTGGAGCAACTCCTGCTGCTAGTTACGGAACTAATGACCCTTTAGTAGCAACAGGTGGTACACCAGTAAAGCTACCAGGTCGTTATATTCCTGTGTCACAAGGTTTTTTAGTAAAAAGTGAAAATACAGGAAACATTAGATTTAAAAACAGTCAACGTACTTTTGAAAAAGAAGGCACATCATCGTCAATTTTTGTAAAAGCATCAGCACAATCTGCAACAACTAATAATTCTTCGGATAATAGATTAAAAATCAGATTAGGATTTAATTCTGTAAATAGTTTACACAGACAATTATTAGTAACTGAAGACACAAACGCAACTCCTGGTTATGATTGGGGTTATGATGGTATAAATAACGAAACTCAACAAGATGATATTTATTGGATGGTTGACAATGAAAAATACATCATTCAAGGAACTAATGATATTAGCGCTACAACTATCCTACCTATAGGTATACATGTTGATAGTAATGGTTTAAACACTTTTACAATAGACGCATTAGAAAACGTACCTGATAACTTAGAAATTTATATCTATGATACAGTTACAGATACATATAATGATATAAGACTAAATGATTTTTCAATTATTTTAAATACTGGAGAATATTTAGACCGTTTCCAATTAAGGTTTAGTCAATCTAACTCTTTATCTGCTGAAGACTTTGAATTTGAAACAAACATCAACTTCTACTACGCTAATGAAAATAACATTATTGTAATTAACAACCCAAAACTAGAAGTTATCAAAAAGGTGTCTTTATACAACTTATTAGGACAAGAGATAATATCTTCAACTGAATTTGAATCTTTAGATTTAATAGAAATAAAAACTAACCCAATCAGTACAGGTACTTACATTTTAGAAGTAAAAACTGATGAAGGTAAAATATCTAAAAAAGTTTTAGTCGAATAAAATAGCCCCAAATCTACTTTATTCTTAACTAGATTAAAACCCGAAACATACGTTTCGGGTTTTTTTATATCATTTAATACAAATCAACAAAACACACTTAATCTTGTTTATTTGTGTTTAAACGATTAATGATTGATAAACAATGTATTTCATCGAAAATATTTGCATTTAAGCTTGTAAAACAATAGTTTTAGCATAGAATTCAATATTAGTCCCCAAACTAAACAAAATTCCTGCTTATGAAAACTTTTACCCTTAAAGTATTAAAAGCTAAATTATTAAATAAAAACTTAATAATATTAGTAGCATTTTTAACCTTTTCAATTTCTTTTGCTCAAACTTCAGCTGTTCAAGTTTCTGTAAATTGGCCAAGTTGGTCTTCAGAAAATCGAGTTGAGATTTATAACCCAAGTGGTACACTATTAGCAACCATAGATAATGGTTATAATGGTAGTGCTAACAACTCATACTCTACAACTTTAGACTTAAGTTGTATTGCAGATGGTAATAACTATTATATTATAATGTATGATACTTATGGAGACGGTTGGAATGGAGCATCAAATATTACAATTACATCTAGTGGTACAACAGTATTAACAAATTCTGGAGCTGGAACAACAACTTCTGGTACAACTCTAAACTTTAATGTTTCTGGAGGATGCTCTGGCACTTGCTCTTCAACAGTAAGTAGTTTTCCATATACAGAAGGTTTTGAATCTGGATTAGGTGCATGGACACAATCAACTACAGATAATTTTGATTGGACAAGAAACTCTAATGGTACACCTTCAAGTAATACAGGACCATCTACTGCAAATGGTGGTAATTGGTATTTATTTACAGAATCAAGCGGAAACTATAACAATACTTCTAATTTAATTAGTCCATGTTTTGATTTAACAGGAGCGACATCTACTCAATTTTCATTTTACTATCATATGTATGGAAGTAATATGGGAACTTTAAATGTTGACTTAAGTACAAATAATGGATTAACTTTCCCTACAAATCTTTGGTCTCAAACTGGTCAAGTACAAACTAGTAATGGAGCTGCTTGGACATTAGTAAATATAGATTTAAGCGCATATACTGGACAAACAATTAGTATAAGAATTTCTGGAATAACAGGAAGTAACTACAGAAGTGACATGGCGATTGATGATATATCAATAACTGCAACTACAGTCGCTCAACCAGAAATAAACTTAACTGGAAATAGTACAACAATTAATAGTGGTGATTCTACACCTGATGTTTCTGATAACACAGATTTTGGATCTACAAATGTATCTGCTGGAAACATAACTAACTCTTTTACAATTAATAATGTTGGTACACTTCCATTAAACTTAACAGGAAGTGCTCCTTATGTAACAATAACTGGAGCAAATGCTTCAGACTTTACATTATCAAGCTCACCTTCCACTCCTATTTCTGCTGGTAACAATACAAATTTCGATATTACTTTTGACCCATCTTCAAATGGATTAAGATCCGCAATAGTAACTATAGCAAACAACGATTCAAATGAAAATCCTTACACATTTTATATTCAAGGATATGGTGTAACACCATTAACTGAAGGTCCTGGAGGAATTACAGCTAATTTAGAGACTTGGTTAAAAGCAAATGATGGAGCTGGTATTAGCGACAATCAGCCATTATCTACATGGTATGATCAAGCCAAAACAAACAATGCAACAGTTAACACAACTGGACAAGAGCCTACGTATAGAGATAATCCAAATTACAACGTAAACTTTAACCCTGTAATTGATTTTGATAGTAGCTATAGTTTAGCTCCTGTTGATGGAGATTTCTCTTATGACGATACTAATGGAGATTTTTTAGAAGGTAGTTCTGGTTTTCATACACAAGATATGTTTGCAGTAATCTTACCAGACTCTAATATTGATACAACTTTTGGAAACATGGATATTTTCTGTGGAGATGAAGATATCTCTACAGACACAGAAGATGTTACAGGATTTGGTTATGGACGCTACTCTGCAAGGTTTACTAATGAAGTATTTGGGTATTGTGTTGGACCAACAACAACTTCTGCTCCATTTACAGGTTATGGTGTTGCAGATAACAACAATACAGCAAACTATAATAATGTAGGTATATTAAATGCAAGAAACAACACGTCTGCAACGCAACAAGAGTTATATTATAACGCTAATAATGTAGAAACAGTACAAAACGATTTACCTGATTTTTCTAATGTAAATAATTCTCGTTATTGGATTGGAAGAAGCGAAGGGTACGAAGCTTCAATGAACGCAAGAGTTGTAGAAGTTATATCGTTTTCTTCTCGTAAAAGTGATGCAAATCTAGTGGACGAGCGCAATAAAATTCAATCCTACTTAGCAATAAAATATGGTGTTACTTTAGGAGTAAATGGTACATCACAAGACTATGTAGCATCAGATGGATCTACAATCTGGGATGCTTCTGCTAACTCTGGATATAACTATGATATTGCTGGAATTGGTCAAGATGATGATTCTGATTTAATTCAAAAACAATCAAAAAGTGTAAACAATAGCAGTATTGTTGCTATGTCATTAACTAATACCGAATTAACAAACAATTTAAACTCAAGCACATTTAATACTAGTAACGAGTTTTTAGTTTGGGGTAATGATGGACAAAACACTAATACTTCTGGAGTATCAATTACAGTTAATTTAGGACCTGCAACTATTACAACAGTTACTGATGTAATGAACAGAAAATGGAAAATTGTTGAAACTGCTGGAGATGATGTTGGAAAAGTTGAAGTTTCTGTTTTTGAAACTGACTTAGCTGGTTTACCACCTTTAGTAGGGAATGATGCATATGTGATGCTAGTATCAGATGATTCTGCGTTTACAACAAACTTACAAACAGTATTCCTAGACCCTAGTACTTTTAATAGTCTTGCAACAAGAGAAGGTACTTATGATTTTGATGGAACTAAATATTTTACATTTGGTGTTGCTCATGAAGAAGTAAGATCAAGACATTTAGGTTTTGATGGTATAGATAACGTAACAGTAGTTGGTGACAAAGTAGACTTAGCAGGAGATTTTACAGCTTCTGCTTGGGTAAAGCCTGATGGTTCTAATGCATTAGCTACAGACAAAATAATTGTTTCTAAAAACAATGGTGTTGAAGGATATAAATTCTTTTTAACAGATAACAATACAGTAAGTTTCTCTATTGGTAATTTACCAGCAGACAGAATAAACTCTAACACTACATTACCAAATAACGTTTGGCATCATGTTGCTGTAATATACCACAGTAATACCGCAAGATTATATATTGATGGAGTATTAGATAACACAAAAACAATTACTAACCCAACACCAAATGGAGCAGAGTTTGCTATTGGAGCAATATATGTTGACAAAACAAACGTACTTGACTATTTTAAAGGTGATATTGATGAGATTAGAATTTGGGACGAAGCATTGTCTCTTCCACAATTACAGTATGTAATGAATCAAGAGTTAGAAAAAGTTGGAACTGTAGTAAATGGTGCAGTAGTACCAAATGCAATTACTAAAAATGAAATTAAATCAGTAAGCTGGACTAACTTAAAAGCTTATTACAACATGAACTCTTATATCGGAACACATCTTAATGATGTTTCTGGAAACGGAAACAGAGGAAGCTTAACAGATCCAGATCAGTTTACTTTAGAGTATCAATCCTCTCCTCTACCTTATAACTCTAATGCAAATGGAAGTTGGGATACTAACAATTCTTGGGTAAATGGTTCTGAATTATATATTCCAGGTTCTGCTTCAATTGTAGATCCAAATATTACAATAGATTGGAATATTGTTAAAACTAATCACGACCTTACTTTAGACAACACATCTTTACCTTCTGTAAACAATCAAAACAGAACAGTTTTAGGGTTATTTGTTGAAAGCAACAAAATAACTGCTAATGGAGATACTGCCTCAAATGTTGGTAACGGATTAACTATTACACACTATTTAAAATTAGATGGTAAGATTGATTTAGAAGGAGAGTCTCAGTTAATACAAACATTAGATAGTGATTTAGACACAACTAGTGCAGGTACTTTAGAGCGTGACCAACAAGGAACACAAGATTTATATACGTATAACTACTGGTCGTCACCAGTAGGAATAAGCAATATAACTAGTAACAATAACGACTATACTTTACCTTCTGTTTACAAAGATGGTACAAACTCTGCTGCTCCAGTAAACATCAATTTTTTAACTAGTGGTTATAATGGTACTTCTGGTACACCAATTGGTATTGCAGATTACTGGATTTGGAAATACGCAAATCAATCTGGAGCTTATGCGGAATGGCAACACGTACGTAGTACAGGATCATTATCTGCAGGAGAAGGTTTTACAATGAAAGGTGTACAAGACACAAGCGGAAACGTATTATTAGAACAAAACTACGTGCTTGAAGGTAAACCAAACAATGGTGATATTACACTTCCTATTACTGCTGGAAACGAATATTTAGTAGGTAACCCTTATGCTTCTGCAATAGATGCTCATCAATTTATATTAGACAATGCTCCTACTATTGAAGGTGCTGGTAGTACAACTGGTACATTATACTTCTGGGAACATTGGGGAGGAGGATCTCATAATTTAGCAGAGTACCAAGGTGGTTACGCAACTTACAACTTATCTGGAGCAACTCCAGCTGCAAGTTACGGAACAAATGATCCATTGGTTGCAACAGGTGGAACACCAACAAAATTACCAGGTCGTTACATTCCAGTTGCACAAGGTTTTTTTGTAAAAAGTGAAAACACTGGAAACGTAAGATTTAGTAATAGTCAACGTGTTTTTGAAAAAGAAGGAACGTCTTCTGTATTTGTCAGAATGTCTGCAGAAAACAGTACTGCTACTAATTATAATTCTGATAATAGGTTAAAAATTAGATTAGGTCTAAACTCTGTTAACGGAATACACAGACAACTATTAGTAACTCAAGATCCTAACTCAAAATCTGGTTATGATTGGGGTTATGATGGAGAGTTAACAGATGAACAAATGGATGACATGTACTGGGTTATTAATAATAACAATTACATTATCCAAGGTACAGATGTCATTGATGTAAATACAGTGTTACCAATAGGTATAAAAACAAATACTGCTGGAGATAACACATTAACTATTGATGCTCTAGAAAACGTACCTACCAACTTAGACATCTATTTACACGATGCTGTAAATGGTACATATCATGATTTAAGACAATCTGACTTTGTAATTAATTTAGCTGCGGGAGAATACTTAAATCGTTTTGAAGTCGTATTTAATGTACCTGGAACTTTAAGTGTAGAAGATGAGGTTTTACAAACTCAAATAAACACTTATTATGCTAACAACTCTCAAAGTATTGTAGTAAATAACCCAAAATTAAACACTATTAAAACTGTAAACCTTTATAATATTTTAGGTCAACATATCATTAATTTTTCTGAAATAGAAACACAAGATTATATCGAGTTAAAAACAGATAAATTAAGTACAGGAAGTTATATCATTAAAATAAAAACGGACGAAGGTGAAATCTCAAAGAAAGTTTTAGTTGAGTAAGTGAATGCCCCAAATCATTTCACATTTTCACTAAAAAAAGCCGAAACGTAAGTTTCGGCTTTTTGATTTTATATAAGTGAAAAACTTTATTTCAACTTAGCAATCAAAGTCGCTAAGTCTACTTTATCTTGTTCTCCACTATTCATGTTTTTTAAAGTGAATTGATTATTCTTCAACTCTTCCTCACCTACTAAAACTACAAATGGTATGTTACGCTTATTAGCATAATTCATTTGTTTTTTCATTTTAGCATTGTCAGGATACAATTCTGCATTAATATTATTCTCTCTTAATGCTTTTATAGCTTTTAAGCTGAATAACAATTCTTTATCTCCAAAATTGATGAATAACACTTCTGTAGATTTTGTAATAGTTTCAGGAAATAAGCCTAACTCTTCCAACACCAAATAAATACGATCTAATCCAAAACTAATACCAACTCCACTAACGTTTTTAAGACCAAATATTCCTGTTAAGTCATCATAACGTCCACCTCCACCAATGGATCCCATTTTTACACCTTCTGGTGCAGAGACCTCAAAAATAGCTCCTGTATAATAGTTTAACCCTCTAGCTAAAGTGACATCTAATTGTAACTTAGCAGATTTTAAACCTAAAGTAGAAATAGCAGTATTAATAAACTCTAATTCTTCAATTCCTTTTTGTCCTTCTTCAGACGTACTTAGTATAGATTTTAAACTGTCTATTTGTGTTCCAAAATCTCCTTTTAAAGTAAATAATGGTTGTAGCTTAGAGATTCCTTCTTCGGAAATACCTTTGCTTAGCATTTCTTCTTTTACCTTCTCCTCTCCTATTTTATCAAGCTTATCTAAAGCAACAGTAAAATCTATTAACTTATCACTTGCTCCAATAACTTCTGCAATACCAGATAATATTTTACGGTTATTAATTTTTATAGTTGTGCCTTCTAATTTAAGTGCAGTAAAAACATGGTCATACAATTGCACAAACTCTACCTCTTGCCATAAACTATTACTACCTACAACATCTGCATCACATTGGTAAAACTCTCTAAAACGTCCTTTTTGAGGTCTATCTGCACGCCAAACAGGTTGCATTTGGTAACGTTTAAAAGGAAAATCAATCTCGTTTTGGTGTTGTACTACGTACCTTGCAAAAGGGACTGTTAAGTCATACTTTAAAGCTTTTCCTGAAATCTTAGCAGTTACTTTATTTGAGTTTTTTTCAGCATACAATTCGTCATTTACTTTAGATAAATAATCACCACTATTCAATATCTTAAAAATCAGTCTATCACCTTCTTCTCCATATTTACCCATTAAGGTGTCAGAGTTTTCAAAGCTTGGTGTTTCTATAGGTTGAAACCCAAAACGTTCAAATTTTGTCTTTATAGTACTAAAAATGTAATTGCGTTTTGCAACTTGTTCTGGATTAAAATCTCTGGTTCCTTTTGGTATGCTTGGTTTTTGTGCCATATTTATTCTCTTTGAAAAAAGAGATGTTTTTTGTGTCTTCTCGATACAATTTGCTTATGCTTCACAAATCACTCGAAGTGACGTTAACTCTATAATTAATCACTACTTTAACAAAAATAGTAGTTTAGTTTTTAAAAACGAAAGTTAATTAATTAGATTACTGCCTACGCATAAACTTGTTAATTAATCAATTTAAACAAATACTCATACAATTGTCCTTTTGTAATATTTGCGCCTTGTTGTATTAATTTAAATTTATCCAAACTTTTATCTTCAGAATAGTCTTTTTTACCTTGTGTAAACTTAACACTATCATCCATCAAGTTTTCGCGCAACCAATTAAACCCATCTGTAGTGGTCACATCTATTGGATTTTCTATTTTAATACTAATAACATGCATGTGATCCTCTTTTAAAGCAAATAAATGAATGTTTTGAGGTGATATATGCTCTACATACTTAGCAGCTGATAATACACCTTCCCAAACCAAATCGCTAAACACATCCAGCTCCTGCTCTGCTACTTCTGGTTTTTCCTTTTTTAATGTTGCCCACTCATCTGCTGTAATGGTTTGAGTTGCTAAAAAATTAATAAACTCTTGTTGTAACTCTTCAAATTGTTCTTTTGTTAATCTTGAATACTTCATTTAATACTTGTTTCTTTCATTTCCGTGAAGACGGAAATCTTATTCTTTTATTTTGTAATCTTTAATGCTTTTGCAACTTCAAAATGCCTATCTGTTGCAAACACGTCAATTCCTTTACTTCTCCATATAGTATAAGGCACTTCGCCTTTTGCTTGAGCTTGCTTATCTAAATTACCTAATGTACCAAGTATGGTCTTAATACCATAGGATTGTACTTTTTTATAAAAGCTATCTGGCGATAATTTTGTACCTGTAAATGCCAACATATTTTGTGTTGGTATTTTAGAGTGTAATAACCAATCTAATTCTTTATCGTTTCTAGCAGAAACCGATAACAATAATTCTGGTGCTAATTTATAAGCTTCTGTTGCTTGTTGCAAATCATAGGTTATTAAAATAGAAACATCTTCTGCTTCTAGTTTTTTAACCAAATAGACTATTGCATCAAAAGACACACTTCTTTTTTTATCTAATGTTAAAATTACATTATTCTGCTTTGCCCAAAGCAACACGTCTTCTAGCTTTGGTATTTTATAATTGGTTGTATTACCATAATCGTCCACTAGATTAAAAGCTTGCAACTCTTTGTAGGTGTATTTATTTAATCTGTCTGTTCCTGTTGTGGTACGCTCTAACGTATTATCATGCATTAACACTAACACATTATCTCTGGTTTGCGCGATGTCTATTTCGTAAATAGCTGGAATGCTATCGTTAATATACTTTAAGGTTTCTAAACAGTTTTCTGGGTAGTGCTGCAATCCTTTTCCACCTCTGTGGACACTAATAATTAAATCGTCTTTTGGATTATATTTAAAAGATTCGATTAATGCTGATTGCTTTTTATTGACTTCTACTGTTTCGGCTGAAACAGAAACATCAGGATTTTTGTCCTTGCAAGACACTAAACTTATTAAAAGGAAGATAAAATATAAATTCTTCATGGCTCAATTTCCGCGAAAGCGTTATTAATATTAAGTTTTTTAAATTAAAAAAACCGTCTAGAAAGCTCTAAACGGTTTTTATTATAGTATAATAAGTTTGAAATTAAGCTTGTGCTACAACTTCAAATTCTAAATCTACATTTACTGCTCTGTGTAAACGTACAGCTGCGCTATATTTTCCTAAACGCTTAACTGTTGTTACAGTAATGTATTTTTTATCAATTTCTTGACCTTCTTTAGCTAAAGCTGCTGCAACGTCTATGTTGTTTACAGATCCAAATAATTTTTCTCCTTGACCAACTTTTGCTGCTATTTTAATTTCTAAAGCTTTGATAGCTTCTGCTACTTTATTTGCTTCTTCAACTTCTTTAGCCTCTTTAAAAGCACGTTGCTTTAAAGTTTCTTCTAATACTTTTTTAGCAGATTTTGTTGCTAAAATTGCATGACCTGTAGGGATTAAAAAGTTTCTACCATAACCGTTCTTTACCGTTACAACATCGTCTTTAAATCCTAAATTCTCAACGTCTTGTTTTAATATAAGTTCCATTGTTATGCTATTTTTATTTTAATAAATCTGCTACGTAAGGCATTAAAGCTAAATGACGTGCTCTTTTTACAGCAACAGACACTTTTCTTTGATACTTTAATGATGTACCTGTTAAACGTCTTGGTAAAATTTTACCTTGCTCGTTAACAAATCCTAATAACCAGTCTGCATCTTTGTAATCTACATACTTAATACCAGACTTTTTGAAACGACAATATTTTTTGTTCTTGTTAGTTTCTATATTTAAAGGAGTAAGATATCTAATTTCTCCTTCTTTTTTTCCTTTTGCTTGTTGATCTATACTTGCCATAATTACGCTTTTTGTTTAAGTTTAACTCTTCTACGTTCCGCCCATGACACTGCATGTTTGTCCATAGCTACAGTTAAGTAACGCATAAAACGCTCGTCACGTCTAAACTCTACTTCTAAAGGATTGATGTGTTCTCCATCTACTTGAAATTCAAATAAGTGATAAAATCCACTTTTCTTGTTTTGGATTGGGTAGGCTAACTTCTTTAGTCCCCAATCTTCTTTTGATACCATCTTTGCTCCTCTAGACGTAAGAAAATCTTCGTACTTCTTTACTGTCTCCTTTATCTGAGTTTCAGATAAAACGGGATTTAAGATGAAAACAGTTTCATAATGATTCATAAAAATCTAATTTATTGTGTTAAAAATGAGTGCAAAAATAATTCTTTTTATTTAATCTCACAAGTAGATGTGTGTCTATTTTACCTTAATAAAAAGCATTCATTTTTATCTTTAGCAAATGTTAAAATTTACATTTTAGCGATGTTTTTTGGTTTTAATCCGAATTTTTTGTACTATTGTCGATAACTTAACCTATAAAGAATAAATACTATGATATTAAATTGTGTAGTAGTTGACGATTCAGCAATACAAAGACTATCTATTGTAAAGCTAATTGAAAACAACAATAATCTAAACTTAATTGCTGAATACAGCAGTGCTTTAGAAACTAAAAATGGATTAAACACGCATAAGGTAGATCTAATCTTCTTAGATATTGAAATGCCTGTATTAAATGGTTTTGAATTATTAGACGTCTTAAATAATAAACCCCAAATTATTTTTGTGACTGGTAAAACAGAATATGCATTTAAAGCATTTAACTACGATGCAACAGATTATTTACAAAAACCAATTACTAGAGAGCGTTTTAATACAGCTGTAGACAAAGCTGTAGAGCAACACAAACTTAAGCTTGATTTTAATCAAGAAGAAGGCGAGCATATTTTTGTAAAAAGTAACCTTAAAAAACGTAAGGTTTATATTAGAGATATTAAATGGATCGAAGCGCTTGGTGACTATGTAAAACTAGTTACTGAAGACACTAGTCTTGTTGTACTATCTACAATGAAAGCTTTTGAGCATGAATTACCTGAAGGTAAATTTTTAAGAATCCACAAGTCTTACATTGTTAATCTTGACAAAGTAGATAGATTTAACAGTAAAAATGTTGAAGTTGGAGCTTATGAAATACCTTTAAGTAGAAATAAGAAAACACAATTAGTTGATGCTTTAAATAGCATATAAAAAACACTAATTACTTTATAGAATTAAATCCTGCTTTTTTAAGTGGGATTTTTTTATTAGAAAAGATTCCGCTATACAGCAGAATTAATTTGGTAACCAAATTTGCTTACAAATTTATATCTAATTAATAATTATCCACATTAATTATTAATCGTACTGCTTTAAAATCTCCAATAGCATTAAAAGTAGTTTCTACCCGTTTTATTGCTTCTTTGGTTTTACCTAAAGGTTGACCTTGTGGTATTTTAATTAATATGTTTTTATGATATTGATTACGTATTCTTGAAATTGGCGGAAACTCTGGTCCTAAAACATTATGTTTAAACAGTTGCGATAACGCTTTTGCCAACCAATCACTAGCCATATTTACCTTATTATAATCACGATGTTTTAAGGTGATTTTAATTAATCTATAATATGGTGGATATTTATAATTATAACGGTCTTCAAGCTGCTCTTTAAACATTGCAACATAATCATTAGTAGATACTTGTTGTAATATTTTATGATATGGATTATAGGTTTGTATTAAAACCTTCCCTCTTTTTTCTGTACGTCCTGCTCTACCTGACACTTGAAGCATTAACTGAAAACTACGCTCATGTGCTCTAAAATCTGGAAAGTTTAACATGTTATCTGCATTCATAACACCAACCAACTTAACGTTTCTAAAATCTAATCCTTTGGTTAGCATCTGTGTACCAACTAGTACGTCTATCTCTTGCTGTTCAAACGCAGTTATAATTTTTTCATAACCAAACTTACCTCTTGTGGTATCTAAATCCATTCTACCCACTTTAAGGTCTGGAAATAACTGTTTGACTTCGCTTTCTATTTGTTCTGTTCCAAAACCTTTGGTGTCTAAATCTGCTGTTCCGCAAGCCATGCATTTTAATAACATTGCACTATTATAGCCACAATAATGACAACGCAATTGGTTGCGATATTGATGATAAGTTAAGCTAACGTCACAATTTGGACATTGTGGTGCATGACCACAAGTACCACACTCTACAATTGGAGAATACCCTCTTCTGTTTTGAAACAAAATTATCTGATGACCATCTGCAATTGCTTCTGTCATTTCTTCGATTAACCTATCGGTAAAATGACCTTTCATTTTTTTACGTTTCTGCTTGTCTTTAATGTCAACCAGCTCAATTTCTGGAAGCTGGACATTGTTGTAACGTCTATTAATTTGGACTAAGCCATACTTTTTTTGTTCTGCATTAAAATAACTTTCTATACTTGGTGTTGCACTACCTAAAAGGGTTTTTGCTTTAAAAAACGAAGCCAAAACGACAGCTACATCACGTGCATGATAACGTGGAGCTGGATCAAATTGTTTAAATGACGACTCGTGCTCTTCGTCCACAATAATTAACCCTAAATTATTAAATGGTAAAAAGATAGACGATCGTGCACCTAAAATTATTTTCGCTTTAGCGGAATTATTTAAAACTTGATTATAAACCTCTACACGCTCATGAGCTGAGTATTTACTATGAAACACTGCCACTTGCTCTCCAAAATAGTTTTGTAAACGTGTAACTAACTGAGTAGTTAAAGCAATCTCTGGTAACAAATACAAGACTTGTTGTCCTTTTGTAATAGCCTCTTCTATTAACTTAACATAAACTTCTGTTTTACCAGAAGAGGTTATTCCATGCAGTAACACCACATTCTGAGTTTCAAAACTGGTATGTATTTGTTTTAAAGCCTCAATTTGATATTTGTTTAATTGTTTTGAAGCCTCATTCTCTTCGCCTTCATAAACAATTCGATCCGTTTGGATATGATAATCTTCTAAAATTCCTTTGTCTATTAAAGCTTTTACTGTTGCAGAAGATGTCTTGCTTTCTGCCACTACGTCTGCAACTTTTACTGGTTTTTTTGTTTTTGCCGAAATAGAAAACAACGTTAAAATTACATCGCGTTGCTTTTTTGCTCTGCTACTTAATTGTTCTAGCAAATTATTTAAAGCACTTTCAGAAGTATAATCTGAAGTTAACTTAACGTATCTAACATACTTTGGTTTGTACTTATCATAAATTTCTTCATTTAATATAATTGCTTCTTTTTCTACTAAACGTTTAACTACTGGAAGTACATTTTTCTTATCTAAAATATTAGAAATATCTTGAATCTTAAGTGACGATTGATGCTGCAAGGCTTCGTAAATAAGAAATTCGTCATCTTTTAAGTCAACATCATTGATTTGCTGACTTTCATTTTTACTAATAATAGTTTCGCTTTCTAACAAAAAGGCATTTGGCAATGCTGCACGCATAACCTCGCCTTCTGTACACATATAATACTTTGCAACCCATTGCCACAATTGTAACTGCAATTGGGTTACAATTGGCGTCTCGTCTAGTATTTGATGAATCTCTTTAGCTTCATAAATTACTGGAGCTGTTTGATGGATATTTGCTACAATACCAGTATATATTTTAGATTTCCCGAAAGGGATAGACACACGCATTCCTGTTTTTAAAAACTCGCTTTCTGCTTGCGTTATACTATACGTAAAACGTTTTTCTAAAGGAATTGGAAGTATGACATCTATAAAGTGATTCAATCTAAAAATGTATTTGTTTGTGTTACTTATTGTCTTTAAACCTTATTTCTAAGTTGTTTTAAAGACATATTTAGCTCGAAGCCCAATAATAAAATATTTGCGTTTAGCCATAAATAAAACAGCAATATTAATATAGCTCCAATAGAACCATACAACTCGTCATACTTGGCAAAATTTTCGATATAAATTCCAAACAAATAAGACGTTAGTAATATTAAAATGGTTGTAAATAAAGCTCCTACAGAGAAAAACCTAGACGACTTCCCCTCTGCTGTTCCAAAATAATACAACACAGCTGTTGCTAAATATACCATTACTACAAAAAAGCCATATTGCGCCAAAGTACTCCAGATACTGACTTGACGCTTTTCTATATAACCATAGTCTTTTAAATTATCTATAACATAGATATTAAAATACCCTAAAAAAGCAACGGTTAGTATTAGTAAAAAGGATAATATTAAAGCAATCCCTAAAGCGTACAAATATTGTTTAACAACATTACGTGTTAATTGTTGATGGTACGAGTTTTCAAAACCAGAAAACAAAGCGTTAATACCATTTGCCATTAAAAATATGGATAGTAAAAACACCGAAGATAATAAGCTACCGCTTTGATTACCTCCTATATTATTAAATATCCTATCAGAGAAAAAATCTGATGTTGTTGGTGGTAAAATAGACTCTAAAAACACTAAAAAATCGGTTTGAAAATCCTCAATTGGTATATACGGAATGACAATAATTACAAATAACAAAAACGGAAATAAAGCCATAAAAAAACTATAAGCAATTGCACTTGCTCTAGTTCCTAAAGTGCCTTTAGCAATACCTGTAATATATAATTCTAGCAAATCATATAGAGATAAACCTTCTAAACCAGGTAGCTTTATTTTACCTAAAATTTTCACTAATAAATTAATGACAGGTATTTTACTAAGCTTATCTTCTATTGCTTGAGACATATTTAAGCTAAAGAGTTTAAAGTATTTAAAGTTATAAAGTTTCTAATCTACTGCTTTTAAACTTAAATCCATATTATAAACGGAATGTGTTAACGCTCCAGACGATATAAAGTCAACACCACAAAGTGCATACTCACGTATTGTTTTTTCGTTAATTCCTCCAGAACTTTCTGTTAAACATTGGTCACCAATTAATTTTACTGCTGTTTTTGTGTCTTCGTAATTAAAGTTATCAATCAAAATTCGGTATACACCTTTAGATTGTAAGATTTCTTTAATTTCGTCTAAATCTCTTGCTTCAACAATTATCTTTAAATCGCGATTAGTATCTTTTAAATATTGCTTTGTTTTGTCGATAGCTTTTGTAATTCCGCCAGCAAAATCTATATGATTATCCTTAAGCATAATCATATCATACAAGGCAAATCTGTGGTTTTCTCCTCCTCCTATTTTAACAGCCCATTTTTCTAGAGCTCTAATTCCTGGAGTGGTTTTACGTGTATCTAAAACTTTTGTTCCTGTACCTTCTAATAAATCTACAAATTGTCTTGTTTTAGTTGCAATTGCACTCATACGTTGCATGGCGTTTAGTACTAAACGTTCTGCTTTTAAAATAGATTGCGATGCTCCTGTAATATAAAATACGATATCTCCATATTTTACATGACTTCCGTCTTCAATAAGTGTCTCTACAGTCATGTTTGGATCTACGTAATTAAAGACTAGTTTTGCAAATTCTACACCTGCGATAATCCCTTCGTCTTTAACTAAAAGCTTTGCTTTTCCCTTAGTTGTTCTAGGAATACACGATAATGAACTATGATCACCATCTCCAACATCTTCTCTAATAGCATTGGTTATAATTAATTCTATTTCTTTGTCAAATTGAGCTTTACTTATCATTTCAAAATTGTTTGATGTAAAAATAAGAATACATTTTTGGTTTATGATTTATCAGATGAAAAAATTTATGAATCTTATATCTTAAATCGTAAATTTGCATATGACCATAAAACTACTTGCTATAGGTAAAACCGATAATAAGCAACTACAACAGTTAATTCAAGATTACACAAAACGTTTAGGTTTTTATATTAAATTTGATTTAGACATAATTCCAGATTTAAAAAAGGTTAAAAACCTAAGTGAAGAACAACAAAAACAAAAAGAAGGCGAGCTTATTTTAAACAAACTAAAACCTACTGATGTTTTAATTTTGTTAGATGAAAACGGAAAACAATTTGATAGTGTTGAGTTTTCTAATTACCTACAAAAACACATGAATTCTGGAATCAAACAACTGGTTTTTGTCATTGGTGGTCCTTATGGCTTTAGTAAAGACGTGTATACTAAAGCTCAAGGAAAAGTATCCTTATCTAAAATGACTTTTTCTCATCAAATGGTACGTTTGTTTGTTATAGAGCAGCTATATCGTGGATTTACTATTTTAAAAAATGAACCTTATCATCATCGATAAGACCTTTATCGTTTCTTTTTTTATGTCCAGTAAATTTTTGCCTAAAACGTTTTTGTTTTTTAGATACAAAAGAAGAACTCTTTAAATCCTTTTCTTGTTTTTCTTTTTTTAAATCTTCAATTAATTTAGATTTAACTTTAGTAACCAATATTGCATCCCGTTTTAAATAACTATATACACAACCAACCAAACAAGCAAGTCCTAAAACTATTGGAATCGATCCATTTTCTATTAAAGGAAACTGTGTATATAAATTAACTGCTAATCTAGGCTTGTAATTAAACAAAATGTACAATCCGTAAGAAGAAGACAATAGTCCAAAAAGTGAAAATAAAACAATACTTTGATTTATATTTTTTAAAGTTGTTTTCTCTAACTTGTCAATATTAACATCGCTTAAAACAGGATTTTTTAGCTTTTGTTGGTTTTCGATATAGTGTAAAAAATTGTTATCAAAAGACTTAAATGATAAGCCATAGCTCCTTTTTTCAAGGTCTTGATTTGTAATCTTATATTTCACGCTTAATGTAAATATGGTTTACTTTTTTAAAAGTGTCATTACTTCTTTATTTCCCGAACGACTCATTGTAAACTGCAAAGTATCCTTGTTTAACTTAAGGATCTCAACAGCTATTTCCATTTTATCATTAGGTGTACAATACAACAAACCATTTTCAATTCTATAACTTCCTTTGGCTAAATCTGATTGTATTTTAGACTCGTAAGTCATATTTGCATCAAATGCAAAAAAAACACCGTTGCAACCACTATCTTCAGTAACCACATTAGTCCAATTAGTACAGTCCCAATCACCTATGATATTCTTCGAATATTCGGAATCATTACAAGACATAAAAAGGACGATACTTAAAAGGCTAATATATTTTTTCATATTAATTAAATTTAGGTTTTCTTATTTTAAAATTGAACAGTTTTTCTTGTCTTTCTTGATTTTATTGGATAAAAAACCATTAATAATAGAGAAAGCGACTAATACAATTGCAAAAAAATATTTCCAATTTGGATTTTCTTTAAAAAGGTAAGACCCTACTAATATAATTACAGCCCAAACTATTGCGTTTATTAAAATTATTTTTTTCATACTTGATTAGACACAATTATTTAGTTTTAGTTACATAAATTATTAGTTATTCTTAATTTGCCTAAAAATTAGAGTTATGCAAATCGTTTTCGCAACAAACAACCAAAATAAACTAAAAGAAGTCCAAAGCTTAATACCAAATCATATAAAACTATTAAGTTTAAAGGATATTGGTTGTTTTGAAGATGTTCCAGAAACGCAATTAACTATAAAAGGTAATGCTATCCAAAAAGCAGAATACATCAAACAACACTATGGTATGGATTGCTTTGCAGACGATACTGGATTACAAGTTGAGGTGTTAAATGACCAACCTGGTGTTTTTAGTGCGCGTTATGCTGGACCACAACGCGATGCAAATGACAACATGGATTTATTATTAACAAATCTAAAAGATAAAAACAACCGAAAGGCACAGTTTAAAACAGTCATTGCATTGCATATAAATAATACTTTAGAAACCTTTACAGGTATTTGCAAAGGAGAAATAACAGTAAATAAACAAGGAGAAGCAGGTTTTGGTTATGATCCTATTTTTAAAGCTGAAGATTACACTAAAACCTTTGCAGAAATCTCATTAGACGAAAAAAATAAAATTGGACATCGTGGTAAAGCTGTACAATTGTTAGTTGATTATTTAATCAAATTATAATAAAAAAATCCAGCAATATGCTGGACTTTTTTTGTTAAAATTAAGATATAAAAATTACTTTTTTATAACAGAATTTATAGAACGGTTAATTATATCAATATATTTTTGATCTGCATTTTCTTCTAACATTCCCATAACCATCATACAAGTGTTTTCATCTATTTCCATACAATAAATTGCATTGGTCATTGTAACACCTTGGGTATTACTTGTACCTTCCATAAACAAGACTTTTACTCCATTAACTTCTTTCTCTCCTGTATCAGAAACTACAAACCCATCTTCAGGCGGATTATTCATTTTTGTTCTACTTACTTCATAAGATTCCGGAATGTACATAGCTAAAAGTACAGCTTTAGGCTCTTCTGACACATATGTATTATTACCAACACTCTTAAAAACGTCTTCATCCACAATCATGTCAATCTCTTTTCTCATTAGTTCCATTACTCTTTTTACTTTATCATCAGACTCAGCAGTTTCTGTACCTTCTGTAACTTCTACTTCTGTTTCTTGAGCATGTAGATTAACTCCTAACATTAAAAACAAAAGTGCAAACAGTAATTTTTTCATAATCGAATCTTTTTTTTAATATCGTTAAATATAGACAATAAGGAAATAATAACCAATAATTAAACATTTTATAACTGTACTGTATTTGGCTTTAAAAAAATTAAATTACCTTACGATTGGGAACAACTAAATATTTTCAGTTCTGTTTTATGAAAAAATTTATTATTAAAATCATCCTTTTTATATTACCCTTATCAGTTTTTTTAATTGATGGTTTTTTACCTGTAGACACTTTTGCCTATAGACCTTGGGAAGCGCTTAAATATAATAACAAAAATGGCGTTGCTTTTCCTTTTTACCCAAATCAAGACTTAAACATGCACTCTTCAGGAGACTTACTCCATCATACAGAACATGCCATCATAAAAAAAGAACATTGGATTACAGATAAATTAGGTTATAGAAACGATGTGTTTGTCAAAAAACCTAACATTGTATTAATTGGCGATTCTTTTATTACAGGTTCTGGTTTAACACAAGACTCTACCCTAACCAATGTATTAAAAAACAAATTAAACACAGAAGTTTACAACATGGCTCCTGCAAGTTTTAATGATTTTATAAGCCTAATAAGCAATAATATTATTGAAAAACCTAAGCTAGTTATCTTTAGTAAAATAGAAAGAGATATTCCTGCTCCAATTAAAGATAATGTAGGAGAAGTCCATAATAGAAAAGCATCTAAATTTTCTATTTTTAAAGATAAAATAATTAGACTGTATTCTTTTAAATATTTAAAAGCAAGACTAAAATCAAAACATGGTAATGGTATTTCTGGTAAGACAGACTCAACCATGTCTTTTTTAAATGGAAAAAATCAAAAATATAATTATGATGAAATTGACGATATTGTTAAAACAATAAAGTCTTACAAAAACTATTGCAAGTCTATAGGTGCTCGTTTTATCTTTCTTCCAATACCAAATAAAGAAACCGTTTATTTTGATAAAATACCACTTAAAAAACAACCAGATTTTATTCCAAAATTAGATGCTTTACTTAGCCTTAATAAGGTAGAAGTCATAAATACTCAAAACATATTTAACCAGTATAATAAATCAAATACAAAAAACCTTTACCATCTTGATGACACACATTGGAACTTTAATGGATTAGAATTAATTAGTAAAAAAATAATAAAATTAATAGGTCAAAACGAGTTACATTAAATGTTTTATAAAAGAACAATAGTTGACTTTTAAAAAAAAATCAACTACCTTCGAAAGTAATTGAACTACTGATATAAATCATTAAAACGATATCATATCAGTGAAATAGTTACCTGCAATACAATCAAACTCGATATGAAAATTGAAAAAGACACTCCAGTCAGACTAAAATCATTTTTGGGAACACTCACTTCTTCTGAAAAAGTAAATGAGAATGAGAATTATTGGAAATTAATTGGAGAAACAGGGAGGGTTATAGAAAATGAAAACATTAAGAATGGTAGAGTTCTTGTATTATTTAAAAATAATTTAAACGACTATAATCTTGAAAATCACAACCAAATTAACAATTCACTGTGGTTAAAAAAATCAGATTTGGAATTAGATAATTATGGAATTCATATTAAAAAACTGAACAAAGAGATTTCGAAGAGAACAAGTTTTATGAGTAATACAAAATGGTTCAAATTGTTTACAAAAATTGAAGAAAATAAATTTGACATTCAATCTGCATATATCAAGTTCCTTCTAGAAGACAGAAAATATAAATTTCGTTTTGGAGGATTTGACACCACAGGATTTGGAGATGTTAGTGCAATAGGTCCTTTTAAGTTTAAAGAAATTGAGTGGATTTTAATACCTGAAAAACACGAAATAGAAAGATGGAATAGAAATGAAAAGTTAACTTCTGAAATTATTTCTCAGCCATTAATTGAAATTAAAAAAATTATGACTTCTTTAGGGCATTTTGAATACGATAAAACAGAAGACGAATTGAAAATATACGGATATAAATAAGTAAAAAAGTAAAGCAGGTAACAAGGTATAAAAAACATAGGGCATTTGTGATAAACCGAAAGGTCTGTGCTTATTTACAAAGTCCGCTAAATATAAAATTTGGCATTTATAATAGAAAAGATAAAAGCAAAATATTTATATTTAGCTAAGTAATAAATCGAAACGAAAGTGCTTACCACCTGCCCTACGTTTCTTATACTGAACGTTCAATTACTTTCGAGACCCTCAAATTTACAACCAATATTCCCATTCAATTTCAAAAAATTGATAATCTAAAATAATATCGTACCTTTGCAACTTGAAAAAACGCACTAGCGTTTATTACTCCTCAGAGAGAGGATGTGTTACTAGAAGTTTTAGGTTAAGTATGTTCAATGCACTTCTATATGTAACACCAAAATAGATTGACATTGAAATACATAACAAAAGAATGAGCACATTCCAAGATTTAGGTCTTAACGAAGACCTTTTAAAAGGTATAGCAGATTTAGGATTTGTTACACCATCTGAAGTACAAGAAAAAGCAATTCCAATTTTATTAAACGAAGAGACAGATCTAGTTGCATTAGCACAAACTGGAACTGGTAAAACTGCAGCATTTGGTTTTCCAATGTTACAAAAAATAGACATTACTAGTCGTACAACTCAAGGTTTAATACTATCTCCAACTAGAGAGCTTTGTTTGCAAATTGCAAACGAAATGAAAGCCTACGGTAAACATTGTAAAGGTTTAAACGTAGTAGCTATTTATGGAGGATCAAGCATTACTGACCAAGCACGTGAAGTAAAACGTGGTGCACAAGTAATTGTTGCAACTCCTGGTAGAATGAAGGACATGATTAACAGACGATTAGTTGATATTACTAAAATCCAATATTCGGTTTTAGATGAAGCAGATGAGATGTTAAACATGGGTTTTAAAGAAGATATTACAGATATCCTTTCTGGTACTCCTGAAGACAAAAACACATGGCTATTCTCTGCAACAATGCCTAGAGAAGTAGCAACTATTGCAAAGAAATTTATGAATGACCCTCAGGAAATTACTGTTGGTCATAAAAACGAAAGCACATCTAATGTATCTCATGAGTATTATTTAGTAAACTCTAGAGACCGTTACCAAGCCTTAAAACGTTTGGCTGATGCTAATCCAGATATATTTTCTGTAATCTTTTGTAGAACAAAACGTGATACACAAAAAGTAGCAGAAAATTTAATTGAAGATGGTTATAGTGCTGGAGCTTTACATGGTGATTTAAGTCAGAATCAACGTGATATAGTAATGAAGCAATTTAGATCACGTCAAATACAAATGTTAGTAGCAACAGATGTTGCTGCACGTGGTATTGATGTAGATGATATTACACACGTAATTAACTACCAATTAAGTGACGAAATTGAGACTTATACGCACAGAAGTGGACGTACTGGTCGTGCTGGAAAAACTGGTATTTCTATGGTTATCGTGTCTAAAAGCGAAATCCGTAGATTAAAAAGTATTGAGCGTATTATTAATAAAAAATTCGAGAAAAAAGAAATTCCTAACGGAATGGAAATTTGCGAAGTACAGTTAATGTCATTAGCAAATAAGATTCATAATACAGAAATTAATCATGAGATTGATAAGTATTTAGATGATATCAATACTTTATTTGAAGATACAAGCAAAGAAGAATTAATTAAGAAATTTTTCTCTGTAGAGTTTACACGTTTCTTTAATTACTATCAAAAATCTAAAAACCTTAATGTTGCAGCTGGAGATTCTGGTCGTGATGGTGGTCGTGACCGTCGTCCTTCTTCTGGAAATGCAGCACGTTACTTTATTAATGTTGGAGAAAAAGATGGTTATGACTGGATGAAGCTTAAAGATTTTTTAAAGGAGCAATTAAACTTAGGTCGTGATGATGTTTTTAAAGTGGATGTAAAAGAAACATTCTCTTTCTTTAATACAGAAAAAGAACACCAAGAAAAGGTATTAGCCTTTTTTACAGATTTTAAAGACAACGGACGCTTTGTTAATGTAGAAGTTACAGAAGACAGAGGTGGTCGTGGAGGTCGTGACAGAAACAGAGGTGGTGGCGGAAGACGTCGTGATGGTGGTGGAGACCGTAGACGTAGAGATGACAAGCCAAGAGGAGAAAGACGTTCTAGAAGAAGTGACTCTGGAGATTCTGGAAACAGAGGTGACCGAAGAAGAAATGATTCTGGAAATTCTGACAATAGATCATCACGTTCAGACAGAGACAAATCAATATTTAAAACATCACACTCTAGACCAACACGTTCTAGACGTAAGGACTAATTATTTAAAAATAATTAAACCTTTTTGTTAATATTTAGTCAAAATATAAAGAAGACGCTGTTTTTAGCGTTTTCTTTGTATTTTTATACGACTATACATATTAGATGAAATATAACATACTTACATTTTTACTTTGCTTTAGTATTTCTTTCAGTTTTGCTCAGGATAAAAACACTACAGAGACTAAAGAAATTATAACTAAAAAAACTACAGATTCTACAACTGTAAAATCTGAATCTACAGTAAAAGGTATTATTATTGATGCCACTACTAAATACCCTTTAGAAAACGTAAACATAGTTAACTTAAATCAAGTTATTGGTACAGCTACCAATGCTAAAGGAGAATTTGAATTACGTGCACAAGCCAATGACACATTACACCTTTCCTATTTAGGTTTTAAATCTATTAAAGTTAAAGTAACTAATGATTGGGTTGATAAAATTGAAAAATCTACCATAACACTTACAGAGCTAGCTTTAGCGCTAGAAGAAGTTGTTGTAACAGGACTTAAATTAACAGGTTATCTTGAAGTAGATATTAAGCAGGTAAATGTAAATACAAATTACAGATATAGCATCTCTGGACTATCAAATGGTTATGAAGCTGGAAAAAAACAACCAAGTGCTGTAACCAAAGTTTTAGGCTCTATTTTTAACCCTTTAGACTTTTTATATAACACCTTTAGTAAAAAAGGAAAAGAGTTACGTAAGCTAAAAAAGATGAAAGAGGATGATAATATCCGAAACACTTTAGCTGCACGTTTTGACAGAGAAGTATTAACAGCATTACTTGGTGTTAACAAAGTAGATTTAGACGAGATTGTAAGCCAATGTAACTACTCTGAAGAGTTTGTAACTACTGCAAATGATTTACAAGTTTTAGATGCTATTAGTGAGTGTTATGAGGAATACAAGGTTTTAAATCGTAGTCGTAAAAAGCGTATTTAAAAACTAGTGTTGATTGTTATAAAACCTTTCCGTAATTTCCTGATAACTTTTAATTGTTTTTTTACACCAATCCAATTTTTTTTCTTGTTTTTCTGCATCAGAAAGCTGCCAATTAATATCAGTCTTTTTTAGTTTAGACGTTGCGTGCTGTAATATGATAGCTGCACTAACAGAGATATTTAAACTTTCGGTAAAACCAACCATTGGTATTTTTAAAAAACTATCTGCTTGTTTTAAAACATCTTCAGACAATCCTTCTGTTTCTCTTCCAAAGAAAAAGCAAGACTTTTTAGTAACATCAAAATCATACAACTCACAGTCGTCTGTATGTGGTGTTGTAGCAACTATTTGGTAACCCTTTTGTTTTAAATCCTTGATACAATCATTAACAGAATGAAACCGTTTTAAATCCACCCATTTCTGTGCTCCCATTGCAATTTCTCTATCAATGTTTTTAGTATTAGTTTCTTCTACTATATTTAGTTCTTGGATTCCAAAAACATCGCAACTACGCATTACAGCACTAGTATTGTGTAATTGATACACATCTTCTGTTGCAACAGTAAAATGCTTTGTGCGCTGACTAATAACAGTATTAAAGCGCTCTAACCTATGTTCTGTTAAATAACTTTCAAGATGTTTTAATAATTCTAAATCTATCATGCCTTAAAAATAATAAAACCTGATGGTTTTAGCATCAGGTTTAATAAAATACGTTTTTTTATATATTAATTAGCTCCTATATTTCCTTGAGCAATTAAAATAGCTAAGTTAGTTGCACTTAGGTGCACGTTTACATAACCATCCATTGTTAATACGTCACTATATCCAAATGGTGTTCCGTTATCTAACATATCTACGTTAGTCCTGCTAATTCCTGTTGTTCCATCTACAGATGCAAAACTAAACATAACAGCTCCTGGTGCAGTTGCTACACTTCCTGCATGTATATGTGCTGGATGTACGCCTCCTGCTGGACTTCCTGTTAATTCAATTACAGCTAAAGCTTCACCATTAACTCGTTCTGTAAAGGTAACTGTGCCTGATAACCCTGTTACTGTTGCTTCGTTTAGTGGATAACTAATAAAACTATTTGTTAATTCGTTTTGTCCAATATCAGATTGTGCAACAATTGCATTATCTGTTTCGCTTTCATGTATTACAAAATGACCATCATAATCCAATAACTCTTCATAAGTAACAATTGTATTATCGTCTAATCTACTAAATGTTGTATTGCTTTGTCCTGTAGTACCATCAACCGAAATTAAACTTACCGCTATTTCTCCAGTTTCTGCTGCAGTATTAAAATGGATATGTGCTGGATAATCTTGATCTGCTGTTGTACCTACCAAATTAATTTCTATAGTAATTGTACTATTTGAATTTTTAATAAAATTTGCTGTTCCAAAAATTCCAGAATTTTCAAAACTTTCAATGTCAAAAATTCTTGATTCTAATTGGGTAATTACTTCTGGTGTATCATCACTAGCACAATTAGTAAAAAGAGTAATAGTAAATAAAATGATAAAATACTTGAGGGTTTTCATAGATTAATTTTTTTAAAATGAATGACTTATTTTTTGTAAGCATTAAGATATTAAAGGGAATTAATCTTATGTTTATAATCAGATTTCAAAAGTAGTAAAAAAAATGAACTATTTAGTATTGTAAACTAATCCAGTTTAGTATTTAATAGTATTGTTTATATATACTTTATTAAATAATTATTAGTTAATAAATAAGTGTTATTTTAATGCTTTTAAAAAATACATGTATTGAAAATAATGAAACTTAAAAACCTACTAACAACTTTATTGCTTTGTTTATTACACTCTTACAATGTGTTTTCTAATGAAATAACAAAACAAAACCCTAGAGATACAATAGCTTTTAATGAAGGAAACACCAATAAAGTAATTGCACTTGGAAATTTTATTGAAGCCTCAATAAACAACAATAAACCAGACCAGTTTATTTCTAAGTTTTATAAAAATGTTTTTATAAAACGCGTCATGGATTATAACCAAAATATAGTTTTAGATAAAGAGGAAACTAATGGATTTATTGAAGGTATAGAACAAGGTATATCTGCTTTTCCAAATAAAATTATTGAAGAAGTACAAAATGGATCCTATTATAATTTTATAAAATATAGATACGATCAAGAACAACAAACCTACTACGTGTTATTTAGGCTATATTCCTCTGAAACAGGACTTAATTATCATGATTACAGAATTCATAAAAAAGATGGAGTAATGTTATTTTCGGACACCTACATTTATCTTACTGGAGAGATATTTTCAAATACATTTGCTAGAATAATGAGTTATGCCTTTTCCAATAAAAAAATATTGGGAGTTATAAAACTTCCCGAAGATGATGGCTTAACAAACCTAATAAAAGCAACTAGGCTTAATAAAATTGGAGCCTTTAAAGAATCTTATAAACTATTAGATAACACAACTTCTGCGATTTCTAAAGACAAGTTTTTTATGATTTTTAAATCTTTAACTGCAAGTCATATAGACGACGAAAAGTATTTAAAATCATTAGAAGAATTAATTGCTCTATATGAAAATGATCCAACTATTGCATTAAATAAAATTGATTATTATATCTATAAAAATAATTATTTTGAAGCTATACAAGTTGTTGATCAACTGCAAACCGAAACTGAAGATGATTTTTTAAACTTTTTTAAAGCTACCATTGCTTTTCAAGATCAGAATTATGATTTTGCTTTGCATAAGTTTAAATACATGATCGAAAACTATGATGGTTTTTTTGAAGGTCAATCTGGTTATTTAAATACTTTAGTCATGCTAAAAAAGTTTAATGAAGCCACAACCTACTTGGATTCTTTAATTAAAGAGGGCTATGATCGTGATGAAATGATTCAATATATTGAAGAGGATGATGAATTTGGCGAAAATATTTTAAACATCCTTGTAGAATCTGAAGATTATAAATCCTGGAAACTTAAAACCAACTAATCATGAAACATCTAGTCGTTTTAACTGGAGCAGGTATGAGTGCCGAAAGTGGTTTAAAAACCTTTAGAGATGCCAATGGATTGTGGGAAGGACACGATGTTATGGAAGTAGCATCTCCTGAAGGGTTTGCTAAAAACCCAGAATTGGTGTTACAATTTTACAACCAACGTAGGAAGCAGCTTTTACAGGTCAATCCAAATACAGCACATATTGAGTTAGCTAACTTAGAAAAACACTTTAAAGTGACAATAATTACCCAAAACGTGGACGATTTACACGAGCGAGCTGGAAGTACAAACGTGATCCATTTACATGGCGAGTTATTTAAAGTACGAAGTACAAAAAACGAACCTGAAATTTTAGACTGGAAAAAAGACCTAAATCTTGGAGATTTGGACCAAAACGGAAACCAACTTAGACCACATATTGTCTGGTTTGGCGAAGCTGTGCCATTAATAGACAAAGCTGTAGAGATTTGTGCAACTGCTGACAAACTATTAATTATTGGCACATCGTTACAAGTGTATCCTGCTGCTAGTTTAATGCATTATGTGCCAGAAAATATCCCTAAGTTTTTCATTGATCCAAATCCATCAATATCAAGTACAAAAAACCTAACGGTTATCGCAGAAACTGCAACAAAAGGTATTAATCAATTTATTTCAATATTATAATTATGAGAGCACTGTTTTTAATAGTATTACTGTGTTTTTCTGTAAAGATGTACTGTCAGAATTCTGTGATTTCATTTAGAGAAAAATTACTATTAAAATCAAATATCAATACACAAACCGAGTCTTTTTCTATTCAAAATAACAATCAATCCATTTTAGTAAATGCTAATAACACTTATAGATTGGAAGTTGCTGCTAACTATAAATTTTTAGGCCTAAAAATCGGGTTTTCACCAAGTAGTAAAGATTCTGATTTTAAATCTAAGTTTTTAAACTCTCAGTTAAATATTTTTTTAGACCAATGGATACAAAGTATTGAATACCGAAAAGTAAAAGGGTTTTACCAAGATAATAATGCTAGTTTACTAGCACAATTTCCGGAGTTACAAACCTCTAGTTGGATTGGAACCACATCTTATGTCCTAAACACTAATTTTTCGTTAAAACACTTGACACATCTCACAGAATGGCAACGTCAAACTGCAGGAAGTTTTGTGCCAACTTTAAAATATGGGTTTAATAGTTTAAGGAATACTATCGATAATAAAAAAATAACAGACAATAGCTTTGATATTTCATTAGCTCCAGCGTATTATTACACTTGGGCTTTTCAAAACCATTGGTTTATCTCCTCCTCTATCTCACCAGCTTTGGGTTTACGTTTTTCAACAGAAAAACAAAACGATATTATAAGCAAAAACACCTTTTTAACACGTGCTTTGGACGTAACCTTACAATTTGGATTTACATCCGAAACGATTAGTGCTGGAGCCAGTTTTAATTTTGACTCTAATGCAATCAACAAAAACAGTACACAAAGTCTGGTTAACGATAAAAGTTATGCAAGTCTCTATTTTGGATACCGTTTTAATCCACCACCTTTTTTAAAACGAGCGGTTGAAAAAATTGAGGATAAGTTTGGGATTTAAAAAGTATATTTCTACTGCTTCAAATTAATATCAGCAATACTTTTAATTCTGTTACGCTCTAAAAAGGCATCAATAGTTTCAAAATGCTCAATAACACGTTGGTCTTTAAATTCAAATACCTTTTCTGATAATCCTTGTAAAAAATCTCTATCATGAGACACTAAAATTAGCGTACCATCAAAAGTCTTTAATGCGTCTTTTAAAACATCTTTAGATTTTAAATCTAAGTGATTAGTTGGTTCATCCAGAATCAATAAATTAACAGGTTCTAACAATAATTTAACCATTGCTAACCTAGTTTTTTCTCCTCCAGATAATACACCAACTTTTTTATCAATATCATCGCCTTTAAACATAAAGCGACCTAAAATATTTTTAACTCCTGTTCTAACATCTCCTTTTGCAACGTCGTCAACCGTTTGAAAAACGGTTAAGTCGTTATCCAATAAAGCAGCTTGATTTTGGGCAAAATAACCAACTTTAACATTATGTCCAAGACTACATTGTCCTTCAAAATCTATTTGGCCTAAAATAGATTTAATCATTGTGGACTTACCTTCTCCATTACGTCCAACAAAACTAACCTTCTCACCTCTTTTAATAGACATATTAGCGTCCTTAAACACAATATGGTCGTCATACTTTTTAGTTAAACTTTCAACCGTTACAGGATAATCTCCAGATCTTGGAGCTGGCGGAAAACTTAATTTTAAAGCAGAGTTATCAACCTCATCCACTTCAATAATTTTTAACTTTTCAAGCATACGTTCTCTTGACGTGACTTGGTTTGTTTTGGAGTATGTTCCTTTAAAACGTTCAATAAAAGCCATATTATCTGCAATAAATTTTTGCTGTTCTTGATACGCTTTTATTTGATGACTGCGTCTATCTTCTCGCAATTGTAAATAATGACTATAATTGGCTTTATAGTCATAAATACGACCCATTGTTACCTCAATAGTACGATTGGTAATATTATCAATAAAAGCACGATCATGCGATATTACCATAACAGCATTTGCTTTATTAAGTAAAAAGTCTTCTAACCAAATAACAGACTCTATATCAATATGGTTAGTAGGTTCATCCAATAAGATTAAGTCTGGTTTTTGTAATAAAATTTTAACCAACTCAATACGCATACGCCAACCACCAGAAAACGCTTTAGTTGGTCTGGTAAAGTCTTCTTGTTTAAAACCTAAACCTTTTAATGCTTTCTCGACTTCTGCATCATAATTTACATCCTCTAAAGCATAGTATTTTTCGCCTAAATCAGATACTTTTTCTATAATGGACATATACTCGTCACTCTCGTAATCCGTTCTGGTTTCTAATGCTTTATTAAGCGCTTCCATCTGGTCACGCATTGCATAGACATGTTTAAAAGCTTTAGCAGCTTCTTCAAAAACAGTACAATCATCCTCAGTCAATAAATGCTGTGGTAAGTAAGCTATTACTGCATCTTTTGGTGCTCTAACATGACCTCTTGTTGGGTTTTGTGCTCCAGCAACAATTTTCATCATGGTACTTTTTCCTGCACCATTTTTACCCATTAAAGCAATTTTATCTGTTGGATTAATCACAAAAGACACATCACTAAACAAAGTGGTTCCGCTAAACTCTACTGCTAAATTATCTATAGAAATCATGGTCTGTTTTTTAAGAGTTGCGAAAGTACTAAAAAGTGTTGAAATCCAACCCATTTATAATTTGACTTTGTCTAAAATTTCAAGTACCTTCGAAGTATAAAATCCATCAAACCTATCGCTCAAATCGAAATTCATATTGCTACAAAACAACCTACTGCTATTAGAATACAAGACTATTGTGTTGGTGTGTTTACAGCTGCTTTTACAAAATCTGCTTTAAAAAAAGCGCTAAAAAAACAGTTTATAACGGTTAACGATGTTGTTGCAACATCTGCAACTTATATTTATGGAGGAGAACACATACAACTAACCATTAAAGAAAACACTACTCCAAAAAGGACATTGATTTTTAAACTTAAGGTGCTTTTTGAAGACGATTACTTAGCTGTTATCCATAAACCTGCTGGTATTTTGGTTAGCGGAAATTGTTTTAAAACCGTTGCAGCAGCATTAATACAAAACTTACAAAAAAGTACACTTTCAGATCGCTGTACCCCACAACCTATACACAGATTAGATTATGCAACCACAGGAATTTTATTAGTCGGTAAAACAAGCAGTAGCATACGTGCTTTAAACCAGGTATTTAAAGACAGAGCCATTACAAAAACCTACTACGCAGTTACTATTGGTAATATGGAAACTAATGGAAACATAACAACTATGATTGATGGTAAACCATCGCATTCAAAATATACACTATGCCAATCTGTTGCCTCCAAACGTTTTGGAACACTAAATTTAGTACAACTAAACCCATTGACAGGACGACGACACCAACTACGTAAGCATTTATCTAGTATTGGCAACCCTATTTTAGGAGATAAAGACTATGGTGTAGAGCCATTAATTTTAAACGGAAAAGGCATGTATCTACATGCTTTTTCTTTACAATTTACACATCCTTTTACAAAGGAAGCACTTTATATAATTGACGACTTGCCTAAACGCTTTAAAAAAATGTTTAAATCGTGCTAACTATTACCCTAAAAACAACGTATTATGTGTTTTTAAAAACTTGACTTTGTCATTTTTTTAAGCTAACTTCGAAGTTAAACTAACTACTGATATAAATCATTAAAACGATGTCATATCAGTGAAACGTTACCTGCAAGCTGAACAAACCAATGAAAAACATTTTTAAATTTATTCTTATAGTATGTTTACTTACATCTTGCTCGAATCAAGAAAAGCGGATAATACTATTGGAAAAAGAATTAAATATTGAGCTTGGAAATGATTATAAAATAATACAGGATGACGATGTTTCTCATAATGGATTTGAAAGTGATTACACTCTAAAACTGAAAATAGAACTGAACAAAAATGACCTCGAAAGAATTGTTGAGCAAATAGAATCTGAACCATATTATGACCAACTTGGTAAGTTCAGAAGTGAAACTGGACGTTACAGACTCGCAGGACAAGAGAATATTGATTATTTTAAAAACGCAACTGACTCTTTGAAAAAAACAAAATATCGTGGAAGTTGGTTTAAAACAAATACTGGTTTTGAATTTATGGACTTGGGAAATAAAATGGAACCAATTGATGCGGAAATTAACTTAACGGAACTTACTCTGAAATTTGAATTTAGCCATTTATGAAAACTGAACTGATTAAAAAGCCAGCAGGTAACACCGTGTATAATTAATTGCTTTTTAAGTGCTTACTTACGAAAATTCCTGCGGAATTTTCTCGGGTTTGTAAAAGTTTGCTAAATTAGTTGCTTAACAACGCAACTAACCATACACAAGACCGTTAGTTTAACTTCAAAACCTCTCTAAAAATCAAATTCTTATAACTTTCTAACCTTCAATTAAAAACAAAAGCCTATTTTCGCGCCTTATTAAAAATAGCACCTATTATGAAGCGTATTAATGAGTACAAAAAACTATTTAACGTAGATAAAGATCTATCTTTAAAAACGTTAAAAAAGTCTTACCGCAATTTGGTTAAAGAGTGGCATCCTGACAAATTCCAAGAAGGTGACGATAAAGCACAAGAAGCAGAGTTAATGAGCAGAAAAGTAATTGATGGTTACCACTTTTTAGTAAGTATATCTCCAGAAACTATTGAGGCTAATAAAGACCAATACGCAACAACTATAACTAGTCCAATTATGGATTGGAAACATAAAGGCTTATTATTAGAGGTTACTTTTTTAAATGGTGATACTTATGAGTATTTTGGTGTAAACAAAGGGTTATACATTAAGTTTTCTCAAAGCGATAAACAAACGCGCTTTGCAAAACGTAGTATTTTTAATTCTTTTCCTTACAGAAAAATAAAGAAAAGCGAAGTTACTGCATAGTTAAATGACTAATGTCAATTGGTCTATAAAAAAAGAGCCAAGGTTTTAAATCTTGGCTCTTTTTTTTGTCTTGTTTCTTAACTCTCTTTGTCTTGATTATTATTATTTCTTATTTTTTTCTTCAATCCAACGACTCATAAACTTGGTGCTTTGCATAGTATGATGCATTAGTATTTGTCCTAAAAAGTGTTGTTGTCTGTGGCTTTTTAAACCTGCTTGCAAAACTTCTACTTTATACAACACGTCTTTAGTATAAATAGCTTTATCATAAAACGTATTAATAATCATAAAGCCATTTTTTTGCTTTCCGTTCCAGTAAATTTTATTAGAATACAGCTCGACAGCTTGCATAGCAAATGCTTTAGCATCGTCTTCAATAAAAGCGTTGGTGTCTTTTAAACTTCCATACATCCCTTCTGCTCCAATAGTTGTGGTTACACAAGGGGTTCCGTTTTGCATAGCATCTATTAGCTTTCCTTTTAAACCTGCTCCAAAACGTAATGGTGCCAAACATACTTTAGCGTCTTGCATGACTTTATTAACATCTTCTGCAAATCCTTTTATTAAAAAACCTTCTTTTGGGTTATTTAATTGCATTGCTTTTTCAGATACATAAGATCCATATATATGCATTTCTGCTTTTGGTAGTTGTTTTCTTATTAGTGGCCAAATCTCTTCTTTCAAAAATAGTACTGCATCAAAATTAGGCTCGTGCATAAAATTACCAATGGTAATAAAATGGTTTCGGTCTTTAAACTTTGGGCTTTTCTTTTGTGTTTCTGGAGAAATTGGGTCTAACAAAAATGGTAGATAGTATAATAAATGCTCGTCAATATTAAATTGATTGACCAATATTTCTATCTCAACTTGAGATATCATAAAAGTTAAATCACTTCTTAATATGCTTGCAATTTCGCGTTTAGCGGTTTCATTTTGCAAATAGCTTTTATCAAAAAATGCTTGATCTTTTAAGGCTTGTTGACGTCCTTTACGTAAACTATGTAAGTCCTCTGTGTCTAGCAATCTAAGTGCATCTGGACACTGTTCTGCAACTCGCCAACCAAATTGCTCTTCAACCATAAAGCGATCAAACAAGACTATTGATGGGTTTAAATCTGTAATAAACGTATCAAAGCTACTATCGTTTAAAATAATATGTTCCGTTTTTACACCAATACTATCTAAATCAAAAGCATTGTCTGTTTTAGCACAAGCAGATGCAAAGGTTATAACATAATCCTGTGATTGAAAAACATCTATAAGCTGCATCATCCTACATCCAGCAGCAGAACTTTTAGGTTCTGGCCAAACAAAGCCAATTATTAAGAGGGATTTATTCAAATTAGATTAATTATAGTGTGATTATTGCGGTTTTGGTGCTAATGCATATCCTGTTCTTACTTGCTCAACCCATTTAACTAGTGCTTGGATTTGTGTTTCTGTAAGATTTGCTTCACCATGTGTCCAAGTATAACTTGGTAATGGCATCTTCTTTTCTTCAACTTCTTCTGCAATTTCTTCAAATTTATGGTCTTTTCTTTTTACAGAATAATTTGCCCATTTAGAAAAATCTAAATGTTTTTTTCCATCTTTTACATGTGCAGCTAACCAAAAATTAACTGGTGTTATTTTATTATACCAAGGATACCTTGTATTACTTGAATGACAATCAAAACAAGAGCTTTTTAGTATTGTCTTAACCTCATCAGAAGGTTTTGTTTCTGCAAAAAAGGCAGATAAATCTTCTGTATTACCTTCGTTTTTTTCTGGTGAAAAAAATTGAGCAATTATAAATCCAACTAATAAAAGCAGTCCAATTTTTTTAAGTATTTTCATTATTTAATACATTTAGACTTTAAAAATAATAAAATCTTTGACGACAGACACCTTATATCAAGAATTAAATTATGTTAATCATTCGCGCGAGAAGCGTTTATACTATGCAAATCTAGTCATAAACAATCCGGAATTAATCCCTAAACTGTTGGATGTCTTGTTTATGGTTGACGATAAAATTTCTCCACGTGCTGCTTGGGTTTTCGAGTTTATGTGTGGCGAAAACCTAGAAGCTATCATCCCTTATTTAGATAGATTTACTGAAAACATGGGTAAAGTTCATTTAGACTCTGCAGAACGACCTGTTGCAAAAATTTGCGAATATCTTGCAAAAGCATACTACGGAAAAGAACCTTCAAAAATAAAACAAGCTTTACAACCTAAGCATAAAGAAAAAATAATTGAAGCTTGTTTTGATTATTTAATTAATGATGTTAAAGTAGCACCAAAAGCTTATGGGATGAATGCTTTATATCTGTTTGGTAAAGATTATGACTGGGTGTATCCAGAATTAGTTATCATCTTAGAACGCGATTTCCACACGCAAAGTGCAGCGTTTAAAGCTAGAGCAAGACATATCTTGAAAAAAATTAAAAAATAGTATTGAATAATTATTAAATTCTTAAAGGTAATCGCTTTAGTCTTCTATCTAAAACAACTATCTTTATAGCTTGTTAAAAAACAACTATTTTTATGTCTTTAAGCCAACTAAATGCCATCTCTCCTATTGATGGTCGTTACCGAAATAAAATTGAAAAACTACAAGATTTTTTCTCTGAAGAAGCACTAATTAAATATCGTGTTTTAGTAGAGATTGAATACTTTATTGCGTTATGCGAAATCCCATTACCTCAACTAAAAAATGTTGATAGTAGTCAATTTGAAGCCTTGCGTGAAATATACAAGTCATTTACTTCTGAAAATGCACAAGCTATAAAAGACATTGAAAAAGTAACCAACCACGATGTAAAAGCGGTTGAATATTTTATTAAAGAACAATTTGACACCTTAGGGTTAAGCGAATATAAAGAGTTTATCCATTTTGGATTAACCTCTCAAGACATAAATAACACTGCAATACCTTTAAGTATAAAGGATGCAATGAATGATGTATACGTACCAGAGTATTTTAATGTTTTAAAAGAATTAAAACGTTTGGCTAACGACTGGAAAGATATTCCAATGCTAGCCAGAACACATGGTCAACCAGCATCTCCAACACGTTTAGGAAAAGAAATTGAAGTGTTTGTAGTACGTCTAGAAGAGCAATTTAATTTATTAAACGACATCCCAAGTGCTGCAAAATTTGGAGGAGCAACCGGAAACTTTAATGCACACAAAGTAGCTTACCCAACTATAGACTGGAAAGCTTTTGGTGGACAATTTGTACAAGAAAAATTAGGGTTACAACACTCTTTTCCAACCACACAAATCGAGCATTATGACCATATGGCTGCTTTATTTGATTGTTTAAAACGTATTAACACCATTATTATAGATTTAGACAGAGATGTATGGACTTATGTATCTATGGACTATTTTAAACAAAAAATTAAAAAAGGCGAAGTTGGTAGTAGCGCAATGCCACACAAAGTAAATCCTATAGATTTTGAAAATTCTGAAGGTAACTTAGGAATAGCTAATGCTATTTTTGAACACTTATCTGCAAAACTACCAATATCTAGATTACAACGTGATTTAACAGACAGTACTGTATTACGTAATGTTGGTGTCCCTTTTGGGCATACATTAATTGGTTTTGGATCGACACTTAAAGGTTTAGGTAAATTGTTGCTAAATGAACCTAAATTTGCAGAAGACCTTGAAAACAATTGGGCTGTAGTTGCAGAAGCAATACAAACCATTTTAAGACGTGAAGGTTATCCTAATCCATATGAAGCATTAAAAGGGTTAACAAGAACAAATGAAGCTATTAATAAAGCGTCTATTTCAAATTTTATTGATACTTTAGAGGTTAGTGATGCAATTAAAACAGAATTAAAAGCAATATCACCTAGTAATTATACAGGAATATAACAATGGTTAGCGATAATACAGCTTTAGGACTTTGTGGTATAACTTTACTCCTCTTCTTTTTTGGAGGCATAACTGGGCTTTTAAACAATCCGTATTACATAGGTCTTGTAATTATTATTTACTTAGTTATTATCATTAATATAGTTATAATTAAAAGTGCAGAAACTAAACAAACAGACCGTCTAGAAGAAGACATCCAAAAATAAAAAAAAGGCTTATCCAATGGATAAGCCTTTTACATTCACATTAAACTATAGATTATTATTTAAATAAATCCATAAGATTTTTAAGTTGACCTTCATCTACATCTGCATTTTGCAATTTGTCTGTTAATTTAATCAACTGCTCTGGCTTCATATTGTCTCCTAATACTCTTACTACAGTAAAACCTACATCTTTGGAGCTTGCTAGCACTAAAAACTCGTCTACAGTATCATCGGTTCCAATTGTACTAACGTTTACATTAATACCTTTGTCCTTAAACTCCATTAGCTCTTCATACTTTTTGTTTTTAAAAACAGCTTTTGCTTTATCCAATTCTTGAGCGTAAACATCTACCTCTCCATCATTCATTTTATAAGCTAAAATATCTAACTTATCAATAGACTTATAGGTTGCTTTCTCCTCTTCTGTTAAATTAGCTTTAGAAAAATCTACTACACTAGAAGACACACTATAGCTAGAAAACGCTGGTAATTCTTGATGATCTACAAAATAGGTTTGTATTGAGTTTTCATCTTTACAACTTACCAAAAACAGAGATAAACATAGTAAAGAGAACACAATTTTAAATGGTGTTTTCATAATGCTTAGTTTTTACTTTTCTTTTCTAACTCTTCACCTCCTGGAAGGTTCATTTTTTGAGTTAGCTTTGAAATGTGATTTAAATCTAAGTCTCCTGTTAATGAAATAACAACGGTTTCAATAGTACGATCCTCTCCATTTATTTTAATTTCAGAATCTTTCATTACTGCTTCAAGACCGTTTATAAACATTAGCAACTCACTAACATGATCATCGTCTTTACCTTGCTTTATGTAAAACTTAATAACCATTCCGTTATCCTTAACTTCCATTAATTCTTCTAAAGACCCACTACGTGTTGTTACCCATTTTGCAATATCTTTTGCAATAGCTTTGTCTCCTGTAGCCATGGTTTTAAAACTGGTAATACTATTTACCATGTCCATGTATGCTTTAGCTTCTGCATCATCTGTATCAATATCAATCTTAGCTAACATTTGAAACATCTTTGGTTTAATAGACACATAACTTACGTTTTCGTTATCGCTATATTTCTCAAAAATATCTTGTTGAGCCATTCCTGTTAATGGCATCATTAAAATTGCCATTACTGTAATTATTATATAATTTTTCATTTTATTTTTATTTTTAATTATTGTGTTCATTTTTCTGGTTTTTTTTGTGATTGTTAATTTTTAAATATTCTACCAATCGGGTTCTCCATTTCTTTTAAATAGTCAACATGTGTGCCAGCTTTATTAAAGGCTCCTAAATAATTAATTTGAGCGGTTCCTTTATTTAAGGTTTTTGACACCAATTCTAGATAAGACTTTGCTTCATTGTACGCTAATCTATCTTCTTCAGTAATTGTTGGATCAACAGGTCTACTAAAGTAAATACCAAACATAAGTACTGCTACTGCTGCAACGCTTAACCACTTAAAATTAAATTGTTTTTTAGTGTTTAGTGGAAGGTCTTTAGTAAAAGCCTCTTGTTGGTTTGCTAAAAAATATCCAAAAACAGCTTTGTAATGCTCTAAATGTGGTGCTACAGTTTCTTGCGAAAAATAGTCTTTTAACTGTGCTTCTTCTTGTAGAGTTGATTCTCCGTTTTCGTACTTTTCTAGTAAATTTTCTATATTATTTAACACCATAATTATGTGCTTTGGTTAATTTTTCTCTTATTACTTTTCTTGCTCTTGATAAAGCTACACGTACAGCAGTAGGATTCATCTCTAACATTTTTGCAATCTCATCAAATGTGTATTGCTCTATATCTCTTAATTGTACGACTAGCTTTTGTTGTTCTGGCAAGTCTTCAATTATTTTAGCTACCCATTTCATACTATCGTTTAATTCCAATTGCTTTTGAAGCGCTACTGTATGATCTTGATAATTATTATGTACTATTTTTAAATTTTGCGCTTGTTTAGATTTTAATTTGTCTAAACAAAAATTTTTTGTCATTGTCATTGAAAATGCTTCTACGTTTTTATAGCTTTCAATTTTAGTTTTATTTTTCCATAACTTCAACAAAACCTCTTGTGTTGCATCCTCTGCTTCTTCACGCGACACTAGTAATCGTTTTGCTAAACGAAAGACCTTATCTTTAAAAGGCATTACTATTTTTAAAAACTCTGACTGTGTCATTTTGGTTTGTTGGTTTCTATTACGACGAACGACTAATTAATTTGTTACAAATTATTTTCAATATAAAATAAAGTAAGTACTTTTATAAAGAAAAAATAAAATATATAACTATGAAAAAGAATTGGTTTTTTTCCTTCTTATTACTACTCTCATTAAGTTTAACTAGCTGTTTTGAAGACAAAGATGATAATACAATATCAGATACAGACATTAAAGATTTTGTTTGGAAAGGTTTAAACCTTTGGTATTTTTGGCAAGATGAGGAAGTGCCAGGAGAAGTTAATGATTTAGCAGATGATAGATTTTCAAACTCTGCAGATTATAATGCTTTTTTAAACGACTATAGTTCTCCTGACCTACTTTTTGATGACTTATTATCTGATGAGGATAGATTTAGCTGGATTGTAGACGATTATTTTGCCTTAAACAATGCGCTTAACGGAGTTTCTAAAAGTAACGGAATGGAGTTTGGCTTAGGTACTATTAGTGGTGGACCTAATGTTTTTGGTGCTGTACAATATATTTTACCAAATACTAGTGCATCTTCCAACAATCTACAACGTGGTAATCTTTTTTTAACTGTAGATGGCACACAATTAACAGAATCTAATTATACTAGTTTATTATTTTCAAGTAATGACACCTACACCATTGGTCTAGCAGAACTTGATACAAACAATAACCTTGTGCTAACTGGAGAAACCGTTACATTAACTAAACAAGTTTACGAGGAAAACCCAGTATTTATTGCTAATACATTTACAGTAGATGGTATAAAAGTTGGATATTTAATGTACAACCGTTTTACTAGTAATTATGATCAACAACTTAATGACGCTTTTGGGATGTTTGTTACAGAAGGTGTTCAGGATTTAGTTTTAGATTTACGTTATAATCCAGGTGGAAGTGTAGATTCTGCAATACGATTGTCAAGTATGATTTCTGGACAACCTACTACAGATTTATTTTTAAAACAACGTTGGAATAATAAAATTCAAGCATTATTTACAGAAGAAGATGTAAGCAGATATTTTACAGACCAATTATCTGACGGAACTGCTATTAACACACTTAATCTTGATAAAGTATATGTTTTAGCACAACGTAGCTCTGCATCTGCAAGCGAGTTAGTTATTAATGGATTAAATCCACACATGACAGTTGTACACATTGGAAGCACAACAAGAGGTAAAAACGAGTTTTCTATAACTTTGTATGACAATCCTGATTGTGCTTTTTTAAATTCTTCCGAATGTGATAGTGCAATAAATCCAAACCATACTTGGGCTATGCAACCCATAGTTGGTAAAAACGAAAATGCAAATGGGTTTTATCAATACGAAGCTGGTTTAGACCCAACAATTGCATTAGCAGAAACAGTATCAAATTATGGTGTTTTAGGACAACAAGACGAACCCCTTTTAGCAAGAGCAATACAACATTTAACAGGTAATGGTCGTTTTGCTCCACAACCAGAATTAACCAATTTTAAAATTAAAGACAACTCTAACTTACATACTTTAACTAAAGATAACATGTATGTAAACCCAGAAAGTATTCCTAACTTTTAATACAACTAAAAACAGCCTCTAAATAATTTAGAGGCTGTTTTTTTATTCTTTATCTTTTCTATCAATTGGGACAGTAGACCTAAACTCGTCTTTACTATCATACTTATCCTGAGCATATAAATAGCCTTGTAACCACCAACCTTCCATTAGTTTTTTATTAAAGATTAATGCGTTTTCGGTTAATTTGGTTGGCGTATAATACAAATTAAGTTTAACATCTCTATGCTTTGCAGCAAGCTTACCAATTGCAACATCTCCTCTTTCAACTTGATCTAACAAATGACCAAAAAGACTCATCATTAACGAAAACGGATTCTTTCCAAGCACCTTGTTATGTTCTAAAATTTCGCTTTCAAGTATAATAGCATCTACTTCTGTAGCACCTCTTAAAATAGCTTCTCTAATAGGTATTACACAGCTTAAGCCACCATCTGCATACTCATAACCATCTTTAGTCGCTAAAGACATAAATGGTATGTAATTACACGAAATCCAAATCCACTCGCAAAATTCCTCATAGCTATAATCGTTTATAGACTTATACTCCACCTTGTTTTTAGACAAGTTGGTAACCGTTACAACAACATCTTCCTTTGTGGCTTTAATCTTGTCATATTCAGCTTTTGTAAAATTTTCTCTAATATGTTTTTTAAGGTTTTTACTTTCGCCAAACGTACGTTTACGCTTAATAAACTGAAGTATCGTGTTAAAATAGTTTATAGATACATACTCTCTATCTCCTTTTTTCTTTAAAACAAAAGGATTAATACTAAAAATAGTTTTCTGGTTAACATGTGTATAAATATCATACAACTTACCTATATCGTTAGCTGCCAAATGCTGAATTAACAAGCTTCCAGTAGACGTACCTAAAAACAAATCATAGTCTTTCCCTTCTTGCTCCATTAAATATTGAGCAACTCCTCCAGCAAATGCACCTTTACTTCCTCCTCCAGATATGACTAATGCTTTCAAATTATTGTTTTTGGTTGTTCTGCAAATTACTAATTATAGATTTATATTTTTCGTTTTCAGATAAAGATTCTAAAAGTTGTTTTGCAAAACTCTTAAAACGCCAATTATGATGCTTAGAAGCTTCTATTAAATTTTTTAATGCTTCTTTATTAAACAAACCTAAACTAGACAAGCTGTCAAAAGCATTTTGTCGTCTAGAAAAAGGATTAGTTGATGCAGTATAACCAACTAACTCATTATAAAATGTTTCTGTTTTGTCTTCCTGATAGTCTGTGGTAGCAATAGCTAGTACTAACCAAAGTGTTCTAACATTATAATTATTAAAACCATAAATGGATTTTGTTTGATCTAAATATTGTTTTCGCTTTCGCGGAAAATTTGCCCAAAGGTTATACAACGCAGCTTCAATAGTTGCATAAGATTTGTCTTGTAACAACGTTTCATAATCTAATTGTAAAGCCGAAGGGATTTTAGTAACATATTGCGCTATAGCTTGTCTTACTTTAATTGAGTTTTTAAAATCCTTAGTTTGTATTTTATTTGGCATCTGAGCAATGACTTTTATTTTAGAATTATCAAAAAGATTAGAGGTTAAATATTCTGAACATTTAGAAGAATACCCTTCACAATCTATTTGCAAATACCCATTTACAGCATCAGAAACCGAAGATAAATGAGTAATCATCTTATTATAAGGCACTATTTTAGAATGCAACCAAAGATCAACAAACCCAGTCAAGTCTTGCCCTGAAGTTGCTTCAACTTCACTAATAAAATCAGAGGTTTCTACATTTTTATATGCATTTTTTTCTAAGTAGTTTTTTACTGCTGTTTTAAAAGCTTTATTACCAACCTGCTCTCTTAACATATGTAACACCCAAGCACCTTTTTTATAAAACGTCGTACTACTAGATTTTGGATCTAGCAAAGAGGTACTCTGACTAGCTTCTTCTTGCGCTATTAACTCTTCTGCATACTCATACAATCTCCAATAGTAATACTCGTCTCCAAAAATATCACGCTCTGCCAATAAAGCGTAATACGTAGCAAACCCTTCTTGTAACCAATGATGTGTCCCAGAAGTTTCTGTAACCAAGTCTCCAAACCATTGATGTGCTAACTCGTGTGCATTAACGTTAACATAGTTTTTGTCAACAAAACTGGTATCGTCAATCATAAAATCGTCACTAAAAATAGTACAACTAGTGTTTTCCATACCAGAATACAAAAAGTCTTTAACAGGTACTTGCTTATAGTTTTGCCAAGGATAAGGCACACCAATTTCTTCTTCCAAAAAGTCAAACATTTGTTTGGTGTAACGATAGGTTGGCTCGACTTTAGCAGAATCTTCTGGATAATAATACAACTCTATTGGTATACCGCTTTTGGAAGTTATAACTTGTTTATCGTATTTACCTATTGCTAGAGCAACTAAGTAACTTGACATTGGCTTTTGCATATCGAAATACCAAGTATTATAACCTTTTGCTTTTTCAACCTTAAGTACCTTACCGTTAGAAATAACTTGATAATTTGAATCAACAATAAAACTTAAATCAAATTCAATTTTATCATTCATATCATCAATACTAGGCAACCAATGACTTGTATATTTACCTTGACCTTGTGTCCAAGCCTGAATATTTTTACTATCGTTAATAAAATATAAAGCCTTTTTAGGTTTGACATGATATTTAACTATCATAACATTATCTTTGGATTTAGCAAATTTCCTTTTCACGACACCATCCAATATAATTTCACCTGCATTAATCTCCAAATTAACTGAATTATTTACTTCAATATAATCATAAACAATATTTGGGCTATCTAAATATATTGAATCAGTTTCCTTTAAAACATCAAAAACATATTCAATTGAACCTGTGACTTCCCCTTTTTCTATATCAATATACAACGAAGCTTTTGCAGTTTTAAAATCCACAACATCAGTTTGCTGTGCGTTTACACTAAAACATAAAAAAGCAAAAAGTAAAAATTGAATGTGTTTCATATTGACAATAAAGCAAGATTTAAGCCAAAATACAATTTTTACGTCAGTTGGAGTGGAATTTGTTTTTACAAATTTTATATCAAGAACCAAATTAAAACAAACTGCTTCTCGACACATTTTGCTCGCTCGCTCGCAAAACACTCGAAGTGACGTTTTACTTTCACTTTAACACAAAATACCTTAATTTCGTTGTTCTATGACAAACCTTCAAACTCCTATAGATTATCTTAAAGGTGTTGGACCAAATCGTGCAGATTTGCTTCGCAAGGAGTTGGGTATTCATACCTTTCAGGATTTAATAAACTTATTTCCTAATAGATATCTAGATAGGACAAAATACTATAAAATTAATCAGTTGCAACAAAATGCAGCCGAAATACAAGTGATTGGTAAAATTACCAAGTTTGAAGAGGTTGCGCAAAAAAGAGGGAAACGTTTAGTTGCTACTTTTAAAGACGATACTGGAACCATGGAATTGGTTTGGTTTAGAGGTCAAAAATGGATTAGAGAAAGTTTAAAACTAAACACATCATACGTCATATTTGGTAAGACCAATTGGTATAATGGTAAGTTTAGTATGCCTCATCCAGACATAGAATTATTGACAGAGCATCAAGCAAATTTGCGCAGTGCAATGCAAGCTATTTATCCATCTACAGAGAAGTTATCCAACAAAGGAATTACCAATCGTGTGATGACAAAAATCATGCAAAATTTGTTCTTGGAAACCAAAGGAAAATATGCCGAAACGTTGTCCAAAAAAATGCTCTCAGAAAACAAATTAATTTCAAAATCTGAAGCCCTTTTTAACATCCATTTTCCGCAAGATTCTGAAGCCCTTTCCAAAGCACAATTTAGGCTAAAATTTGAAGAATTATTTTACATACAATTACAATTAATTTTAAAAAATTTAATTCATAAAACCAAGATAAAAGGATTTCCTTTTGAAAAAGTTGGAACACATTTTAATCAGTTTTTTAAACACCATTTACCGTTTGAATTAACCAACGCACAAAAACGAGTAATTAAAGAAATCCGTCAAGATTTGGGTAGTAATGCACAAATGAATCGTCTTTTACAAGGCGATGTTGGTTCTGGAAAGACTATTGTTGCGTTAATGTCAATATTAATAGCACTTGACAATGGTTTTCAAGCTTGCTTAATGGCTCCAACTGCTATTTTGTCAGTCCAGCACTATACTGGATTACTTGAAATGTGTAATGATTTGAATATCAGTATTAGACTACTACAAGGTTCAACTAAAACTTCAGAGCGTAGAAAAATCCATGAAATGCTAGAAAATGGCGAATTAGACCTACTTATTGGTACACATGCATTGCTTGAAGATAAGGTCAAATTCAAAAATTTAGGACTCGCAATTATAGATGAGCAACACAGGTTTGGAGTAAAGCAACGCTCTAAACTTTGGAAAAAAAACACCTTCCCTCCTCACGTTTTAGTGATGACTGCAACTCCAATTCCAAGGACTTTAGCGATGTCTGTTTATGGAGATTTAGACATCTCAATTATTGACGAATTACCACCAGGAAGAAAAGCCATAAAAACAGTCCACAGATACGACTCAAATAGACTAAAAGTTTTCAGATTTATTCGTGATGAAATTGCTAAAAAAAGACAAGTTTATATTGTCTATCCTTTGATCCAAGAAAGTGCACAAATGGACTACAAAGATTTGATGGATGGCTACGAAAGTTTGTCTAGAGAATTCCCGATGCCTGACTATCAAATTTCCATCGTACATGGAAAAATGAAACCTGCAGATAAGGAGTTTGAAATGCAACGTTTTGTAAAAGGTCAAACACAAATTATGGTTGCAACAACTGTAATTGAAGTTGGTGTAAATGTACCTAATGCCTCTGTAATGGTTATTGAAAGTGCAGAGCGTTTTGGGCTAGCACAACTCCATCAACTTAGAGGTCGTGTTGGACGTGGAGCAGAACAAAGTTATTGTATCTTAATGTCTAGCCATAAACTATCAGAAAACAGTAAAAAACGCATCCAAACCATGACAAGTACTAATGATGGCTTTGAGATTGCAGAAGTCGATTTACGTCTTCGTGGTCCTGGAGACATTATGGGTACACAACAAAGTGGTGTCCTAAATCTGCGTATTGCAGACATTGTTAAAGACCACAACATCCAGCAACATGCACGTTATTGGGCAAAACAGGTTTTAGATAAAGATCCAAGTCTAGGACATCCAGAAAACGCAATTATTTTAGAAACTTACCGACAAATGAGTAAGTACAAAAACATATGGAACTATATTTCTTAACCTTTAGCTTCTCGATACAATTCTCCTACGTCGAATCACTCGAAGTGACAAAACGAAAAACATACACTACATAGCACACAAGGTCAGTTCGAGTGATTCCGAATACTTTCGGAATTGTATCGAGAACTATTTTTTCCTTAAAACTTCACTCTAAAACCAATGCTTCTCAATACAATTCTCCTACGTTGAATCACTCGAGGTGACGTAACGTTCTTAATATGTAAAACTGAATTTAATTAATCAAGACACCTCTACACTATTCTTAATTATAATTATCTTTATCAAAAAATAGTATTTATGAGCATGCTTCACCTAAAACTAGAAACCGATCCACGTTGGGTAACCATTGTAGAATCTAACATAGAAGAAATCTTAACAGATCATGCTTGGTGCGAACAAAAAGCAGCTACAAACGCTATTACAATTATTACCAATAATAGCGAGCATGAAGAACTAGTTACTGAGCTTTTAAAGCTTGCTAAAGAAGAACTGGAACACTTCCAAATGGTACACGATATTATTAAAAAACGTGGATACACACTAGGCAGAGAGCGTAAAGACCATTACGTAAACCAACTGTATAAGTTTATGAATAAAGGAGGAAGCAGACAGCAAAGTTTTGTGGATCGTTTATTGTTTTCTGCAATGATTGAAGCACGTAGTTGCGAGCGTTTTAAACTACTATCAGAGCGTATTAACGATGAAGAATTATCTAAATTTTATTACGATTTAATGGTTAGCGAAGCTGGACATTACACAACCTTTATAACCTTTGCTAGACAATACGGAAAAGGGATTGATGTAGACAAACGTTGGCAAGAATTAGTTGAGTTTGAAGGCGAATTAATTAAAAGCTACGGAAAAAGCGAAACTATCCATGGTTAGGTTTTAAATAACCCTATTACTTCTATTAATTACACATGACCTTAACCCCTAAAAAAAAGCAAACCCTTTATTTAGCTATTTTAATAGTTGTAGCAGTCCTTTTTTGGAACACAGTGTTAGTGTATCCAATTAAGTTATTTGTGGTGATGCTTCATGAAATGAGTCATGGACTAATGGCTATGCTTTTTGGTGGAGATATAGTAGAGATACAAATTGATAAAAACATTGGTGGCTACTGTATGTACACCATGAAACCTAGTTTTTGGGGAAGTTTTATGACTAGTAGTGCTGGCTATTTAGGAAGTTTATTTTGGGGATCGTTAATTTTAATTTTAGCAGTAAAACTAGAACGCGACAAATACATTACACTAGTTATTGGTGTTTTACTACTCATCCTCTCTTATTTTGTATTACAATCTAGCGAATGGTTTGGCACTGCAATGACTGCTGGACTTGGTGTTTTTATGCTTATAGCCTATCGGTTTTTTGGACCATTATTCCATGATTTATGGTTAAAATTTATTGGTATAATTTGTTGCGCTTACGTTATTTTGGATATTAAAGGCGATTTAATTGACAACTCTAACATTGGTAGTGATGCAGATGCAATTGCAGAATTAATTGGATTACCAAGTGTTTTTGTTGGTGTTATCTGGATGATAATTGCAGTTACAACTCTGTTTTTTGTATTGAGGTATATTTATAAACACACTAAGACTGATTTTTCTAGATAGAACAGCCTACTCTTCCAATAACTTATTTACAAACGCATTAAACTCAGTTTTAAACTCGGTAAATTTATCACCTGTTGCTGGACCATTAAATCCTGTGTGTATTTTACGGACTTTACCTGTTTTATCAATAAATATTGATGTTGGATAACTTAACACATGGTTAAGCATTGGTAACTTCTCATTAGCTTTAGCTTTGCTAGTAGTACCTGTTTGTGCTAATAAAATTGGGTACGTAATCTCTAGTCTATCTTGCAGGCGTTTTATAAAACTAAACGCTTTGTCTTGGGTTTTAGCGTATTCAAAAGCCAATGCTACAACCTCTAACTCTTTGTCTTTGTTGTTTTTATAATACTCTGCGTAGTATTTGCTTTCGTCTAAACAATTTGGACACCAAGTACCCATAATTTGTACAATAACCACCTTGTTTTTAAACCTATCATCTGTTAACGATACCTGGTTACCATTTGCATCTGGAAATGTAAACGCTAAAGTGTCATAACCGTCTTTTAAAACCGTTAAATCGTTTGGGTTAGCTAATGTGTAATTATCGCTACGTTTTGCTGTAAAAGGCTCTTTCCAGTGGTTTCCAGAATAAAATTGTCCATTTATAGTACTATCTGTAACAGTTGCTGTAAATAAAAAGGCGTGTGCACCATCAAAGGTTGATAATTTTAATTGATTACCATTAACAACACCTTCTAAATAACGATAATCTCCAGTATTGGTTAAAAAGGTTCCAGTAACCAGATTGTCTTTTTGCTTAAAAACACCTTTTGCCACATAACTGTCGTCTGTGTTTGGGCTAAACACGGTTTTCCAATCTCCAGAAATATTTGTTTTTGCTTTTGTGCTATTTTCAAAACGCGACTTGTTTTTTGAAGCAGTAAATATTTGTTGTCTATTTTTTTGTTTTACAACAAAACGACCATTTAGGGTTTGATCTTTAATTTTTGCAATTAGCAACCCTTCAAAAACTGGTAGTTTGATATAAACCGAGTCGTTTTTATATTCGATTTCATCCACTTTAATCACTTCATCTGCATTATAAATCTCAAGTGTATTGGCATCTTTTACTTTAAAAGTAAAAGGAAGCTGTACACCATCACTAACTTGTAATTCTGCACGATAGGTCCCAAAAGTCAGGAATTCTGTATCGTTTTTATCACATGACAATAGAGTCATTGCAATTAGTAAAAAGGAAAAATAACGCATAATTAAAAGGGTTTCTTTATTTATTCGAAATAACAACAAAATACTTACAAATAAAAAGGACATTGCAAAAACAATGTCCTTTTTTAAAAATTATGTTAGATAAAATTATTCTTTTACCTCCTCAAGCTTAGTTAATTTTACATTTCTTTTTTCAATTAACTCTTGGCTTCTTTTAACAGATGCTTCGTGCTTAGATATTTTTTCTTCAACTCTTTTAAAAGTTGCTTCGTGCTTAGCAATTTGCTCTTCTGTTAGTTCTCCTGCAGCTTTTTTAGCTTCAAAAACTTCTTTAGCTTTAGCTAAACGTGCTCTACCATTAGTAACAGCTCTTCCGCTTTTTGCAAGACGCTCTTTACTGTTAGCCATTCTAGTTTTAACAGCTTCTAAACGCTCTTTTTTATACGCTTCTTTGTCTCCTTTAAAGGCTTCGCGTTTTGCTTTAAGCTCTTCACGTTTTGCTTTAAAGTCTCCATGCTTTTCTTTCATTTCTCCTCTTTCCTCTTTCATAGCATCACGCTTCTCTTTCATCTCTTTTCTGATTTGCGCTTTTTCTTCATCAGTAGCGTTTTCAAGTCTTTCTTTCATTTTTTCACGTTCAGCTTTTAATTCTTCACGCTTTCCTTTCATTTCATCTTTACCAGCTTTAAGCTCTTCTTTTCCTTGCTTTAATTTGTCATGCTGTTCTTTCATCTCTCCTCTTTTCTCCTTCATTTCGCCTTTAACCTCATCTCTTTTGGCTTTCATTTCGGCTTTTTTCTCTTGCATTTCTGCTTTACGCTCTTTTTTGTGCGCTTTCATTTCTCCTTTTTTTCCTTTAACCTTTTTTTCTACTTCCTCTATAGTTTGTTCTTGGGCAAAAAGTGATTGCTGGCTACCAAATAGGAATAATCCAGCACATACTAATATTACTTTTAAATGTTTCATCTTACTCAATGTTGTTTAATTGTTCTAATTCTTTTTCTAATTCTTTTTCGCTAGCTTCCACATCGTTAACAATGCTATCTGTTTCTACCTCAATAGATTCGATTTGCTGTGTTACTTTGTCTGCTGCGTCATCTTTTTTAGTGTCTCTGCAAGACGTTACAGAAAATAGTAATACTACTAATGCTATCTTAAAAATAGTTTTCATTTATATATGTTTTAGTGATTATAATAATTAAATATACGAAAGTTTATAAGTCAAGAGATTAAATAACATTAATAAAATGTAGGTTTTATGGTTTAAAAGCACATTTTTTTCGACTTATTACTTAATCCATGAAAATTATCACACTGTCTTATCATTATTTCATTTTAAAAAATGAAATAAAAAGCTGTTTTTTAAATCCCAAAAACTGCAAGTATTGTTATATTTGTGCTCTTAATTATTCTATAAATGAAGATTTCTTATAACTGGATAAAACAATTTATAAAAACCGATTGGTCACCAGAACAAACTAGCGAATTACTAACAGATTTAGGTCTTGAGGTTGAAGGCTTAGACCTTTACCAAAGCGTAAAAGGTGGATTGCAAGGTGTTGTAGTTGGCGAAGTATTGACTTGTGTACAACATAGTAATGCAGATAAACTAAAAGTTACTACAGTAACTATTGGATCTGGAGAACCATTACAAATTGTTTGTGGCGCACCAAATGTTGCTGCTGGACAAAAAGTACCTGTTGCAACTATTGGAACAACTTTATATACTGAAGAAGGTGAGTCTTGGACCATTAAAAAAGGAAAAATTAGAGGAGAAGAAAGCTTTGGGATGATTTGTGCTGAAGATGAGTTAGGCTTAGGGAAATCTCATGATGGAATACTAGTACTTCCAGAAGATACTATTGTTGGAACACCTTGTGCAGAGTTATTTAAAGTAGAAAACGATCAAGTTTTTGAAATTGGATTAACACCAAATCGTGCTGATGCAATGAGCCATTTTGGAGCCGCAAGAGACCTTAAAGCAGGTTTGCAACAAAAAGGGATAAACGTAGAACTAATAACACCAAGTGTTAGCGCTTTTCATATTGACAATAGAACACTTAAAATTGATGTTGACGTTTTAAATAAAGATTTAGCACCAAGATATTGCGGAATAACACTATCTGGTTTAAAAGTAGATGACTCGCCAGAGTGGTTACAAAACAGATTAAAAGCTATAGGATTAGCTCCAATTAATAATATTGTAGATGCTACTAATTATGTTTTACATGATTTAGGGCAACCTTTACATGCTTTTGATGCTAATAAAGTTACAGGAAACAAAATTGAAGTAAAAACACTACCTACTGGAACAAAATTTACCACTTTAGATGGTGTAGAACGCGAGCTACATGAAGATGATTTAATGATATGTAACGCTGAGCAACCAATGTGCATAGCTGGTGTTTTTGGAGGAATCGATAGTGGAGTAACAGAACACACAACAAGTATATTTTTAGAAAGTGCTTATTTTAATCCTGTTAGTGTACGTAAAACTGCTAAGCGTCATGGATTAAACACTGATGCTTCTTTTAGGTTTGAACGTGGTATTGATCCAAACATTACAGAATACGCTTTAAAACGTGCTGCTCTGTTAATTCAAGAAATAGCTGGAGGTGAATTTACTAGTAACATTACAGATATTTACCCAAACAAAATTGAAGATTTCCAGGTTAGACTTAGCTTTGATAAAGCAACCAAGCTTATTGGACAAGAGATCCCTAAAGAAACTATAAAATCTATTTTAACCTCTTTAGACATCCAAGTTAATAGTATTACCGAAACTGGTTTAGGATTAACCATTCCTGCTTTTAGAAACGATGTAACTAGAGAAGCTGATGTTATAGAAGAAATTTTAAGAGTCTATGGTTATAACAACATTAAAACTAGCTCCAAACTAAATGCGTCAATATCAAACGCATCAAAATTTGAAGATTATAAATTACAAAATGTAGTTGGCAGTCAATTAGCAGCTCAAGGTTGGTTTGAAATTATGGCAAACTCACTAACTACTGCTAATTACCTTGCTTTAACAGAGCAATTAAAAACAGAACATAACGTAGAAATACTAAATCCTTTAAGTCAGGATTTAGGTGTTATGCGTCAAAGTTTATTGTTTTCTGGTTTAGAAGCTGTAAGCCATAATATTAATAGACGTCAATCCAATTTAAAGTTTTTTGAATTTGGAAAAACATATCACGATTACAATGGTACGCGTGAAGAGCATAAGCATCTTTCTTTATTTTTAACAGGTTATAAAACCGAAGAAAGTTGGGCAAATGCGCCACAAGCAAAAACAAATTTCTTTGTGTTAAAAGGAAGTATTGCTAGTCTTTTAGACCGTTTAGGTATTACGCGTTATCAAGAAAGCACGTCTAAAAGCGATGTGTTTTCAGAAGGATTGCAATTAAGTATTGGACGTGACTGTTTAGTTAATTTTGGTGTTTTAAAATCTAAAATAGCAAAGCATTTTGATATTAATCAAGACGTGTTTTATGCAGATTTTAATTGGGACACTATTATAGAAGTAGCAAAACGCAACAAGATTAAATTTACTGCAATCCCAAAATATCCAGAAGTAAGACGTGATTTTGCTTTACTTTTAGATAACACTGTAACTTTTGATAGTTTACAGGCTATTGCAAACAAAACAGAGAAACAACTCTTAAAAAACATTAACTTGTTTGATGTTTATCAAGGTAAAAACTTGCCAAACGGTAAAAAGAGTTATGCTGTAAGCTTTACTTTTATGGATGAGCATAAAACACTTACAGATAAAGTAGTAGACAAAATAATGAACAAATTACAAAGTAATTTTGAGCGCGAGCTTGGAGCAGAATTAAGATAATTATGGAATCACTTAGAAAAAACAAAAACTGGAATTTAATAACAGGTCTTCTACTAACCCTTTTTGGAAGTTATAGATTATATCAACATTTTTCTGGAGCTACAAGCCTAAACACACTTAGATTAGTGTTGTCCTTTGCTTTTGTTGGTTATGGCCTTTTTGGTTTGTATCAATATTTTCAGAATAAAGATCAATAAATAGTACAACAAAAAAAGCCTTCAAATTTTGAAGGCTTTTTTATTATAACATCTTTTATCGTTTGTTTAACATAACCATAACTAGTAAATAATTTAAATTTTGTATCTTTAAGAGAGTCCTTAAATTATTAAGTTATGGAAACAGATTATATAAAAATATTTGAAGGTAACTTTATTATCGTTCAACTTGTAAAAACGCGTTTAGAAGATATTGGTATTAACCCAATTATTAAAGATCAAAACGAATCTGGTCGTTTAGGCGGTTTTGTACACGATATTCCCAGAATCCCTGAAGTTTTTGTGCATGAGTCTGAGGTCAAAAAAGCTATGCAGATAGTTAACAATATACGTAATGCAACTGAAGCATAGCAATAACACTTCTCAACTTATTTACAAATAAAAAAGCTCTAAAAAATAAAAATTTTAGAGCTTTTTTATGTTAATTACTTACAAAATTTATACTGTATACATCTTGTCTCGTAATTCCTTTATTTTTTTGTCTTGCATATAATCGTCAAACGTAGTATATCTATCAATAACACCTGTTGGTGTTAACTCCACCACTCTATTAGCAACCGTTTGTGCAAACTCATGATCATGCGTTGTAAACAAAATAGTCCCTTTAAAGTTTTTAAGCGAGTTATTAAACGCTGTAATACTTTCTAAATCCAAGTGGTTTGTTGGCTCATCTAATTGTAATACGTTTGCTCTAGTCATCATCATTCTAGATAACATACAACGCACTTTTTCTCCTCCAGATAATACATTACATTTTTTAAGCGCTTCTTCTCCACTAAAAATCATTTTACCTAAAAAGCCTCTAATATTAACTTCTTCACGTTCTTCTTCTGTCTGAGCCCATTGACGTAGCCAATCCACAAGATTCATATCACTACTTTCAAAAAACTTACTATTATCTAATGGTAAGTAAGATTGTGTAGTTGTAACTCCCCAATAAAATTTACCTGCTTCGGCTTTTAAGTTATTATTTAAAACCTCATAAAAAGCAGTAGTTGCTCTAGAGTCTCTAGAAAACACAACTACTTTATCTCCTTTTTGAAGATTTAAATCTATATTTTTAAATAATACTTCACCATCTAAAGCGTATGATAAACCTTCAACATTTAGTATTTGATCTCCAGCTTCTCTATCACGATCAAAAATAATTGCTGGATAACGACGACTAGTACGTCTAATATCTTCAATATTAAGTTTGTCAATCATCTTTTTTCTACTTGTTGCTTGCTTACTTTTTGCAACGTTTGCAGAAAAACGACGGATAAACTCTTCTAATTCTTTCTTTTTCTCTTCAGCTTTTTTGTTTTGCTGTGCATGTTGTCTAGCTGCTAATTGAGACGATTCATACCAAAACGTATAGTTTCCAGAAAAATGGTTGATTTTTCCAAAATCAATATCACTAATATGCGTACATACTGCATCTAAAAAGTGTCTATCATGAGAGACTACAATTACACAATTATCATAATTAGCTAAAAAGTTTTCTAACCAAGAAATGGTTTCGTAATCCAAATCATTGGTAGGCTCATCCATAATTAATACATCTGGACTTCCAAAAAGTGCTTGTGCTAATAATACACGTACTTTTTGTTTACCATCTAAATCTGCCATTAAGGTGTAATGATGCTCTTCTTTTATACCTAAATTAGATAACATTGCTGCAGCATCACTATCTGCATTCCAACCATTCATTTCTTCAAATTGCACTTGAAGCTCTCCTATTTTTTCTGCATTTTCGTCTGTATAATCTGCGTATAAAGCATCAATTTCAGACTTAATTTTATACAAAGGTTTGTTTCCTTTTAAAATAGTATCTAATACAGTGTCTTCGTCATGTTTGTTGTGATCTTGCGTCAACACAGACATACGTTTTCCAGATTCTAAATGCACTTGACCAGATGTTGGTTCTTGCTGTCCAGAAATAATTTTTAAAAACGTAGATTTTCCAGCTCCATTTGCTCCAATAATCCCATAACAATTCCCATTATTAAAGGTTGTACTTACTTCGTCAAAAAGGACGCGCTTACCGAATTGGACTGATAAATTTGATACAGATAACATGTCTTAAATTTTAATTTGTGCAAAAGTAGAAAATTAAGCCGAAAAACAAGGTATACATTGCATTATAAAAGTTTTAACAACGCCTTAACATGAGAACTCTTTTGCAAAACATATTTTTGTTTGACTAACAAATTGCCCTTAGTAGTTAATATATGTATTTAAAACCCTTATTTTATATTATATTTTGCTCTAGCCTTATATTTTCTTGTAACGAAAATAAAAGCTTAGTAAAAGAAAACACTGCTTTTTTTGGAGGCGAAATTATTAATCCAAGTAGCAAGTTTATCATTATATATAAATCGTCTAACATTATAGATACTGTGTATTTAGATGCAAGTAACCGATTTAAATATATTTTTAAAAATTTTGAAGCTGGTTTATATAATTTTTATGATGGAAAAGAATCTCAATCTTTTTTAATACAACCCAAGGATAGTATTATGATACGCGTCAATACTTTGGAGTTTGACGAATCTTTGGTCTTTAATGGAATTGGTGAAAAAGAAAACAATTATTTAATTGATTTATTTCTTGAAACTGAAAAACAAGAACAGGAAGCCTTAAAAATTAGCCAATTAGACCCAAAGTCTTTTGAAGAAAAATTATCAAACATTAGAAATAAAAAACTAGGAAAACTGAACCTGTTTTCTAAAAAAAATACTACCTCTACTCTATTTAACACCTTTGCAAAAGCAAACATAAATTACAATTATTATTATAGTAAAGAGGCTTATCCTTTTATTAACTATAGTAAAAGTGAACATGAAATTTTTAAGAGTCTACCAGCAGACTTTTTTGATTTTAGAAACGAGATAGACTATAACAATACAACTTTAAAGGACTATAGGCCATATGTATCCTTTTTAAGGTTTCACTTTAACAACATTGCTTTACAAGAACATTTTAAACATTCTAAAGACAGTAATTACAATAACAAATCTTTAGATTACAATCTTGATAAGTTAACTTTAATAGATCAAAAAGTTACAGATACATTTATTAAAAACCGTTTACTAAATTATAATATGGTTAAGTTTATTAACGCATCTTGTAATGTTGACGACTTTGATACACTTTTAAAATCTTTTACAGAAAAAAGCACAAATACTAAACAGAAAAACAAAGTTATTAAGATTGTAAACTCTTATAAACGTTTAAAACCTGGACAAGTTATCCCAAAAATATTAGTAGTAGATAAAAATGAAAAAGTAAGACATTTAAAACATATTATAAAAAAACCTTCTATTATATACTTTTGGGATGCAAAAGATAGATACCATTTAAAGGTGTCTCATGAACGTGCAAAAGATATACAAAACAAATATCCAGAATTAGATGTAATTGCTATTTGTATTAATACTATTGAAAGCAGAGATCAAGCAGAAGTTTTGCAACGTAATAGACTACCATATTTTAATGAGTATCATTTTAAAAATGCAGAAGAAGCTATTGAGTTACTATCTATAAAGCCTGTAAACAAAGTGTTTATAGTGGACAGACATGCTAAAATAGTTAACCCAAAAGCAAACATGTTTGATATTGCTATTGAGAACGAATTATTAGGGTTACTTAATAAGTAATAGATAATTTTATATCTATAAAATCAAATCTCTGATATGAAAAACATAGTTGTTCTAATAACTTTTTTACTACTTACCTCTATTACATCTCCTCTATTTGCGCAACAAGATAAATTTATTGAAGATTATTTAGAGCGATTGGAAAACTCGCGTAACTATTTAATCCTTGTAGCAAATACAATGCCTGAGGATAAATATGACTATAAAGCAACTCCAGAGTCAATGACCTTTGCCGAAAATTTTATGCATATTGGCTTTGCAATGAATTGGCATAGCCAATCATTGTTAGGTGATCGAGAAACTATAGATTGGAAAAACGACACTATTTATAAGGTTGCTAATAAAACAAAAAAAGAAATGATTGCAACCATTGATAAAACATTTGATGACACCATCAAATTAATTAATCAATTTGACACTACACAACTTGATGATAAGCTAGATTATTTTGGTTTAAATAGGACAAAACGACAAATTTTATTTTTACTTACAGACCATATAACACACCATAGAGGACAAATGCTAGTCTATTTAAGACTAAATGGACTTGTACCACCTAGATATGTTTTGTTTCAATAAAATAAAAAATCTCAGATCTATTTTTGATCTAAGATTTTAAAACTTTTCTATTTTTAGATAACACCTAAAAAGAAGACTATCTATTCTTCTTTTTTATGATCATCAATAACATCTTCGTCTCTGTACTTACAACACCCATGAATACCATCATATGCTTCATCTGAAGCCTTAATTTCTTTAGTATCGTGTCCAACTGCTGCAATATTAGATTCTATTGTTTTTAAGTCTGTTTTGTTTTCGTCAAAAATTAGTTTTAACTCATGTGTTTCTATACTCCAAACAGCACTTTTAACTCCTTTTGTTTTAAAACACGCTTTTTCAATTCTGGATTTACACATTCCACAAACACCATCAACTTCTAAACTTGCTCTTTTGTTTTTTTCTTGTGCAAAAGTGATACTTGTTGCCATCATTAATAATACTAATACTAGTTTTTTCATAATTAAGATTTTATTTATTTCCGCTTAAGCGAAAAATTATTTGTTTTGTTTTAGTTTATATCGTAATCCTGCATAATACATGCTTCCAAAAATTGGACCATACACAAAGTTTGTATCAAAACTTGAGCCAAAAGGGTTGTCTGCACTAACTATTGGGTTGTTTTGTCTAACATTTGTTATGTTTTCTCCTCCTAAATATACTTCAAATTTTGGAGAAAACACTTTTGTAATTTGCCCATTAAGTGTACCAATTGACTTAGAATAGTCATCTACTCTATATTGAGTTGGGTTATTTAATGTTGATGGGAAGCGTTGCTCACTCAACCAATTATAAGTTAAATCAAATTTCCAGTTAGTATTGTTTTTAATAGGAGTTTCATAAGATGTATTAGCAAAAAACCTGTGCTTTGGCATTAATGGTTTAACTAATTTTCCAGAGGTGTATTGTGTTTTAACATCGTAAAACTTATAAGCTGTACGTAAATCAAAATTTCCGAATACATTATAATTTAATTCGGCTTGAAAACTATTGGCATAACTATCTCCTTCTAAATTATAAAAATTAACTTCTTGTGCATTTTCTAAATCTACAACTACTTGATTTTTAAAATTTGTACGATAAAAATCTAAAGTCACATCTGCTTTCTGTCCAAAAAGATTAAACCCTTGCAAGTAAGATACACCATAGTTCCAGGCAATTTCTGGATCTAATCCATAAATATTCCCATTGGTATTTAGGATTGAGACGTTTCGAGAGGAAGCAAACAGATTCTGGTTTTCGGCAAAGATGTTTGCACTACGTTTTCCGCGTCCAATGGATGCTCTAAAAGCAGATTTACTCCAAGGTGAATAACGCATATGTAATCTTGGTGTTATAAACTGACCCAACAAATTATGTGTATCTACACGCAATCCAGCAGTTAATGTTAGCTTATTTAAATTGTCATAAGAATACTCGAAAAAACCACCAAAAGAGCGCTCTGTCCTTGCCCAATCCTGACCTATTGCAAACTCGCTATAATCATCATAAGTATAATTAAGACCTGTTTTTATTTTATGTCTAGAATCGTCGATAATAGAATTGTAAATAATGTTAGAATAGATACTTGTATGCTCAATGTCATATTGATTTAAACCAAAATAAGAATCCTGAATATGATTACTAAAAGCAAACTGAACACCTAAACTCTGCCAAGGGATTTCTGGATTTACATATCCTAATTTTGCAGACAACTCATAACGTTCAGTATCTATTTGACTTCCCCAAGCTTGGTTTTGGTTTATCGCATCAATAGCATTTAAAGCGTCCGGATTAAACGTGTCTGGATTAAAATTAACTTGACCAGATTGTTTTTGATCATTTAAATAGCGTAAATTAATAAAACTTACAACTCCTTTTTCTGGATTTGTATACTGCCAACGGTTCATAACGTTAACTTGATTGTATAATGGCATGTCCAAAAATCCATCGTCATTAACATCATGCTTTTGCTGATGTGTATTACCATGTAAGTACAAACCTGTACTCCATTTATCGGTTACTTTAGTATTAAAATGTGTGTTTAACTCCAATCGTTCATTACTAGCTCCATAAACATTAAAGTAAAACTGATTATCTGTTGTAGGCTTAACTAACTCTGCATTAATCTGTCCTGCAATACTCTCAAAACCATTAACCACACTACCTGCTCCTTTGGTAATTTGGATGCTTTCTACCCAAGTCCCTGGAATAAAACTTAACCCATAAGCCTGTGAAGCACCTCTAATAGACGGAATGTTTTCTGTAGCTATTAAAATATATGGACTAGACAAGCCTAACATTTTTATTTGTTTGGTTCCAGTAACAGCATCGCTAAAATTAACATCAATTGATGGATTAGTTTCAAAACTTTCCGACAGGTTACAACAAGCTGCCTTTAACAACTCATCACTACTTACAAATAATGTGTTTTCTGCCTTTAAGTACGACTTTGCAGTTGCTTTTTTTCTGGAGTTTACTATAACTTCGTCTAAATCATTAGTTGGCTTTAAATAATGTTTAATTGCAGTTGGACTATTAACTGTAATAGTATCTGTTTTATAACCAACATAACTAATAACTAACTGGTTATTATCGTCTACAAATGGTATTGAGAACTGCCCATTAATATCTGTAGATGTACCAACACTTGTGTCTAACCAAATAAGATTAGCACCAAATAATGGTAATTGTTTTGTGTCCTGACTTGCGTCATAAACGATTCCGTTTAAATTGCTCTGAGCAACTAATAACATTGGAAAAAAGCTAAGTATAATAAGTAACTTTTTCATAATTAATTAACGGTTTTAATTAACATCCAAATAGCCATAACTAGCATTATAGAGTTTTCTATAAACGTGGCTTTAGTCATTGGCAACTTAAGAGCTGTACCTAAACAAGCACATTGTATTGCTTTTTTATTTAGTAAAGTTTTTGTTACACCAATGGTTGTAACACCTAAAATAATGATAGTAGCTATTAATGCTAATGGTATTTGTACACGCATTAAAAACAAAATTCCTAAGGCTAATTCTATAAAAGGATAAATTAGTCCATAGCCAGGAATAACTTTTGCTAAAGGATCGTACATTTTAAAACTTTTAGGAAAACCTTTTAAATCCAACAGTTTAAAAAAGCTAAAAACAATGTAAAATAATCCCATAAAATCTAACATAAAATTAGACGTATTCCATGGTTTATAATTTATAAGTATAGCAGCAACTGTAATATATCCAAAAATTAAAAACAAAGGAAACAACTGTTGTAAGTCGCTTTTCTCTTCTTTACTTATTGAAGTAGATGCAAATACATTTTGTGTTTTTTGCTGTTCTATAATAGTGAATTTACTAGGTAAAGCCTCTTGTAATTTTTGTAAAGCTATAGATTGAGAAAAGGTTAAAGTTGCTTCTGCATTTTCTAAATCTACAGTAACTTGTGTAATGCCTTTCAAAGGTTGCAAAGCTTTTTCAACGGAAGCTTTACATCCATTACAGGTCATACCTGTAATTGTATATTTATGTATCATTGAAATTTATAATTTAATAAAAATTAATTTTTAAGTCATTCCGTTTAAGCGGAAACTAAAAACTATGGTATCAAATTATATAAACGTCGTGAAGGGTTTGGTAGTCTATAATCAAGTTTGGTGGCAAATAATTTTTATGCGGAATAATTTGTTTTGGCAAACTTTGATATAACTGGAAGTAAGTGTAAACAAAAGAAGTGATTAGATATTGTGTGTTAACATCTAAACCTTCAGTAGTTTTTACATTTAATTGGTCTTGACCTTTAACAACCTCTATAATATCTTTACAACAAGGTTTTGTTTTTACAATAACACCATCAACGACTGCTTCTGCACCACACTTTTTAGCTTTAGTAAACACAGCTTTATCTACTAAATGGTCGCCACAATAATGGCTCTCTATAGTAAAAGACAATGTTGAAAACAACACGACTAATGCCATAAGCACAGAAAAACATTTATGTAAAATTACTTTTATCACATTACAAAAATACATAATAGTTAGCATTGTATAGCTTAATTATTAAATGATTAACACAATTTGATTTAATGAAACAATATTTCGGCACAATTAATGTTAAGTTATATCTTTGACATTTAAACACCAATCTGATGAAAATTAAATTAACTCTATTTATAACTATTTTAAGTCTAAGTCTGACTTTTGGACAAGACAATAAAGCATTTAAGGCAGGAGAAAAACTAACCTTTTCTGCATCTTATAATATGTCTGGTATTTTAACAGATATTGCGGAAGTTAAAATGGAAACAAGCGAAACCAAAACAAGTACTTCTACTCTATTACGTTTAAAATGTACCGCAACAACATATAGCGATTTTGATAGTTTTTTTAAAATTAGAGATTTATACGAAAGCTACGTCAACCCAAAAACTATAACTCCTTATTTATATAATAGAGAAATTAACGAAGGTGGTTATTACAAAAAAGTTAAATATAAGTACAACCACAAAAAAAACTTGGTAAATAGCTTAATTAGAAAGAAAACCAAAAACAATAAAAGTGGTTTTTGGGATCAAAAAAAGAATGTAAAAATTAATTATGGTACAAGAGATATAGTCTCTACCATTTATAAAATTAGAACTTTAGACATCCATAAAGCGCCAATTGGAGCATCTGATACTTTTACTGTTTTATTTGATAATAAAGAGACTAAATTTAGTTTTAAATTATTAGCTAAAGAAACTATAAACACCGTTTTTGGTAAAAAAGAATGCTTTAAACTAGCTATATCTGTACCAGGAAATAATGTTTTAAAAGGTAGCAATAGTAATGTGTTGTGGCTAACTGCAGATGCTAACAAAATTCCTGTATTTGCTAAATTTAAAATAGCTGTTGGAAGTGGAGAGTTAAAATTAAAATCTGCAACTGGATTAAAAAACTAATATAACATGAGAAAAGCAAGTATTATTTTAGGGCTTATTTTTGCTGTTCTAGCAGTGATTTTAGCAGTATTACCATTTTATAAATTAGCATTTATTCCTGCAATTTTAGCCTTTATATTTGGGTTGATTGCTTTTTTAAAATCTAAAAAAGAAGGACAATCCACACATATTATTCAGGTCATTTTTCTAATAACAATCATAACTCTTGGATTAGCTACTTACAAAGCTATATATAAAGTGTCTGAAGTAGGAGATACAAAAGAGTTAGAATTAAGAGAGGATACACTAGAAGAAGAATCTATTGACGATTTAGAAGGTATAATAATTCCTGACTAGCTTATATCATTAGGTCAAAACGTATAGTTTCTATATCTTTGACTGATAATTTTTTAAGTTAAAATGAAAACCTTTTTTATCCTTTCTGCATTAGCATTAGTAGGCTCTTGTTCTCAAACAAAATACAGTACTAAAATTGAAAATTTAGAAGCTAGTATTACTGTACAATCTCAAGAAACAGTAGCTAAATATGCAAACACCATTACTTCAGGAGCTTTAAAAAACAATTTATATCATTTTGCTTCAAAAGAATTTAGAGGTAGACAAGTTGGTACAGAAGGTCAGAAAAAAGCAGCACAATTTTTAATAGATTTTTATAAAGAAGAAGGGTTTTTGCCAGCAGGAAAAGACTCTACGTTTACCCAAATTATTCCAAAAGATTTTTTACCAGAAAAATTTAACGCATCAGAAAACGTTGTTGCCTATATTAAAGGAAGTGACTATCCTGACGAAACCCTAATTATTTCTGGTCATTTTGACCATTTAGGAGTAGAAAATGCTGAGCTTTTTTTTGGTGCTGATGACAATGGTTCTGGTACTGTTGCTATTATGGAAATTGCCCAAGCCTTTAAAACTGCAGAACGTAACGGAATTAGACCAAAAAGAAGCATTTTATTTTTGCACTTAACAGCAGAAGAAATTGGATTGCAAGGATCTTTATTTTACACTAACAACCCACTATTTTCTTTAGATAAAACCATAGCAAATCTAAATATAGATATGATTGGTCGTGTGGATGATAGACATAAAAACAATCCAGATTATTTGTATTTAATTGGTGCAGATCGTATTAGTAAAGAGCTTCATATCATTTCTGATAAGGTTAACCAAAGTTCAACAAAACTAGAGTTAGATTACAGGTATAATGCAGAAGATGATCCTAATCATTACTATTCAAGATCAGACCATTACAACTTTGCAAGACACGATATTCCTGTTATCTTTTATTTTAATGGAGAGCATCCAGATTACCACAAACCAACAGATACAGCAGATAAAATTAATTATCCATTATTAGAAAAACGTTCTAAATTAATATTTTCTACAGCTTGGTATTTAGCAAATATGGAAGGTAAACTTATTAGAAACGTAGACATTTAATTATTATCACTTTCTGTATTAAAATCAACCTAATAAGTGCTTAAACTTATTTTTTCTTGTATTTTTGAAAGTATAACTATTTAAATCGTTTTTAAATGAAATCTATATTTTCAATAGCCACTTTAAGTCTATTATTAGTAGCATGTGGTAGCTCTCAAAAAGGAAACAAAACTAATACAAAGGATGCAGACCCAAGTGTTTATGCACAAACCATAACTCAACAAGATCTAAAAACCGCACTTTACACCTACGCTTCGGATGAGTTTGAAGGTAGAGAAACTGGAGAAGAAGGTCAGAAAAAAGCAGTTAACTTTATAAAAGAACACTACATAAAGTATGGTGTACCAGCAGCAAAAAAGGACGGAAACTACTTCCAAAACGTACCTTTAGAAAAACAATCCAAACCAGATGTAGCTTTAAATATTAATGGAAAAACTTTAAAAAATCTAGAAGACTTTGTGTCTATTAACCCAATGGAAACTAGCCAATTAAAAGCTACAGACATTGTTAATTTAGGATACGGAATTGAAGACGATAAGTTTTCTAGCTACACTAATGCTCCAGATATTAAAGGAAAAGTGGTGTTTTTTATGACAGGAGAGCCTAAAAACCAAGATGGTACTTATGTTATTTCTGGAACAAAAAAAGAGTCTAAATGGTCTAAATTTAGACAAGAATTTGCTTTAAAACGTGACATAGCAAAAAAGAAAGGCGCAAAAGCAGTATTATATTATAACCCACAAGTATTTGCTATGGCTGCAATACGTTATGGTGGATCTAGTGGAAGAATGAGTTTAGTTGGTAATGACAAAAACATGTTTTTCTTTTTAGTCAATACAGAAACTGTAAAAGCTATTTTTAATAAAGATATTACCAATTTTGATTCTGCATTTAAAGCAGAATCAGTAAAAACTAATTTTGATTTAGACTTTACAAATAACTCTAAATCCTTATCGTCAGAAAATGTTGCAGCAATCATAAAAGGAACCGAAAAACCTGAGGAATACATAATTTTATCTGCACACTTAGACCACGAAGGTGTTAAAAACGGAGAAGTATATAATGGAGCAGATGATGATGGTTCTGGTACAGTTGCATTAATTGAAATTGCAGAAGCGTTTGCAAAAGCAAAAAAAGCTGGTCATGGTCCAAAACGCTCTATCGTGTTTTTAAACGTAACAGGAGAAGAAAAAGGATTACTTGGTAGCAGACACTATACAGATAACGATCCAATACTACCTCTAGCAAATACTGTTGCTAATTTAAATATAGATATGATAGGTCGTACAGACCCAAAACGTAAAGAAGGTAACCGTAATTACATCTACTTAATTGGTAGTGATAAATTAAGCACAGAATTACACAATATATCAGAAGAGGTTAATAGTAAATACGCAAATGTAGAATTAGATTATACTTATAATGATGATAATGATCCAAACCGTTTTTACTACAGATCAGACCATTATAACTTTGCAAAAAACAATATTCCAGTTATTTTTTACTTTAACGGAACCCATGACGATTACCACCAACCTTCTGACACACCAGATAAAATTGAATACGATTTGTTAGAAAACAGAACCAGACTAGTCTTTTATACAGCTTGGGAATTAGCTAATCGTGACCAAAGAATTGTAGTGGACAAAAAAGAGGAATAGAAAGTACACTTATCTAGACCTATTTACAGAATATCAGGAATAAAAGTAATGATATAACTAGTTGTAGCCAATTTGAACAAAACAAATGAAAAGAACTTTCTTAATCTTTATTATACTGATTTTTTCTTACTCGTGTAAAAATCAATCTGAAAAAAAATTAGAATCGGAACCAATAACAAAAATTGACTCTACAGAAATTGAATCAGTTAAAAAATTCGAATTAAGCGGAACAACAATTTTACCTTCAACAATTAATCAACAGATTGCAAAAGGTTATGGTCTTTACCTTAAATCTGTCAAAATCACTGAATGTGATAATGAATCAGAACCCACAGGAATTGAAGAAGTTATTGAAATAATAGAAACTGATAGTACTTTAATAATTAAGACCAAAATTAATGGTAATTGTTGCCACGATTTCTTGTGTGACATAAATATAATTAACGACAATACAATTAATTTAATTCACCATGGATATGGAGAATCTTACTGTTCATGCAATTGTTGTTTTGGTTTGACTTATGAATTTTCTACTATGAGAATTGATAATTATCAAAAAATAAAGTTTGTAATGATTAATGGTAAAAAAAATACACTGAAAGAAAAATAAACTAGCCACAACAACTTGTATAGTCAATTGCTTGGTTGGTTTGTTTGCACTCGGAAATTCCTACGGAATTTCCTCTGGTTCGTTTCATTTTTCTAAATTAGTTACTTAATCAAGCAACTAACCATACACAAATACGTTACCACAAATATTGAAATACAATAATAAAATAATAAAGTTTAGTCCTAATTCGAAATTTAAAGATTCGAATGTTTACCGATTATCTGAATTAAAACCAGCTGGAACAAAGCTGATTTTAGAACCAAAAACAGAATTAATTGAACTCTTAAAACTAACTTTATTTGACTTGACATTAAAGCAAGTTTTAATAATAAAGAAAAGTTTAAAAAGGTCTCATCCAAGAGACCCACATTTAAGAGAATATGTAATAGTAGAAACTGGTAAAAATTACACAAAGTACAAACCAAATAAGTTTGAGGAATATTTTACAGAAAAAATCGATGAAGACAGTTATTTTCAGCTAAAAGCATATTTGAGAGCTATATTTAAAGAAATTCCATCTGAATACAAACATAAAAAAGAAATTGTTCGTGATTTACACATCAAAGACCTTTTCAAAAGTGATTTAATTTCAAGTATTTTCTCTTGGCTTAAGACCAATCCAAAAGGGAATAAACTAAAAAAGGATATTTCGGAATATTTAAATGAAGTAGATGAAAATATTGGCAATTTAATTGAAAAAGATCCTGACAAAGCATTAGAATTAATTTTGTTTCTTCAAGGGAATATTTTCTTGCTAAAAAACTTAAAATTTGAGCTTTTAGAACAGTTGAAATTAATTTCAACTGTGCGTTCGAATAACGATGATGAATACTATGACGACTGGTTTTGGATTGATTTTATGTATGATTCTGATTTATCAATTTCTGACTTAATGTCTGATATATCTGAAATGTTTGATTCTATTGATGATTATTTTGACTTTGACAGCGGAGGAGATTGGGATGGAGACTATGATTTTGATTTCGACTAAAAACAATATTGCTTATTTTTATTACAATCATTTTTTATAAATAAAAATTTAACAATCTGACAAACCTCTTAAACTAATGAAAAACACATACTACTTAATACTATTGTCTTTATTTGTTTTTGCATGTAATAACAAAACGCAGCCCATAGACCCTACACCAAAACACGATAGCTTTAAAATAGAGTCCAAACAAGTCAATGAGACAAGAGTTATTACTGTTTGGACGCCTCCTTCTTATAATAATAGCGACAGTTCTTTTCCTGTTTTATATATGCCTGATGGTGGAATAAAAGAAGATTTTCCGCATATTGCAAATACTATAGCTAAGCTTGTTAAAGAAAAAAGCATTCCTCCAATTATTTTAGTTGGTATTGAAAACACAAACAGAAGAAGAGATTTATCTGGTGCATCAACAGTAAAAGAAGATGAAGAGTATTGTCCATTAACAGATGGAGCAACAAATTTTAGAAACTTTATCACTCAAGAATTGTTTATTGAAATAAACAAAAAATATAGGGTTACAAATAAAAAAGGAATCATTGGAGAGTCATTAGCTGGTCTTTTTGTTATGGAAACCTTTTTGCAACATCCAAATTATTTTGACTTTTATATTGCAATGGATCCATCATTATGGTGGAATGATCATTACCTAACTAAAAATGCAAATTCGCTTTTAAAAAATCGTCCAAATAAAAACACTAAGCTTTGGTTTGCAGGATCTAGTGCAGAAGATATTTCCATACATACTAACACACTAGCAAAAACCTTAGAAGTAAATACGTCTAGACAATTAACTTGGAAGTATTCTGATGAGCCTAATGAAAAGCATAATACCATTTTTAGAGCCACTAAAGAAAAGGCTTTAAAATGGAGCTTAAATAATTAAACAAAATACAATACACAAAAAAAGCTTCTCTTATTCAGAGAAGCTTTTTGCTTTTGGGTGGAAGACCGGGTTCGAACCGGCGACTTTCGGTACCACAAACCGACGCTCTAACCAGCTGAGCTACAACCACCATTTGTGCGCATTTAATAATGCGTGTGCAAAGGTAAATTATTTAGTAGTTATTGCAAACGTTTTTATTAAAATTTTTATTTTAAATCAAATAAACTGTTTACTGTTACGTAACGTTCTACAGTAAAGCCTTCTGCAAATTCTACGTTTACCAATCTACCTAAATCTTTAGCTCTATATTTTACACTATCTGTAAAATTTTTACTTGATATTGGTGTTTCTGGCGCTTTACTATTAGGGTCAAAAAATTGGGTTTTGTATGCTAATACACTTTTCATCTTAACATCCATATAACCTGTAATATCAACTACAAAATCTGGTTCTATGTTTTTCCATTGAATATAATGATAGACTTGCTTTGGTCTCCATTGTTTTTGAGAGACTCCATCTAATTGGGTTTCAATTTTAATTAAACCGCTTAAAAAGCAAGCATCACTAACTAATTGACTTCCTTTTCCATGATCTATATGTCTATCATCAATAGCGTTACATAACACTATTTCTGGTTGATACTTACGTATCATTTTAATTACTTCTAATTGATGTTGCTTATCGTTTATAAAAAAACCATCCGCAAACCCTAGATTTTCTCTATTAGTAACTCCTAATATATTTTTAGCATCTTCAGCTTCGGTTTTACGTGTGTGTTCTGTACCACGTGTCCCTAATTCTCCTTTTGTTAGATCTACAATTACAACCGTTTTTCCTTTAGCAATTTCTTTAGCCAAAGTACCTCCTGCTCCTAACTCTACATCATCAGGATGCGCGCCAAATGCTAATATATCTACTTTCATTGTATTAATTATTATTCCAATCTTGCTTTTGTTGTTCTGTTAAAAATGTCCAAGCAACAATTCTACTTTTCTTATTTCCAATATCCATACCAATAGTCAATACTGCTGTAGCGCCTAGTTTTCTGAGAGATTGATTAATAGTCTTAATGTTATCTTTATTAGAGACTAAACTTGTATACCAAAAACTTTGTGTTTTTAGTAAAGAGCTTTCATATAAATACGTGTGCAAAAACGCTTTCTCTCCTCCTTTATACCATAGCTCATGTGCTTGTCCTGCAAAATTTCTAACCATTTCATCAGTAGGCTGTCCAAGACCTTTTAGTTTTCTTTGAGTGGCTTGATGTGCATCTGCTTCATTTTTAAAAAATGGAGGATTACACATAGTTACAGTTACTTTATCTGTGTCTTTTAAAACATCTGTAAGTACATGTGTTGCATCTGATTGTTTTATCAGTTTAATCTTGTCTTGAAGATTGTTTTGATCTACAATATTTTGCGCTATTTCTAATGCATCATCATTACTATCTACGCCTATAAAATTCCAATCGTATGCTGCACTTCCTAATAAAGGATAAATACAATTTGCTCCTGTACCAACATCTAAAACTGTAATATCTTCTGTAAGTTTAGAACGTTGTAATAAATCTGAAATATGATGAATATAATCTACACGCCCAGGAATTGGTGGACATAAAAAATGATCTGGAAACTCCCAGAAATTAATATCATAATGTAATTTTAACAATGCTGCGTTTAAAGCTTTAACTGCTTTTGGATTAGCAAAATCAATGGTTTTTTTATTATTTGCATTAGTAAAAATAAAAGGCTCTAAATTTGGATAAGCTTCAGCAAGCAAATCAAAATTATAATCTTCTACATGTTTGTTTTTTTTGTGCATCGTTAATTATTAGAAAATTTGTAAATGTATTGTTTAAGTTAGTTATTTAATTTTTAATTGTTGCTATAGATTGAATAATGTCATTTTTTAAATCTTTGACTGCTTCTATTCCAACCGAAAAACGTATCAATCCATCAGTTACACCAATATCTTTACGTTGTTCTGGTGTTAATAACGCATGGGATGTTTGTGCTGGAGACAAAATAGTGCTTTCAATTCCTGCTAAACTCATCGACGCTTTTATTAATTTTAATTGTTTCATAAATTGATTAGAGTCAATATTATCTATCAACTCAAAAGATAGCATTGCTCCAAAACCTTTCATTTGAGATTTTGCTAATTTATAATCTGGATGCGTTTTCAAACCTGGATAATACACTTGCTTAACAAACGGTTGCTTATCCAACCATTTAGCCATTTTTGCAGCATTTTTGGTTTGAGCTTTTACACGTAATCCCATGGTTTTCATGCTACGTTCTAGCATCCAAACGGTAAAATCGCTTAAGCTACCACCATAATTTTTTGATACATTCCAAATTTTATCCATTAGTACTTCTGGACCAGCAACTGCTCCTGCACAAATGTCTGAATGCCCTCCAAAATATTTTGTAGCAGAATGCATCACTAAATCTATTCCAAAATCTATTGGGTTTTGATTTACTGGACTTGCAAAAGTATTATCAATACTAGTCACTATATTATTTAGCTTTCCTAAATTAGCTACAGCCTTAATGTCTGTAATTGTTAATAATGGATTTGAAGGAGATTCTATATGTATTAGTTTTGTATTAGACTGAATCGCTGTTTCAAAATCTTCAAGTTTACATCCATTAGTAAAGGTGAATTCTATATTTAATTTTGGAAATTCTTCTCTTATAAAATTAGTTGTTCCTCCATATTGAGAGTTTTGCACAACGATATGATCTCCAGATTTTAAAAACGCAAGAAACATATGACTTATAGCTGCCATACCAGAACCAAATATCATAGCAGTTTCTGTATGCTCTAAAGCTGCTATTTTTTTTGATAAATAGTCTTGATTTGGTGTATTAAAATATCTTGGATAACGTTTTACATCTACATCTATGAATTGATATGAGGATGATAAATATATTGGAGAAATCGCGCCTTTAAATTGCTCATCTGGAACTTCCCCAACATGAGCACAAATAGTGTTTAAACCTAATTTTTTTGATTTCATTTAAAAAAAAATACTATAAGCTACTAAATTAATCATTTACAAAAGATGTAGCTATAATAATTAATGTTTTAACGTATAAAAAACTAAATATCTTCTTTTTGGGCTTTTGAAACCTTTACAATCTCCTTTAAACGTTGTTTTCTTAACAACTCTTCTTTTTTCTTTTTATTTAGCTTTTTAGCCATTAATTTAGAGTGTTTAGCTTTGTTTTTTGTGTTTTTTTGTCCTTTAGGTTTTGGCATAGCATTAAGTATAAGAGTAACTAAATTCTTATTAAACAATTCCACTTACAGTCATTATTATATATGTTTTGTTTTAATATCTACAGTTTTTAATTATAATGCAATTTAATATTTTAAAAAGTTATTGAATTATTAATTATAAACAAATCCTAAAAACAATAGAATAGTATTTAATCCGATTAATTTACATTTAATCGATTATTTTAACGATATTCACAACAAAAATAGCGTTTCATCGAAAATATATGCTTTTAATAGTTAAGTTTCAATATTGCACATATATTTGCCTAAGAAATTAACCGTTTAACCGATAAACCCCTTAGACATGAAAAAAACTACCCTACTTTTATTACTATTTACTTTTTGTAATTCAATTTTTGCTAGCTCATTAAATAACACAGTAAATAAAAGTTCTGCTTCTGCAATAAATGAAATAAAAATCATTAGGTTAGAATATACTGCTCCAAGTGGTGCATCTAGAGAATTAATCTTAGGATTTACATCAGACGGTTCTGCAACAGATGGAGTTGATTATGGATTTGACGCAACTGTTAGCTCTCCTTTTACAAATGATTTAAACTGGTTAATCGAAGATAACAGATACGTTATACAAGGTGTTGGCGATTTTCAAGAGACTAGCCAATACTTATTTGGGTTGTACAGTGAAGCAAGTGGAGAAGCTAAAATTGAAGTAACAAGTTTAGAAAATTTTACAGACCCTATAAATGTCTATATCTACGATGCTTTATTAAATACTTATACTAATATAACTGACACAGCATACACCAATACTATTGACGCAGGTAACTATACAGATAGATTTTATATTGCTTTTAACGAACCTGCTCAAGATACAGTTGAAAACGTTGAGGAAGATTATGCTGATGAAATTTTAAATAATAACAAGAAATTAAAAATTAGCTATAATCAAGGTTTAAATGAGTTAACAATCAAATTAAAAAACCAAAAGAACAAGAAAAATAAGAACAAGATTAAAAAGGTTGAAATCTATGATGTTAATCAAAACCTTTTACAAAGCATAGAGAATATTAATAAGAAGAAAACTACTATCCAGTTAAACACAGATGAGAACCATTTGATATTAGTTATATATACTAAAAAGAAGACATTTGTAAAGCAAGTATATCTAAATTAACATCAATTTAAAAAGATAATTCTTTAAATATTAAGGATTACATTTAATTTTATTACACACAAAAAACGCACTATTTAGTGCGTTTTTTTATCTATAAAATATGTCTTTTACTTTTTATAATGCTTTACATATTGCTTGAAAGAAAAGAAACCTAAAATAGCGACTCCAATAAGAGTTCCAATAATAAATTTAAAACTTACTATTTGATCTCCACTAGCATAACTATGTAATCCAGATAAGTAAAAGTTAACTCCAAAATAAGTCATTATTATACTTCCAAAAGTTATAATTGACATTAAGTTAAAAAACCAACGTCCACGTAATCCTGGAACCAAACGCATATGTATTACAAATGCATATAACATAATACTAATTAATGCCCAAGTTTCTTTTGGGTCCCAACCCCAATATCTTCCCCAACTTTCATTTGCCCATTGTCCTCCTAAAAAGTTACCAATAGTTAACATAACTAAACCTACAGTTAAAGCCATTTCATTAATAATAGTCAGTTCTTTTATATTAAGATCCATTTTTACTTTGTTATCCTTATTAGTTAAGATCATTAAAACTAAAGTAACTAAACCTAATATCATCCCTAGTGTAAAAGGTCCATAACTTGCTACAATTACTGCAACATGTATCATTAACCAATAACTATTTAATACTGGTTGTAAGTTAGCAATTGCTGGATCCATCCAGTTCCAATGTGCAATCATTAATATCATTGCAGTTACAAAAGCGGTTGATGCTAAAGTTAAATCGCTTTTACGTCCAAATGCTAAACCAAAAAACATTGTAGCCCAAGCTACGTATATCATAGACTCATAAGCATCACTCCAAGGTGCATGTCCAGAAATATACCAACGCGCTATTAATCCTAAAGTATGAATTATAAATAACCCAAGAATAATAAATTTAAACACCGTTACAGCTGTGTTTAACCTCTTGTTTGTTGATTTAAAAATTTGCCAAATTAAAAGCACAAACAACAATGATCCTGCATACATGTACCAGCTAAACAGCTTTTTAAATACATCGTACCTATTGTATAAAACCTCAGCATTTATCTTGTCTTCACTTAACATGACCTCTGCTCCTACTTTAGCTTGAGAGGTTTTAAAAGCTTTTAAAAGCTTCTCTGCTTTAGTGTAATCTCCAGTTTTTTTGGCCTCGTTTAAAGTGTATAAATACCAATCAAACCCAGAACCTATAAAACTTCCATAAGTTGTGTCATTTATTTTCTGGTTATATCCTTCATTTTTATATTCAAAAGAAGAAATCCAAGTATTGTTTTCGTCCTCTGGAACTGGAAAAATCTTAAGCGATCGTCCTTCAATAGCATTACTTAATAAGTTTATGCGTTGATTAGTTTCCATAAATTCTTTCTGGATTCCAGTTTGAGATTTTACAGCAGACGCCTCCTCTAAGTAAGGATCTAATTTATATTTAAAATCGTCTGTAAAAAAATCTAATAGCTTTGCAAACTCTTGCTCTTTAGGAATACCAATAACATTTCTAATAGAGTCCGATTTTTTAGGTTTTAAATATATAATTGGCACATTATACCACAACATTGGGCTTTCTTGAATGCTTAAAAAGACTTGATTTGCAGTCATCCCTTCATAATCCTCGTGCTTTGTAAGTTTACGTAATAGTTCTGACGCATAAGTATCTATTGGCATCATACGTCCATCCAAATCTTGGATAACTAATCGTCCAAATTTATCTGCATGCGCTTTTGGTGCAACATTAGATTTTAAAACAGAATCTATCTGAAATTTTGTAGGGACTTTTCGTTCTGTTTGTACTAATTTTTGATGGCCATGTCCATCGTTTTCTGTATGCTGTTCTTGTTGAGCAAAACCACTAAGACTAAAAAACAAGACTAAAACAGTCAATAGTTTAGCTTTTTTATCTTTAATTTTTTCTAACCCATTTTGCAAGTCTCTAAAGCGTGTATGGTTAGCAAACAGAATAGCCATCATACCAAAATACAGTAAAAAATAACCTATATATGTTACCCAAGTTCCCCAAAAATCATGATTTACAGACAGAATTGTTCCTTTTAAATCTTTATCAAAATCGGCTTGAAAAAAACGATATCCTCTATGGTCCAATATATTATTCATATAAATATGAAAATCAAAATCGCCTTGTTCCTTATCAATAACAGTTACTTTGCTTTCGTAAGACGAATAATTTTTTTCTGTTCCAGGATATTTTTCGGCTATAAAATCGTTTAATTTTACTTCAAAAGGCAGCTCCATAACTTTAGAGCCATATTTTAAAGCTATATCTAAACCTCCAACTTTTATTTGTTTAAAACGGTTATTAGACCATTGGCTTCCCAATAGTTTCACTACTTTGGTTTCTCCATTTGCAGTCACGTTAAGTACTACAGCATTTTCGTCTTGTTTTAAAAGTTTCGATTTTTTTACAACATCAAATTTTCCTTTAATTACTGGTTTTGGAATAACCAATTGCATATCTCCAATAACATATCTAGATCGTAACATTAAAGGCTGTAAGCTGTCTTTTATTAGCTTACCTTCTGTCATGGTTGCCATCTGCAGGTATTCGCCATCAAATGGCGACTCTATCATTAACCCTTTATCTGTTGTAGTAATATTTACTGCTCCTTTTGTAGGTTTATCTAAAGCTATTAAAAGGTTATGCATATTCTCTACAGTACCTTGCTTTAAAAAGTGATTATGTGAACCATTACCTCTAGCTTCGACTATTTTAAGGTAATTTTCTCCATTTTCATCAGGTACAATATCTTGTTCTGCTCCCAGAAAAAAATCGGTTAATTCAAAATGTACAGGAGTATTATTGTAATTAGCTGTATAATCAAAACTGTTAGTCATTCTTCCAGAAAAATCGACTTCTTCATCAAATGGTAACCGTTGCGGAACTCCGTCTATTTTATAGTCTCCATCAATGTAAGCTGTTATATATGTTTTTTGAGTTAAGAAAGCACTTTCGGTTTCGCCTTCTCTTATAGCAATCATACCTTCAAAGCTATAATAACGTGTAATACCAGCTCCTACAATAATTAAAATAAAAGCTAAATGCAATGTTAGGGTTGCCCATTTTTCTTTACGTAATAGTCTAAATCTAAAAATATTACCAACAAAATTGATAACAAAAAACACCAGAATGGCTTCAAACCACCAAGCATTATAAATCATGTTTCTGGTATAAGGTGTTGGAGAAGTATCCATATTTCTGTCCAGTATGGTACCTGTAGCCATCGCTACAGCAAATACGATAAATAAAACAGAAGTTAAACGTGTAGAAAATAAGATTTTGGCAATTTTATTCTGCATAATAATAGGCCTTTTTTAGCTGGCGCAAAGATACTACATTTTGTTTGTTTAGGTTTAAACTAAAACATCAAATCTTATGTTAAAATTACTTGTTTTTATTCTGCCTGGCTTCAAAGATTTTTAAGTACATAAAAGTTCCCATTTTTCTAGCTCTTCGCTTTGCGTTATCAGCAATATCACCTTCAAAATACTCATCAATTGTTGCGTACCATAAATTTAACCAGATACCAAAGTGTTTTTCAGTAATACTATTATTAAAAGCTGCATCCACTTTTTCATGCGCTTCCAAAGGATTACCAACATACTTTTTGTCTAATTTTTTACCAATAAACAAACTGGTTTCCCAAAAGGTAGTTAAATGATCTAGATGACTTTCCCAATCTTTAATAGTTTCATTAAAAATAGGACCTAACAACTTATCTGCTCTTACTTTAATGTAAAATTCATTAACTAAAAGCTGTACATCTTCTCTGTTTGAAATTTGTTTTCTTCCCATTAATACAAAGATAAAACTTTGTGCTTTTAAATCTGTATTTTCTTAGTATTTTAGCGGTATGATTAAAATAGTTTTGCTTGGCGCAGGAAATGTTGCCACACATTTATACAACGCTTTTAAAAATGCTTCTAATGTTGAAGTTGTCCAGTGGTACAATAGAAACAAAAAAACTATCGAACGTTATAAAAACGAAGTAAATATTACAGATACTGTAAGTGATTTAGTGGAAGCTGACGTTTACATAGTTGCTATTAGCGATGATGCAATACAAGAGCTATGCACAACACTTCCTTTTGAAAAAAGATTAGTAGTGCATACTTCTGGAAGTGCAAGTTTGTATGATATAGACATGAAACATTTTAGAGGTGTTTTTTATCCTTTACAAACGTTTAGTAAAGACGTAGATTTAGATTTTACAACTGTACCAATTTGTATTGAAACTTTAAGAAAACAAGATTTTAAACTGTTAGAGATTTTAGGTCAAAGTTTAGGCTGTAAAACCTTCAAAGTAAATCCAAAACAGAGACCAGCTTTACATCTAGCTGCAGTTTTTGTTAATAATTTCACAAATCAGATATATAGAATTGCACATGAAATTACAGAAAAACAAGGTGCCGAATTTGATATATTAAAACCATTAATTACTGAAACTGCAAGAAAAGTGCAAGAAGTGTCTCCATATTTAGCACAAACTGAACCAGCAAAACGAAACGATAAAAAAACAATAAAAAGACATTTGAAGTTATTAGATAACGAAGAACATAAAGACATCTACAAACTATTAACCTCATCAATAAAAAACACACATGGACGATAAGAGCTATAAGGAATACCTACACCAAATTACTACATTAATATTTGATGTAGATGGTGTATTAACTAACGGAATGCTTACCATAACTGCTTCTGGCGAAATGATAAGACATATGAATGTAAAGGATGGTTACGCTATGAAACAAGCGCTTAACCATGGATTTAATGTTTGTATTATTTCTGGTGGAACTAATGAAGGGGTTCGTACAAGATTAAACCATTTAGGTATTAAAGATGTGTTTTTAGGTGCGCATCAAAAAATAGTGCAGTTTGAAACGTATTTAAATGACAACCAAATTAAAGCTGAAAACGTATTATATATGGGAGACGATATTCCTGATATACCTGTTTTAAAATTAGTTGGTTTATCTAGTTGCCCACAAGATGCTGTACCAGAAGTTAAGCGTGTCTCAAAATATATATCGCATAAATTAGGTGGCGAAGGTTGTGTACGCGACGTTATAGAACAAGTCATGAAAGTCCAAAACAAATGGGATAGCGATTTTGATGCACAAACGTTTTAAATGAAAAACATCCTTTTAACAGTAGTAATTACACTCCTATTTTCTTGTAAAAAGGAGGATACTCCAAACTGGAAAGACCACTGGGAGAATGTTACGATTAAAAAAGAACTACTTAACAACCCGAAAATTCATCCTAGAATAAAAGAGAGCTTAATTGATACATCAATTATTGTAATAACGACTTATTTAAAAGAGGATATTGAAAAATATAATACATTAAAATCTTTAGGAGATATTAATAATGATGGTATAAATGATTCTATTTTAGTGATCCCAGAATTATACATTGGCAAAACTGGAGATGTTGAAGAAGCAGCCTCAATACTATTTACGGATAAGACTATTCCAAGAGTTAGTGTTGATGTAGGTTGTTTAGGTACTGATTTTTTCTTTCCTGTTGCTGATATTGATGAAGATGGAATTATGGAGTTAGGACAATATTACACCTCTTGCGCTAGTCGTTTTAAAAGTTTAATTTTAATAGCCTTACAAGACAACAAATGGACACCACAAGGTCAAGTTACTTTTGATATTTGGTTTGATGACCCAATAAAAGAGGAGCGTATCATGAAAACGGGATTAAACTCTTTTAAAATGAGAGAAATAACTACTGAAAGTCCCGACAGTATAATTGATATTTGGTTACCATTTACAATGAAAAAATAATTTTTGAAACGCAATAAAAGAAGACATAACACAGGTTTTGGTTACATTGGCTCAAGCAATAACCCTTCGATATTTAATCAAAAACCAAAGGATGCGTTTTCTAAAATAAAAAATCAATTAAATACAGAAAGTCAAAAACAATTTAAAACAGATTATAAAACCAAAACACTTTCTGCTTTAGAAAAACAAGAAATAAAAAATAAAATCAGAAAACACGCTAAACAAAAAAATAGTCTTGTTATTATTTCGACTTTAGTCTTATTAATATTGATAATACTCCTTTCAATCAAAATGATGGAAGGTGTTTTATTTAAATAAAAAAACAATATAAAAACTTTGAAACTACTACAACTTATCCGTTTTAAAAATCTGCTACTAATTGCATTAGTGCAAGTATTAATAAAATACACACTGTTTCCTTCTCTAAGCATGCTTATAGACGCTAATCAGCTATTTGTGTCAACAACGTTAACTCATTTTCAGTTTCTATTATTAGTGCTTTCTACAGTATGCATTGCAGCTGGTGGTTACATTATTAACGATATTTTTGATGTTGAAGCAGATGCTATCAATAAACCTAATAAACAAATTATAGGCAAATACCTTACGGAAGAAAAAGGCTACACCTACTATATGACTTTTACAGTTATTGGTGTGGTTTTAGGTTTTTACTTATCACATATAGTAGATAGAAGTAGCTTTTTTGCCATTTTTGTCATTATAGCTGCACTACTCTATATTTATGCTTCTTTTTTGCAACAAATTTTATTGGTCGGTAATATTGTAATAAGTCTACTTGTTGGATTAAGCTTGATGATTGTTGGAATATTCGAGCTACTTCCAGCCATAACACCTCAAAATCAATTTTTACAATCCTCTATGTTTGAGGTACTATTTGACTACGCAATATTTGCTTTTTTAATTTCATTGATAAGAGAGATTGTAAAAGACATCCAAGATGTAGATGGAGATTACAAAGTACAATTAAAAACACTACCAATAGTTTTAGGTAAAGACAGAGCTGCTAAAATAGCATTTGGATTAACTGTAGTTTCTATCTTAGTTTTAGTATACTATTTAGCTACCTATTTATATATGCGTAAAGTAGTAGTACTCTATTTTATAATTACAGTAATTGCGCCATTAATATATATTACAATTAAATTGTTTACTGCAGAACACAAAAAAGACTTTAAAATCATTAGTAATTTACTTAAAATAGTTATGCTATTAGGTATGCTATCTATGGTTGTATATTTATTTTAGACCTATGCTTAAAGAAAAATTAAAAGACTATCACTTAATATTAGCGTCTGGATCTCCAAGACGTCAACAATTTTTTAAAGATCTAGAATTAGATTTCGAAATCCGTTTAAAAGAAGTCGACGAAGTCTATCCACCAGAGTTAAAACACGCAGAAATAAGTGATTATTTAGCGCAATTAAAAGCAAAACCTTTTCTTGAAGAATTAGAAGCTAACGATATACTTGTAACAAGCGACACCATAGTTTGGCATAATAATACAGCATTAGGAAAACCAAAAACTAAAGACGAAGCATTTACTATGCTAAAATCTATGAGCAATACAACACATGATGTAATAACCTCTGTATGTTTTAGTACAACTACCACAAAGCAAACCGTTAACGAAGTGACAAAAGTAACCTTTAAAGCCTTTACAGATGCAGAGATTTGGCATTACGTTAATACATACAATCCAATGGACAAAGCAGGAGCTTATGGCATCCAAGAATGGATTGGACAAATTGGTGTCACTAATCTTGAAGGTTCATTTTTTAATGTGGTTGGTATGCCAACACATTTGGTATATCAAACGTTAGAAGCTATTGTTAACTAGTATAAATTTTATGTTATATAATAAAACAGTGTTTTAATAAAACTCTTTTTTTATCTATTAAAGTATTTTAAAAACTGTAATTTTAATAACAAAAGTTTTTGTTTTTTAAACTAAAAATAAAGAATGTAAATTTTATGCCTAAAAACGCTAAAAAAAAACGCACCCAGAATTATAAAAAACAAATAGGTCAAGTACCTGGTGCATTAATATATACTGGAGCAAAAGAAGGTAACAAATTACACCTTCATGTTTTTGATTATAATAATGAAGACTATAAAGAAGGAGATTTAGACTCGGTTGAAGAAGCTTTTCGTTTTAAAGATTCAGAGACTGTAACCTGGTTTAACTTAAACGGACTTAATTTTGTTAATGAAATTGAGACCATTGGTAACCATTATAAATTACATCCATTAATTTTAGAAGACATTGTCAACACATCGCAACGTCCAAAAATAGACACTTACCAAGATTACATTTTTATAGTCCTAAAAATGATGTATTATGATGATTCTGAAAAAATCATATCAGAACAGGTCAGTCTAGTTTTAGGAAAAAACTACGTTTTAACCTTTCAAGAAGCCGAAGGAGATGTTTTTAATAGTGTTAGACAACGTATTAAAACTAAAAAAGGACGCATAAGGTCAGAAGGAGCAGATTACCTACTATATGCTTTAATAGATGCTATTGTTGATCATTATTATGCTATAATCGAAACTATGGGTAATAAGATTGAGGACCTTGAAGACGATTTGTTTACTGGCTTAACTCAAGAAGAGATAGCACAACAAATTCAAAATCTTAAACGTGAAGTTTTAAAAATAAGACGTGCTATTTTTCCGCTTCGCGAAATAATTAATCGATTAGAAAAAAACGAAAACGGATTAATTAAAGAAAAGACCACTCACTTTTTTAGAGACGTTTATGACCATGTCATTCAGGTCACAGAAACTTTAGATATTTATAGAGAAATGATTTGGAGTTTAATGGATATGTACATGACAACCATTAGTAATAAAATGAACGAAGTAATGAAGGTACTAACCATTATTGCAACCATATTCATACCATTAACCTTTATTGCTGGAATTTATGGGATGAATTTTGCAAACATGCCAGAGTTACAATACAAATATGGTTACTACATAGTTTGGATAGTAATGATTGTTGTATTAGTTGGAATGCTAGTTTATTTTAAGCGGAAAAAATGGTTGTAAATTAATTGGCTTTATTTTTGTTGTTTTACTTCCATATGAAAAATACTTTTTACATAATTTGTATTCTATTTTTAATGTTAAGTTGTAAAACTGAAACCAAGGAAGACGTTTACACGCTTTGTGACAATCAAATGTATCTGTTAGCACCAAATAAAGACTTGCCAACGTTTGATTTTGATTTGAATATTAACCCAAAAGAACATATTCAGGTATTAAAGGACTCATTCAAATTAGATGATTTATGCGATTTACCCATTATATTTAATAATCATTTTAACAATCGTAAAATTGAAGTACAATCTATAGCAATGTGCAGAATGTATAGTTGTTCAAGAAGCACGACTACAATAGAATTAAATGCAGATAATCAAATGCTTTTTGAATTAGAATTAAAGAATGCTGATAGTATTGCTATAATAATCGAAAAGAGATTTCCTTTTCAATTTAACAAATCAAACATTATACAGATTAGTAGTTCTTTCGGATTAAGTAAACCAATAATCAACAACGTAATTTATAATATTTCTGAAGGTTATTTAAATGCTTTAGAACATATTTCTAAAGAAAAAAACGCCAAATCCATTTGCGATTTAAGTCAACAAGAAATAATAAAACTAAAAGAAGATTATCCAATTGTTATTGAATTAGGAAATATTATTAATGAAATACTATACGAAAAAAGAATACAAGAAATGATAAATTCTACTTACTTTGAAGAAGAATAGCAAAACCTTAATACAAACCTTGAAAGTTAAAGAATCTTAAATTCCACTAATTAAAAACACGATTGTTTATATTTGATTCTATTCCTAAACAACAGGAACAAATCAAAAGTAAACAATGACAAAAAAGCTAGCCACTCTCCTATTAACATTAGTGTTTTCTGCTCAAATTCAAGCACAACAACCAGAAAAACTCAATGCGTCAGAAATACATGAAGCAGTTAAAAAACTAAATTTTTTAGGTTCGGTTTTATATTTAGCAGCACATCCAGACGATGAGAATACACGATTAATATCTTACATGTCTAATCATGTAAAAGCGCGCACTGCATATTTATCTTTAACACGTGGTGATGGTGGACAAAACCTAATTGGACCAGAATTAAGGGAATTACTAGGTGTCATACGCACACAAGAGTTATTAGCAGCAAGACGTACAGATGGTGGAGAGCAACGCTTTACTAGAGCAAACGATTTTGGCTACTCAAAACATCCAGACGAGACTTTAGCAATATGGAATAAAGATGAAGTACTAAGCGATGTGGTTTTAGCAATAAGACAATTTAAGCCAGATATTATTATTAACCGTTTTAACCATCGTACTCCAGGAACAACACATGGTCATCATACAAGTTCTGCAATGTTAAGTGTAGAAGCTTTTGACTTGGCTAACGATAAAAATGCGTTTCCTGAACAAGTAAAACAATACGGAACATGGCAACCAAAACGCGAGTTTTTTAACACCTCTTGGTGGTTTTATGGTAGTAAAGAAAAATTTGAAGAGGCAGACAAAACCAACTTATTAAGTTTTGACGTTGGTGTCTACTATCCAGCGTTAGGCTTATCTAATAACGAGGTTGCATCACTAGCAAGTAGTAAGCATTTATGTCAAGGTTTTGGTAGATTAACAACCAGAGGAAGCCAAACCGAATGGGTAGAATTAATAAAAGGAGATTTACCTAAAGACAAATCCAATCTTTTTGATGGTATAAATACCACTTGGACACGTGTTGAAAATGGCGAAAAAATTGGACTTATTTTAAAAAGTATAGAAAACCATTTTAACTTTCAGAATCCTTCCATTCATTTAAAAGATTTATTAAAAGCAAAAGCATTAATACAATCTTTAGATGATTTACAATGGAAAGATCAAAAAACACTAGAAATTAATAGAATAATTGAAGCATGTGCAGGATTATATCTTGAAGCTTCAGCAAGCACACCAACAAGTAGTGCTGGGCAAACTATAGACGTTAATATTGAGGTTTTAAACCGAAGTAATGCAACTATACATTTAGAATCTTATAAAATTTCATCTAAAAACAGTGTAATTTCAAAAGCTATTAATTTAGAAAATAACACCAAAGAAACGTTTAAAGAAACAATCACAATTCCTAGCAATCTAAGTCCAACCTCTCCATATTGGTTAAACCAAAAAGGAAGTTTAGGCATGTATAAAGTGGCAGATAAAAGCTTAATAGGCAAGCCTGAATCACCTCGAGCAATCACAGTAGATTTCAATTTAAAAATTGAAGGACAACCTATTACTATTACTAAAAACTTAATTTACCGTTACTCAAAACCAGATAAAGGCGAATTATATAGACCTTTTGAAATCATTCCAAAAGCCTCAGTAAAAATAGACCAAAAGGTAATTATTTTTGAAAACGACCAACAAAAAGACATTCCTGTAATTGTTAAAGCTGGACAAGATAATTTAGAAGGTTATGTAAAAATAGCACATCCAAAAGGATGGTCGGTTTTTCCAGAAAAACAAAAAATAGTAATAGACAATAAAGGACAAGAACAAACCTTGGTATTTACTGTCATTCCTCCAAAAAATCAAAGCGAAGGATTAATGATACCTAAAGTGTATATTGGCAACCAAACGTATAGTAAAGAGTTAGTAGAAATCGATTACGATCATATACCTTTCCAAACTGTATTATTACCTAGTCAAAGTAAAGTAGTACGTTTAGATATACAAAAAAGAGGTGATAATATTGCTTATATTGAAGGTGCAGGAGATGCTGTTCCAGAAAGCCTACAACAAATAGGTTATAATGTAATAATTTTAAAACCTGAGGAAATCACTACAGAAAGACTAAGTGCTTTTGATGCTGTAGTAGTCGGAATTAGAGCGTATAACATTGTCGAAGACTTAAAATTTAAACAAGATATTTTATTCAATTTTGTTGAAAATGGAGGAAATATGATTGTGCAATACAACACCAATCGTCGTGTAAAAGTAGATAATATTACACCTTATAATTTAAAATTATCCAGAGACAGAGTCACTGATGAGACTGCAGAAGTTACTCTATTAGCACCAAACCACGAGTTATTAAATTTTCCAAACAAAATAACAACTAAAGATTTTGAAGGTTGGACGCAAGAACGTGGTTTGTATTTTCCTAATGAATGGTCGTCAGAGTTTACACCTATCCTATCCATGAACGACAAAGACGAAACTGCAAAAACGGGAAGCCTATTAGTTGCAAAACACGGAAAAGGACATTATATATATACAGGACTAAGCTTTTTTAGAGAATTTCCAGCAGGCGTTTCTGGAGCTTACAGACTATTTGCTAATATGCTAAGTATTGGAAAGTCTGATATTAAAAAGGATAATGGATTAAAAAACTAAAACATGCAAGACCAACCAAAATATCAATGGAAACCATTATACACAGTATTACTAGTAGCTAATGCTATTTATATTATTGCGTTTTACATCATCACTAAACTGTTTTAATTATGCAAACATTAGATTGGATTGTCTTAATTGGGACACTATTAACCATTGTCATTTATGGAACATACCAAACCAGAGGAAGCAAAAACGTAAAAGACTTTTTAAAAGGTGGTAGTAATAGTAAATGGTGGACTATTGGGTTGTCTGTTATGGCAACGCAAGCAAGTGCAATTACCTTTTTAAGTACACCAGGACAAGCCTTTCATTCTGGAATGGGCTTTGTTCAGTTTTATTTTGGATTACCTATTGCAATGATTGTTATTTGCATGGTATTTATACCATTATATCACAGACTTAAAGTCTATACAGCTTACGAGTTTTTAGAAAACCGTTTTGACCGCAAAACAAGATCCTTAACAGCTATTCTATTTTTAATACAACGTGGACTAGCTGCAGGAATAACCATCTTTGCTCCTGCAATAATCTTATCTGCAGTTTTAGGTTGGGACTTACTACTACTAAATATTATTATTGGTGTTTTAGTAATTATTTACACAGTATCTGGTGGTACAAAAGCAGTAAATGTGACACAGAAGCATCAAATGGTGGTCATTTTTACAGGAATGGTCATTGCTTTTATTTTAATATTAAATCAACTACCAGACGACATTACGTTTAAAAAAGCACTAGACATTGCTGGAGCAAGTGGTAAAATGGAAGTGATCGATTTTTCTTTTGATTTAAATAACAGATATACAGTTTGGTCTGGATTAATTGGTGGTACATTTTTAATGCTCTCCTATTTTGGTACAGATCAAAGCCAAGTACAACGCTATTTATCTGGTAAATCTGTTAAAGAAATGCGTTTAGGTCTGATTTTTAATGGCTTATTAAAAATTCCGATGCAATTTTTTATTCTATTGGTTGGTATTATGGTGTTTGTATTTTATCAGTTTAATGAAGCACCACTTAATTTTAATCCAACAGCAACAGACATTGTATTAAATTCTAAATATGCAGACGACTATAAATCACTTCAACTAAAACAACAAAATGTTTTTGAGCTTAAAAAAGCAACTATTACAGAGTTTGTAAATGCTGACAGAAAAGTAAACCAAGACTTAATAGCTAGTTATAATGCGCAAAGTGACACGATAAGAGCACATGCAAAAAACTTAATTAAAAAAGCTGGCGAAGAAGCAAAAGGTGTAAAAGTAGAAAGCAATGACAAGGACTATGTATTTATTCATTTTATACTTAATAACTTACCAAAAGGCTTAATTGGTTTATTATTAGCAGTTATTTTAAGTGCAGCTATGTCAAGTACAGCATCAGAGCTTAATGCGTTAGCAAGCACAACAACTATAGATTTATACAAACACAGAGTTGGTCCAAAAACAGACAAAGAGATGGTAAAAGCCTCTAGAGGGTTTACATTACTTTGGGGAATTATAGCAATTGGTGTCGCCTGCGTTGCTAATCTAGCTGAAAACTTAATACAATTAGTAAACATTATAGGTTCTATTTTTTATGGTAATGTATTGGGTATTTTCTTGTTAGCATTTTTCTTTAAATACATTAAAGCAAATGCAGTATTTGTAGCTGCTTTAATTACTTAGGTTTTAGTCATTGGATTATATCTTTTAGATGAATTTGATATTATTAACCTTCCATTTTTATGGTTAAACTTTGTAGGTTGTGCAATTGTAATGGTTATTGCTTTTGTATTACAATCTATGATGAAAAATGAAGATTTAAAATCTATATAAAACTAACATTAATGCATAACCCTAACATACTAAAAGGCTCTGATGTAAAGATTACCAATTTAGATGATGCCTATAAAGTATCCATTCCAGGTTATAGGTTAAAGCTTAATACTAGCACCTTTTTAAGGATCTTACTATTTGGGTTTTCAATTTTTGTTATTAGCTTTTTATTATATCGTCAACCAGAAAACGCATCTCCAATTGTATTAAGTACTATTTTAGTTTTAGTTATATTTTTTGCTGTCTTTTTGCACACAAAAACAACAATAGTATTTTCCAAAAATGGTATTAAAGTAAGACATGGCTTTTTACCTTTCGTTAGAAAACGAAAAACACAACACCTAACAAAAATCTATATTGACGATAGTGTAAATGTAGGAAGTGACTCTACAGGAGGCAATTTTATTTATTTAGTATTATCGTTCTCCAAAGGGTGGAAAATAAAAATTATTGTAGATCATTTATCAAGACAAGAAACCGAGTTTGTAACAAGTAGATTAAGCTACTTTAGGTATAAGTTTTTAAAAAAATAAGACTTGACTTTGTCAGAAAAAACAACTAACTTCGTTTAACATTCGATAAAGAGAATTGAAAACTCTCCTTATCTATACGTTACCACACATATGAAAAAAACGCTGAAATCAATATTCGTCTTTTCGATTTTGACCTTGTTTTTCTGGAATTGTAAAGAAGAAAAAGTCATAAGTGAAACGGAATTTGAACAAAACGTTTTCTACGAAGTATTTCCTGCTATTTTAGATTCAATCTACTACGAGAAAAGACTAGCCCCACCACCACCGCCACCGCCCGAATTTTTCCAAAAAGAAGAATATAAAAACGATATTGACAAAGGAATTCAGGACTATAAACAAACTGACAAGTATAAAAACGATATTAAAAAATGGGAAAGAAAAAAAGACTTTCTGGAAAGAGATAATGCTTTAATATATTTAGTGATTTCTGATTCTATTGGTGGATTTGAAAAATATAAAATTGACCTTAATAGACTGAAATCAAACAATGAAAAGATTAAATTCAAATATCGCTCGGAATTCCCAAATGGACGTGAATTTTGGCGAACTGAATATGACTTTTTTATTGCAGCAAGCATTCACTTTGGTGGAATAATATTTGACAAAACTAAAAATACTGGCGTGCTGAATGGAGGTTATACTATGGGAATTTTAAACGGAAGTGGCTTTAGAATTTTTATCAAGAAAAATGACAGCGGAAAATGGATAATAGATAAAATTGAGGGAACTTGGATTTCGTAAATAAAATACGTGTGGTAACAACGTATAAAATTAATTGCTTGGTACGAGCCTACTAACGAAAATCCTCGCGGATTTTCTATTCGGTTTGTATTTGCTAAATTCGTTGCTAAACCACGCAACTAATCTTATACAAAACCGTTAAACGAACCATCCCAAAAAATCAATTCAACCATCCAAACATTTCATTTATCTTTGCAAACTATAAAGCAAGTAAATGAGAATTGATATTATAACCGTTTTACCAGAATTAATTAAAAGTCCGTTTGAAGCCTCTATTTTAAAACGTGCTATTGAGGCTAAATTGGTCGAAGTACATTTTCATAATTTAAGAGACTATACCACAGACAACTACAAGTCTATTGACGACACACAGTTTGGTGGTGGAGCTGGAATGGTAATGTCTATAGAGCCAATAGACAAATGTATTACCAAACTTAAGTCAGAGCGTAACTATGACGAGGTAATATATATGACACCAGATGGAGAGACCTTAAACCAAGGAATTGCCAACCATTTATCCTTAAAAGAAAACATTATTATCCTTTGTGGACATTATAAAGGTGTAGATGAGCGTGTACGCGAGTTACTTATCACTAAAGAAATATCTATTGGAGACTATGTATTATCTGGTGGAGAACTTGGTGCAGCTGTACTTTGCGATGCTATTATTAGAATAATTCCAGGTGTTTTAGGTAACGAAACCTCTGCACTAACAGATAGTTTTCAGGACAATTTATTAGCTCCTCCAATTTACACAAAACCCAGAAACTATAAAGGATTAGAAGTACCAGAAGTATTATTATCTGGTCATAAAGCAAACATTGAAAAATGGCGAGAAGACCAAGCCTATCAACGTACAAAAGACAGACGTCCAGATTTATTGGAAGACTAATTAGCACGTCAGTTAGAGTGTTTTGTTAAGCATGAACAAAATGTATTGAGAACATTTTTTAATATAAGTCATTTTTAGACTTCAAAAAACAAGTAAATTTTCAAGATTATAACTTTTTAGTTTCAACTTTTTACCTATATTTGCACCCAATTTCGGATTAACCTCTGGCGAGATACGTGAATGTTGTTCTGAATCAATCATTAAAATTATATAAAGATGGAATCTTTAATAAAATTTGTACAAGACGAATTTGTAACAAAAAAGGACTTCGCAGAATTTTCAGCAGGAGACACAATTACTGTGTACTACGAGATTAGAGAAGGAGAAAAAGTACGTACTCAGTTTTTTAGAGGAGTAGTGATCCAAAGAAGAGGATCAGGATCTTCAGAAACATTTACAATTAGAAAAATGTCTGGAACAATTGGTGTAGAGCGTATCTTCCCAGTTAACTTACCAGCATTACAAAAAATTGAAGTTAATAAAAGAGGTAAAGTTAGAAGAGCAAGAATCTTTTACTTTAGAGGTCTTACTGGTAAAAGAGCCAGAATTAAAGAAGCTAGAAGAAAATAATTTCTTCCCCTTTAAACATAACAAAAAGCCTAACTTAATTAAGTTAGGCTTTTTTGGTTATTAACTTTTGTTAATAACTATGGTTTATAACTAGTTGATATCTAATCGCTTAAAATATTTGCATTTTTAATAAAAAGATATACTTTAGTAAAACAATTAATAACAATAGTAATATTGGTTTCAATTAATAATTGGATTTGATTTAGTTGTATTGTTTTTTGAGGTTTTGAAAATTGCATGTGTAGTCGTGTTAATTTAAAAATCATGAAATTTTAAAAAGTAGTTCATGCTTGCAGGAACTAACTAGTAAAGTTGAAAGTTTTAAGTAAAATAAAGGCGCGAAAGCAAGAGTATTTGAAAAAAACAATGTTTAATGACAGTGGTTATCATGAAAATGAAAACTGAAAGATTAAATCATCAAGAAAAACAATTCTATGTACATTTAGTAACAGGTCAATACATTTTGAAAGTTACACCCAAATGTACTATTGATTTAACAAGGTCTTGTACCAAAAAGATGCTAAACCTAGTTTAGGATTGATTTAGCGAAAGCTAAATAAGTCAAGAATGTGTTAATTCAAAAAAGCCATAACAACAGTAGTTTAGTCTATTATGTTATGGCTTTTGTATTTTAGTAAAACTATTATTTATTAGAATCTATCAAAAACTAGATAGTATTTTTAACAAAATACTAGATGTCTAAATTTTTCTTAAATACCAAAAAACATATCTTTACCTAAATTATAATAATGAGTCTACCCTTTATAGTTGATAAAACTTTTAAAAGCGAAAATTACACAACAACAGAGCTACCAAAAGTAGAATACGATAATTGTACATTCATCAATTGTAATTTTAATAATGCATATTTGTCTTCCGTTACATTTTTAGAATGTACTTTTATAGACTGTGATTTAAGCAATTGCAAAACTAAAGACACAACTTTTAAAGAAGTTAATTTTAAAAACTGTAAATTATTAGGTGTACTATTTAATGACTGCAACCAATTATTATTATCTATTAGTTTTGATAACTGTCAACTTAGTTTTTCATCTTTTTATCAAGTCAAATTAGTCAAAACAGCTTTTAAAGACTCTAATTTTGAAAGCACAGACTTTACAGAAGCTAATCTTACAAACAGTATCTTTAACAATTGCGATTTAAAACGTGCTATTTTTAAAAACACTAATCTAGAAAAAGTAGATTTTACAACTGCAACCCACTACTCTATAAATCCGGAAAACAATAAAATAAGAGGCGCAAAATTTTCAAGAACACAAATTGAAGGCCTATTAGATGCATATAAAATTCATATTTCTTAAAATAGGCTCTGTTTTTTATTAATTCCGTAAAAAAGACTAGTTCTTATTCTAATCCCTAAAATATAGACGTTAAGTAAACGTTTTCGCTTTAAAAAATCTTCTAATTTTTGTATCTTTGCCAAGCTTAAAAACAAACTAACATACACTTTAAATTTATGTCAAATTCACCAAAAATTATATATACAATTACAGACGAAGCTCCTGCTTTAGCAACACGATCGTTTTTACCAATTGTAAAAGCCTTTACAGCATCCTCTGGAATAGAATTAGAAACTAGAGACATATCATTAGCTTCAAGGATATTAGCGGTTTTTCCTGATTATTTAACAGAAGACCAACGCGTGTCTGACGATTTAGCATTTTTAGGAGATTTAGCAAAAACACCTGAAGCAAACATTATAAAATTACCAAATATTAGTGCTTCAATACCGCAATTAAAATCTGCAATAAAAGAATTACAAGCCAAAGGATATGCGTTACCAGATTATCCAGAAGAAGTAACAAACGATAAAGAAAAAGACGCAAAGCTGCGTTATGACAAAATAAAAGGAAGTGCTGTAAACCCAGTATTACGTGAAGGTAACTCTGACAGACGTGCGCCTAAAGCTGTAAAAAACTACGCAAAAAAGAATCCACACTCTATGGGTAAGTGGTCTAAAGACTCTAAATCTCATGTAGCAACAATGACTGCTGGAGACTTTGCTCATAATGAAAAGTCTGTAACTTTAGCAGAAGCAACTTCTGTTAAAATACAACATACAGATACTAGTGGTAACACAACAGTTTTAAAAGATGGTTTAGCACTTTTAAAAGGCGAAATTATTGATGGAACTGTTTTAAGCAAAAAGGCATTATTAGCATTTTTAGAAGAGCAAGTACAAGACGCTAAAGATAAAGGCGTATTGTTTTCTTTACATATGAAAGCAACCATGATGAAAGTATCAGACCCAATTATATTTGGTCATGCTGTACGTGTGTTCTTTAAAGATGTCTTTGCTAAACATAGTGCCACTTTTGAAAAAATTGGAGTAGATGTAAACAATGGATTTGGAAATTTATTAAGTAATTTAAACGAATTATCTGAAGCAGAACGTAATACTATCCTAGCAGATATTGATGCTGCATACCAAGCAAATCCAGCATTAGCGATGGTAGATAGTGATAAAGGTATTACAAATTTACATGTACCAAGTGATGTTATAATTGATGCCTCAATGCCAGCAATGATTAGAAATTCTGGTCAAATGTGGAATACAGATGGTAAATCTCAAGACACAAAAGCAGTAATACCAGATAGTAGTTATGCAGGGATTTATACTGCAACTATAGATTTTTGTAAACAAAATGGTGCTTTTGACCCAACAACAATGGGAACAGTTCCTAATGTTGGTTTAATGGCTCAAAAAGCTGAAGAATACGGATCACACGACAAAACTTTTGAAATAACTGCAGATGGAAAAGTTGAAGTTATTGACGTAGACGGAAATACAATAATTGAACATACTGTTGAGACTGGAGATATCTGGAGAATGTGTCAAGTTAAAGATGCACCAATCCAAGACTGGGTTAAATTAGCAGTTACACGTGCTAGAGCGTCTGAAACTCCTGCTGTATTTTGGTTAGACCAAAACAGAGCACATGATGCAGAACTAATTAAAAAAGTAAACACGTACTTAAAAGATCATAATACTGACGGTTTAGAACTTCATATTTTATCTCCAATTAAAGCAACAGAGTTTACTTTAAAAAGAGTTAAAGCTGGAGATGATACAATATCGGTTTCTGGAAATGTATTACGTGACTATTTAACAGATTTATTTCCAATTTTAGAATTAGGTACATCTGCCAAAATGTTATCTATTGTACCACTAATGAATGGTGGAGGTTTATTTGAAACTGGTGCTGGAGGATCTGCACCAAAACATGTACAACAATTTGTAAAAGAAAATCATTTACGTTGGGATAGCTTAGGAGAGTTTTTAGCATTAGCAGTCTCTTTAGAGCATTTTAGTCAAGTAAACAGCAATCCAAAAGCAAAAGTTTTAGGTGACGCTTTAGATGATGCAACAGAAAAATTATTAGAAAATAAAAAAGGACCTTCAAGAAAAGCTGGAGAGTTAGATAATAGAGGAAGTCATTTTTATTTAGCAATGTATTGGGCAGAAGCGTTAGCAAACCAAAACACTGATGCAAGTTTAAAAGCACAATTTGGACCAGTTGCTTTAGCCTTTAAAGCTGAAGAAAATACTATTGTTAAAGCTTTAAATGATATCCAAGGAAAGGCAGTAGATATAGAAGGTTACTATTCTCCAAACCAAACATTAACAGCTCAAGCAATGCAACCAATTTTATTATTAAATGATCTGTTAAAAAGCATCTAAAAATCATTAATTAAGAATATGTTAAAAGCTCCCAATTAGGGAGCTTTTTTTTTATTTTTACTTAATCAAAATCAAAAAATGAAACAACTATCCAAAGTTTTACTAGCGTTTCTATTATTTAGCTCATCACTAATTATAGCACAAGAAAAATTTACGCTAAGTGGTAAAATTACTGAAGCAAGTAGTAACGAATCTTTAATTAGCGTTAATGTTATTATTCCAGATTTAAACACTGGAGCAGTCACTAATGAGTATGGCTTCTACTCTATCACCTTACCAGAAGGCACTTATAAAGTCGTCATCTCTTATTTAGGGTTTTCTGATATAATCGAAACCATAACTTTGGAAAGTGACATTACTAAAAATTTTAGTTTAGAAGAATCTTTTGAAAACCTTGACGAAGTCATTATTACAGAAAATGTAGAAAAGCTAAACATTAAAAAACCTCAAATGAGTGTTAATGCATTAAGCTCTTCAACTATAAAAGAAATACCTGTAGTACTTGGAGAAGCAGATGTTATTAAAGCAATAACCCTTTTACCAGGAGTAACAAATGCTGGTGAAGGATCCTCTGGATTTAATGTGCGTGGTGGAGCTGTAGACCAGAATTTAATTTTATTAGATGAGGCTACTGTATTTAATTCGTCTCATTTATTTGGTTTCTTTTCGGTTTTTAATCCTGATGCCATTAAGGATTTAAAATTATATAAAGGTGGCATTCCTGCACGTTATGGAGGACGCGTATCTTCAGTTTTAGATATTTATCAAAAAGAAGGAAACAGTAAAGAGTTTCATATGAATGGTGGAATTGGTATTGTTGCTAGTAGATTATTAGCAGAAGGTCCATTAAAAAAGGATAAAGGATCTTTCTTATTTGGTGGTCGTAGTAGTTATGCACATTTATTTTTACCTCTTTTTGATATAGATAACATAGCATATTTCTATGATTTAAACACTAAGCTAAGTTATGATTTAGATGATAATAATAGTATTTACTTATCTGGTTATTTTGGTCGTGATGTATTTAGTATCGCTGATAGTTTTGAAAATACTTATGGAAATTCAGTTGTTAATTTTAGATGGAATCATTTATTTTCAGATAAGCTATTTTCAAATATGTCCTTAATATATTCAGATTACTACTATGGTTTAAAATTAAATTTTGTTGAATTTGATTGGAATTCCGGAATTCAAAACTTCAACTTTAAATATGATTTTAAACATTATGCTTCAGATGGATTTAAATTACAATATGGACTAAATAGTATTTATTATAAATTTAATCCTGGCGAAATTGAACCATCTACTCCAACATCTGGAATTAATTCATTTAAATTAATAGATAAATATGCATTTGAAAATGCTATTTACATTGATGCAGAACACAAAATAAACGAAAAACTATATTTAAGTTATGGATTACGACTAAGTTCTTTTTTACGTTTAGGTCAAGACGAATTAAATATATATGAAAATGATCAAGCAGTACTATTTAATGATGATTTTCAGATTTATGAAAAAGCAACACCAACAGGAACAGAAACTTATGATAGAAGTGATGTTATAACAAGTTTTGCAAACCTAGAGCCTAGGGTCTCTTTAGCTTATCAACTTAACGAAAATACGTCTGTAAAAGCAAGTTACAATCGTATGACACAATACTTGCATTTATTATCAAACACAACATCACCAACACCTTTAGATGTATGGACACCTAGTGGAAAATACACAAAACCACAACTATTAGATCAGGTTGCAGTAGGTTATTTTAAAAGTTTAAATGATGATAAATACTCTTTAGAAGTAGAAAGTTTTTATAAAACCATCCAAAACAGAATAGATTATATAGATGGTGCTGACTTAATTGCAAATAATGCAATTGAGCAAGTCATATTAAATGGAGAAGCAAGAGCTTATGGATTAGAAGTGCTTTTAAGAAAAAACGAAGGACGCTTTAAAGGTTGGTTAGCCTATACACTATCAAAGTCTGAACAAAAAACACCAGGTCGCACTCCTACAGAAATTGGTTTAAATAATGGTAATTGGTATAATACTGCTTATGACAAGACACATGACATTTCATTTACAGGAAGCTATCAGCTAAATAATAAATGGAAATTTAATGCAAATTTTTTATTTCAAACTGGGCAACCAACAACCTATCCTAATGGCCAATACGTATATAATGGTATAAGTATTCCTAGTTATAGTAACAGAAACGCAGATAGATTACCAAGTTATCATCGTTTAGATTTTTCTGCAAATTACACACCAAAACCAGAAAAAACTAAAGGATTGCAAAGTTACTGGGTATTTAGTGTTTATAATGCATACAACCGTCGTAATGCAGCATCAATTAGTTTTGGAGAAAACAGGATGACAGGTAATAATGAAGCAACTAGATTAGCCATTTTTGGAATAATCCCATTGGTTTCATATAATTTTAAATTTTAGAAGATGAAAAAAGCACTGTATATATTAATTATAATGACTCTTTTTAATTGTGAAGATGTCATAGATTTAAAAGTCCCAACTTCTGACCCAAAACTAGTTATTGAAGCCTCATTAAATTGGTTTGATGGTACAGATGGAAGTCAACAAAAAATAAAACTCTCTTTAACTGCTCCATTCTTTGATTCTGAAGTTCCACCTGCAAATAATGCAATAGTAATTGTAGAAGACACAAACGGAAATAGTTTTAATTTTACAGAAGAAGGAAATACAGGAGTATACATAACCTCAAATTTTATTCCTGTACTAAATCAAGAATATACACTTACAATTATTTATGAAGACGATACTTATGTTGGTTCAGAAATACTAACATCAGTAACTCCAATAGATTATATAGAGCAAAATAACGAAGGTGGTTTTTCAGGAGAAGATATAGAGTTAAAAGCCTATTACACAGATCCAGAAAATATTGAAAACTATTATTTTTATGAGTTTTTTAGTAACATTCCAGAAATACCAGTTTTAGAAGTATATGATGATCAGTTTACAGATGGTAATCAGATTTTTGCTTTCTACTCAGAAGAAGACCTTGAATCATCAGATGAAGTAACAATAAACAACTATGGTATTTCAGATCAATTTTACCAATATATGACAATATTATTAGCTCAATCTTCAGAAGATGGAGGTGGTCCTTTTCAGACACAACCAGCAACAGTTAGAGGTAATTGCATAAATTTAACCAATCCCGATAATTATCCTTTAGGCTATTTTAGAGTTTCACAAGCTTATCAATTTACTTATATTGTAGAATAAATAATTTGGGCATTACCACAAGGGTCGCGCTTTCACTACTCGCTCTCTGCGAGGAGCTCAAACAAACCGCTCAATCGCTAACGCAAAAACAGTGCAAACATTAAAATATGGAATTTATAAAAACTACAGAATCTGACTCAAATTATAATAATTTAGAAAAAATGTCAGTTTCAGAATTGCTTCAAAATATAAATAATGAAGACAAAACAGTTCCACATGCAGTAGAGAAAGCAATACCACAAATAAAAAGCTTAGTAGATCAAATAGTTTTAAAATTAAAAAAAGGAGGAAGATTGTTTTATATAGGAGCAGGAACCAGTGGAAGGTTGGGTATAGTAGATGCATCAGAATGTCCACCAACGTTTGGAGTATCCTTTGACTTAGTACTTGGTTTAATAGCAGGTGGAGATATCGCTATTAGAAAAGCAGTAGAATTTGCTGAAGACTCAACAACACAAGGCTGGAAAGATTTATCAGAACATGAAATTTCAAATAAAGACGTAGTGATAGGTATTGCAGCATCTGGTACAACACCATAT